>JAFDVS010000137.1 GCA_018268935.1 Acidobacteriota bacterium | reverse complement strand
GACGCGGCTCGATTTCAATTTGTCCTTTTATGGATTTATTGAGGGGATTGAACGCGAGGCTTTGCCGCGGCGGAGGTTTGGGCCTCCGGCACATGATCAGCGGGGGAAGCATCGGGTGAGTGGAGTGCTGGCTGCGCCGCGCGGGTTGGGGTGTGTGGAGGAGTTTGCGCGATTGCGGCGGCTGTCTCCGCGGGGGCCGGTGCTGAAGATGTCGGTGCCGGGNNCCGTATACGTTGAGCGGGCGGCTGGAAGGGGACCGGTGGGCGAATACAGAGGCGTTGTTGCCGATCGTGCAGCGGGAGTTGGCTGCGCTGGTGGAGGCGGGGTGCGCTGAGATTTGCGTCGATGAGCCTTCGATGTCGTGCTATGCGCATTTGCACGATCCTTATCGCTTCGTGGATATTTTCAATCGGACAGTGAGCGCGGTGCGCGGGAAGGCGCGGTTGTCGACGCATTTGTGTTTTGGGAATTTCAAGGCGCGGGCGGTGGCTCCGCGGCGGTATGCTCCGCTGTTTCCGGCGTTCCATGGATTGCATGTGGATGAAGTGCATCTGGAGATGGCGAGCCGGGAGTTTGCGGAGTTGGAGGTGATTGGCGGGCTGGTGGAGCATTGCGATGTGTCGGTGGGGATTATCGATGTGAAGAATTACTACGTGGAGACAGCGGAGGAAGTGGCGAGCCGGGTGCGGCGGTGTTTGCACTATGCTCCGGCGGAGCGGCTTTCGTTTGCGCCGGATTGCGGATTGAGCCAGACGGCGCGGTGGGCGGCGCGGAGGAAGCTGCAGGCGATGGTGGAGGGAGTTAAGATAGTGCGCGGTTAGGTACATTTTTGGAAACTCGCCCCCACAACGCGCCGGGTCTATCCGATGCACGCGAGTTTCCGAGCTGCCGGGAGACGCCCCGGCCTGTGGAGGCTTTATGAACAACCGCAGAGAAATCATACAATCGGGTCTTCTTATCCTTAGCGCCAAGACCGCATTCGGGTCTCAGGCGAACTCGACGGTGGAACTTGGTTTGATCGGCTGTGGAAGCCGGGGGAACTGGGTCACCGATTTATTTCACGAACACACGATGGCGCGTGTTACCGCGCTGGCGGATGCTTTCGCAGCGCCCATTGAGGCGGCGAAGGCGAAGTACAAGGTGGACGGGTCGCGGGCTTTTGTGGGGTTGGATGCGTTTGAGAAACTGGCGGCTGCGAAGCTGGATGGCGTGGTGATTGAATCGCCGCCGTTCTATCATCCGGAACAGGCGATGGCGGGGGTGACGCACAACAAGCATGTGTACCTGGCAAAGCCGGTGGCGACGGATGTGGTGGGATGCAAGGCGATACTGGCGGCGGGAGCGAAGGCGAAAGCGGCGGGGAGGAGCTTTCTGGTGGACTTTCAGACTCGGGCTCAGCCGGTGTTTCAAGAGGCGGCGGCGCGGGTGCATCGGGGGGAGATTGGGACTCCGGTGCTGGGGCATGTGTATTATCACGCCAACCGGACTCCGTATCATGACACGTCGGCGATGAAGGCATCGGATGCGACGCTGCGGAACTGGCTGCACAATAAACGGCTGTCGGGGGATATAATCGTCGAGCAGAACATCCACGTGATCGATGTGGCGAATTGGTATTTGCAGGGGACGCCGCTGAGCGCATTTGGATCGTGCGGGCAGAATGCGCGGAAGTTGGGGGATGTGTCGGATCATTACATCGTGACGTACTGGTATCCGAAGGAAGTGAAGGTGGACTTCAGTTCGGCGCAGTTTACGCAGTTTTACCGGGATCTGTGCATTCGCGTGTATGGATCGGAGGGGGACATTGATTCGCACTATAACGGTTCGGTGCGGATCGGGGGGAAAGTGAAGTGGACGGGGTCGGAGAAAGACAACACGTTCAAGGATGGGGCGGTGGCGAATATGAAGGCGTTTGTGGAGAGCATTCGTTCGGGTCGCACGGTGAACAACGCGGAGGAGGCCGTGCGGAGTAATCTTACTGCTATCCTCGGGCGTATGGCGGCTTCGCGGCGCGCCGTTGTGACATGGGACGAGATGATGCAAACGACGGAACCGTACACGGGGATCAACGGCGTGTAGCGCTGCATTTGGTTGCGGCCGCGGTGCTGTTTGCGGCCAATGCGTATCTGGTAGCGGAGCTATTCGGGCGGGAGTTTCTGGATCAGGCGGGGTCGATTGAAGCGGCGTATATTGCGCTGGCGCGGTATATCGGCGAGAACTGGCGGGATCTGAGTTGGTTTGCGCTCTGGTACAACGGGATCCCTTTTCAGGATGCGTATCCGCCGCTGCTGCATTTGCTGGCGGCGTTGACGGCGGCGGTGTTTCAATTGCCGGCGGGGACGGCGTATCACGCGGTGTGCGCGGTGTTGTTCGCGCTGGGTCCAGTGACGCTGTATGCGTTCGCGGTGCGTGGCGGGGCTTCGATGGCAGGCGCGTTTGTTGCGGCGTTGGCGTATACGGCAGTGTCGCCATCGGCGTATCTGGTGAAGGAGATTGCCGCGGATTTGGGTGAGATGGGGGCGGGGCGGCGGTTACAGGATCTGGTGGTGTGGGGCGAGGGACCGCATGTATCGGGGTTGACGTTTTTTCCTTTGGCGCTGCTGTTGCTGGATGTGGCGTGGAGGAAGCGCGGGGCTTTGTGGGATCTGGCTGCGGCGTTGGCGATGGCGGCGACGGCGCTGACGAACTGGCATGCGGGATTGACGCTGGCGCTGGGCGTGGTGTGTTGGGTGCTGGTGAATTTTTCGCGGGCAGTGGTATTGCGGACGTTGTGGATTGGAGTGTTGGCGTATGCTCTGGCTGCGCCTTGGATTCCGCCGTCGACGATTGCGGTGGTGCGAATGAATGCGAAGGTGATTGGGGGGAATTTTGATGCGACGTATGCGGCGTTGCCGTGGCGGGTGCTGATTGGGTTGGTGGGGTTGAGTGCAGCGGCGTGGGCGATGCGGAGGTGGCGGGTTCCTTTGCTGGTTGGCTTTGCGGCGTTTTTTACGGCGATTACGGGAGCGATTGCGGTGGGGGCTTATTGGTATGGATGGAAGCTGGTGCCGCAACCGGAACGGTATCACCTGCAGATGGAGTTGGGGTTGTGTTTGTTGTTGGGGGCGCTGGTTTCTGTCGTGCGGTGGCGTGTGCAAGTGGTGGTGGTGTGTGTGGCTGTGGCGGCTTCGGTGGTGCCGATGAAGCAGGTGCGGCGGGTTTCGCGGGAGATTTATCTGCGGCCGTTGGATATGCGGGCGACAATGTTCGGGCAGTTGGGGCGGTGGCTGCGGGAGAACCGGTTTGAAGGACGCGTTTATGCACCGGGGGCGAAGACGGCGTGGCTGAATGTGTTTTGCGATACGCCTCAATTCGACGGCGGGTTTGCGCAGGGTGTGGTGAATCCGAAGTGGCGGGATGCGTGGTACGCACTGAATCTGGTGCGGACGCAAGAAGAGACGCTGTTGTGGGCGCGGGCGTTTGGGATTCAGGCGATTGTGGGGGCGGAGGCCGGCAGTGTCGATCCGTACAAGCCGCTCCAGTTTCCGGAGAAGCTGCAGGGGCTGGAAGTGTTGTGGCGGGGCGAGGGAGAGACGCTGTACCGGATTCCGCATCGGAGTGCTTCGCTGGCTCGGGTGGTGCCGGTGGAGGCGCTGCCGAAGGTGATGGATCAAGTTCGGGGATATGTGGCGGCGCTGGAGGATGAGTCGATGCCTGAGGCTCCGCTGCGGTGGACGAGCAAGCATGCGGCGGTGGTGGATGCGAACCTGCATCCGCAGCATGCGGTGTCGTTGCAGTGGACGTATCATGCGGGGTGGCGGGCGAGGGTGAATGGACGGCCGGGAGTGTTGCGGGAGGATGGGATCGGGCAGATGGCGCTGGAGCCGGGGTGTGATGGGCCGTGCCGGATTGAACTGGAGTATGACGGCGGATGGGAGATGCGGGCGGCTCGGGTGCTGCCGTGGCTGGCGGTGTTGACCGTGCTGCGTGGCTTTCGGCGCCGAACGGTAGTAGCCTGATTGGCATGGCGGGCGATGCTATCTTTACTCCACTCAGCTTTCGGAATTTGACGGTGAAGAACCGTGTATTCCGGTCGAACATTTCGGGGCGGTTCGATAACTACGACGGGTCAGGGAATCCGGCGCGCGTGAATTGGGAGACTTCGTTTGCGAAGGGTGGTGTGGGGCGATTGTCTCGTCGTTTGTGCCGGTGTCGATTCGGGGGCGAATCATGCCGAACTACGCGACGATCGACAGGGATGACTGCGTGCCGTTCTGGCGCGAGGTGGGTGAGCGGGTGCATGAGCACGATTGCAAGTTTATTTTGCAGTTGAGCCATGCGGGGCGGCAGCGGGATATTCCGGGGATTGAGTTCGCGCGGGGGCTGAGTTCGACCGGGCGGCCGGATCCGCTGCATGGGTTTGAGGCGGATGCGATGACGGGGGCGGACATCCGGCGGGTGGTGGGTGAGTTTGCGGCGGGTGCGCGGAGGGCAAGGGAAGCGGGGTTGGATGGAGTGGAGTTGCATGGGGCGAACGGGTATTTGATCACGCAGTTTTTGAGTCCGGCGATCAATGACCGGAGGGACAAGTACGGCGGGTCGCTGAAGAACCGGGCGCGGTTTTTGCTGGAGGTTGTGGCGGCGATTCGGGCGGAGGTGGGGCGCGACTTTCATTTGCAGGTGAAGCTGAGCGCACGGGATTTCAATAACGCATTGCAGCCGCTGGCATCGGAGGGGACGACGTTGCAGGATTCGTTGCAGGTGGCGCAGTGGCTGGAGGCAGCAGGGGTGGATGCGTTGCACATATCGGCGGGGAATGCGTTCCCGCATCCGAAGAATCCGCCGGGGGATTTTCCGGTGGAGAGCGCGTTGCAGACGTTCGATACGATGATTTCGAGCGGGAAGATGGAGCTGGCGAATTATTTGTCGCTGGCTTCACCGGCGGGGCAATTGTTCCGGCTGGCGTGGGTGAATGCACGCGGGGAGAAGATTGAGGGGATCAATCTGGAGGATGCATCGAAGATACGCGCCGTGGTGACGATCCCGGTGATTTGCACGGGCGGGTTTCAAACGGCTTCTAAGGAACACGCGCAAAACGGAGCCCGCCCGCGCCTTGGTGCGGACGCGTGTTCCTTCGGTATTGGCGGCGCGGAGCGTGCCCTTTGCGCTTAGGAGATCCGGAAAGCGATTACGGACGGGCAGTGCGATGCGGTGTCGATGGCCCGGCCGCTGGTGGCGAATCGCGACTTGGTGCGGATGTTCGCGGATGGAATGGATCGCGCGCCGCGGCCTTGCACGTATTGCAACAAGTGCCTGGTGAACGCGCTGGAGAACCCGTTGGGGTGCTATGACGAGACTCGGTATGGATCCCGGGAGGAGATGGTGGCCGAGATCATGGGTGTGTTTCGGTCTGCTTGAGGATGAATGCGCGGCGCTTTTCGACGAAGTCTTTGAGGCTCATGTGAGGGCGTCCGCCGAAGGGTCCGAAGCCTTGCGAGGTGGTCTCTTCGGTTGCGCCTTTGAGGAAGGCTTCGGTGGAGCCGAGTTTGCGAGTGTCGGTTTTGACGTCTTCGGTGATGAGGGCTTGCGCGTCTTTGACGATGGGTTCGAGTTTGGACCAGACGAGCCAGTTCTGGGCGATGTCGCGGATGTAGGCGAGGTATTTCTGGCGGAACGCAGGGACGGCGAGTAGTTTGTTGAGCAGTGGTTTAGCGGGGTCCTTTTCGCCGGCGAAGAGGTCGAGGTTGGCGTCTTCGGGGGCGCGGTTGCGAGGGCCTTGCATGGGCGGTGGACCCATGGGTGGGCCGCCGGGACCTCCTGGTCCGCCGGGACCTGCGAAGCCGGGGGGCGGGGGACCCATAGGGCCCATCATTTCGGCGGGGGCGAGAGCTTCGTTGAAGTCGTGGGGAATGATGTGGAACTGGCCTTTTTCGTCGAGGAAGATGTTGTAGTCGCTGGCGCGGGTCCAGTAGCCATCGCTGTTGATGAGGGCTTTTTCGAGAGCCAGGAACTTGAGGGCGCCGTCGATGTCGAGGATGGGTTTCAAGGCTGCTTCGAGTTGATCGGGAGGCGTTTGTTTGAGGGTTTTGCAGAGGTGGATGAGGGCGGCCCAGGACTTGGGGTCATCCTTGGTTTTGATTTCGTAGATGCGCTTGTAGGCGGCGGGGTCATCGCCGATGTAGTCGAGGCCTGCACGGCCCATGGGACTGCCAGGAGTTTTCCAGCGGGGGCCTTTGGAGGAGGGGAACCATTCGGCGAGGAAGTCGGTGTTGAACTGCTGGACGTTGACGTAGATACCCCAGCTTTCGCCGTTGATAACGACGCGCATGTAATTGACTTTGGCGATGGGGAGGTAGTGGCGGCCGATTTCGGAGTAGAGGAGCGTACGGAGGAGAGTGGGGTCGCCGTTGGAGTTGAGGAGGTTGAGAGTTTTGTAGCCGCCGAGACGGGCTTTGCTGTCGGTGTAGTCGATGGAGAGGTTGAGGGAGCGCTTCTGGCCTTCGCCGACCATCATGAAGGAGGACATGCCTCGGAAGTGGATGCCGACGCCGGTGTACTGCTTGCCGTCGACGGTGAGATTGGCGGGGACTTCGACGTCGGAGTTGTAGAAGTCGGCGAGTTCCTGCTCCCAGTCTTTGTTTTCGAAGGTGAGGAAGAGAGTGCGGAGGGTGTTGCGGTCGTAGAGGGGTTCGTTAGTGTACTGCTTGACTTGGGCGGGAGTGAGGGAGGGACCGGGTTGCGGGCGGGTGCGTCGATTGAGGGATTCGCGTGCGGCTTTGCGTTCGGCGGCGTTGAGTTTGCCGTCGCCGTCTTTGTCGAAGTCTTTGAGGAGTTTGCGTTCGGACATGCCGGGGCCGCCGGGGCCACCGGGTCCGCCTGGGCCTCGACCGGGTCCACGGCCGAAGCCGCCGGGGAATTGGGCGGAGAGGATGGATGCGGTGAGGGCGAGCAGGGCTAGGAACTGCATGGTTACTCCTTGGTGGATTTGACGAGGCGGACTTCGTGGACTCCTTCGAGAAGGAGGAGATCTTTGACGAGCTTCTGCGCGTCTTGTGGGTTGCGCAGTTCGTATTCGTAGACGGCTTCGATGGCGGTGCCTTGCTTGAGGGTTTCGATGGACTGGAGGGCGCCTAGAGATGAGCCTGCGTGTTGGGCGATGTGGTGGAGGTCGGCGGCGGTGTTGGCGCGGATGGTGAGTTGGTGGGCTGATCTGATGACGGGCTTTGCTGCGTTGGAACGAGAGAGGAGGAATGCGGCGGCTCCGATAACAAGGATGCCGAGGCCGGCGACCCAGAGGTTCATGGCTCCGACAGCCATGCCGACGGCGACGGAGAAGATGACGAAGGCGGTGTCACGGGTGTCGCGGACAACGGTGCGGAAGCGGACGATGGAGAGGGCTCCGACGAGGCTGAAGGCGCGCGCTACATTGTCGCCGATGACTTGGGTAACCATGGCGATTAAGACGGAGAGGAGTACGAGGGTGGTGGTGAAGGAGGATTCGTGGGGAATGCGAGTGGATTTGGCGTGTATCCAGGCGACGGCGGCGCCTGCGGCGAGTGCCGCGATGAGACGGAGGAGGATGGCGGCGGGTTGGTTATCAGGCATTAGCGCACACCTGATGTTACGGCAGAATTGCGGGGGTGGATATGGGTTTGGGTGAAGCTTTACGTAGTCTTAACAGAGTTGATTTAGCCGCCGGCCTGGAGGCCCGCGTCACCGGAGGTCGATTTCGAGTTTTTCGGAGCCGTGGGTGAGGGTGAGGAGGCGGCTGCCGTATTCGGAGTTGAGGAACGGGCCGTCGAACATTTTCCAGTTTTTGCGGTTGGGCGGGTGGCCGTAAGTGGCGGTCAGTTGGGTTCCGCGTAGGGTTTGGAATTGGGCTGTGGGCACGGGTTCGAGGGTGTACTTGAGCGGCAGGGCCAGGATGGCTTTGCGGAACGCTTCGATATCGGGGAATTCGGAGGCGGAGGCGGCCTGGAGGATTGTGCCGTTCTTGAGGTGCGGAGAGTAGAGGCGGCGGCCACCGTCGAGAGGTTTCCATTCGTAGGGGGCGAGCGGACGGTAGGCAATGTAGGTGTTACCGCCTTGAGCGAAGAGCCAGCCGGAGGGGTGTTCTTCGAAGTGCTTCAGGCCGTCGGGGAAGAAGCCGTTGATGTGAGGGAAGCGTGTGCCGGGAGGGATGCTGTAGAGGGCGATGACGGTGTCCTGGTCCTGGATGATTTGTTCGTAGGGCGAGCCGCCGAGGAATTTATCGGGGGAATCGTAGGTTTTCTTGGAACGGACGACGGCTTCGGTGATGAAATCGGGGAGACCGGGGAAATACATCTGGAGTTCGTAGGGGGAGGAATAGGGGTGGAGGGAGAAGATGGTGTTGGAGACACCGCGGGGATCGGGGAGAGCCCAGGTGACGTCCCAGGAGTGCTGTTGGATGGGTTGGAGAATGCCGCCTTGGTCGGAGCTGACCGCGTAGTCGCGATGGAGGAAGGTGGTTTTGTAGACGGGGGCGTGGCGCTCATCGGTGAAGCGCCAGCGGTTGCGGGTGCGCTTGTGCTCGCGGTGGACGTAGGGTTTGGAGCGATCGGTGGCGATTTGCTGAAGGATGGGCGGGGGTTGGTAGGCGGAGGCAGCGGTGTAGAAGAAGACGTAGTAGCTGAAGCCAGGAAGCGGGTAACCTTGGCCGAAGAGGAGCCAGCCGAAGTCGGAGGAGACGCCGTTCCATTTCTGGCGGACCTGGATGTCGTCGGTGCGGGCGTGGGCGCCGACGTAGAGGCCGTTGAGGCTTTCGACGGCGTAATCGGCGATGACCCAATCGAGCATGCGGCGGGCTTTGGATTTCATTTGTGGATCTTCGGCCCAGGCGGCGAGGTAGGAGAGTGGGAGGAGATAGACGCCGATGTAGTGGGTGCAGTCGTATTCGCCCTGGCCTTTGGTGACGGTGAGGTCGATCCAACTGTAGATGTAGTCGCGGGCCTCTTCGAAGTTTTCTTTGGAGGATTTGCCGGTGTACCAGGTTTCGGCGGGTTGGTTGGGATAAAGCTGGGCCATTAGGTAGAGGCAGCTGTAGTAGAGGAGCCAGTGGTTTTCGGTGTCGCCGCGGTAGGGCATGTAGGTGCGCCAGGCCTGGCGGAGTGCGTTGCGGGCCTCGGGCGTGAGCTGGCCGCGATCGAGGTAGGCGATGGCAGTGACGGGGAACATCCAGAACATGTCGCCGGAGGGCTCGCGAAGGAGTTCGGTGAGTTTTTGCGAGGCCCATTCGGGCTTTTGGCGGAGCCAGAGATTGGCGGCGATGTGTTGGTAGCCGGTGTTGCCCGCGGCGTTGGTTTCGATGATGCGGCGGACTCGGGCCTCGAAGTTTTCTTCGGCGTGGGCCGGGGTGCAGAGGAGGAGGAGCAGCAGGATCGCGGTCATTGGCGGGCCTCCGGAACAAAGGCGAAGTCGCGGACGATGGAGCCTTCGAGGCCGGCGCGAGTCCAGGTGAGGCCGAGGTCGTCGGAGTAGAAGACGGCTTCTTCGTGGACGCTGGCCCAGAGGCGCTCTTTGCGGCCAGGGTCGAAGGCGACGCGCCAGATGTGGTTGGAGGGGAGCCCTGGAGTGCGGTCTTGCCACGTCTTGCCTTGGTCTTGTGAGATGCGGATGCCGAGATGCCAGCCGCAGACTGCAGCGATGTTGGCATCTTGCGGATGGAGTGCAACGTTGTAGAGGGCTTGGTCAGCAGGGATGTTTTCGGCTTTGTCGAAGGATCGGGCGTTGTCTTTGGATAGGAAGAGGCCGCCTTGCTGGGTGGTTGCCATCCAGAGGGCGGGTTGCGCTGGGGATTGCTGGATGGCGGTGATCATAGAGCCTGGGGCGCCGGTGGGGAGCCAGTGTTGGGCGGAGTCCTCTGAAACATAAATGCCTGTTTCTGTTCCGGCGACGAAGCGGCGGTCCCGCGTACGGTCGGCTTTGACGGCTTGGACAAATTTACGGGGGAGGCCGTTATCGCGATGGGTCCATGTGCGGCCGTCGTCGTCGGAGTAGCCGATGCCATCGGGGAGGGCGATGAGGATCTGAGTGGGATTGAGGGAGTCGAGAGCGACGTCCTGAATTTCGGTCATCTGCCAACTGGTGAGGATGCGCCAGGTTTTGCCGGCGTCCGTGGAGCGGATGCAGCCGTTGCCGGCGGCGATGTAGAGTGTGTTGGGGTCGCGGGGATTGTAGGTGAGGGCGTTGATGGTGGGGTGGTTGAAGCCGAGTTGACGCCAGACGGGTGGCTGGTAGAGGAAGAGGCCGCTGGGCGGGAGTTTTGCGCCGACGACATAGCCCTTCGATTCCATGCCGCAGACATAGAGGCGATGGGAACGGGGCCCTTCGGCGTGGAGTGTAAGGGCGAGGATTAGTGGCAGACAACGTGCTATGTAGCGGATCATGTTGCAGCGTCTCTTGGTTTGGCTTGCTGTGTCTTGTAGCATTTTGATGGCCGCTGATCCTTATCGGGAGAAATGGATTTCAGTGGCGGACCGTCTGATCACGGTTGCGCCGGAGACGTTCGCCTACAACTGGGGCGAGGGAGTGCAGCAGATCGGGTTGATGAAGGTGTACGAGCGAACGAAGGAAATGAAGTATCTGGATTGGATGAAGCGTTGGACGGCGTTGTATGAGGGCAAGGATACGCGAGAGCTGTTGAATGTTTCGGACAAGCCATGGGGAGGCGAACATTCGGCGTATTGCGGGCATTGGAGCCCAGCGACGGCGATTCTGCTGCTGCATCAGGCGGCTCCGAAGGCCCGGTATCTTGAGATTGCGGAAGCGACGGCGGCGTTCATTGCGAAGGAGGCGGAGCGGAGTCCGGAAGGCGGACTGGGGCATTGGAAGGGGAGCCATCAGTTGTGGGTGGATACGCTGTACATGGCTTGCCCATTGCTTTCGGCGTTGGGGCGGAAGGAGTATGTGCGGGATTCGGCGGAGCAGATTGTAACGTACGCGAAGCACTTGCAGGATGCGGATACTGGGCTTTTCTATCACATGTGGGATTGGGAGACGGGGCAGCGGACACCGGGCCCGTGGGGACGCGGGAACGGGTGGGTGATCATGTCGATTGCCGATACGATGGAGGCGCTGGGCGGCAAGCATGCGGAGTTGAGGAGGGTGTTGGAGGCACAGGTGCGGGGGTTGGAGAAGACGCAGGATGCGGATGGATTCTGGCACACGGTGATGGATGACGGGTCGAGTTATCCGGAATGTTCGGCGACATCGATGGTGGTGTACGGGGTGTTGAAACTGGTGCGACTGGGAGTACTGCCGGCGGCGAAGGCGGGGATGGCGATGAAGGCGTGGAAGGCGGTGAATGAGCGGTATGTGAAGGATGGATTGGTGACGGGGGTGTCGACGGGGACGGTGCCGAAGGGGCGGGAGTATTACCGGAAGTTGAAGGCGGGGACGGAGACTTGGGGGACTGGAGCGTATTTGCTGGCGGGGAGTGAAGTGGACCGGCGGTGAATTGGGGGAATGTGCGCAGGTGGGTGGGCTTTTCGCACTGAAGGAAAAGCCCGCCTGTACGATCCGCTCTCGGATTCGGATCGTTTAGGCGGGCCTGGTTGAGCGAACGCGAAACTAGTTGGCGGTCACGTTTTCCGCGTGGAGACCTTTTGGACCCTCCCGAACTTCGAACTCTACAATGGATCCGTTGTTCAGGGTACGATACCCGGACATCTGAATCGTCGAATGGTGAACGAAAACATCTTCACCGGTATGCCGCTGGATAAAGCCGTACCCTTTGGCTGAGTTGAACCATTTCACAGTGCCTTTTTCCCGTAACACAAATCTTCTCCTATTGTGTCTTCGGACCCGGAAGGGCCGTTGTGCAAAACGCCGGACACAGCGGCGGTTGGAACTTGCCGGCGCGGCCAGGAAGGCTTGAAACACAAAAGCCGCTGGAGACGGAAGTCCCGGCGGCTGCGGCGGAAGCATTTGACTGGCGAAAGTCGACGCATTCGGTACAACACAACTGCTGGCGTTTTACGCATTGTGGCAGAAGCGCATAAAACATTCAAGTGGTTTTTTGTTTGGAACAAAAAAAGATGAAAGTGTTTGGGACGGGCGGGGCGCTTGGCCAGAGCAAAGTGGAGGCTGGCATACTAGGGGGATGTTTCGACCGGCGATGATGAACGGGTTCAGCCTTCCCAGGCTGAACTGCGACCGGCCTGGAGGCCCGTCGCCACTTTGGGTATGTGTCGCGATGAGTTGCTCGATACTGCAGGCGCAGAGCTGGACGCAGTGGGGGATGAACGCGCAGCATAACGGAACGGTACGGGTGGTGGGGCAATCGCCAGCGCGGTTGTTGGCCGAGGTGGTGCACGACAAGTGGTCGCAGTTGATACAGGCCGAAGGAGGGGGCGATCTGTTCGCGCACTATCAACCGGCGTTAGTCGATGGGCGGGATGTGTTTTTGCCGTTTAAAGGCGGGAATTATGTGCCGTGCCAACCGGCGGGATCGGGCTTCCCTGCCCCGTGCGGGTTCGCGGCGTGGGATACGCAGACATGGGGGATGAAGCAACTGCGGTGGGTTCGGGATGAACTGCGGGAACGGTGGGCCTATGAATCGGATTGGAAGCCCGCGCCGAATGCGGGCGTTTTGCGGTGGGAGCCGGTGTTTCATGGCGTGGTGACGGATGAACTGGTGGCGATGCCCGCGGCGGGCGGGGATGTGATTGTGCTGCGGCGAAGGAACGGCAAGTTGGTGCGGCGGATTCAGCCGTTTGGGGAGAAGGTGGATGCGAACAAGTACGTGGCGGGGCCGTTGACGCTGGACGATGCGGGGAACCTTTATTACAACGTGCTGCAGTTGGATGCGGTGGATCCATGGGGGACTCGCTCAGGGACGGATGTGGCCGGCGCGTGGCTGGTGAAGGTGAACCGGCGGGGTGAGGCGAGCATGGTGAGTTACAAGACGCTGGTTCCGGATGCTCCAGTGACGTGCCGGGGGACGTTTGGGAATGAACAATTGCCGTGGCCACCTTCGCCGACGGCGACTCCGGCGAGTGTGCCCTGCTTGAGCCAGCGGCCAGGAGTGAATGTGGCTCCGGCGGTGGCTCGGGATGGAACGATTTATACGGTAAGCCGGGGGCACTCTTCGGCGGGAGCGCGGTATTCGTACGTGATCGCGGTGAAGCCGGATTTGACGTTGAAATGGGCGGCATCGCTGCGCGGACATTTGAAGGATGGATGCGGTGTGGTGTTGGGGATTGGCGGGCCGGGTGGGTGCAGACAGGGGACTCCGGCGAATGGGGTTGATCCTGCGACGAATGAATTGCCGGCGGGTCAGGTTTCGGATCTGTCGACGTCGTCGCCGGTGGTGACTCCGGATGGGGGGGTGTTGTACGGGTCATTCACGACGTACAACTATCTGCGGGGGCATTTGTTTCATTTTTCGGCGGCGGGTGAGTTTCGGGCGGCGCATGATTTCGGGTGGGACACAACGCCGGCGGTGTTTTCGCGGGCCGATGGGTGGCATGTGGTGATCAAGGAGAACAACTACGGGATCGGGTCGTATTGTTTCGATTTCCGATTCTGCCCGGCGCGGGAGAACGGGCCGTACTACATCACGCAGCTCAATCAGGATTTGAAAGTGGAGTGGCGGTTCCAAAACACAAACACGCAGGAATGTTTTAGGCGTCCGGACGGCGGATTGTCGTGTGTACCTGCCGTGCCGGGGGGATTTGAGTGGTGCATCAATGCTCCGGCGGTGGATGCACTGGGGAATGTGTATGCCAATAGCGAGGACGGGAATCTGTATGTGATCGGGCAAGGCGGAGTGGAGTTGGGGCGGCTGTTTTTGAATCTGGCGCTAGGGGCGGCGTACACTCCGTTGTCGATCGGGCCGGATGGACGGATCTATACGATGAATGACGGGAAGCTGTTTGTGGTGGGGGAGTGATGCTGGCGCGGGTTCTGGACCGGCTGGGGTTGGATGCTCCTCCACGGCCAGATGAGGAAGGACTGCACCGCTTGTATGAGGCATGGTCGCTGGCGACGCGGTTTGACAATGTGCGAAAGATGATTGCGCTGCGGACAGGACGGCCGCTGCCGGGGCGGGAGGCGCCGGACTTTTTCGAGGGGTGGCTGGCGAACGGAGCGGGCGGCACGTGTTGGCCAGGCGCGATTGCGTGGCTGGAGTTGCTGCGCGGGTGCGGGTTTGAAGCACGGTTCGGGAGCGGGTCAATGTTCGATATGGGGTTTGTGAATCATGGCACGGTGATGGTGGCGTTCGGGGGTGAGGAATGGCTGGCGGATTCGTCGCTGATGAGTCCGGCGCCGTTGTTGTTGGGGAAGGACCAGCGTTGTGGCAACGAAGTGACGAATGTGGAGTTGGAGCCGGATGGGGATAGCCATCTGGTATGGGTGACGGTGCCGCACCAGGCTGGGTTTGTCAATTGCCGGATTTTCAGGGAGGCGCTGGGGCATGGCGCGGTGCTGGCACATTATGAGGCGACACGGGAGCGGAGCGCGTTTAACCAGCGATTGTATGCGCGGCGGAATTTTCGCGATCGGGTGATCCTGTTGCGGGGGAACCTGCGTTTCGAGCGAACGAGCAGTGGATTCGCGGCGCGGGAGTTGACGGCGGATGAGTTGGTGAGGTCGATGCACGAGGAGATGGGGTACTCGGAAGAACTGATCGCGCAATGGGTGGAGTGTGGTGGGCTGACGGATTCGATGCAACCATCTAGCGGGCCGGCGCCGCCCGTGGTTAAGGGCGTACCGCCTTCACAGCGAGTTGCTTCGACGCCCAGGGAATGAAGTATTTCCAGTTGGGCCCGTCGGTGTGGCCGCCGTCGTGCTGACGCCAGGCGAGGGTTCCATTCATGAGGCTTTCATTGACAGGCGGCATCTTGGCAATGCGGTAGTCTTCCTTGACGCCGAGGTCCTTTGCTTTGAGGAGGCGGAAGACTTCACCGGCGGCGACGGTGGCCATGAAGCTGCCTTGCTGATCGAGCCAGCGGGCATCGCCTTTCTCGGGTATGCCGTAGCTGATGAAAGTGGGGCGTGGTGCACAAAGGGCGATCAGTGTGTGGGAATCGACGGGAATGTCGCCTGCGTTCTTCGAACCGAAGGACGCTTCGGAGGCGCCGTATTTGAGGAAATTGCCGGCCATCCAGTGGTATTCGCCGGAGGCGGTGAGGTTTTCGACGGCTTCGCCGAAGTTGCGGCGGTGTGGCTTGGCGCCGCCTTCTCCGGATGAACCGACAAGGACGACGGCGAATCGCGTATCCATGGCCATGGTGACCAGGGCGGCTTTGCCGTAGCGGGAGACGCCTTCAATGCCGACGCGTTTGGCATCGATGGTGGGATCGGTTTCGAGATAGTCGAGGGCACGGGAGGCTCCCCAAGCCCAGGCTCGGAGGGAACCCCAGTCGTCGGGCTTGCGGCGCTGGCCTTTGTTGACGAGGCCGATGACACCTTGCGTGAGACCGGCGCCATTGTCGGCTTGGACGCTGGCGGGAAGGAGCTGCGCATAGCCCCAGCCGGCGGCGATCAGTTGTTCGGTGGCGGGCGGATCGGGGCCGCGTTGGGCAGCGAAGCGGGCGAAGGCCGGAGGGATGGGATCGGAGGGGAACGCCGCGCGCGTGAACATGATCATCACGGGCACTTTTCGTTTTGAAGCGGCCGGCGTCACGATCACGAGTTGGATGTTGACGTCGCTGTTTGCGAGGTTGCCTTTCAGTTCACGGGCAATGACGGGATGTTCGCCGACTTTGTCTTTGGATTCGCGGACGATGCTCCAGGTGACTTTCGGGGCATTGGCGGGGACGCGGCCGAGGACTTCGCGATCGAAGAGTTCGATGAGTTCGGGGCGGCGGAGGTTCCACCAGTCTTTGGCTGAGGTGACTCGGCGGCCGTTATTGAGGCGGAGGATCTCGGGGTAGTCGGGGAAGGGGTTTGCGATGGCGTCGTCGTAGTTTGCGTGATTGGGGGCTTTCTCATTTCCGCTGGGGCCAGGGCGCAGGGCGGTAATGCCGAGTTGGCGCATCATGTCGCGGTGGTCTTCGGCGGTGGCGGCGGCGAGTTGCGGGTTGGGCTGGGCGTGCAGTTGGGTGATGAATAGTAGAGCCGCGGTGAGCATGGTTATCTTCCGAGCAGGCGGCGAACGTCTTGACGTAGTGGATCGACGGATTTGGCGAAGACCATTTTGTAGGCTGTGCAGAAATAGTCGAGGTCTTCGAAACGGTTGTGCGGGGCGTGGCGGGATTTGGGGCAGCCGCCGTGGCAAAGCGCTTCCCACTGGCATTTGGAACAGACCGGATGGGGGATGGACTTGTTTTTGGCGAACTGGAAGCGGCGAGGGTTGCGGGACATCTGGTCCCAGGTGTTGTGATTGAGATTGCCGAGCTTCCAAGTCTTTTCGACGAAGAAGTCGCAGGGGTAGACATCGCCGTTGTATTCGACGACGGCGTAGCTGTCGCAGGCTTCATGCATGGTGCAGGAGCCTGGCTTTTGTCCGGCGAGTGCTTCGGCGAGGTTGTCGAAGAAGCGAATGCGCATGGTGCGGCGCTCGGGCCACCAGAGGTCGAAGGTCTCACAGAGGAACTTGCCGTACTCTTCGGAGCTGATGGTGTAGGGGAGGCGATTGCCGTGGCCGTCGAATTCGGAGAGGGGGATGTACTGGACGTTGTCGATGCCGAGCTGGCGGAAGAATTCGTAGATCTCGCGGGGCTTCGAGACATTGGCCTGGTTGACGACGCAGAGGACGTTGAATTCGACCTGGTGCTTCTGCATGGTCTCGATGGATTGCATGACGCGCTTCCAGGTGGCGTGGCCTGCTTTGTTGACGCGGTAGGTGTCGTGGATGTGCTGGGGGCCATCCATGGAGATTCCGATTAACCAGTTGTAGTCTTTGAAGAGGCGGCACCATTCCTCGTCGATTAACATGCCGTTGGTTTGGAGGGCGTTGGAGATGTTGTGGCCGGGGCGCCCGTAGTGGGTTTGGAATTCGACGAGTTGGCGGAAGAAGGGGAGTCCTGCGAGCGTGGGTTCGCCGCCCTGGAAGGCAAAGACGCTGTTGGGATAGCTGTAGGCGAGGAAGGATTCGACCATGCGCTGCTCGGTTTCGCGGGTCATGGTGCGATGGGGGAGAGCCTGGTAGGGGTCCGTGGCACGGTCGAGGTAGAAGCAATAGGAACAATCGAGATTGCAGAGCGCGCTGGCGGGCTTGATGAGCAGGCTGCCGATCCGCGGCGAATTGCCGAGAATTGGTGGGATCATATCTCGCAGTTTATCTTAGATGTGATGAGCAGAGTAGATGAGATGCTGGCTCGCGTGGACGCGCGACTGCGGGAATTGGGGACGCCGGAGGTGGCGGCGACGGCGCGGCGGTTCTTCAAGGAGCCGGTGGATCCGTATGGGGTTGCGGCTCCGCAGATCCGGGCTTTGGGGCGGGAGTTGTATGGGGAAGTGAAGGCTTGGCCTTTGGCGGAGCGGAACAAATTGTGCACGGCGTTGTGGAAGACGGGGAAACTGGAGAGTGGCGGGTTGGCGGCGTATTTGTATTCGCGGTTTGGGAAGCAGTGTGGGAGGTGTGAGTTTCAATTGTTTGAGCGGTGGATTGACCGGTATGTGAAGAATTGGGCGCATACGGACGCGGTTTGTACGTTGTTGATGGAGGCTTCGATCCGGAATGAGCCGGAGTTGGCGCGGGAATTGGCGGGATGGACGGAGTCGAAGAATCGGTGGAAGCGGCGCGCGGCGGCAGTGAGCCTGGTGAAGGCGGGGCGGCGGGGGGAGCATCTGGAGACGATTCTGGAAGTGGCTGCGCGGATGATGGAGGATGGGGATGAGATGGTGCAGAAGGGTGTTGGGTGGATGTTGAAGGAGACGCATGAGAAGCGTCCGCGGGAGGTAGTGGATTTTTTGGAGAAATGGAAGGAGAGGACGTCGCGGCTGTTGTTGCGGTACGCGGCGGAGAAGATGAACGCGAATGAGCGAAAGCGGGTATTGGGATAGATGACGCTGGAAGAAGAGCTGAGAGACAAACTGCGGCGGATTGAGGCGCTGTTTGCGGGCGCGACAACGGATGGCGAACGGATGGCCGCGTTCGCGGCAATGGAGCGGATCCAGAAGCGGCTGAGGGAGACCGAGCGGGTGGAGCGGCCGGTGGAATTGAAGTTTACACTGGCGGATGAATGGTCGCGGAAGTTGTTTGTGGCGCTGTGCAAGCGATATGGGCTGCGGCCGTACCGGTATAAGCGGCAGCGATTCACGACGATCATGGTACGGGCTCCGCATAGTTTTCTGATGGGGACGCTGTGGCCGGAGTTTGTGCAGATCCAGAAGGCGCTGGAGGAGTATTTGCGGGAAGCTACGGATAGAATTATCCGAGAGGAAGTGTTTAAGGATACTTCGGAGGCGGCTGAGGAAGGATGAGGATGGTGGTTGCCGTCGACAGGATTTTTAGGTACTTGAAGTTACGCGCCGGCCTGGAGGCCCGCGCCACTAGGCAAGCCGGAGTGGATGCGGGGGCCGGGGGGTTGGGCGGCGAGGACGGAGAAACGCTCGCAGGAGCGGAGTTCGATCATGGCGGAGACGAGGAGGCGGTCGAGAGTGTCACCGATTTCGCCTTTGCGGACGAGGGCGCGGAGGGCGTTGGCGTAGGGATTTTTGTGGATGCGGGTGAGGCGCCCGCCGCGGCGGGTGAGGATACGGGTGACTTGGGCGAGGTGAGCGGCTTCGTCGCGGCCGACGTCGGTCATGGTTTCAACCCAGCCGGGAACACATTCGCCGGGCCAGAGGGTCATCATGTCCAAGGCGTTGTTGGCGGCTTTCTTTTCGAGGAAGGCGTGATCGATGAGGAGGGCGATGGGGTCTTCGAGGACGGAGTGCGCCCATTCGGGGGCCGTGGTGGAGAGTAGGGGGAACACTGTTCTTACGTTGATCGACATGGGTAGGCTGTCGCCAGCTTTCCCTGTCGCACCACCGTCCGTACGGGTCGCGTATGCGGCGGCGGCGGGTTGAGCCTATCGGGCAGTCAACTTCGGTAGGCCGAGCGAGTCGAAGTAAGCATTGGGCAGCGCGATGCCGAGGGCGGGCGAATTTAGCCAACCGCCACGGGGCAGGAGCGCAGCCTGCCGTTTTCCCGGCGAGTTCCTTGCTCACACTCAGCTTGACGAGTTCGGCGAACCGCACCTTTCCCCGTTTCCACTGCTTCCGGATCGCCGACAGCGATAGCCGGCGTTCGAAGGTACTGCTCTGCCATATTCAACCGCCTGCGCTGTTGAACTCCGGCACGTCCGACATTCTCAGTTCGTACATCCAGCAGGCGAATCCTCGGCAGGTGCAAGGGCCCACTTTCCAAAAACCCACCTTCTCGAGCACACGTTGGCAGGCGCGGTTATCCACGAAGACCACTGCGGAAAGCGCCTTGTCAGTCGTTTCCGTGAACGCATATCTGACGACACTCTCCAGTGCCTCTGTCATATAGCCGTGATTCCAGAACGGCCGCATGAGTTCGAACCCAATCGCTGGGTGTGGTGCCGGAGGCAGCCTACCCGCACAGATGGTTCCGTATGGCGTTCCTGTTTCCCGATCTTCAATGGCCCAGGCAAGAGGATTGGCACATTCGAGCACCGCTAGTATCCTAGCCAGCCACGGTGGGCGAGCCCTCTGCAGCGTCGTCTTCCGAACCTCCGGGTCCTCGTATAGCCCTTGGATCCATCGAAAGTCCTCTGAACGAAATGGCCGCAGCACAAGCCGCTTAGTTTCCAGTCGTGGTCTCATCCACGCTGGTGGATCGGCAGGGGCACCCGTGGTCAGCATAGGGCGAATCGCCTACATGTTCGAAGCACCGAGGCCGGAGTGGATACGAGGGCCGGGGGGTTGGGCGGCGAGGATGCGGGCTTCGGCTTCGAGCATTTCGTGCCAGCGGGCGTCGGCTTCGGCTTTGCCTGCTGCTTTCTGAGCGAGTTTGAGGAAGACTTTGTAGTGGCCTAGTTCTGAGGTGTAGAGGGCGTTGTAGAAGGCGGCGAGTTCGGTGTCGGTGGAGTTGGCGGCGAGGACGGAGAAGCGCTCGCAGGATCGGAGCTCGATCATGGCGGAGACGAGGAGGCGGTCGAGGGTGTCGCCGATTTCGCCTTTGCGGACGAGGGCGCGGAGGGCGTTGGCGTAGGGATTTTTGTGGATGCGGGTGAGGCGCCCGCCGCGTCGGGTGAGGATACGGGTGACTTGGGCGAGGTGAGCGGCTTCGTCGCGGGCGACGTTGGTCATGGTTTCGACCCAGCCGGGGACCCATTCGCCGGGCCAACGGGTCATCATGTCCATGGCGTTGTTGGCGGCTTTCTTTTCGAGGAAGGCGTGATCGATGAGGAGGGCGATGGGGTCTTCGAGGACGGAGTGCGCCCATTCGGGGGGCGTGACGGAGAGTAGGGGGAGCACTGTTACTACGTTAGACAGAATGGGGCGGGTTCGCAAGGAATCCCGCCCCATTCGCATGTCAGCCAAAGTTACGCGCCGGCCTGGAGGCCCGCGCCACTCAGAAGGTTAAGCGGAGGGCCAACTGGCCGTTGCGTTCGCCCTGAGCGCTGGCGAGTTCGCCGAAGTTGACGGCGGTAACGCCACGAACAGGAGCCCCGTACTGCGGCGTGTTCGTCAGGTTGAAGAACTCGGCGCGGAATTCGAGGCGGACGCGTTCGTAGATGGGGAACTCCTTTTGGATGGAGATGTCGTAGCTGGCGAGGCCAGGACCACGCTCCGTCCCGATACCGACGTTGCCGAATTCGCCAGCGACGGTGTTGCGGTAGACGGAGGTATCGAACCATTTGCTGCGGAGGCCGACCTGGCCGAGGGTGTTGCCACCGGAACGGCCATCGACGACGCTGGCGCGAGCGCCACGGGAGTTGGTGCCGGAGTTATTGGCGCCCTGGATGGTGAGGGGGAAGCCAGACCGCAGGGTGAGGATTCCGGCGAGCTGCCAGTTGCCAACGATCCCGTTGAGGCCTTTGTTCATGTTGCCACCGAATTTGCGGCCCTTGCCCACCGGGACATCCCAGACGTGGGAGAAGGTGAACATGTTGCGGGCGTCAAAGTAGGTGGGGCCCCATTCGGCCTTCTGGTCATAAAGATTCTGCCAGTAGGCGGACTGCGAGGCAGCCTGGCCGCCTTCACCGTAGTAGCCGATGGCGTCGCTCATGCCTTTGGAGAAGGTGTAGGCGACCTGGAACTCGAGACCGCGGGACATGCGCTTGCGGAGGGTGGCCTGCAAGGCATGATATTGCTGGTTGGCGCCCGTGGCGGTACCGGAGATCTGCGCAATGTTAGCGAGAGCCGGGTTGCCGCTGAGGTAGGGGCTGGGGCTGGTGATGGGCTGACCCTGGGCGTTGATGCCGTTGAGGATGCGTTGGAAGTAGGGCATCGGAACGACGAGGTGGGTACCATGCTGGCCGATGTAGCCGGCGGTGGCGACCATGTCACCGAACTGACGCTCGAGGGTGAGGTTCCACTGCTGCGTGTTGGCGGGACGAACGAAGGGATCCCAGAGGCGGATGTTGGCGCCGCGATAGGGATCGGCGGGACGAAGAGCGGTGAGGCCCTGTTCCGCATTCGAAGCCGGCAGGTTGAACTGCGGCTGCGAGTAGATGGCTTCGTATTCGAAGTTGAAGGGCGGGTTCAAGG
Source organism: Acidobacteriota bacterium (assembly GCA_018268935.1). Lineage (GTDB taxonomy): Bacteria > Acidobacteriota > Terriglobia > Bryobacterales > Bryobacteraceae > CADEFT01. The sequence goes on along the minus strand of JAFDVS010000137.1, from coordinate 3,821 downwards.
GGAGGCGGAGGTTGGTGCCGGTGCCTTCCATGAACGAGGAGATGGTGTAAGCGCCGCGGACGACGAACTTCTGGATGGGAGTCCAGGCGAAGCCGACGCGAGGCTGGAAGTCCTTCTTGAAGGGCTCATAGAGGGCCCGGCTCGCGCCGTTCTGGCCGGCGAGGAGCAGCCTGCCGGAGAAGGGCTCGAAGTTGGACTGGCGATCCTTCACTTCGACAAGCGGGGTGTGGTATTCCCAGCGCAGGCCGAGGTTGAGGGTGAGGTTATTGGTAACGCGCCAGTCATCCTGGAAGTAGAAACCGTAGATGGTCTTGCGATGGCCCCAGGTACCGCTGGTGAGACCGCGGCCAAGGTTGGAGGGGAGGCCGAGGTAGAAATCGGCATCCGGCCAAGCGGTGGCGGAGGACGTGAGCGCGGTGAACTGGCCGTTGAAGTTCATGAAGCCGATGCGTCCGTTGTTGCCAGCATAGAAGGTGTTCATCTGCTGACGGAGGATGTTCATGCCGGTCTTCATGCTGTGGCGGCCACGGATGATGGTGAGGTTGTCGGCGTAGTGGTAGGTGGTGTTGGCGAACAACTGCTGGGTGCCGATATTAGCGTTGCCGATACCGGAGGCGACGCCGTTGTTGAAGGCGATGCCGAGGAGACCAGTGCTGTTTACACCCTGGATGCCGAGTTTGGCATTGAGGTCAGGGTAACCCTTATCGAGACCACCGTTGTGGAGGGTGATGCGGTTCACGCCGACACGAGCCTCGTTGACCATGGTGGGAGAAAGGACGTGGGTCCAGTTGACCACACCCGCCTTAAAGGGCGAATCGTTGAAGGTATCGAAGGACAGCGGGAAGTTGTTGAAGCCCGGAGTGGCTTGAATGCTATGGGCATAGCGCACAGAGAGGTCGTCATTCTTGCTGGGCTTGGCGTCGATCTTGACATCGCCCTGATCGAGGTTCAAGCGGCTGGAAGAAGAGGCGACGTAGTTCTGGCGGAAAGCCGAAGTAAGGGGCAGCGGGTAGAGGGTGTTGTCCGCGAAGAGGTTGCGGGCGACGGGGCTCTGCAGGCTGGCCGGGATCTGATTGTTAGCGAATGGCTGACGCTGGCCGGCCGCATTCAGCGAGAAGGGATTGTAGAGCTGAATGGAGCGGCCGACTTCGTTGTTGGTGTTGCTGAGGAGGCGGGAGAAATCGCCGCGGCGGAACTCAGCGGGGATGACCGTCGGGGTACCGATGTTGGGCGGGGTAGGACGGCGGAGGCCCATGTAGTCCACAAAGAAGAAGAGCTTATCTTTTCCGTTGAAGACTTTGGGGATGAGGACGGGGCCGCCGAAAGTGGTGCCGAAGGAGTTATACCGGACCGGTGTGCGCGGCAGCGAGTTGCCGGCGGCATCGGTGGTCCAGTTACGGGACCAGGCGTTGGCGTTGAGCTTCTCGTTACGGAAGAAGTGGAACGCGGAGCCGTGAAATTCGTTCGTACCGGACTTCATGGTGACGTTGACCACACCGCCCTGGAAGTTGCCGAACTCGGCGGAGGCGTTGTTGGTGATCATCTTCACTTCGGAGATGGCATCGAGGTTGGGCTGATAGGAAGTGAGGTTGTCAGAGACCTGGTTATTGTCGATGCCGTCGAGGAGGAAGTTATTGGCTTCTTTACGGTTGCCGTTGACGTAGGGACGGCCGCCGCCACCGGTGCGCTGGTCGTTTAACATACCGGCGGGATTGGTGGTGGTGACGCCAGGGGCGAGCAGTGTCAAGGCAATGTAGTTGCGGCTGCGGATGGGTGCGTTGGAGAGATTATTGGCAGTAAGAGTGCTGCCGACGATGGTGGTGTCGGTTTGGAGCAGCGGGGTCTCGCCCTTCACTTCCACGGATTCGGCGAGGGTGCCGATTTCGAGGGCGATGTTGATGCGGGCGCGCTGATTGATTTCAAGCACAATGTCGGAGCGAACAGCGGCCTTGAAGCCTTGGGCTTCGACCTTCAGTTCGTAGCGTCCGGCCGGCACGCGGGGATAAAAGTAGATACCTGCTTCGTTGGTTTGAGTGGGGTAGACGGTGCCACGATCCAGGTCGCGCATGGTTACGGCGGCGCTGGCGATGGTGGCGCTAGTAGGATCTGTCACTACTCCGGTGATACTGGCGCTGACTTCCTGGGCCACTGCGGCAGGCACAAGGGCGAGCAGCACGGCAGCCAGAAGTACCAGAGCGACGGGGTAGCGGGTACTCAATCGATTCATCATCCTCTCCTTCTTTTCGTTACGATCACAAGTTTGCCCAGGCATAGTGAGCGCTGGGTAGTTGAATGGAAATCCCGAACGTAGAAGCGTGCATTGGATTACGCTTCGCTTTCTACCAATTACTGTAGAAATTCGTGGTCATTTCGTCGTTTCGGGGACTATTGTGCAAGTGGAGGGCCAAACGGCGGGTAAAGATGTAACACGGCGCCTCCCGGCACGGACAGACCCAAAGCATGGATCTTATTGTAGCCGATTCTTTCAGTCTGTAAAATAAGACCGACTCGCTTAAGCTCGCTCTCAGAAGGAGTATTTGAGGGCGAACTGGATCTGGCGCAACTGGCTGGTGGAGCGGATGCGGCCGAAGCCCGCGTTGGGATTGAGACCCTGGGTGCCCCAGAGGGCGGAAGGACGGCCCCAGGCGGGGTGATTGGGGGCGTTGAACATTTCCATGCGGAACTGGAGGGTGTGCCGCTCATGGAGGTGGAAGTCCTTCATGGCGGAGAAGTCGACATTCCAGGTGGATGGAGCACGGAGCGCGTTGCGAGAGCAATCGCCGAAGAGGCCGGCGGTGGTGTTGGTGAACGCTTCGCGGACGAAGTAGCGGTCCGCGGTAGGGTTAGCGGCCACGGGACTGATTCCGGCGACGCAGTTGAGGCGATTGGAGTGGGGGAAGCCGGCGCCCATACCGGCGGAATCCCAGGATTCGGGATTGATGGTGGTGCCGCTTTGGATGTTGGTGATCGTGCTGGCTTGCCAGCCGCCGACGACCTTGTCGAGTATGGCGCTACTGTTGAGGAACGGCTGGCCCTTGCCAAACGGGAGGTTGTAAAGGATGGAAGTGACGAAGCGGTGGGGGAGGTCGAAGCCCGCGTAGCCGTAGTCGCAGGAGCGGCAGCGCTGATTCATGAGGGTGAAATCGGAGCCGGTGCCACGGATGGCGCTGTTCTCATCGAGTGCTTTGGACCAGGTGTAGCTGAACATGGCGGTGAGGCGATTGCTGAAGCGCTGGGTGAGTTTGGATGAGAAGGCGTTGTAGTTGCCGATGCCATCGCCGGTGAGGAACTGGATGCCGTGCCATTCGGGATAGGGCTCACGAGCATCGAAGGTGGTGACGCCAGGCAGGGGCGCGTTGGCGTTGACGAGGAAAGCGACCTTACGGCTGACGTTACCGGTGTAGCCCAGTTCGAGCACGGAGTTTTGACCGAGGGTTCGCTGGACGTTAAACAGATACTGGATGGAGTAAGTCGTGCGCAGGCGGTTGTCGGCGCCCCAGGTGAGTCCAGGAGCGAAGCGGACGGGAAGCTGCGCGGTGTTGATGTAGTTGCTGTAGGTGAGCGTGGGGAGGCCTTGCTGGTCAATGGTGGGGTTGGCACGGCCGCCGGCGGCGCGGCTCATATCGAAGATGGAGTTCTTGCTTTCCTGGGCGTAGAAGACCCCGGCGCCGGTGCGGAATGCCCATTTGGGCGACGGGCTGTAGGCGATGCCGAGGCGGGGGGCGAAGTTGTTGCGATCGGTTTGGATGAGCCGATTGCCGAGGCGGCCATCGCGGGCGAGTTGGACAGGGCCGGTGAAGCGGAAGGCGAGGTCGTCGTAG
>JAFDVS010000136.1 GCA_018268935.1 Acidobacteriota bacterium | reverse complement strand
CCACCCCGTCCAGACCGATACAGCGCCGACGAAGTCTTTAAGAACAACCCAGACAATAGGGAGAAGTGCGAAGCCAGCCAACAGGAGAAAGGTACGAGCAATTCTGCTAGTCCGCATTTAAGTTCTCCGTGCGAACTGTGAGATCGGTAACGGGCAAGGAGCCCGAAAACGTAAGGATCTCCGGCTGCAGTTCCGCGATCTCTTCGGGGTAGTGAGTTGCAATAACGATATTGCAGTGTTTGGATGCTTCGTCCTTAATGTAGCGGATTATTTCCGTTCTACTGTCTTGACCGAGGAAGTTAAACGGCTCGTCCAGGCAAAGGAGCGGAGGGCTGAACATTAGCGCCCGGCAGAGTTCAATCATCCGCCTCTGCCCAAAGGACATCTCGAAGGCACGCCGGTTTAAGAATGTCGATATGACCGGGTACAATCGATGGCGCTGGAGGTCCCCGTTGGCATTTGCGTAAAGACGCGAATATTATCGGTGCCGGTGAGCCACGGCAATAACGCATCTTCTTGGAGGATCAAGAGAGAATCACCCGCAATGTCAAAAACGGCAGATCGCTGGGCTTTTAGATTGCGAGTCAAAAGCTTGAGCAATGTCGTCTTTCCGCAACCAGGAGGACCCGTGAGAGCGACCAGTCTCGTCTTCGGTGAAAATGCGAAGTCGTGAAATACTCTATGTTTTTCGTAACTGAAGAACAGACCTTCAATTCGCATACCCGGTTCTCGGCAGACTGGCACGGATATCAACGAACGCCTGTTCAAGATCCATCGGGGCGGCTGCCGAGCGGAGTGCCTTTGCGATGTGATACTGTCGCGGATTGAGCGACTCATAGGGAGCCATCACGAGGCCATCGAACGTGAGGCGCAGAATCCCGTATTCCAGAGGGTCTCGATCAACCAGGAAGACTTTTCGAGAAAGGCCTGCGGCGGCGACGTAAGAAGTGAACTCGCCTAGGCTCATCTTCCCCTGCATTAGATGAATGTGATCGACGAGCAGTATCGCGTTGTCACACTCATTAAACACTGAGCTCTGATTCAAGGTATCTATTACCTCCCGCAACGGTATTGGGCCTACGGAATTTACCCCATCATTGAGCGTCTGCACGTACGGCGAGAAAACGATGCGGTGGAAGGGCATCCACTCGCGAACCGTTAACATGTCATCCAACCACTTGATGGTGCGAGAGTTGATTACGTGGAGCGCATTGACTGCGGTGAATCCGAAACTCCGAACCCACTTCAGGCCGTCGAGCAGTTTGGCGATAGACGCTCTTCGATAAGTGGAATAGTGTTCAGCTCCTCCGTCGAGACTGATATCGATGTATGACAACCTCTCGAGCAGCGGCTCTCTTAGTTTCCGCAGGTTGGCTCCATTCGAAATTAGACTGAGGGTCTTGTGAGAGCGAGCTGTGGCGTCTGCCAACCGTTCGCAGGTGCGTACGGAAGAGTCGTCCAGGAGGGGCTCCTTACCCACGACTGCGAGATGTGAGAATGTACTGCGCTCAAGTACCTCGTACAGCGGTTCGAAAAATGTGCGGTCGGGGGTCTTGTACTGCAGGTAGCAGTGCGGGCAAGAGAGGTTGCATGCGTTGTTGACGGTCAGGGTGACGGTGTGAAGTTGGTCCGTCGGAAAACACTGAAAGACTGCCGTTCCTGCTATGGCACCGGCCATGGGTATACCTCCCGAGCGTCTTCTGACGCCTTTCAAGTCGTACGACGTGCGATTAAGTACGTTAGTATACAACGATTTAAACCCGTGCGATATTGGCCGAAGCCATAGTCCGGGAAAATCGGGAGCGCGCGGGTTGTCGGGGGTCTCAAGCGAAGGCGCTGTGCGGCCTCAGAGCGGTGGATTCAGCCGGCCTGGATTCATAGGAACTTTGAAAACTCGCGGGGATCGGTTCGCATTTCAGGACTGGACGCCCATTCAATTGATATGTCGGGTTTTACGCCCGTGCCTTCGAAACGGGTTCCAGACCAGGTACGATATTCGGCTTTAGGCATAACGAGCATGTATCCAAATCCCACAGTCGTACTGGAGCCTGGGATCAGCCTGCCTGCGGTTTCTGTCCCTACGATTCTCGCGAGTCGATTCTCTGAAGCGAACGCTGCCACCATTTCGCCTGCGCTAATGGTGTGCTCGTTGACGAGGATCGCAACGTGTCCGTGCCATTTCTTCGGGCCCAGACCTTCGGAGAGCAACGCAACCGAGGTGTCGCGGCCAACGAATTTGAACGCCATATTCACGATCGCCAGCGGGTTGGGCAAATTGGTGGGCAGTCGATCCAACTTCGGAAGAGCGGTCTTGTCATAGCCCCTCTCGGCTCTCTTGCGAGTCACTGTGTAGCCGATTGGCATTCGGTCCGGAGTAAGGTGGCTCATCAGACGAAGGACGCCTAGACCGCCGCCGACGTGGCCGCGAAGGTCCAGAATCAACCGATCGCATGACGCCACCTCAGTCATGGCATCGTCGATGGTTCGCGCAACATCCAGGCCGAGCATTCCCGGGAGGATCGGAACCTTGATGTAGCCGGTGTTCCTATCGAGAATCGACCAGGTAACCGGCTTTAGCGTGGCGGTAGGCTGCTTCCGCGACCGGGGCGCCGGGATCGCAACGGGCACCGCCATCTCTTGACCACTGCGGGTGATCGCGAGGCTAACGTCCGCTCCCATTGCGAACATCGGTGGTTCGTTCGACGGAGGAACGACACCATCGATCGTACGCACCACATCGCCGGGTTTCAGCCCGGAATCGTGCGCGGGTCCGCCTTCGTGGACATCCTGTACTATCCAACGGGTGTCCCCGTTGGTTCCAGCTTTGTGGAAGGTCGCTCCGATCGCCAGCCGTGCGGGAACCCGTTTCACCGATTGATGAAAGAACCCGGTGTGACTGGTTCCGAGGCGACGGACGAGCTCGTGCATACGACGCTCGAACACCTCGGCATCGTCGATAGCGAGAATCTCCTGCCGGCTGTCGCGCGCGAGTTCCGGCCACCTCGTGCCATTGAAATTCGGGTCGAAGTATTCCTTCGTCACCTTCGCAACGGTCTTATCAAAAATTTGCGCCCGTTGATCGGAGGTCAGCATTGTTGGTCTCGTTTTTGAGTCTTCTCGTGCCATCGCCGATTACCTCAAAGCCAGCCCACAGGTATGGCTTTGCCTTATCTCCATACGTCTTAATGAAGTCGAGCTGAGCCTGGCGCAGAGCATCCGATACCGCGGAGCCTTGCGCCAGGTGAGTATAAAAAGATTCCATGAGCGTTGCAGTCGAGCGGTCATCGACGGACCAGAGGCTCGCGACCACGCTCTTCGCACCCGCCGTGAGAAATGATCGCGCCAGGTTCATGACGCCTTCCTGGCCCTGGAGGCGACCGCTGCCCGTTTCGCACGCGGACAGCACCACAACGTCCGCGTTCAACCTGGTTCGTTGAATTTCGCGGGCCTGCCAGAGGCCGTCCTCTGTATCGCGACCCGGCAGCAGCACAAGAGCTGCCCGGTCGGGTTCCGATTCGCTGCTGACACCGTGCGCTGCAAAATGTAGCACCTTGAAGTCTCCGAGCGGCTGGGACTTTAAGGCCGCCTCAGACGATCCGCCGCCGTCGAGCGTGACGCTTCCCGGCCCCATAGCCTTGGCTGCCTCACTGATCTCCTCTCGCCCGAATTGAAGAGGCTTCAGGTTGGCTGCCCGGAGATCTGCCATGTCGCGTTTCGTTGCGGTCGGCTGTCCGGCTCCAGTCGCACTGTAGGCGACACCCAAGAAGGGTTTCGAAGGAGTCGCGCGTTTCGCGGCCGTCCTCAGCGTGTAATAGATCGTGGCCGAAGGTGCTGCTGAAACGGTCAGCCGCGATTCAACATACGAACCTTGCTCGTCCATGAGCGCACCGAATGGCACCAGGTGCAGCGATCCGTCAGGGATGACGACAAGCGAAGACGATGCTCCAGGTGTCAACGGTTTCAGCACCTGCTGATACAGCGCGGTCGCACTCGCTTTGGAATCGGATTGACTGCGAATGGCCGTCACGAAGGCTTTCGCTGTCTTTCCGATTTCCGCGCGCCCCGGAAGCGCGTGTACGCGCAAGCCAGATTGCGTGATCTGGAGGGCGTAGCACGCGTCCTTGTCGAAGACGTATTCCACCAAGCTCTCGCGAGGACCTAAAAGTCGTCGCACGGCGGCAACGGACACCGGCGGCGTTCGGCGGAGAGCCATCTCTTTCCGGACCCTCCCGTACTCGACGGGAATGAGGCGGTAGTATGCATCATCCAACTGAGCCAGAATGCGGCGGGTTTGCGGAGCCGTGAGTTGCTGATGCAGGAGTGCCTTCTGTAGCCGGACGATCTCCAGTTCCTGCGGCGACTGCTGCGCGGTGGGCATCGTCAGCCGAGCGTATCGAATCGAGTCGTATAGCGTCCGGCCCCGGACGTTCTCGATGATCTGAAACGCTTTCGGACCGTTGTGAAGACGGTTCCAGGCGAGGCGGAAGTGAGCCACGTAAATTTCGCTCAGAGCGGCAATCATCGAACTCTTCACCAGGGAGCTGGGGGCGTTTACCAGAAGCCCCTCGATGAGGCTGGATGCACGATCGTACAGTGCGTCCGCGGCCCTCACATGCCCGAGGTCGATCTCGACCTGCGCCTTTTCTGCGACGAACCGAGGCAGGTCGTATGCTTCCTCCACGCGCTGGACCACGACAATCGAGCGATCGATAGCCGCCAGTGCCTTTGCTGGTTGATGCGTCTTCCGGTATAGCGCCGACAATCGCCGAAGCGCTTCCGCCTCTTCTCGCGGGAGATTTGCCTTTTTTGCAATCTCCAAAGCCTTTGTGATCGCCGATTCGGCGGCGGCAGTGTTGCCGGCGTCCAACTCCAATTGGCCAGCCTGATTCAACAGTGCGCCTTCGGCGACAACGATACCGCTCGATCGCGCCTGGGCTAGCGCGGTCGACAGGACTTCCCGCGCCGTTTCTCGTCCCTTGGCTAGCTGATCCTCTGGAAGAGCCGTTAGTGCGTTGATCCTCGCCGTGTACAGATCCAGCAGCATCTCATGCCCGGACTTCTCCGCGAGGGCCGTCACCCGATCCAAAAGACGCAGGGCAGCATCGGGACGGCCATTGTGCGCCATGCCGTTAGCGAGCCAGATCGTGAAGTGAAGTTGGCCGGCCACATCACCCAGAGACTCGGCCTTGCCAATGGCTTGTTGCAGGGCCAATGCGGCGGAGGCGAGGTCGCCGTTGACGCCAGCGAGTAGCCCCAATTCCCCGCGAGCCCGGTTCTGCCACTTCGCGTCGGGTATCGAGGCCGCGATCGCGAGGACTTCCTGCCAGTCCTCGACTCCCGCTCTCGTATCGATGTTCAGGTCGATGTTGCCCAGCAGCGACAGCGCCCGAATCTTCAATAGCGGATCTGCGGCGACGGCGGGATTGACCAGGTCGCGGGAGACCTCGTCGTGTACTGCCCGGTAGGCGCCGGATTCCACGTCCCGGTGTAACCGTCCGAACTTCGCGTATAGGGCATTGCGGGTGTCCCCGGATTTGCGGAAAGCGGTCTCCGCCTCGGCATAGAGGGGTGCTGCTTTGTACCAATTCCCTTGGTTGGCGAACCCATCAGCCTTGGCCAATAGATCGGCTGCGTTTTGGGCGAACACTGCGGTGACGACTGATAACAGGAGTGCAGTTGGCCTCAGGACGCCCATGATGATTTTTGTTAAGAAGCGCATTCACACAGTAAGCCGCGGCGGCGCGGCTTCGGGACAGACAAATTTCAAAAAGTTTGCGGAAAGTTGCCGGAAGGTTTCAGCCTAAGGATGTAGGAGCGCGCGGAACGGGATCTTGTTTCAGAAGTTTGCCAAAAACTTTCGCTCCTACAAGCCTACCGGCGTGCCAGGCATCTGTCACGGTGGCTTCGTGTCGCGACGTACGGAATAGGGCAGATTCGTATGCCCGACGGAGCGGCCCCGAATGGATAGAACTTCACATGCGGTCAAGTCCCAGCTCGCGGCGATGGGTGCTCAGATCTTCGAAGTCGGACTTTTCAAGCCGGGTGCCCAGGAGCAAGGACAAGCGGTAATGATTCCGCGAACGTGGGATCGGGATACAGTGCTGCGGTCCGTCGCTTGGCTCCGGCTACAGAACGCGGACGGACGCAATGTCTACATACGCCCGAAGGGCGAGCATGATCTGAGCCTGGTGGATGACCTCACGGCGGATGCTGTCAAGCGGATGAAGGCGACGGGCTTCTCGCCGGCTCTTGTGGTTGAGACGTCGCCGGGGAACTTCCAAGCGTGGCTCAAACATCCCCGACAGCTTCCGCGTGAGCTGAGCACGATGGCCGCGAGGAAATTGGCGGAGGACTTCGGCGGTGATCGAGGGGCAGCAGACTGGCGTCATTTTGGCCGACTGGCAGGGCTAACCAACCGAAAAAGTAAGTACATGTCGGAAGCGGGCCTTTTCCCCTACGTTCGCCTGATTGAGGCTTCAGGGGCACCGTACCCAGCGGGCGAACGGTTTGTCGAGGCCGTCATCGCCCAGTGCGACATCGATCGAAGCGAAAAACGCCAGCACCGGTCCACCTATGTCGCCAGTTCAGGCAGAACCACGTTGAAGAGCGTGGACGACTTCCGATCAAACCCGCAGTACGGCGGCGACGCCACGCGCGAAGATCTCGCGTATGCTATCTACGCGTTGGCCCATGGTGCCGATAGCGGCCAAGTCTCTGTTGCACTGAAAGGTCGAGATCTGTCCCACAAGGGCGACGAGAAGCGCCAGGAGCAGTATGTTGAACGTACGCTTGCCAAGGCTCGCAATCTTGTGGAAGGCCGAAGCCGCTCCTGATCCCGAGGCAAAACGGCCACATCGGTAAAGCATGCCTGACGGGCCGTATCACGATTCCTTCACCACATCCCTTGCCTTCTTGTCTTCGCGCAACCCCATGAACCGGGTGTGTCGAAGGTGGTTTTCACCTGTCCATTCGAGGAACTCGAACTGCCCTATCAGCAGCGGCCTCAACCATCGACAGTCGACCATCTTGGCAGCGGTGAGCCCGGCACCCCACCTGCCGGCCTTCTTCTCCGGCAGATTCGCGAACGGGCATACTTCCGTTTCCAGGCTGCGGAACTTCCTCATCAGTTCCTCGCGAATCTTCGGGGTGAAGCCGTTTCGCGTGCGGGCCGCATACATCAGCTTCCCGTCCGCGTAATAGCCGAACACCAGCGCGTCAAATGTCGAACCGCCGATGGTGTATCCGCCTATCACGAATTCTTGCCCCTGGTTGACCCGCATTTTGAGCCAGGCACCCGAGCGAAGGCCCGGCTCGTACCGGCTGCCCTTACGTTTCGCGACGAGCCCCTCGAAGCCGTGAGCCTTGACCGAGTTGATCAAGTCTGAGAGCTTGGCGTCGAGTGTGCCCGTGTACCGGATGGGCTCATCAAGCTTGGGCAGAATCTTCGTCTCCAGGAGACCGCGGCGTTCTTCGAGCGTTTCGCCCATCACGTCCTTGCCAGCCAGAATCATGACGTCAAACACGTAGAAGATGAGCGGAGCTCCACCGGAACCATAGTTTTGGAGCAGGTTGAATGAAGGTTTGCCGCTCTCATCCAGCGCCACGACCTCGCCGTCGATGACTGTCTCGTCGGGCATCGCCTGTAACGCTTTCGTGATCGACGAGTACCGGGATGCGAAGTCGTTATCGTTGCGGGAGCGAAGGCAGACCTTGCCGCCGGTCATAAAAGCGATGGCTCGGTAGCCGTCTAGCTTCAGCTCGTAGATAACATCGCGGGAATCGGGCAGCTTCTCCGTTTTCAGGAGAAGCATAGGATCTATGAAATGGGCCTTCGCCTTGTCGGCCATCTTTCTAGATTAGGGCTTGCGCCCGGCTTGACGTAATCGGGCACCTCCAGAATCCGAATGGAAGGCGCGCCAAGCCAGCGCAGAATCAAGGCTTCACCTCTGTGCCGCAAACCGCCCGCTGAGCTCTGTGATCGGGACTATAATCGTCGTTGATCTGAGCGACCGAGAAGGAGCTGGCAACGATGTTAACGCGGCAAGAGCGTCAAGACATTAAGATCGAACTCGACGGCATCAGCAACGAAATCGACCGTATTCGAGGCGATATAGATAGAGTTCGAGATCAGATAAACAGCAGCTATCAAAGCTTGCGGGAGAATCGCGAGGCACAACGGTACCACGAGAGAGAAGCACGGAAGTCATACATGCGTCACGTTGGTTACCAAGGCGGTGGCGTTGACACTGCAATCTACAACCTGAACAATGAGATTTCAAATCTTAAGAGCGAGAAGGACGCCTTGTTCCAGCGAAAGAATGAGTTGCATGCCCGCAAGCAAGAGCTAATCAATCGCCTGCGCGAGAGATGAGTTCTCAGGCAGTCCAGGTCGCCAATCGGGTGGCAGTCGTCCCAGTAAGATCAAAGCTCCACCTGATCGAAACGGGGTTCGACCCGATCTGGCAGTCCATCGCAAGCTTCACACCTTTTGGTCACCCTTTTCCTCGGTGATCTGATTGACCTGGCTTGCCAACCCTGAGTCTCGAATGCCGGCGCGTCAGTGAGAACGGACATTGTGCCGCCGGTTGTTGAACGTTCCGGAAAACCCATTAAATTGCTCGGTTTTCCCATATAGGCAGTATTGTCTGGCGTCGTTCGTGTTGATGCGTTAGGTAAGGGCACGCGTGGAAACTGATTGGAGCAGAGCGTTGCAGGCAAATCGTCGAATTCCGCTGTTGGCTCGACGGCGAGGCACCCGTATCGACATACGTCTGCCGGAACACGTCAAGGCGGTGCTTCGTTCTGCCACGGAGTTTATCAAATTTGAGACAAAAAAGGCACGGCTGACCGGCAACATCCCAATCGGCTGGCGGACGCTTTGCGCCTTAACGAATGCAGGTTTCTTTCTTTACGAGCCTCGTTCGACATGCAGTGACTTTTACTTTGGTGATTCGTACTGGGGCCTGTTCACTGGCTTTTCCGGGCTAGATATAGGCGCCCGCGTACCGGTTCGGGGTCACCGACGACAGTTAAGTTTGAGTTTGGGAATGAGTAGCATGGAGCACGAGACCTTTACACCACATTGGTCACGGTACCAAAGCCTCGGCGCTGCGATGACGGCGATTGACCTCCTTCCTGACCCGAGTCATCCTATGGTTGCGGAAGGTGATGCCCGCCTTCTTGAATTCGTCGACGGCACATTTGATTTCATCAGCGTCCCAAGGTTGTTGGGGCCGGAGAATACCTGCTGTACAGCCCTAGAAATTGCAGCGTGCCTGAGCGAGATGTACCGCGTTCTCGGCCGATCTGGGTTCGTTCATCTAGCCGATCCGATTCTTCAGCCCAGTGTCTGCTATGCCGCTTCCCTGGTTGGGTTTGCGATCTGCTACTCAAAAGGACTCGAACAAGATGTGCCAGCTGGGACCTTCCTGCTCAAGGCCCCCGAGATCGGGAGCGAGCTATTTCGCCGCATTCCCAGCCTCGTCGCTTTGCCTAGTTTACTTCTAATGGCGACTGGTGCTGAGGCGGTTGCCCATTGCAATCTGGTGAGCGACCAGAAAGATCTAGCGCTCTCCCGAGCCGCGCCGAACGATTGAGAACTGCCCGAGTCAGACCGCGCAAAGCCGTGTAGTCGCAACATGGCGGTCAACGGCAGACTGCATATAGAAGTAAGGCGCAAGCCGCCAGGAACGCAAGCCTTGCCTTAGGTCCCAGCACAGCGAGCCAGAACAAAAACATCCGCATGCTTCATTGTCTCCTGAAAATTCAACGCTACCGTAGCCGCATGCCAAACCAGAGGCCGATGGCGAGCAACATCAACGCCAGTACAAGACCGACGGCAATCCACGCCGATTTAGGCAGGGTAGCAATCGAGGTGGTTTGGGTTCCCACAGTCCTGGCATCTGATGCAACGCTCGCGGCTTTGGCGATCTCGTCCCTCAGCACCACGGCGCAATCGCGAACCTCTTGGGCGAGCACACCGCCGGCACGCACTTGCACCTTTTCGGTAGCGGCCTCGAAATCGCGCACGGCGGATTGTACGCGGTCCACTACCTGAGCCACGGCCTGTTCAAACACAAGGCGGTTCAGAGTGACCACGGCCATCATCGGATCGTCCGGGTCGATGCGGATTCCATGCTGGGCCGAGACCTCGGCTGCTAGTCGCCTGAGATCCATCGGTGTCGTTGGGCCGGTCATGTCAGAATGGCACCCGGTCGAGCTGTTCGAAGAGATCCCTCTGTACGATCTTCAGACGCTGCTTCGCCATTATGGGAAGCCTGGCCGCGCCGATGGCTTCGCTGAACGTCAACTTGGCTGCAATCATCTCTTCCACGTCGCGGCCGAACGTGTCCTGATTGCGTTTCGAGAAGATTACGGCTCCGCATACCTTCTCGACATTGTCACGGTAGGCGGCCATCTCGGAGAACTTCTTGCCTTCAGCCTCGACGCGACCAAAATACTCGTTCACCCAGACTACGATGTTTCGGTCCTCAGTTGTCTGCGCAAGCTCGTTGAAGCCGTTGAGGGTGTCGAGCAACGCCTGGCCGCCGGTGATGACTGTATGCACGTAGACCCGCCGGCCATTTTGCCGCAGGCAGTCCAGCGCGTTGTTTTCGAGCAGGTAATGCCACAAAGGTAGGAACGTTGACGCCCCGTTATCGACCACGAAGGTTGCCGAATCCTCGGTAAGGAAGCGTTCCATCAACAAATCGAACGCTCGTTGCTCAATCCGGTTGTGTTCGTCGCGCAGATTCAGTCGGTCGGCGGCGAGCGAAGCATACTGGGCGAATGTCCGATTTACGGGGTCTGTGTCGATGCAGCGGACCTCTCGGCCCTTGCCTTTCAGGTACTGGGCGAGGATCGCCGCGATGAGACTTTTGCCCACACCTCCTTTACCCTGCAGGGTCAGGTGAATCGCGCCAGCTGACTCGATTCCATTCGTACCGTTCGTGTTTGGGGTTTTCGCCATCGTCTTCCTTCCTTCTAGATCAGCTTCTTGATGTCGGGATCGGCGTTGTATTGAAAGCCGGGACGCCGATCTTCTCGCTCCCGAATGTTTGCGAGCGGATCGTGGACAGTCTCGGCCTCGTGATCGGGAACGGTTCTTTCTCTCGCCGCGCCATTGGTCGAGACGGGCGCCGAAGTGTCCCGAAGGCCGCCTGTGGGCGAGATGTTCGAGCCAGGCTCAGCGGCAGCCGCGGCTTGATCCCGGCGCTTCAGTTGCCCGGTGTAATGCGAGAGGCGCGCGTACCCGATCTCGATCCCGATATCGTTGAGCCATATCCAAATGTCCTTGAGGCTGTGGCCCGCATCGAAGAGCGCCTTGATATCCGGCCACGCCTGCCGGACTTGCCCTGCCTTGGTTCGCGGTTTCTCCGCCAATCGTGCGCGGAGCCGAGTCAGATCGAGTTTGTCGTTCGATGTTTGATCCAAGCGGCCTCTATTCCGTAGGCCGCGAGAAAGGATGTCCGTGACGGCGAGTTTCAAGATTTCCACGAAATATTTCGAAAGGTTTCAGCGGCGCGCTTATCCCAGGCAGGTTTCAGAATGTTTCAGTTGTTTACCACTTCGTCTCGGCGCGAAACAGACAGCAAAGACCGATACCGGCCAAACAGACGGGTAGTGGAACATAAAGGGTTGTTGTGCGTTTTTCGATTCTTCCTGGCCTATCCTTTTCGTTTCAGAGCGGTTCCGCCGCGCACGAGTTTCCGCAACACGCGCACATTCGCACACACCGCTGTCACGGGCCTCGTCTGTGGCGGCGTACGGACTGTGAAGAGCCAAAGGAAGGCCAAAACTGTATGGCGGGGACTTCGGGTCGATGAAGTGCTTATCGGACGGATCGAACGGGCAGCGAAGGACGGCGGCTTCTCGAATACGAGCGCGTTCATCCGAGCGGCCATCGAGCGGGAATTGGCTGGACGTGAGAGCGGCGTGGATGCGGCAGAGGAGCGGATCGCCGCGAGTCTTGATCGACTAGCCCGAGAAATCCGCCGCGTCAACCTCGGCCAGCAGGCGCTCTTTGCGTTTGTCGATTCCCTTGTGAAGACGTTGCTGACCTGCATCGCGGAGCCGCCAAGGGACGCCCCGTGATCCCGGCGGATTCCCCTTCGGCTACAACTGGCGGGCAACCGGTACGGGCTTGGTTCTGCTTGTCGGATTCAACTTTCTGGCCACGCAGTATGTCGCTGCCCAGTTTCGCTATCAGCCCGCACTGGGAACGCCGCTGGTGCGCTTGAAAAACGCAGCCGTGTATCAACCATTCGCGTGGTCCATCTGGGGCTTCCAAAACTGCACCAGCCGTGATGGTCGCGTCCGCAAGCCACTCTTCGAAGGCGAAATGATCGTACTGGGAGGCTGCATCCTTTCAATGCTGGCCTTCTTTATCGCGGCGAACCGCCGGGCTCAGCGGCTGTCCGAGAACGCAGAGGATCTCCACGGTTCGGCTCGCCTCGCCTCGCCGGAGGACATTGAGGCGACCGGCATCATGCGGAGCCGTGGCGGTGTCTACGTGGGTGGCTGGTACAACGATTCGACCCGGCGGCTGCAATACCTGCGCCACAACGGACCCGAGCATGTTCTCGCGTTTGCGCCGACCCGATCAGGGAAGGGCGTCGGGCTTGTCATTCCTACGTTGTTGGCATGGGAAGAGAGCGCCGTCATCTACGACATCAAAGGTGAGAACTGGGCCAAGACCGCCGGCTTCCGCGCGAGCAGTGGGCACTTGTGTTTCAAATTCTCTCCAGTAGAGGACGGGACCTCATCTCGATTCAATCCGTTGGCCGAGGTTCGGCTATTCACCCCGCGCGATGTATCGGACGCCCAGAACATCGCGGACATGATCATCCGTAGTGGTGAAGACAGCCCGATGGAGCGGCACTGGGAGGATAGCGCCGCATCCCTGACCACGGGCATGATCCTGCACGCCTGCTACTCCGCTGCCGTTGAGGACCGAGTCGCGTGCCTGGCTGATCTCTCTGGTCTCTTCACTCGACCCGGCGTGGAGTTTCGCGAAACCCTGAACGAAATGATCAGCTACCAGCATGACGCCGATTATCGGCACGGCTGGTGCACGCCGGCCGGTCTCAAGACCTCAACCCACCCCGTCGTCTCGGAGAAGGCGCAGGAGATGCTCGACAAGGAAAGCAAGGAATTGTCCGGCGTGCTTTCGACCGCCAAGACGGCATTGGCCCTCTACAGCGACCCGCTGGTGGCACGCAACACCGCAGCCAGCGATTTCACGATCAATGACCTGGTGAATGACGACCGTCCCGTTTCGCTGTACCTGGTCGTTCCGCCTTCGGACAAGATTCGACTCCGCCGGCTGATTCGGCTGATGTTCACGATGGTGGTCAATCGCCTGACGGAGCGGATGGCGTTTGACGGTTCTGAGCAGAGGCGCAACAAGCACCGCCTGCTGTTTCTGATCGACGAATTCCCGAGCCTGAACCGGATGGAGGTCTTCGCTGATGCGCTGTCGTACATGGCCGGTTACGGGTTAAAGGCATACCTCATCACCCAGGACATTCGACAGATCGTCGACGCGTATGACGGTGGGCCGCACCGTTGAAACTGGATGGCCGGCGGCGGAACTAGTCAGCCTTGTTTCCATACCAGCAGGCGGCCCATCGAAAGATCCTGCAGGATGTAAATTCGGGCGGCAGCCGCAAGTATGCTGGGAGGAGCTGGTCGAGAGGGGGAATCGGCAGGATGCGACCGTTCCGGACCGTCATATGCCAATCCTCGAACGTCCACGCTTCGTTATGACCGACCACCGGGAGGATCGCAACGTGCACGTTATGTGAATAGTTCTGGCGTCGCGAATACCCGTCCCTTGAGACACCGCAAATGTAGATCACGTCATAGGTGCCAGCCGGGCTCTCATCAAACACGAGTGCTTGACCTGGTGTGAACTCAGTATTGTTCTTGCTAAAGACTTTGGAGTAGCGACCACGGATGGCATTCGTGCAATGATGCTCGGGATTGAAGCCGGTCACGTACTTCGCCCAGAGCCACATAAACGACTTCGGAGTGAAATTGTGTTGTATCCGCACGAGTTGGGAATCATTGGTTAGGGGCGTCATCTATTCTGAATCCTATGCAGTGCTGGTCGCCGAGAACAGCGTTTCAGCTAAAGTAGCTCTGCCGGCACGGCGGAGCATCGACAGAAGTTCCGGCGCGGTGGGGCCCATGAAGGACGCCTCAGAGACCCCGACCTCCCGCATCGTATCGCTGACGGTGAGCATGTCGCCACGTCCAGGGTGGTCCGGATCTAAGTATCGCTCCTTAAAACAGAGCACCTGCCCCTGATCGCGATGGTTATAGGTGTCAACGGTGCCGTTCCGCAGGTTTACTTTCGTACGAGTGACAAGGGCAGGCAGCGGAAACGAATCAAAGTCCTCATAAGCCAAGAATGTTACCTTCCCAGAGTACTTGTGAAGTTTGATGAGATCCGCTTGACCGATGTCGCCAAAAAGGAGTTCGGCGCAAAGAATGTAGCTGCGCAGGACCACCGGGAGTCGATCGACCAGACTCGAATGTATGTACAAGCTGCGCTCGTCCTGCCAACCCAGAGTTGTATCGTCACAGGCGAGAACGATCGTGTTTGGGTCTGCCGCTGACTTGAGCAGCAAGAGGCCCTCTTGGAGCGCTGTCTTGTAATTTCCGAAAAACGTGGAGATATCTTCGCGAATGCCCGAGGGTAATCGTCCGAGCGGGATGTGGTTGCGCAGGTTTGCTGATGCCAGATATACGAGGAGATCATTCTTGCGAGCCGCCTGCGCGGTTTCGAAGGCCTCTCGCCGTCCTCGGTCCAGCAGGTACCGCAGTGCGCGCTTTGGGCTGCCGAACAGACATTCAATCTCCACGAGGCGGTTGTATTCACCGGCAACGGGTAAGCGTCCGAGCGTCAGGAGACTGGTCCAGAAGCTGTCGATGAGCTCCCCGTGCTCCGCGAACCCGTCCGGACGGCGTGGTCTCGGAGTCCTAGACGTCTCGTTTACACGAGTTGCGGGGATGGTCGGTGTACGTACAGTAAGCGTGCTCCAGTCGATCGTCCTCCGAGATCGCAGCTGAACGAAGAGCTGATGCTCGCTAGGGTCTCGGAAGACATAGAAGACGCCGAGTGCCGCTGCGACAGCAGGCATGTCCAGCGCATCTTCTATGAACCGCTGGAGCTCCTGTTGAGTGAAATACTTTTGAAATGTCTGTCGTCGCGTCAGTATGCCATCTTGGAACGACTCAGGGGTCACTTGAGTGGGCTCGCCGACGAGTGCAGCGACTACTAGTAGGCGCTTTGCAAGTTGCCAAGCATCGACGAGAGCTTCCAACCGCTCCGCTGGATCTTCAATGACGTTCAGTACGTATCCAAGGTTGACCGTGTCTGCTGCCCGCTTGCTGACGTCGCGAGCGTGAACGGGGTCCCAACCGATCGCGTCGTAGCCGAGTTCACGCAGCCCTCGAACATCGTCCCCAAGACCGCAACCGTAGTCGAAAAATGTTGAACCGGGTGCAATTTGATCGAACTCCACAAGACTCTTAACCGGTTTCGAGAGAGTGTAGCGGGTTAACGCCGTCTTGTGCCGTCGAACAATCGGCGCTGGTGGGATTGGTACCCCGTATCGCTCTGGACTGCCATCGTCCGTGCCGAGATGCTGTAAGGAGTGGCCTTCGATGACGATACCTCGGCTCTTAAGAAGCCGTTCCCAATTCAGTCGAAATCCTATGGTCGCGACGTTCTCGTAGAGACCTGCGCATTCTTCGGCGGCCGACAGCGCAGCGAACATTTCAAGCGAAGGGTGCGGTGGGGCTAAAAGGAGTTCCTTGCGGTGGAGAATGGGAGGATTGAGGTTGTCTCTGTACGATATGGCGTGCGATCGACCGGAGATAAGATCGATTGCGACGGCCCTCTTCAGCACAGGATGCGCTTCGTGATCGAAATCCGGATACGCCAGAAAGGACAAACGAGGAGCGTCCGTCCGGAACTTCACAACGTTGAATTCCCGATTGATGTCGTGTCTGTTGGCTACGGTGCTGAGTAAAGTGGCGAGATCGCCTGACTGGCAAGCTGGTGTTTCACGATGGAGGTACACCGCCGTTGGCAAGGTTTTCCCGTACGGCAACTCGCGCAAAATCCTGCAGTAGTTCGTCCACTCTGTTGCTAAACGCAATGTCATGGCGCACTGATGCGTATAAGGTCGTGAGGCCCTGCCGCGGGGAGCCGCATCGCAATGGTGAGACTCACACGAGTTCAATCCGAAGGTCACGACCGATTGCTCGGGCCGCTCGGCTCAAGGTCTGCAAAGTGACCGAGGCGTTACCGGGGGCCAGAAATCGATCCAATGCCGCGCGACTAGTCTTCATCCGGCGCGCCATTTCCACTTTGCTGATCTTCTCCGTCTCCATCGCCTTTTGTACCTGGACTGCGACGGCCTCCTTAATCGCAACGGCGCGAGCCTCTTCCAGAAGGCCTTCCTCGCTTAGGAAGTCGTCAAGCGTTGATCCAACCTGCCGATTAGCCTTCCTCATTTCATGACCTCTTTCATTCTCCGGATAGCGAGCGCAGTCGATGTCGACGATGCGACGGTCTTCGCTATCCAGAGTCCGCAACCAATCCAGCACCGGTTCGCGTCCGCTTGCCGTTCGTTAGAACCGCACCGGGATTTCCGGAAGTTGCTGTTTGGGCATACGCTCCCATGTTTCAGTATGTACCGAAATCGGTACAGTGTCTAGTCATGAGCATTACCTCAGTGCCGGTCGTCACCTCAGTGCTGCTAGCCTCTGAACCTCTCATGGATGGGCGTTGCGTTTCTGATCTCGATATTCTGGCCGTTCGAGATGATCCGCGCTGTGCACTGCGGCCAGATCACACGGATCAAGTTCGGATTGAGGCCCAGTCTGGACTTGGGATGGGGACCGCGCGTCCAAACGATGTTCGGAAGTTTCGACTGTTTCGAATAATTCGTTTATGGTAGGATTGGACGAGGACAGTATGGCTTCGACTCTTTCCGACCCGATTTCAATTCCGGAGACCCAGGGAGCCCAGATCCGCGATCTGCGCCGCCTGGTCCAGCGGGGGAACGCGAAACTCGTGGGGCCAGACGGGAATCAAATCGCGATTCCGGAACCGGTCCACGATCTTCTGTTGCTTATTTTGAAGAACTTGCAGGCCGGAAAGGCGGTCTCGATCGTTCCGGAGCATCAGCAACTCACGACGCAGCGGGCTGCGGACATCCTCGGCGTGTCCCGGCCATTTTTAGTCCGGCTGCTGGAAAACGGCGATATGCCATTCCACATGGTCGGTTCCCATCGCAGGATCTACTTGCGCGATCTGCTCGATTATAAGCGCCGGCGCGATGCCGCCCGCCATGAGGCCATCAACAACATGGCAAGAGCCGAGATGGAGGCCGGCACATACGACAAGGTCGTCCTTCCCGATGGGGCCGAAGACGAGTGACCGCCGACTTTCCCGCGGTTCTGGACACGTGCGTCCTGGTGCAGGCGCCGCTCCGGGACACGCTGCTCAGACTCGCTGAGCCGCCGCGCCTGTATATTCCGCAATGGTCGGATGAAATCATCGCGGAAACGGTTCGGCCGCTCGAAAACCGGATTGGCCTATCCGCACAGAAGACGGCATACCTCGTCAGTCAACTTCGCGTACATTTCGGAGATGCCTGGGTACCCGGCTACGAACCACTGGTCGAGCAGATGACCAACGACCCCAAGGATCGTCATGTGCTGGCGACCGCGGTGAAGTCTGGGGCGACTGTGATCGTCACCTACAACAAGCGGCACTTCCCAGCCGCCGCGACCGCGCCCTGGGGAATCGAGATCCAAGGCCCAAGCACTTTCCTGAAGTATCAGTACGACCTCAATCCGTCGGTCGTCGTAGACAAGCTCCACGCTCAGGCGCGCAACCTTGGTCGCACCTTGGCTGAGCAGCTTGCTGTTTTGCGGCCAGCCGCCCCAATGTTCGTCGATGCAATATGCATCGACCTGGGTGTCAACATTACAACGTGATCCGACCCGCATCAATGGCGTTGCCTGCCGCCCACAGCGCTTCTTCAAGAAGCGCGACGACTCCATCCGACATCGGCCTGAAGCTCGGCCAATCGATCGAGCACTCGGGCTGCGACGGTCTCGACCAACTCGGCCCTCCACGTGACTACGTTATCTTGGCCGGCTTTCATCCCTACGTCCTCTCTCAACGCTGCGGTGAGCACTTCGATCAGTGCATCGACTGATTCATCCTCACAACGGAGTCGTTGGACCTTTTGGATCGCATGCAGGACGGTAGTGTGATGGCGACCGTTGTAGAATCTGCCGATCTTGACCATGCTCCAACCGCCCACGTGCTTAGCCAAGTACATCGAAACCTGCCGACTGAAACAAGGACCCTGCTCGTTCCCGGGAACGCGACCTGGTCCGAGTTGACTGGAAACCGTTGAGTCGATCTGCTCCAAAGAGGGCCGCCAGATGCCAGCGTTCCAGTCAGTTCCTCGCATTGGACACCTCCAGCGGCAGCACCGCGTGAGCTCGATCAATGAACAACCCGGTACCGTCACCATCAATCGAAGCCGGGCATTCCGGCCACATTGTTCGCACCAGGTCCAACCAGCCCTCCAATTTCTCCCGGAACTTTCGGGGGCGGGCATAGTCGGTGCTACCGAGTTGGCTCACTAGCCCGAAGTCACCGAAAAGCGGAACCCGCTCCTTGCCGCGTGCAGTGAAGCATCGGTAGGAAAGCCACATGAACAGATCCAGCGCCGCTGGGCTGGACGAGAGCGCTTTAGCAGCTTCCAGGTCGGTGGGAATCGGGTGGTTGAGAATTTCGCGATAGAATTCATCGCTCAAGACGATCATGTTCTGGCAATCTCCCGGAAGTAGCCGCTGGTCCGGGTCTCTGGAATACCAGATGCGCGCTTCGCTCATGAAGTTGAACCTGGCCCGATGAACGACGGTGGCACGCTCCCGTTGGGTGTCCGTTCCGAAGAAGATTGTCGCCCCGAAGATGCGTTGGAAGGCCGCGACCAGACGGCGATACTGCGAACCGCCCTGCTGCATGCCGAACGTGTCCAGCATCTCGGCCGCGCTGTCGAATGTGATCCGGGGAGTCTGCTGCCGAATGGCGAGTGTCGCGAGGAAAATGGGGACGAGCCGGTCCTGCCCCCAGGGCAGACCATAGCTTGGATGGCCCGTCACCTGCAACACGAACTGCCCGTTCCGGCGCTCGTGAAGCAGACAGCCAGGAGCCGGCATCCTGACCGGCAATCCGCAGAGGACGAACGGCCGCGAAGAGAATCCGAGGTTCTGCCGGGCGACCTCGCGCTTCAGGCGGACGCATTCGATCGATTCAACTTTGCGCATCCGGCGCTTTGAGATGATCAGGTCGGGATGGGCGTCGGCCAGGAACGAGCCGAGCTTTTCGAGACCTCCGGTGGGACGATGGTCGTGCTTGTTGACCGGGTTTGGACGTGACATGGATTGCCTCCAGCGCTGTGCGAAGCAGCGCGATTGGGCGATCCAGGGGAGGGTTCAGGATGGACTTTGGAGGAGCCAAGAACGGATGCCCGGAGTTTTACTCCATTTACTCCGTTCGAAGGGTTTTTGAAGAAACGCTCGAATTCTGGGCGATTTGCCGTGGTCAGAGTGCATCGCCATGGCCGCGTTTGATTTTTACTTTCAATTTCGGCTGAGATTCCCAAGCTGGACGTCGCCGGTTNNTTCGACCCCGGTCTCCCGCTCCACCCCCTCAAAACACTAACTCCCTGTAAACTCTACTCCTCGCATCCATCCGTCGCGGCCATTTCCTGATACACTGTGGGCTCGCGGACATAAATCATCGTGATCGGGGGGCTGGCTCAGCGTGTCTACCGCACCAACGGGGTCGAGATCGACCGCGATACAGGACTCGTCCGCCGCCCTGGCTTTGAGACCCACCTCCGTCACAAAGCCCACCGCATGCTCCTCTGCCTGATCGAAAACCGGGCATCTCCAGTCACCAAGGAAGACCTCATCCGCCTCGTTTGGGAAGGCTCCGCCATCACCGACGACACCCTCGTCAACTGTGTCCAGGAGATCCGCAAGGCGCTCGGCGACGACGCCCGAAATCCCGTCTTCGTGCGTACCATTCCCAAGACGGGATATTGGTTCATCGCTCCGATTGACGAATCCGAGGCCCCACCACAGCCCCCCGCGTCAAACGCCCCGCCTTCCGGAAGGCCTGCGAAAATCGCATTCGCCTCCGCAGTCATCCTCTTCATAGTGGGATCCGCCGCAGTCTGGTACACCACCCAATCCACCAGGCAACGTTCTGCCGCCGAGTGGGGGGAGTTCATCTGGCTCAAACTGGATGAAGGCTCAGGAGCTCAAATCCGCGACTCCGTCTCTGGCCGTTCGTCCG
>JAFDVS010000135.1 GCA_018268935.1 Acidobacteriota bacterium | reverse complement strand
CAACCCCATCGAAGACACGATGGACATTTTTGCCAAGCTGGAGGCCCAGGTCACCGATCAGGGTGCAACGCTGAAGGTGCTTGGCGTCGGAACCACGGGCTACGCGAAAGATATTCTCAAAGACGTCATCGGCGCCGATGCGGCGTTGGTGGAAACTGTCGCTCACACCCAGGCAGGGTTGCATTTCTACAAGAATGTCGATGTCATCTGCGACGTGGGTGGCCAGGATATCAAGATCATCATCCTCAAGAACGGCCGTGTGAAGGACTTCAAACTCAACACGCAGTGTTCGGCGGGCAACGGGTACTTCCTGCAATCGACCGCGCAAGGCTTTGGCTACCCGGTGGAACAATTCGCGGATGTGGCGTTCGGGGCTACGGGTTATCCGCAGTTTGGTTACGGCTGTGCTGTGTTCATGCAGAGCGATATCGTCGACTTCCAGCGGCAAGGCTGGAAGCCTGAGGAAATCATGGCCGGGCTGTGCAACGTGCTGCCGAAGAATATCTGGCTGTACGTGTCGCAGATTCCCAATCTTTCGGCGATCGGCACAACGTTCCTGCTGCAGGGCGGCACGCAGTACAACCTGGCTGCCGTGAAGTCGCAGGTGGATTTCATTGAATCGCGCTTCAAGGGCAAGGAGCACCCCGCCAACGTTCTGGTTCACGAGCATTGCGGCGAAGCCGGCGCTATCGGTGCGGGCCTGGAAGCCGGACGCCTGTGGGACAACGGCCGCAAGTCTACCTTCATCGGCATGCGCGCCGTGCAGGAGATCAGCTACAAGACCACGCGCAACGAACAGACGCGCTGCTACTTCTGCAAGAACAAGTGTCTGCGCACGTTCATTGACGTGAAGACCAGCGTTCTTTCCGAAGACGCTTATATCCCAAAGAAGACCAAGGTGCCGCTTGAAACCGGTTCCCAGCGCCTGATCATTGCCACCTGCGAAAAAGGCACGGTGGAAGACATCAATGACATGCGCGACATCAAGGGCAAGCTGGATGCGGTGAAGAAGGCTAACCCCAACTTCGTCGAAATCGCAGCACGCCAGGTGTTCAAGGCTCCGGATCCGCCCAACGTTTCCGACCCGATGCCGAAGTTCCAGTTCACCGCCGCGCAGAAGAAGCGCGCCGAACTGATGAAGAAGCGCAGCGAGATCCGTATCGGCATGCCGCGCGTGCTGAACATGTATTCGCAGGCGCCGGTGTTCACGGGTTACTTCGCGTCGCTCGGCGTGAAGGCAGAGAATATGGTGTGGTCCGATTACACTTCGGAAACACTGTATAAAGAAGGCGGCAAGCGCGGGTCCATCGATCCCTGCTTCCCCTCAAAGCTTGGCATTCCGCACGTGCACAACCTGCTGTACGTGCATCATGCCAAGAAGCCGCTCGATTACATCTTCTTCCCGATGATCGACTGCCTGACGTCCGATCTTTCGCACACTCAGGCAACCCGCACCTGCCCCACCGTGGCCGCCACGCCGGAAGCAGCCAAAGCGGCGTTCATCAAGGAAGGCGATTTGTTCGCTGAGAAGGGCACGACCTTCCTCGGCACGTTCGTCAACATCGGCAAGCGCGACATGTTTGAACGCCAGATGTTCGAACAGTTCAAGGACATCTTCGGCCTGTCGCCGGAAGAGAACACGCGCGCCGTGGAAGAAGGCTTCCGGGCACTTGATTACTTCAACAACGTCACCATGCGTGGCGCTGCTCGCGAAGTGATTGAGGAGCTGGAGCGTGAACAGCGCCTCGGTGTGGTGCTGCTGGGCCGTCCGTATCACAACGATCCTGGTGTGAACCACGAAATCCTGGAAGAATTCCAGAAGCTCGGCTATCCGGTGTTTACGCAGGATGCCTTGCCCATCGATGACGACATCATCTGGCGTCTGTTCGGCGCCGAAGTGGAGTCGGGAGAGATTCCGCACCCGATGGCCGTCACCGATGTGTGGAAGAACTCCTACTCGGAAAACACCACTCGCAAGATTTGGGGCGCAAAGTATGTTGCGCGCCATCCGAATCTGGTTGCGCTTGAGCTTTCGAGCTTCAAGTGCGGCCACGATGCCCCCATCTACACCGTGGTGGAGGAAATCGTCGAGCACTCCGGCACGCCTTACTTCTGCTTCAAGGATATCGATGAGAACAAGCCCACCGGCTCCATCAGAATCCGTACCGAGACCATCGGCTACTTCCTCAAGCGCTATCGCGAAGACATGGTGGTGCACGGCAAGAAGAAGACGGACATCGAGGTGAAACTCGCCGAATTCGAAGAGCGCCTGCGCCGCCAGTTGCTGAAGGAGAAGCTGGAGAAGCTGAACCATCCGGACGAAGCGGTGAAGAACTCGCTCGATACGGGCGCCATGCCGACGATTCACGTCAGCATCGGCCAGCTTGCCGCCAGCAAGCCTCCACAGCAGCCGCACGTCGGCGGCGACTAGTCACATTGCGGTATCAATAGGGGATGCTCAGCTTTCTTCTGATTGCTGCATCCCCGTTGTTCGCTCAGCTTCCTCATTCCATTGACATCGGCAATCCCGCGAAGGCGGGTTCCTCGCGCCTTGAGTCGGGTGTCTACCGCATCACTGCTTCGGGGCAGAACATGTGGGGCGCATCCGACGCCTTCCATTTTCGCTACGACGAGTTTCGCGGCGATGTCTCCATTCAGGCCAAGGTGGAGTGGGTGGGGGAAGGGAAGAATGCGCATCGCAAAGCGGGGCCTATCTTCCGCGCTTCACTCGACCCCGATGCTCCGTACGCCGATTTCATCTTTCACGGCTCGGGTGAACTGGCCCTGCAGTATCGCAAGACCAAGGGTGGCCCAACGGCGGAGATCCAGACCACGATCCGTCCGCCGGTGCTGGCAAGGCTGGAGCGGCATGGCGACGTGATCTCCGCCGAAGTATCGCGCGATGGCGTCACCTGGAATCCCGTCGGCGCGCTCAGCATCGCCATGCCGGAGAAAATTTACGCCGGGCTGGCGGCCTGCTCGCACGATGACAGCGTGACGGAAACTGCGCTGGTGCGCGAGGTGAGGATTGCTGCACGGGGCGTGGCGGAAAAGCGCGTCACCGAAAGCACTCTGGAAGTTATCGACATTGAAACAAAACAGCGTCGAATTGTTCGGCGGGCGAAGGAACACTTCGAGGCCCCCAATTGGTCGCGGGACAATCAGCTCATTTACAACTCCGGCGGGCGGCTGTATCGTATTCCTGCTGCTGGAGGGACGCCCACGGCCATCGACACAGGTGAGCGCATTCGCTGCAACAATGATCATGGCCTGTCGCCGGATGGCAAGTGGCTCGCGATCAGCGATGGCAGCGCCAACCGGCAATCGCAGGTTTATGTGCTGCCCGCTGGTGGGGGAACGCCTCGGCTGCTTACACCGCAATTCCCTTCTTATTGGCACGGCTGGTCACCGGATGGGAAGACGCTCGCCTACTGCGCGCGCCGAGGCGATAACTTCGACGTGTACACCATTCCCGTTGCAGGCGGCGAAGAGAAGCGCCTCACCACCGCGGATGGCTTGGACGATGGCCCGGATTATTCGCCCGATGGAAAATACATCTATTTCAACTCGGTCCGCAGCGGCGTGATGCGAATCTGGCGCATGCTGGCCGATGGCTCCGAGCAGCAGATGTTCCTTCCGGGCGGCGATTCCGCCGACTGGTTTGCGCATCCCTCACCCGACGGGAAGTGGATCGTCTATGTGTCCTTCGAGAAGACCGTGGAAGGCCATCCACCAAACAAAGACGTGACCCTCAAGCTGGTTCCTGCCGAAGGCGGCAAACCGCGTGTGATCGCTACGCTGTTCGGCGGGCAAGGCACCATCAACGTGCCTTCGTGGTCGCCGGATAGTAAAAGCGTCGCTTTTGTTAGTTACCGCCTCGTTCCGTAGTAGTATGGCGAGATGATCGCCATCCTCACTCTGGTTGCTGCGTCCCTGGCCGCGGAAACGCACACCGTCGTCCCAACGAAGTATTACAACTCGTTCGATCACCGCCATCCTGTCTTCGCCCGCGTCCGCTCCGGCGATACTGTGGTGACGAAGACCGCCGATGCAGGCGGCTACGATTGGACGGGCAAGCGCGCGGGTGAGCGCGGCAATCCGCTCACAGGCCCCTTCTATGTGGAAGGCGCCGCGCCCGGTGACTCCATCGCCATCCGGTTCACACGCATTCGCATGAATCGCAATTATGGGTTCACCGGCTACAGGCTTGGTGCTTTCTCTGTCACGCCGGAGTCGATGGAGAAGACGTACCCGCGCAGTTATCAGCGAGGCGCTGTTGTTCCCGAACGCGACGACATCGTGAAGTGGAGCCTCGATCTGGCGAAGAACACGGTGAAGCTGAGCGCTCCGCAAAGCAAGGTGCATCCGTTCGAGTTCAAAGCGAATCCCATGCTTGGCTGCGTGGGCGTGGCTGCTCCCGGTGTCTTTGGGCCCACTTCGGGCATCTCCGGCAACTATGGCGGCAACATGGATTACAACCGGCTGGTGGAAGGCGTCACCGTGTATCTGCCTGTGTTCCATCCGGGCGCGCTGCTGTTCATCGGTGATGGCCATGCATTGCAGGCGGATGGCGAACCTACGGGAACCGGCATCGAAACGTCCATGGATGTGACGTTTCAGATCGAAGTCCGCAAGGGTGTCTCCATCGACAACCCGCGGATGGAAACCGCCGACTCCATCATTTCCATCGGTAGTCAACCGGAGTTTGTCAGTTCGCTCGATCGAACGATTCGCGTCGCCACCACGGACATGGTGGACTGGCTGGTGCGCGATTACAAGATGGAGCCTTGGGCGGCCCATCTGCTGATTGGCTACCGCGGGCAATATGACGTGATCACCGTGGGCGGGTCAATGGGATTGCGGATACCGAAAGCCGACTTGCCCAAACGCTGATCACTTCGCCTTGGCCAGCATTTCCGGCAGCCAACCCTGGAACCACTCGCGTAGCTCCGCTGCCTTGCGTTCGGTTTCCGGTGCGAACGGAATGGCTCGGGCGCCCATCTTCAATCCGCGTGTGGAGAGGCATTCGCGAATTCCGAGTGGCCCAGGGAAGCGCTCAATATGCTGGATGAATTCATCGAGCAGCAACGCCAGATCGGCCACTTTGAGTTCGTTGCCCTCGACAATGGCGCGATCGAGATTCACCAGCAGTTCGGGCACAGCCGCGGCGCAGCCTGAGATCACACCATCGGCGCCGCGCCGGCGAGCTTCGACGAAGACATTGTCATTGCCCACAATCAGGGGAAATTCCGCGGTTTGGCGTACGCGCAGCAGTTCGCCGAAATAGGCCAGGTCACCGCTTGAATCCTTGATGCCTGCTGCCTGGCCTGAGCCCAGCAACTCGCACGCAACCGGCGCTGGAATCGCGTTGTTGAAGAACGGCAGGTTGTACAGCAGGATGGGAATGCGCCCTTCGAATTCTTCGATCATGTCGACGAAGTACTGGCGGATCTCCGGCGCGGCGTAGCGGAAATAGCTGGGAGGCTGCAGTAGGACACCTCCCGCGCCGTTCGAAGCCGCATGGTCAATGATGGATCGCGATTCCTCAAAGCAGGAATGGGTGGCATTCACGATCACCGGCACGCGGCTCCGCTTGATGGCCATGTGCGCCAGACGCACCCGGTCTTCGACACTGAAATGGGGAAATTCGCCGGTGGCTCCGAACAGCGCGATGGCGCGCACCTGCGAGCGGCAGAGAAAGTCGATTACTTCCAGGCACGCCGCCAGATCCATTTGATAGGTGTCTGGACGCGACGGAGTCACGGCGGCGGCCATGGGGCCGGTAAAGGGGAGCATGATTCAGCACCTATTGTATCGGAGCCTAATCGATTTCGAGCAGGAATCCCCGCTTGCCTACGTTCACCGCATGCGTTGCCCCGATGGTTGTGCGCACACCTTCGGCTTCGTGAATGTGTCCGCAGAAAAAATACAGGGGCTGCTCCGCCTGTATGAAGTGCAGAATCGAGGGCGATCCGAAGTGCATCCCTTCCGCTACCCGGTCGAGCGGCGTGCCCTTGGGCGGGCAGTGGCACACCAACACCATCGGCTTCAATCCCGCGAAGGGCTGCAGCCGCGCTCCCAGTTGCTCCTCCGTATATTCGCCAGGCGTGTTGAAGGGAGTGCGATTCGAATACCCCAGCGCCGCCAGGTGCACGCCGCCCAACTGCACGTTCTGTCCATGCAGATTGATCAATCCGTGGCGTTCGCACATGCGCGCGATGTCCTGCTCCGATTCATGGTTGCCGGGAATCACGTACGTCTTTCCCGCGCGGCGCGCCAGAATCGCCCCCGCGCGATCGGTGTTTTTCGCCCAACTCACCAGATCGCCCGCCGCAACATAATAGTCGGCTTCTGTTTCCATGTGCCGCTCGAGCGTTTTCCAATCGGCGTGTATATCGGAGAAGACCAGGATGCGCATGAAGCCTTTCATTATAGCCGCGGCGTACAATGAAGGATTCGCATGGCGGCTCGATCGGAGGAAGGAAAGCAGCGGCTCACGTCGCTCGACGCATTTCGTGGCGCGACGATGGCGCTTATGGTGCTGGTGAACGATCCTGGCAACGGTGAGTACGTGTATGCACCGCTGGAGCACGCCGCATGGCATGGTTGGACCCCGACCGACGTTGTGTTTCCATCCTTTGTGTGGATTGTGGGCGTCGCCATCACGCTTGCGCTCGGCCGGAAGTTGGCCGCGCACGAAGACAAGGGCGCGATTCTGCGGCAGGCATTCCGCCGCGCGGCGATTCTCTTTCTGCTGGGCCTTCTGGTGTATGCTGTGCCGAAGTTCGATCTCTCCACACAGCGTATCCTCGGTGTGCTGCAGCGGATCGCCATCTGCTATGCGGTGACCGTGCCGATCTATCTTTCCACCCGGCTGCGCGGGCAGGTGGTCTGGATTGTGGGCCTGCTGAGTGTCTATTGGGTGCTGATGGCGTTTGTGCCTGTGCCCGGTTACGGTGCAGGGAGGCTGGATGTGGAAGGCAACTTCGCACATTATATCGACCGCATCGTGCTCGGCGCACACAACTACGAGCAGACGAAGACGTGGGATCCGGAGGGCATTGTCAGCACGCTGCCGGCCATCGCGACGATGCTGCTGGGTGTTGTGGCCGGCCACATCGTGGCTTGGCAGCGGAGTCTTTCCGAACGCATTCGCGTGTTGCTTGTTGTGGGTATCCTGCTGATCGCCGCCGGCCTGCTCTGCGACCAGTGGCTGCCGATCAACAAGAAGCTGTGGACTTCTTCCTTCACGCTCTTCATGGCGGGGCTTGATTTCGCGATCTTCGGGTTATTTCTCTGGATTGCGGATGGCCTCGGCTACAAACGCGTGTTCCAGCCCTTCGTCATCCTCGGCATGAATGCCATCGCCATCTACATGGTGTCGGAGGCGGGTGAGATTCTGCTCAGTGCCTTTGGATGGAAAACGTGGATCTACCAGAACGTGTTTCTGCCGCTGGCATCGCCGGTGAATGCGTCGTTGCTGTACGCACTGGCGTACACGTTCGCCAACTTCCTGGTGGCCTGGGCGCTGTGGCGCAAGCGGCTCTTCTTCCGCGTCTGATTACCGCAAGCGAGCGGTGACGATAGTGCCGCCTTGCTCCGGGCAGGCGATCTCGACGTCGCCACCGAGCAGCCGTGCGTTGCGGCGCACGATGGCTAGCCCCAGGCCGCTACCCGTGGCCTTGGTGGTGACGTAAGGCTCAAACACACGTGCGCGCATCTCGACGGGGATGCCCTGTCCTTGATCACGCACAGTGAGCCGGCCCGATGGGTCCAGGGTCACCGTCACCACACCACCTGTGGGCGATGCCTGCATCGCATTCAACACCAGGTTCATGACGATCTGCTGCACGAGTTCGCGATTGGAGTTGGGCAAAGCAACTGCCGGTGCAACCATGGGCTCCAAAGTCACGCGGGCCGCCGCGGCCTGTTTCTGCAACGCTGCGAGCATCGACTCCACCAATTCGCTGGCATCCACTTCTTCGTTCAGAGCCGGCGCTGGATTGGATGTCCCCAGCAACTGGCGCACGGCCTTGTCCAGCCGGTCGACTTCGCTCAGGATGAAGCCCAGGTCCTTTTCGTATGCAGCCGACACGGCTTCGTCTTCTTTCATCAACTGAGCGATGGTCTTGATGGCGCTGAGCGGGTTCTTGATTTCGTGCGCGATGGAAGCGGCCATACGGCCGATGCCGGCCAGATTCTCCTGCCGCAGCAGGTCCTTTTCCAACCGGATCTTTTCTTCCAGCAGCCGGCACGACCGCAACGACTGCAGGACCTGTGGCGCCAGCGCGACCAGTAAATCCTCGTTATCGCCGAGCAATGCCACCGGCCGCGGGTCCACCAGCAGCATTCCATGCACTCCGCCTTCATCACGCATTGGGATGAGGTACTCATATCCTTCGGAGCGCAGAGCCCGGCGGACGGGCGAATCCGGCTCACGGTATCCGGCGTATGCCGCACCGCTATACTGGCCGGCGAAAAACAACAATTCCTCTGTGATATGTTCCGGGAATCCCGCGGCGGGCTCCACGCGGCCCTCGAACACTATTGCTACTCGCGCCAGTGCGAAACGCGAGGCAATCTCACCGGCGAGAAACTGCATTCGCTTTCCCAGTTCGAGGATCAGACTGGCTTCGTCGATGGTGGTTTGTCCAAACTCGGAATAGACTCGCGCGCTGCGTGCAAGAAATCGGGACAGTGCGGTGTAGATGGGAAACCAGAGAATGCCGGCAAACAACAACAGCGCCGATTCCACTACCCAAGCCGTTGCCGCCCACCGGGCCTCCACAAATCCGGCCAGCGTGCGGATCAGCAGCAGGTACAGCGCGGTGCTCACACCCAAAGCCAGCGCGAACAGCGATCGCTTTCCAATATTGAGGCCGAAGGTGTGATGAAAGCAGTAGAACCACGCGATGAGGAATGGAGGTGCGATGGTGAGAAGGGGCAGAGGCAAGCCCAATGCCGATATGATCAGCCCCACGCCGAGTGCCGTGAAATAGCCCGGCTTGCGAAGCACTGCCGCCAGGCGCATCAACCTCGCCGCGCATGCCAATCCCACAGCGAGCGATGCATAGGCTGCTGTTCGCCACTCTTCGGCTGGTGTGACGCGCAACGCCGCACGCGCGAACTCTTCGCCGAATCGCAACAGATGCCACAGGCCGAAGGCGATTACCAGAAGCCAGCTGGGCCAGCCCGCCGGTGAGATGCGCCTTTGCGGATACAATACGTAGCCCAGAAATAGAGACAGCCCGAAGCCGAGGAAGGCCATCGTTAGTGAGGCTGCCTGCAATGCCGTCATATGTGTCGAAACGCCAGCACAGCGTTCAATCCACCGAATGCGAAGGAACTGGAAATCGCCGCTGACACAGTGCGGGGCCGCGCCTCATTCGCAATGACATCGATGTCGCAGGCGAGATCGCGAGTGGTGAAATTCGCCGTTGGAGGCAGCACGCCCTCATAGAGCGCAAGCACCGTGGCAGCGCCCTCGATCGCGCCGGCGGCACCCAGCGCGTGCCCGTGCATCGACTTGGTGGAACTTACCGCCACTCCGTGCGGGAAGACGGCGCGGATGGCCGTGGCCTCAGTTGGATCGTTCGCCGTTGTCCCAGTGCCGTGTGCGTTGATATACCCCACCTCGCTTGTTTCGAGGCCCGCATCGCGCAACGCCAGCCGCATTGCCTTCGCCGCACCATCGCTCGATGGCTGGGTGATGTGATGGGCATCGGCTGTCATCCCCGCACCGGCCACCTCGGCGTAAATCCTTGCTCCGCGCGCGCGCGCTGCATCCAGCGTCTCCAGTACGAGCATGGCGGCTCCTTCGCCCAAGATCATCCCTTTGCGATCGGCGCAGAACGGCCGGCATGTGTCCGGTGACACCACGCGGAGGCCTTCCCACGCTTTCAAATGGCCCAGCGTGAAAGGCGCCTCACTGCCGCCGGCAATCGCCATTTCCAACTGTCCCTGGCGGATCATCCACATCGCCTGCGCGATGGCATGATTCGCCGAGGAACAAGCCGTCGCCGTGGTGAAGGACGCGCCAGTGAGCCCGTAGCGCATCCCAATCATGCTTGCGCCGGCATTTGCCATGGTGCGCGGGATGATCATCGGGTGAAAGCGCGTGCGCTTCTCCTCATACAACTCGCGAAACGACGCATCCTCCGTGGACTTACCACCGACACACGAGCCCGTGATCACGCCGGTGCTCTCGCGCAAAGCGTCAGTCCACGCAACGCCGCAATCGCGCACTGCTTCCGCCGCCGCGATCAACGCATACTGCGCGAATGGATCGAGCAGGTCAATCTCCTTCGCCGTGAAATGCGCCGACGGATCATGCCCGCGCATCTGCGCCGCGTTGGGAAATCGCACCTGGGGAAAGCCCTCCAACGGGCCGATCGCGCTCCTGCCGGCCGCCAGCGCATTCCAGAATTCGGCGCGCGACTGGCCGCAGGCGCAATACACGCCCAAGCCGGTCACCACCACGCGCCTGTTCATTCAGCTTTTCTCCGCCAGCAACTTCTCGATTCCCTGCACAATGTCGGCTATGCCGCGGATGCTTTTCGCGGCATCGTCCGGGATGGATACATCGAACTCCATCTCCAGTGCGAAGACGATCTGGATATCGTCCAGGGAGTCGATGCCAAGTTCTTCAAACGTGCTTGTCGGCGTGATGGACGCAGTCTTCGCCGCATCGTAGTGTTGCGAAGCGGCTATGACGCGGATGACACGTTCGGTGGTTGTTTCTGGCATAAGAGTTCGGAAACCGTGCACAGATGATAGCCTTGCTCACGCAGTTCAGGCAACAGCAGCCGCACTGCATCCAGCGTGTTGCGTACGTCCGGCCGCAGGTTTCGCTCCCTCCCGTCATGGAGGAGGAGAATCGCCCCGTTGCGCGAGGCCGATTTCATCCGCCGGTATACTGCCTTGGCGTTCTTCTTCCAGTCGAGCCCGTTGCCGCTCCACATCACTCCGGTCAATGCGTGGCGCTGCTGCGCTTCTTTCAAACCGAACCAGCGGCAACCGTACGGCGTCCGCAGCCACACCGGCTTTGCGCCTGCGACGCCCTCAATCACATCCTGCGCGATGGCGATCTCGTCTTCGAGAAACTGTGGATGCCGCAGATAGAACGGCGAATGCGTATAGCTGTGATTGCCCAACTCGTGCCCGCGCCGTGCTACTTCCTTCGCGATCTCAGGCAGCCGTTCGACATTCCGCCCGATGGGGAAGAACGTGCACTTCGCCTTGTGCTCATCCAGCACGTCCAGAAGTTCCGGCGTTGATTCGCTGGGTCCATCGTCAAACGTGAGGGCTATTGCTTTGCGCGTTGCGGGGCCACGCCATACCGATGGAGCGAGCAACGTGGCACTGCGCCCCCTTACGGCATAGGCCATGGTGCCTGCCGCGGCCGCGGTCACGCTGAGCAGACCCAACTCCGCTATCACATCCGCTCCCTACTTCTTGTCCGTCCACTTCACGCTGTGGTCCGCCGTAACCGCGAAAGTTTCATGCGGCGAGATCAGTGTGAAATGCGACCAGGGCCCTGGAATCCACGGGTAGCGCTCAATCACGGACTCATCCACCTCAACGCCTAACCCCGGTTTCACCGGCACAATCAGGTTGCCCTCTACAATTTCCAGTGGCGTTTTCAGAATGTCCTGCGCCAGCGGGAACGGATACATGAACTTCCGTCCGGGCGTGGAATAGCAGGGGTACTCCAGCCATTCCACCACTGTGTCCGGCCAGCAGATGCCGATCTGTGCCGCGGCGATCACTTCCAGGTCATTGCCCCAACAGTGAAACGCAAAGCGGGCCTCCGTGCGTGCGATTTCCGCGAAGATGCGGCGTCCCATCGAATAACCGCCCTGGCAGACCACGTCCATCTGCACGTAATCCACGCAGGGGCCTACCAGCAGATCGAGGAACCCGTCCTCGCCGGGCTCATGTTCTCCGCTCGCCAACGGCAGCAGATCCAGTTGCTTCAATCGCCGGTAGGCATCGTGATCATCTGGCGGGAGCGGCTCTTCGAGCCATGTCAATTCGTACTCGCTCATTTCTTCGGCGAGCTTAGCGATCGTTTCCGCGGAATAGGAGCGGTCGCCCATGCGCCACCAGGTATGTGCGTCCACCATCAAGCCGAAATCCGGACCAGTGGCTTCGCGCATCAACTCGACGGTTCGCAGGTCCTCTTCCGGACCCAGCGCCGGCCTCATCTTGTAAGCGCTGAAGCCGAGGCTTTTGGTCAATGCCGCCTCCGCCGCGTACTCCTCCGGCGGCATGTACATGCCCGCACTGCCGTAGAGGCGAATGCGGTCGCGAATGCGCCCGCCCAACAGTTCCGATACGGGTAATCCCTTCGCCTTGCCAATGATGTCGTAAATGGCCACTTCCACGCAGCAGTAGATTTTGCGCAATTCCGCGTCATCGGGATGCAGTTGTTGGAATTGAACCCGCAGCGCGTCGGCGTCAATCGCCGCGCGCCCTTCCAGGAATGGGCCGATGACCGTTTCGATCTGCTGCTTCCAATGTTCACTGGCCGCGCCTGGAGCATAGCCCACTATGCCGTTCGCCTCCACGCGAATGAGCATCGCATCGCGTTTGACGATGGTTCTTTCTCCGCCGTAGTAGGTAAGTTTCGGAGGTCCCGGAAGGGGATAGGACAAGAGGAATGCTTGAACGGATCGGATCTTCATCGAGTGTTTTCCAGTATACTCCGCACATGCCTCAGGAACGGGAAAAGCTCCCCATGGTCGGCTGGTTCGACCCGCCGCAACTGGTGCGCACGGCTTTAGAGGTAATGGTTTCCACCGCGCTTGGGCGCCATTCCGACCGGCGATTGATAGAAGCGCTTACCACCGCTGAACCGCTGGAGCCCTTTGATTGCGAAGCGGAAATGGATCTGCCCGCTGGCGACTTCTGGATTGACTACATCAGCGATACCGGCGATGGCTGGGATTCCACCTATGCAGTGGCCAGTACGGCTGCGTTGCCCACGCTTGACCTCGAGGATTCTCACGGCAGAGTGCACACTACGGAGCGGGCGAACGTGCTGGTTCTCGGTGGCGATCAGGTATACCCCATCGCTTCCCGGCATGAATATCAACGCCGCTTTACGGCGCCATTCGCCGCCGCCTTTCCCGATCGCCGCCCGCCACTACGCAAACGGCCGAAAATGTTTGCGGTCCCCGGCAATCACGATTGGTATGACAGCCTCGCTGCCTTTACCCGATTGTTCTGCCAGAACCGGAACATCGGAGGCTGGCACGCTGCACAGCGGCGCAGTTACTTCGCTGTGAAGCTTCGTTATGGATGGTGGTTACTTGGCACCGATGTCCAACTCGCCGCCGATATCGACCAGCCGCAAGTCGATTTCTTCCGCCGCGTCGCGGATCGCTTTCAATCGGGTGACCGCGTCATCCTGTGCAACGCCGATCCGCACTGGGTCAATGCCGCGATCTATGGCGATCACGATCCGGAATACAACGAGAACAACTTGCGCTTTCTGGAAACACAGGTGCTGAAAGGCCGTGTTTCTGTGTTCCTTGCCGGGGATCTTCATCACTACCGCCGCCACGAAGGTCCGAAGAAGGTGCAGAAGATCACCGCCGGGGGAGGCGGCGCGTTCCTTCATCCGACGCATCCTGACGATGCCGTGCGTGTCCTTAAGGAGCACGACGAACGCGGTCGTGAATTTCTGCTCAAGGAATCCTTTCCTTCAGTGGAGGAGTCGCGCAGCCTCACCTGGGGCAATCTGGCGTTCCTCTTCCACAACCCCAGTTTCGGACTGCTCACCGCTGTGTTGTATGTCTTCATCTCGGGATCGGTGGGGGCCTTTGCCGACGGCTGGGAGTTGTTTACGAAGATCGTCACCACGCCGCTTGCGTCCATTGTTGTCAGCATCACGCTGGTTGGCTACGTGCTATTCACCGATACCCATGACACACGTTACAAAGTGATTGGCGGCGCGCTGCACGGAGCGGCGAATATCACGGCGTCGTTCGTTGTGTCGTGGTGGGTTCGGGAACTGATTCCAGACATGAGGGAACCGCTGGACACGCTGCTCGTAGCCCTATTTACATTCCTTGGAGGATGGGTGGTAGGACCAACGATCATGGGGTTGTATCTCCTCATATCCCTCAATGTCTTCGGCCGCCACGCCAACGAAGCTTTTTCCGCGCTCTCTATTCCCCACTTCAAAAACTTCCTACGCCTCCGCATTGCGCCTGATGGTACTCTCACCATCTTCCCCATCGGTTTGCGCAAAGTGCCTGGAAAATGGAAGGATAACCCCGATCGGACGGGACCGGAACTGGTGTCTGACGACTCTTCAGCCACCCCGCCGCAGTTGATCGAAGATCCTATTGTGCTGCGTTAGTCCCGTATTGCAGTACTGGCACACGCGTGCTGATTTTGAGAGCCCCGCCTTAGCATCCTGGTACAGTGCCGCGTGCCAGTACTAAGTCCAATGTGATGGTGGGCACGAAAGAACACCTGAGACCGCATACTGGGCTCACCTGATATGCGAAACACACTTCTTCTCACCGTCGTTGCTCTTCTTACCTTCCAGACGCTCTCCGCACAGAACGTTGTGCGCCCTGAACAGAGCCGCAAGCGCTCCGTATGGTGGAAGGTGAGTGCCGTGGCTTTGGCCGCTGCCACCAGCGTGGATGCCCATTCCTCGTGGGGACGGGTGGAAGCGAACCCCGTGCTGGCCGGGCCCAATGGCCGCTTTGGCTCACAAGGCGTAGCGCTGAAGGCGCTCATCACCGGAGGCGTGCTGGGTGCGCAGTACATGATGATGAAGAACCATCCGAAGGCCGAGCGGTACGGCACGTGGACGAACTTCGTGCTGGCTGGAGCGCTGGGATCGGCCGCTGCGTATAACTACAACCTGCATCGCTCGGCGAGTGTGGTTCAGCCTCAGACAAGCCACGTGGCACTAAAATAGGATTGCGGTGGCAGAGGGCTGCCGGCAAGCTCGCACAGTGATCTGTACCGGGTGCGTGTCGGTGACTATCGTGTCGTATACGCAGTTGATGATGCTGGGGAATCCGATGAAGTCCGCCGGATCGCACAACGTGGAGATGTCTACCGGTAGTCCTACTGCACCCAATCCGCAACAAAGATATTAAACTCATACCGCGACTTCGCATCTTTGTCCGAACTGAACACCAACGTCTTCCCATCGGGCGAAAACTCCGGAAACGAAGTGAAACCGCCGAAATTCGTCACCTGCTCCAATCCGGAGCCATCCAGGTTCATCAGAAACAGCTCAAATTTCCGCCCATCGCAATTGTGCTTGTTCGACGCGAAGATGATCTTCTTGCCATCCGGGGTGAAAGAAGGCGCGAAGCTGGCGCAGCCGAAGTTGGTGATCTGCTTCGCGTTTTTGCCGGCGCCATCGGCGATCAGGATCTCCATGCGCATGGGCGAAGTGAGATTGTCCTTCAGCAACTCCATGTAGCGCTGCAATCCTTCGCCCGTGGGATGATTCGCGCGCCACACCATGTGCTTGCCGTCGCGCGAGAAGAACGCACCGCCGTCGTAGCCCTTGTCTTTCGTGATCTGCTTCTTTCCCGACCCATCCAGGTTCATCGTCCACAGGTCCAGATCACCCGACGCCATCGAGGTGTAGAGAATCTTCTTCGTCTTGAAGTTGATGGTTGCCTCGGCATCGTAGCCGGGAGCATCCGTCAACTTCTTCACCATCTTGCCCTGATCGGTGGCCAGGAAGATATCGAAGCTCGGATACACGGCCCACACGTAGCCCTTGCTGCGATCGGCTGCGGGCGGGCATGCTTCGCCCGCCTCATGCGTCGATCCATACACGATGTGCTTGTTGTCGGGAAGGAAGTAGCCGCATGTGGTGCGGCCTTTGCCTGTCGACACCATGCGCTGATCTGATCCGTCCGCGTTCATCACGAAGATCTGGTCGCACTGCAGTTTCTCACGCGTCGATTGAAACACAATGCGCTTGCCATCGGGCGCCCAATACGCTTCGGCATTCTGGCCCCCGCTGGTGAGTTGCTTCAGGTTCTTCAATTCGGCGGCCATCGCTGCGCCGCACAGCAGAAACAGGATCAGATTCCGCATCATGCAATCACTTCCGTCCTTCGAAGAGATTCCGGCCGTCCACCAGCGCCCGCATCTTGCCATCGGCGACGCTGCGCTGCAGCATCCAGAAGCCGCAATCGGGATGAATGTACTTCACCCGGCCAGGCCCCAGCACTTTCTCCGCATGCTCAATGCGCTCGGCAATCAGCGATGCGGACTCGATGCCGTTATCCTTGATATCCACTACGCCAAGTCCCAGGCCGATCTTCGGGTCCAGGTCGCGGAACGCTTCCAATTCGCCGAACCCGCGCCGTGCGAACTCCAGCACCAGGTGATCCACCTGCAGCCCGTTGAGGAACGGCATCAGGTCTTTCCAGAAGCCCTTCTGCACGGATTGGCCGCCGTAGTTGCCGAAGCAGATATGCACGCCGCGGGTCTTACGAATCCCGCCCAGCACGTGATTGATCGCCGCCAGCGCCCATTCGCGGTCTTCCGGGTGTCCGCTGATGTTGGCTTCGTCGATCTGCACGATCTCGGCGTCAATGCGCTGCATCTGAGAGCGCAACACATCGGCAATCGCCATGGCCACTTTGTCGCGGCCGCCGTAGTGCCGGTCGGTCAGCACTTTCGTCAGCATGTGCGGGCCGGTGCAGGTGAACTTGATCGGCTTGGCGGCCAGCGTGCGCGTGAACTCGTAGTCGCGCGGCAGATTGAGCACGCCTTCGCCGATGGGCCCAATGACGATGCCGGCGGGGTCGGTGCGATAGGTCATGCCGGCGTCTTTGCGGAATTCGTCGATGTCGCTCACGGAGAAGCGCGAGCGGATCCCGTCCATGCGTGTGACGAAGTAGTCGATCATCCCGTTCGTTTCCGGATGCGAAGGATCGAAGCGGTTCAGTTCGCCGTCGGCGATGACGTCAATTCCGGCGAGTTCCTGCGTCTTCAGAACCACCATGACGGCGTCGCGCAGAACCGTGCGGCTCGTATTTCCGAGGAGCCAGTGAGGTGTGGGATAACTGCCCACGACTGTAGTGAGAATAGCCATAGAGGGGGTCTATTTGATGGTAGCGTAAGCTGGTAGTATGCCAAAAGCAGGCCTCAGTCCGGCGGTAGTTCTGTGCCTGCTTGGCCTATGCCCAACCCTGGTTGCATCCCACTTTACGGGGAAGGTGAGCAGCGAAACGGGAACTCCCATCAGCGGCGCCCGCATCACTTTTCGCGGCCCCGGTGACCCTCTGAAAGCCACCTCCGATCCCACCGGCAGCTTTGCCGCCGAGATCCCTGCCGGCGTCTATGAAGTCACTGTGGAGCGCGAGGGATACTTCCTCTTGAAGCGATCGGGAATTACGGTGAATGGCGGTGACAACGAAGTTATCTTCACACTCGCCCGCGTCCGCGAAGTCATCGAATCGGTGGATGTCGATGCCAATCCCAGCGCTGTCGATATGGATCGCACCTCGCCGCAGGTCAGCCTCTCCGGCACAGACCTGCTGAACGTGCCCTATCCTTCCACCAACACCTTGCGCAATGCGTTCCGCATCATCCCGGGCATGGTGGAAGACGGCCGTGGCGGAGTCCACCTGCACGGAGGCGCTGAGGAGCAGACTCTCTACACATTGGATGGATTTCAGATCAACGATCCGCTCTCCGGCAAGTTCGAATCACGGGTCAGCGTGGAAGGCGTGCAATCGCTCGAAGCAACAGGCGGACGTCCCGCCGCCGAGTTCGGCAAAGGCTCTTCCGGCGTGCTGGCGCTGCGCTCCCGCAGCGGCGATGACAAACTGCGCTACTCGGCCACGAACTTTGTGCCCGGCCTGGAGCATAACAAAGGTTGGATAATCGGCGGATGGACGCCGCGAGCCAATCTCTCCGGCCCCTGGAAGCGTGGCCGTGCCTGGTTCTCTGACAGCATGGACCTGCAGTTCACAAACACCGTGGTTCCCGAACTGCCGCGTGGCGCCGATCGCACTGCCAGTTGGCGCTGGAGCAATCTTCTCAATAATCAGATCAATCTCACTCCTTCGAGCATCCTCACCATCGGCTCACTGGTGAACTTCTGGTATGCGCCGCGCACCGGGCTCACTGCACTCAATCCGCGCGAAACCACCGTGGATCGCCGCTCCCGTCAATACTTCACTTATCTCCGCACGCAGAAATACTTCACTCGCGGTGCGGTCCTCGAAGTGGGCTACGCCAACAATCGCACTTTCGCCCGCGAGATCCCGCAGGGCGAAGAACTCTACGTGGTTACTCCCTTTCTGCGCCGCGGCAACAATTACATCGACGCCGTGCGCCAGGCTGGCCGCGACCAGTGGCTGGCCAGCATGTTCTTCCCGTCGTTCACCTTCCTCGGCGGCCATCAGTTCAAAGGCGGCATCGACCTGGATCGCCTCAGCTACGGACAGGATGTGCGCCGCACCGGCATCGAATTTGCCGATGTCAATTTCAACCCGGTTCGACGCACCGTATTTCGAGGCAATGGCGCATTCGGCAGCACCAACTTCGAAGCCTCCAGCTTCATCCAGGACAGTTGGCGTGTGAAGCCGAATCTTCAACTGGAGCTAGGGATGCGTTCCGATTGGGACCGCCTGTTGCGCAACTGGAATTTCTCGCCCCGGCTAGGTTTCGCCTGGATGCCTCGCGGTCTGGAGCACACGAAAATCTCCGGAGGCTTCGCACGTATCTTCGATGCCACCAGTCTGCGCGTGTTCACCCGACCCCTTGATCAGTATTCCGTCTCCACTTACTTCTCTCCCGATGGCTCCATGGCTCGTGGTCCTGCGCTGGCGCTCTACCGCATCGACAACACACGCCTCGCCAGCCCGCGCTATCACAACTGGAATCTCGCCGTGGAGCAGCAACTTCCCAGACAGATCCAACTGCGAGCCAACGTCACCCGCCGCCGCGGCAGCCGCGGCTTCACCTACATCAACGCGCTGCAGTGCGATTGCATCGATATCCCGCGCGAATTCGACGGCTACGTTAATCCGCTCTTCGATGCCATCTACAGCCTCAGCGGCGCGCGCAAGGATCGCTACTCCGCTCTCGAAATCACACTTCGCCAGCCGATCCGCCAGCAGCACGAATGGCTGTTCAGCTACACGCGCTCACGGGCGAGGTCAAATGCTGTTGTCGATCAGAGCATTGATGAGCCGTTGCTGATCGACGACAACGCCGGTGCGCTGCCCTGGGACGCGCCCAATCGCTGGCTCAGTTGGGGCTATCTGCCTACGCCCTGGCGCAAGTGGTCCATCGCTTACCTTGCCGAATACCGGACCGGCTTTCCGTTCAGTGTGCAGGACAACAACGGCCAACTCGCCGGAGCTGTGAACAGCCTCCGGTTTCCCGCATTCTTCGAACTGAATCTCTTTCTGGAGCGGCGCATTCCTTTATACAAGCAATGGTGGGGCGTGCGCTTCGGCTTCAATAACATCACCAATCACAAGAACCCGAATGTGGTGAACAATGTGATAGGATCGCCCGAGTTCTTGCACTACTATGGCGGA
This sequence comes from Acidobacteriota bacterium, assembly GCA_018268935.1. Lineage (GTDB taxonomy): Bacteria > Acidobacteriota > Terriglobia > Bryobacterales > Bryobacteraceae > CADEFT01. Next base: position 30,370 of record JAFDVS010000135.1, on the reverse strand, counting down.
CAAAGCCGCGCTTTCAACGTGCGCGTCCGCTGGTTAGGGAAACAGTGAAACTTCTACTTGCCCTTATCTTCATTGCCGCCGTTGCGCCGGCGCAGATCCGCTTCGAAGAGCGCACGCTGGCCACCGATCTGAAGGGTGGCTACCAGGTGATTGCCACCGACCTCAACAAAGACGGCCGCGCGGATCTGATTGCACTCGCCAGCGGGATGAAGGAACTGGTGTGGTTCGAAAACCCAACCTGGCAGCGTCACGTGCTCGCGGTTGGTGTGAATCGCATGATCAACGTGGCCCCGCTCGACGCCAATGGCGACGGCATCCCCGAGTTGCTGCTGGCCCAAGAGTTCGCCAATGTAGCGAAGAATTCCATCGGCGTTGTTTCGCTGCTTGAAAGCAACGGCGATCCGCGCCAGCCCTGGAAGATGCGCGAGATTGACCGCATCCCTACCTCGCACCGGCTGCGCCCCATCCGCCTCAAAGACGGCCCAGCCATCGTCAATGCACCGCTCACGGGCGCCAAGGCCGAGCCTCCCGACTACCGCGATTTCAACCCCGTTGTCTTCTATCGCCCGCCAGACTGGAAGCGCATGCCCATCGACAATTCGCTGCAAGGCGTCATGCACGGCATCTTCGTCTTCGATTGGAACGGCGACGGCAAGGATGAACTGCTCAGCGCCAGCTTCGAAGGGATCCATCTGCATCATCCTGACAAGCCCGGTTCGAAGCCGGAGAAGCTCAGTGGCGGCGATCCTGCCGCATGGCCCGTCAGCGGATCGAGTGAAATCGTTGTGGCGAAGCTCGGTAAGGAGCGCATCCTCGCCAGCATCGATCCCTGGCATGGCAACCAGGTCAGCGTGTATCGCAAGAAGGGCAGCCAGTGGGTGCGGCAGGTGATCGACAATCAGGATCCGGATGGCCACACCCTGCACGCGGCCGATCTCGATGGCGATGGGCGCGATGAATTGATCGCCGGCTTCCGTGGCGCGACACGCAGTGTTTATTTCTACAAAGCTGACAAGAAGGGCGAGAAGTGGACGCGAACGCCGATCGACAAAGGAGGCCTCGGTGCTGCCGGATGCGCCATCGCCGACTTCGATCAGGACAAGCGCCTCGATGTCGCCTGCATCGGCTCATCCACCACGAATCTGAAGCTCTACCGCAACGTTCGCTGAATCAGAACGAATCGCACTCGCGGTAAGCGGCGATCACCGCCAGTTCACCCTCTTTGCCGGGCTTGCTGTTGCCGTGTTCCATGCCTACTACGCCGTCGTACTTCTTCTGATGCAGCCAGCGGAAGATGCCCTTGTAGTGGATCTCGCCAGTCCCCGGCTCCTTGCGCCCCGGATTGTCTCCCACCTGGATATAGGCAATCTCATCCCACGCCTTCTCCATGTTGGGAATGAGGTTCCCCACGTCGATCTGCTGATGATAGAGATCATCCAGAATCTTGCAGCTCGGTGAGTTCACCGCCTTGCACAACCCATAGCCCTGCGGCACGGAGCGCAGGTACAACCCTGGATGATCGCGATACCAATTGAGCGGCTCCATCACCATCACCAATCCGGAAGGCTCGCACACCTCACACATCACCTTCAGATTGGCGATGCAATTCGCCAGTTGATAGCCGGGATCGAGCGATACACTCACCACGCCCGGCACAATCGTGGTCCACTTGGCGTTCAGCCGCTTTGCCGCCTCGACAGCCGTCTTCATCTCCGCCCGCAGCTTGTCCTGGAAATCGCGCGTTGTCTTGGTGACGAAGTCCGATGTCTTGAAATCGTTATAGGAGACGAACACGCCCATCTTCATGCCGCGATCGCCTAGCGCTTTGGCGATCTTTTCCTGCATGTCCGGCTCGCGGCGCATCGCGCCATTGTCTTCCCAACCCGTGAACCCCTGGTCCGCGGAGAACTTGATCTGGTCGATGATGTCCTCGCCAGCCAGATTATTGAACATCCCCGGATGCGGTCCGTAGCGCAGCCGGAACTTGGCTCGATTCGATTGCGCGGAACCCGGCGCTGCCGCGGCGAGCGTGCCCGCGGCTAACATTTGACGGCGTGTCATGCTTGCTTATTCTCCCTGAATGCGAACGTTGCGGAAGGTGCCCATGTCGAAGAAGCTTCCAAGCCCCACCTTGCCCGCCCCCAAACTCATGTCCACGGCGCGCATCGCCGGGGATGTCACCCCATCCACCCACACATCCACCCGCCCGGTGGTTCCGTCGTAAGCCAGTTTCACTTTGTGCCACTTGCCATCCTTCAATGTGGCCGGACCCTCTTCGGAACTGATGCGTACTCTGTCCCCGCCGTAAACATGGAAGATCCCGTTGTGCACCACGGCCTGTTTGGCGGAATCCACGGAGAGGTGCGCATAGTTGAAGTGATCCTTGTCGCGCCAAGCGTAAACCAGGATCAGCGAGTTGTGGCGCTTGCGGACATGCTCCGGCTCGGCCTGCATTTCGGCTTCGATGGTTACCTTCGTGTAGTCCGGAGTTTCCGCGATCACATACTGTGAGGGCCGCCGTGGTTGCGTGGAAGGGCGTGGCACCAGCAGATGCATCACTCCATCCTCGAACTTCCAATCGGAGAGGGTGGGTGCGCGCCACTTCAATCCAAAGGCGGAGAAGGAATCGTCGGCCACGGCAGGCAGCGCAGCCAGCAGCAGGATGGGCAGAAGCATCGGTTGAGAAAATCTCCTCAAGGACAGAAGAGCATAAAAAGGGAGGGAGTACAAATACGAAGAGAGGCGGCGAAGTTACGGTCCAGATCCCTCGTGCAGTGTGCAACCGCCATCAACTTGCCCTACGGCAAAGCGCATTCACTGGCGCATTCCGGTCGATTCACAATCACGAACAGCGGGATGGAACTAACTTACGCCGCCCCTCCAAAGTTGCCCGGTTCTACTTGGCACCTCCTTGTTTTCTTTCAGTGCCGGAAGGTTCCTTTCTTTCACCTTCCAGCTTCATAATGCTCCCGAATTTTTTTTCTGTCAATGGGCTTGTTGCGGCTTTTTTTACTGATGCGCTATACCCCTGGATTGCCTCCCGAAATAGGGAGATGCACTAGTGTCACAACCCCTGATTTTACTGATCTTTCCAGTACTTCCGCGATCTCTGAGCTATGCTCGATCCGCACTCCTTGCGCGCCTAAGGATCGAGCCAGCGCGTCAAACGCAATTGGACCCAATTCGCTCGCCATCGCACACCCGAATTGCCGTAAATGTCCCGAATGTGTGATCCCCCATTTCTGATCGTCGGCCAGCAGGATGACGAAGGGCAATCCCTGCCTTGCCGCGCACTCCAGTTCCGCGACGGTGAACGTAAATGCACCATCGCCGGAAAGCAAAACCACCGGCTTCCCCGGCCGCGACAATCGAGCGGCCATCGCCGCGCCCAACCCATATCCCACCACGCCGCTTCGCCCGCACGTCAACCAATACCCGGGATATCGCCGCTCGGTTAGCAAGTGATGCGCCCACTGCCCGATGCTTCCTCCGTCGATGATCAAAGTGGCATCGTCCGGCATCGCCTGCTGCAAGGCATCGATGATATCGAGCGCATGCGTGCGCCCCGCCATCCGCTGCCGCTCTCCCGTTGCACGCACCTTGGCGCTGAACTCCGTTCGTACCCGGCGCGCTTCCGCCAGCCAATCGGAAAACGCCGGCAACTCCGCATCCGCCAACAATTCCCACCCGCGGTCAAGCCGCAGTACCTTGCCACAATGCTGCAGGTGCTGCAGCCGGTAATCCACCGCCGCGCCGGCAAGCACCACGCAATCCGACATCGCCAGCAGGCCCGGATCGCAAGTCAACGACCCGATCACGCCAAGAAACGCTTCGTTCGTCTGATCGCAGATGCCGCGATCCCAAATCGGGGTTTGCACCGGAATCGAATTGCGCGCCGCGAATCGCAGCAGCGCCGCGCCCTCGCCGGCATAGTAGACTCCGCTGCCGGCAATCAGCAGCGGACGTTTGGCGCTTGCCAGCGCCGCCAACACCTCTCCTACCTGCGATGCATCCACGCCGCCCGATTGCGGCGCGGGCCCCGCTACAAACAAATCGCTCTCTTCCACCGCCGCCCGTTGCACATCCATCGGGAACATCAGATGCACCGGACCGTGCGGCGCCGTCATCGCCGCGTTCCAGGCTTCATCGAGCATATGCTCCACGCGATTCGGCGTGCTGATCAGCCTTGAGTACTTCGTTACCGGAGCGGCAATCGCCACCTGGTCGCAATCCTGAAAGCAGCCGGCGCCCAGGTGCGTCAGATTGGCTGACCCGCTGATGTAGAGCATCGGCGCCTGATCGAACCACGCGTTCATCACTCCGGTGAGCGCATTCGGCACGGCCACGCCGCTCGAACTGGCGCACACCCCGGGACGCTTGTTGAGCCGGCCCGCCGCCTCGGCGATGTATCCGGCGGTCTGCTCATTGCGCACGTCAATCAGCCGGATGCCGGCCCGCCTTGCGGAATCGAACAGCGGATCCAGTCCATGTCCGCAAAGCGTGGCGATCCATTCCACCCCGCGCTGCTTCAATCCTTCTACAAACCAATCGGCGGCTGTACGTTGCATCGTCCGACAGCTTACCGCATGCCGCGGAAGTTCGGGAACTTTTTCCCACCCTGCCGGCAATACCTTTCGAAAGGCATACGAATGTACCGACTGTTCCCGGCCCTGGCCTTGCTGCCGGCCACCCTTTTGAGCGCCGCGCCCACAGCGCAGGAAATTCTCACCAAGGCACGCAAAGCCATTGGAAAAGTGGACTCCGTCCAGACCCTCTCCATCACCGGGACCCGCCGGATGAACATGGATTCTCCCGATGGCGCCCGCACCATGTCCCGCGATGTTGCCCTCGACTTTCAACTCCCCGACAAGTTCCTCAAGGCCGAAACCCTGGAATTGCCCAACGGAATGGAAGGCCCGACGCTGGTCGAAGGCCTGGACGGGGAAACCTCCTGGCGCGACACGCGCAATGTTCCCTCCGGGGCGAACATCATCATTCGCACCGCGCCCCCGCCCGGAGCCGGCGCAGCCCAGGATGGCCCTGCTGCCGACCGAGCGCGCACCCGCCAGTTGCGTCACAGCTACCTGCGCCACCTGCTGCTGTTCACTCTCACTCCGCCCGCCGGTACGGATTTGAAATTCGACGTGCTGGGAGAAGCCGAAGCGAAAGACGGCAAAGCATGGATCCTCGATATTGCCGGCCCCGATGGCTTTCAGATGCGCATCTTCATCGACCAGCAGAGCAACCTGCCGTTGATGGCCTCCTGGCGCGCTCTGCAGTTGCCCAAGCCCGTGATGCGCACCATGCGTGTGGAAGGCCACCAGCCACCCGATGCGAAGAAGCTGGAGAATGCTCCGCTGCCCGAAATGCCGAAGCCAAAAGAGGTGGAATTCGAAATGCGCCTCGCGGAGCACACGGAATTCGGCTCGCTGCGTTTGCCCAAGGTGATGACGCTTTCCGCCGAGGGAGCGCTGGCCGAGGAGTTCGAATTGAAAAGCGCCAAGCTTAACCCGAAGTTCAAAGCCGATCGCTTCCGCAAATGAGAACCCTCATCCTCACGCTGCTCACCGCCTGCGTGTTGCAGGCGGGCGGGATTCGTGTTGTCGTACGCGACCCCTCCGGCGCATTCATCGAGAACGCCACCGTGCGCGCCGGGGCTGCGCAAGCCGCAACCAACACGCAGGGCGAAGCCAACTTCGACAACCTGCCCGATGGCCGCACCGAAGTGAGCATCGAGGCTTCGGGCTTCACTCCGTACACTACGGTTCTGACATTGAAAACCGGGCGTATCACCCTGGAGCGCACCCTGCCGCTGGCCAAGCGCGTGGACAAGGTGGATGTCGAAACCGATCGTCTCGATCCTCTGTCCTTCGGCGTCACCACACTCACCGAAAAGGAAATCGCTCTGCTGCCCGATGATCCCGATCAGTTTGAAGAGGTGCTGAAAAGCCTCGCCGGACCCGGCGCGGTCTTCCGCATCGACGGCTTCCGCGGCGGCCGCCTCCCTCCCAAAGACCAAATCCAGTCCATCAAGTTCCGCCTTACGCCTTTCTCCGCCGAAGAGCACGACGACGGATTCATGATCGTCGATGTGACGACAAAGCCCGGTCTCGGCGAATGGCACGGCAGCGCCAGCTTCGCCTTTGGTGACGACTCGTTCAACGCCCGCAATGCCTTTGCCCCACGCCGCGAACCCCAGCAGAACCGCCGCCTCGATTTTTCCCTGCTCGGCCCGCTCATCCGCAATCGAACCAGTGTCAGCTTTCACTATTCCCGCAACGACGGCTATGATTCGCGCACCAGCGTTGGCGTGCTACCCGAAGGCCCGTTCGCGACGCTCACTCGCTTACCGCAACTGTTTACCACCGGAGGCGCGCGTTTCAATCACGCCGCCCGGCGCAAGCATCTGCTTCGCGGGGAGTATCAATACGAGAAGCAGGAGCGCAGCCAGATCGGCGCATTCGATCTGCCGGAGCGTATGAGCTCCAACTACACCAGTTCCCACCTGGCGCGATTCTCCTTGCAAAGCAGCATCAGTGAGCGCGCGCTCAACGAGTTCCGCTTGCAGCACAGTTGGGTCGGCAACGGCAGTGAATCCCTCACCAACGCCCCCGCCATTCTCGTGCTTGGCGCGTTCGGGAGCGGTGGGGCCAATCAGGATTCTGCCCGCACCGGCCGCACGCTCGAAGTGGTGGATCACTTCTCGTTCAACCGCAAGAAACACGGCATCCGCACGGGCTTTCAGTTCGATGCCCTGCAATACGCCGGGCGCGACTTCAGCAACGGATTCGGCGTCACTACTTATCCCAATCTCGGCGCCTACCTCGCCAATCAACCGGCACTCACGACGCGCCGCTCCTCCGACGTCAACATTGACTACAGCCAGTACCGCCTCGGCGTGTACATGCACGATGACATAAGGCTTCGCCAAAACCTCAGTCTCGCGCTGGGAACCCGCATTGAAGGGATGACACAAATCGATGGAAAATGGAACGCCGCGCCGCGCGCGGGCTTCGCTTGGGCCCCCTTCCGCCGCGTGAAAACGACGTTTCGCGGCGGGGCCGGCATTTTCTATCAGTGGTACGACGCGTCTCTCTATGAGCAGTTGCTGCGTCTGAACGGCGCTGCCCAGGTGGATCTGATCACCTCACCGCTCGGCGCGCGGTTGCCTGGGTATCTGCGCAGCGCCGAAACATTATCGCTGCCCTATGTTTTGCGCACCTCGTTCGGCATGCAGCAGCCGCTGCCCGGCCGCATCAACCTGATGCTTGACTATCGCCATGAACGCGGGCTGCACCAGTTCCGCGGGCTGAATGTGAACCCACCCAACTCCGGGCTCGGCTATCTCATCGAACTCGATTCCGCCGCCCGCTCGCGCAGTCACGCGCTTCTAGTCGGTATGTCGTCGCTGCCCACTCCCGATGGCAAAGGCTGGCGCTCGCGCCTCTTCTGGAGCATGCACTACTTTCTTTCCCGCGCCCGTGACGAAGTGAGCAGCCCGCTCACGCCGCCTGCCAATTCGCAACGTGCCCGCGACGATTACGGCCCATCCAACCAGGACATTCGCCATCGCCTCAGCGCAATGGTGCAGGGAACGCTCTGGCGCGGCTTCCAGATCGGCGCCTTCTTCACCATCACCTCCGCGGCGCCCTACAACATCACCACCGGCTTCGATCGCAATCTCGATACATTCTTCAATGATCGCCCCGAAGGCGTCACTCGCAACGCCGTCCGCGGTGTTGGCATGCTGCAACTCGGGACGCGCCTTTCCTGGTCGCGCGGTTTCGGCGAACGCAAGAGTGCTTCAGGCCCGGGCGGCATGATGGTTCGCATGCGCATCGATGGCTCGGGAGGCATGCCGGATCTGCCGTCGTTCGGCGGTCAGAACAAGGCCAATCCGCTGCTGAGAATGCAGCTCTACGTGCAGGCCGCCAATGTGTTGAATCACACCAACGCTACTGGTTTCGTCGGCGTTGCCACATCGCCGCTCTTTGGCATGCCTACATCCGCCATGCCGCCGCGCCGCATCGAAATCGGCACGCGCTTCAATTTCTAGCTAAAAACGTTCCGCCTCGATCATCATGATCTCGCTGTCGTTCTGATCCACTCGTTCAAACAGCAGGTATTCCCCGTCGTGCGATACCGCAATCGCACCAATGCCTCCCGGCCGAGGGCCGATGCTATCGGCGACGATTGACCGTACGTTCGTCGCCAGATCGATCTTTTCGATGGTTACGAACTCCGTCTCCGAACGCGTGGCGAAGTACAACTCCGTGCCCGCAATATCGAAATCAGCGCGATTGAGATTACGTGTCACGGTGGTCTCCGACTGATCGCTGAGACTCAGCCGGAACAAGACGCCGTCGCGTGCGTAATAGACTCCGCCGCCATTTGGGCCTTCCATGCCAAAATCAGCGCCATTACGAGTGATCTGCTGCGGATTGCCACCCACTGCCGGCACTCGCCATAGTTGTCTGCTTCCGCTGCGGTCAGAAATGAAATAAATGCTTCGCCCATCGCGTGACCAGGTGGGGAGCGAATCTTCCGCTTCTCCCGACGTTACCGGCCGCGGCGAAATGCCCTCCGCGCCTGTGATGTAGATGTCTCCATGCCCGTTCGGGCGCGCTTCGAAGGCAATCCAGCGCCCGTCGGGGGACCATCGGGGCGATCGCGTCTGACCCGCATTGAGCGACGTGATTCGCCCCGGCTTTGAGCCATCCGCGTCCGACACCCAAATCTCCCAACTTCCGGAACGGTCCGATGCCATCGCCAGTTTCTTCCCATTGGGCGATAGATCCGGATCGGCCGACATCCGCACCGAACCCGTCAGTTTCTCCGGAGCACCGATGGGCTTCAGCGGCATCCGCCACAGGTTCACTGTAAGTGTGCGCCGCACAAAGGCCAGCCGGCGCCCATCGCGTGACAGCGACGGCGAGAAAACGTCCGGGCCGGATGCCGGCACCAACTCCGGCTCACCGCCCGACACCGGGACTTTCCATAACAGGAACAAACCGCCACGGTCAGAGGAGTAAATGATGCTCCGGCTGTCGGGCGTCCAAGTCAAGCCCGCGATCCATCGATGATCTCGCGTCACGCGGCGCGGCGTGCCACCATCCACCGCCTGCACATACAAGTCGTGCGATTGATAACTGGTTCCGCGCAAATACGCGATTCGCTTTCCATCCGGCGAAATCGCCGGCAACGCCAGAAAGGCGGCGCCATCGGCGAGTTTCCTTCTTTCCCGCGAGGGATGCGTAATGGCGAAGAGTCCGCCGGCCTGCGAGTTCGATGCACCTTCGGCGAACGCCAGCCAAGTCCCGTCCGGCGCCCAACTCAGGTTGTTTCCTCCCATCAATGTCGGCCGCGGCCCCGCTTCCGCGATTTTTGTTTCCCCACCTCCCAGCGAGGGAAGCAGATAGTAGCCTGCATCGCGTCCATCGCGCCGGAACGCGATGTAGGTGCCATCGGGCGACCATACCGGCCAACTGTCGGATGCCGTTCCGCTGCTGATGCGCACGCTGGTTCCCAATCCCACCTGGCGCACCAGAATCGCACCGCGCAACGAGCCTTCGGGAACGAAGCAGTAGGCGATGCGATCGGCTGTTGGCGAGAACACCGGCCCTTCCTTGAAGCCAGGAGAGCTGTCGATGGGAAGAATACGCGGAGCCGTCACGGTTCGCCTCATCGTTGGCATCACCAGCGCGGTGGTCGCCGCCGAACCCAGCGCAATCGCGCTCCCCACCATCCACCATCTCCGCGTCTGCGTGGCACGGCTTGGAGCCGCCATGGCATGCGGCGAACTGGGGGCTTCCAGTTCCTTCGTGAGCCGCTTCAGTTCCGCGCGCAAGTCCAACGCCGATTGATAGCGATACTCGCGGTTTTTTTCGAGCGCCCGCATGATGATCCGATCGAGTTCCTGCGGCAAGCCGTCGCGCCAGCGAATCGGCGGCTGCGGCGCCGCGCTCAGCACCTGCCGGAACACCGCCTGCGCATTCTCACCGGTGAACGGAGGCCGGCCCGCCGCCATTTCGTACAGCACCACGCCAGTAGCGAACGTGTCCGTCCGCGCATCCGAATCATCGCCCAGAATCTGTTCCGGAGCCATGTAATACGGTGTCCCCGGCGTGGTGTGCGGATTCGTCAGCGTGATCTCATCGGGGTGATTGCCGGCCTTCGATCGCATGCGCTTGGCCAGGCCGAAGTCGAGGATCTTCACTTCCCCAGCCACGGTGAGAAAGATGTTCGACGGCTTGATATCGCGGTGCACGAAAGTCCGGGCATGGGCCGTAGCCAGCGCATCGGCCACATCCGCGCCAATGCGCAGGATCTCGGCAACCTCCAGTTGCCCCGCGTTCATGCGCTGGCGCAAGGTCTGCCCTTCCAGCAATTCCATGGTCAGGTAGGGCCGTCCGTTCCACTCGCCGATATCGTACAGCCGGCAAATATTCGGATGTTCCAGCACCGACGCAGCGCGCGCTTCGCGGCGGAATCTTTCGACATACTCCTTATCACCCGCCAGTTCGGGAAGCAGCATCTTCAAAGCCACCTCGCGGCCCAAGCGTCCATCGCGGACGCGATACACCTCCGCCATTCCGCCGGTGCCGATCTTTCCCAGCACCTCGTACGGTCCAATGCAATCCGCTGCTTCGTGCTGTAGCGCGAGCAGTGGTCCCACGCTCCACCGGCCGCTTCCGGTTGCTTCGGCGACCTCATGCGAAGCAAGCAGCGAATCCACCTGCGATCGCAAGTCGTCATCGCCCGCGCACACCTTCGCCAGGTACTCGCCTCGCTGCTGTAAAGGCAACTCGAGCGCCGCATCGAATGTCTCAGTGATCTTGGCCCAGCGCTCTGGAGTCATGAGAAGTGGAGTCTGAAGCTATCTTAGCGTGCCGCTGCCGCAAGCCCGAAGAGCTTACTGCAACGCGAAAAAATTCGTCGCCAGCCTGTCACAAATCCTCAGCCAATCCGGTCATGAATGTCATGAAGATACTCGTGATTGGAGGCAGCGGCCTCATTGGGAAGAAACTGGGACAGCGATTGCAGGATGCCGGACATCAAGTGGTTTCCGCTTCGCCTTCCACTGGCGTAAATACACTAACCGGGGACGGTCTGGCCATGGCGATCGAAGGAGCGCAGGTCACTATTGATGTTTCGAACTCGCCTTCGTTCGAAGACAACGCCGTGTTGCATTTCTTTCAGACGTCCACGGCCAACCTGTTGCGGGCCGCGGCGGATGCCGGTGTGGCCCACTACATCATCCTGTCTGTGGCTGGTGCAGACCGCATTCCGGACAGCGGTTACATGCGTGCGAAGCTCGTACAGGAGGACGCGGTGAAGAAATCCGGGATACCGTACACCATCCTCCGCGCCACGCAATTCTTCGAATTCATCGGCGCCATTGCCGAATCCGGCGCGGATGGCGATCTGCTGCGGCTTACCACGGCCAGTTTTCAGCCGATTGCCGCGGAAGATGTTGCCGCCGAACTCGCTCGCATCGCCTTGAGCCCTCCGATCAATGCGACAGTGGACATAGCCGGCCCTGAATCCGCTCCGTTGGCGGAATTTGCCAAGCGCTGGCTGAAGGCAAAACAGGATTCCCGCAACGTGGTTGCCGACAAGGCTGCCCGATACTTCGGCGCGTTGCTGGAAGACCGTTCCCTTGTGCCGCTGCGCGAATCGAGAACCGGCGCGATTCGATTCGAAGAGTGGGTTCCGCGCTAACGTGGATCAACGCGGCCTGCCAAGATACGGCGCAACGTTGCCTTCCACGATGCGGAACTCTTCCTCCGTCAAAGGCAATTGTCTCCAACGCCGGTACATGTCGGCGGGGTAGTTTCCCGGTGCGGCGCCATCTGATCCGTACAGCACACGCTTCAGACCGAGTTGCCGCATGCGGGTTGCCACGCGCTCCGCCTTGCCGGCATTCCAGTCTCCCAGACCGGCCACGCCCGAAATATCGAAATAGACGTGCTTCAACCGCTTGTCGTTTTTCTGAAGATGCTCAATGTAGACCGCAAGCGCTTCGTCAATCGCCGGATCGTCGTAAGCACCGCTTCCCGCCAGGTGGGCTACCTGCACCGGAACGTGCCTCGCTTCCGGCAGTAACTTCTCGATAAACAGCCGCGCCTGGTGCGCTCCGTACGGCCGCTGGCGGCTGATCGTGGACCGGGCGTGTACCACGATCGCCATCTTGTTCTTGTCCGCCGCGCGGAATACGCGCTGCACCTGGGCCAGTTGCACAGGATCTTCCAGCACCACATCGGAGTTGCCGAAGTGAAGCTTCAGCCCGCTTCGCAGATGGGCGTCCTTTGCACATCGTGTGATTTCATCCACTGCATAGTCTTTCAACGGATTCACGCTGCAGAATCCTACCAGCCGCCGCGGAAACATCGCCACCTGGGCGCTCGTCCAATCGTTCTCCGCTTTCACCCGCTCATATTCATCCACACCCGGCTTCTTATTCGGGTTGGCGAATGTGTAGGCGACAGAGAGCACTGCCGCGCGTCCAATGCCTGCCGCGTCCAGCAAGGGAAGCAACTGCTTCGCCGCAAGTCCATTCCCCGTGAGGCCGGCATGCAGCGCGGCTTCCGGGCTGAACAAATGTTGGTGATGGTCGGCGATCTGTGCCGGGCTGGGCGCGCTCCACAGCAGAATCGCGAACAAAGGCACAGATAACTGCATTGGCAGCAATTGTAGCATGTGGGGCGATGCTCTCCGGCTCGCTATACTCAGGAAAATGAGGCTGGCCCTAGCGTTCGCCCTTTGCGCGCTCTCCCTGAGCGCCAAATCTCCAATCACTCATGAGGCACTGTGGATGATGAAGCGCGTGAGCGCTCCCGTCGTCTCTCCGGATGGCAAGTGGGTGGTGTTTACGCTTTCCGAGCCCTCTTACAACGACGCCGATCAGTCCACGGATCTCTGGCTCGTGCCCACCGATGGCAGTGCGCAGCCTCGCAAACTCACCTCCACCAAGGGTTCCGAATCAGGGACCGTATGGACCCCCGATAGCCACCGCATCCTTTTCTCCGCCAAGCGCGATGGCGACGATGCCTCGCAAATCTATCTTCTCGATCTCTCCGGAGGCGAGGCTCAGCGGCTCACTTCGCTCTCTACCGGCGCCTCTGATCCCCAGGTGAGCCCTGATGGCAAGCACTTGTTGTTCGTCAGCCGCGTTTACCCCGGCGCCAAAGACGATGCCGCGAACAGGAAGATCGCCGCTGAGCGCAAGGCGCGGAAGTACAGTGCCCGTGTGTACGAAACATTTCCCATTCGCAATTGGGATCGTTGGGTGGATGATCTCCAGACGCACATCTTTGTCCAGCCTTTAGAGAACGGCGCCGCGCGCGATATTCTTGCCGGCACCAGTCTGATCGCCAGTCAAGGCTACGGTGGCGCCTCAACCTCGGGCGGGGATACGCTTCAACCCGTCTGGAGCCCCGATTCGCAATCCATCGTCTTCACCGCCACTGTGAATCGCACCGCCGCGGCATACAGCGACGTCGTCACGCATCTCTATCAGACCCCGGCCGGCGGAGGCGAACCTAAGCCCGTTACCCGCGGCAAGGATTCCTTTGGGTCACCGGCCTTCGCTCCTGACGGCAAGTCTCTTTACGCCCTCGTTGAGCCCAACAACGGCAAGATCTACAACAACCACCGGCTGGTGCGCCTCACCTGGCCGGAATCCGGCACGCCACAGGTTGTCAGCGAATCGCTGGACTCCAGCGTCAACAGCTTTGCTATTTCCCCCGATAGCAAGACCGTCTACATTTCCGCCGAACAGCAAGGGCTGGAAAAGATCTTCGCCCTTCCTGCCCAGGGCGGCCAGCCGAAGGCTCTCGCCGCTGCTGAAACCGGAGTCTATGGAAGCCTTCAATCCTCCGCCCAGCCCTTCCTCATTGCTACGTGGTCCAGCGCCGTTAAACCAGCCGAAGTGGTCCGCATCGATCCTTCCTCCAATTCGCAGCGCCTCCTCACCAACGTCAACACTGCCAAGGCCGCTGAAATCGACTGGCAGCCAGTCCAGCACTTCAGCTTCACTGCCAAAAACGGGCGGCGGATTCATAACATGGTGGTCCTGCCGCCGGCCTTCGACGCCGCCAAAAAATACCCGTTGTTCGTCGTGATTCACGGCGGACCGCACACCATGTGGCGCGACGAAATTACGCTCCGCTGGAACTACCATCTCCTGGCCGCACCCGGTTACGTCGTCCTGCTGACCAACTACACCGGCTCTACCGGGTTCGGCGAAAAGTTCGCACAGGCCATGCACGGCGACCCGCTTCGCGGTCCCGGTGTGGAATTGAACGAGGCCGCTGACGAAGCCATCAAACGCTTTCCCTACATCGACGGGTCCCGCCAGTGCGCCGGCGGAGCCAGCTACGGCGGCCACCTCGCCAACTGGCTGCAGGCCACCACCACCCGCTATAAGTGCCTCATCAGCCACGCAGGTCTTATTAATATCGAGTCCCAATGGGGCACCTCCGACTCCATCTATCATCGCGAAGTGATGGCCGGTGGGCCTGTATGGGAGCAGGGACCAGTCTGGCGAGACCACAACCCAATCCGCTTCGCCAAAAATTTTCGCACCCCTATTCTGGTCACGGTTGGGGAGAACGATTTCCGCGTTCCCCTCAACCAAACCCTTGAAAACTGGAGTGTTCTGCAGCGCCTGCAAATCCCCTCCAAGTTGATCGTGTTTCCCAACGCGAACCATTGGATCCTGAAACCCGAAGACAGCCGGTTCTTTTACGGGGAAGTTCACGCATGGCTGGCACGCTATCTGAATCCACAGTAAAATCAACGCATTGCAGCCGTCCCCCTGGCCTCAAAAAGGGTGTATAAGGGCAAACCCCGATATTCACATCTTCGTAACCTTATGCACCGCATATAGATAAATTCCTTGACGCGCCCCAATATATTGGGGGATCATAGTCGAGCACGTCAAACGGTTGTGTTTGACCCCAAGGCTCAATTCGCCATCGTTATTTCACAACAACTTAGCCAAACAAAGGATTGCCAAGATGGGTCAGCTTAGTGTCGATATTAGTGTCCGGATGCGAGAGTTGAGGCGCTCGCTCCCTGTCAGCCAGCGTACTGGAGTTGCTTTTCCCCGGTACTTCACGGCCCGGATGGAACCCGGTAAGACCCCTTACGAAGAAGTGCAATGGGAGTTGCGTAACGCCACCATTGGGAATGACAAGGGCTCGGTGATTTTTGAGCAGCGCGACGTGGAAGTGCCTGCCGACTGGTCGCAAACCGCGACCAACATCGTTGCCAGTAAATACTTCCATGGACGCATGGGCTCTCCTGAGCGCGAGCGCAGTGTGCGCCAACTGGTTCACCGCGTGGTGGACACCATCGCCGGCTGGGGACTGGCCGGACGCTACTTTAAGACACAGCAGGATTCGGAAAACTTCCGTGACGAACTTGCCCACCTGATGTTGACACAGAAGGCGTGCTTCAACTCGCCCGTCTGGTTCAACGTAGGGGTGAAAGAGCAGCGCGGCTACGGCTGGTATTACGACGAGGCCTCTGACTCCATCAGGAAGATGTCGAAGGAAGAGACCCGCCCGCAGTGTTCGGCTTGCTTCATCAACTCCGTTAGTGATTCGCTGGAATCCATCCTCGATTTGGCTAAGACCGAGGGCATGCTGTTCAAGTGGGGTTCCGGCACCGGCACCAACCTCTCCCATCTCCGTGAGGAAGACGCCATCCTTTCCGGTGGCGGCCGCGCTTCCGGCCCGCTCAGCTTCATGAAGGGCTTCGACGCCTTCGCCGGTGTCATCAAGAGCGGCGGCAAGACGCGCCGCGCCGCGAAGATGGTGATCCTCAATGTCGATCACCCCGACGTCGAAAAGTTCATCTGGTGCAAAGCGAAGGAAGAGAAAAAGGCGCACACACTGATTGATGCGGGCTATGACAGTTCGCTCGACGGCGAAGCGTACAGCTCCATTTTCTTCCAGAACGCCAATAACAGTGTCCGTGTCACCGACGATTTCATGCACGCCGTCGTCGAAGATCGCGATTGGTGGTCCAAGTCGCGCATCGACGGCCAGCCGCGCAAGCGCTTCCGTGCCCGTGAGCTGATGCGCCAGATCGCCGAAGCCACTCATCAGTGCGGCGACCCCGGCCTGCAATACGACACCACCATCAACCGCTGGCACACTTCCAAGGCAACGGCGCGCATCAATGCTTCGAATCCCTGTTCGGAGTACATGTTCCTCGATGATTCGGCCTGCAACCTGGCTTCGTTGAACCTGATGCGTTTCGTTTCGCCCGGCGGTGAGTTCGATGTCGAAGCCTTCCGCCACGCGGTCGACACCACCATCCTTGCCCAGGAAATCCTGGTGGACAGCGCCAGCTATCCCACCGAGAATATCGCCAAAAATTCGCACGACTTCCGCCCGCTCGGCCTCGGCTTCGCCAACCTCGGCGCGTTGCTGATGAGCATGGGCATTCCGTACGACAGCGATCAAGGCCGCGATTGGGCCGGCGCCATCACTGCTGTGATGTGCGGTCAGGCCTACCTCACCAGCGCCCGTATCGCCGAAGCCACCGGCCCTTGCCCCGGCTACGGTGTCAACGAAGAGAGCTTCCTCGAAGTGGTCCGCATGCACCGCGAATCGGTGAGCCGCATCGATAACCGCCGTGTGCCGGCCGCCATGTTTGAGCACGCTAAACTGTGCTGGCAGCAAGCCTATGAGAAGGGCAAGGAGTCCGGGTTCCGCAATAGCCAGACCACTGTCATCGCACCCACCGGAACCATCGGTTTCATGATGGATTGCGACACCACCGGGATTGAACCTGATCTTGCTCTGGTGAAGTACAAGAAGCTGGTCGGCGGCGGGGTTATCAAGATCGTCAACAACACCGTGCCGCAGGCTTTGATCAAGCTCGGCTATCGTCCCGAACAGGTGGAACGCATCGTCAGCCACATCGATTCCACCGGCACCATTGAAGGCGCTCCGGATCTCAAGGCTGAACACCTGCCTGTCTTCGATTGCAGCTTCCGCCCGCAGAACGGCACGCGGTTCATCCATCACATGGGTCACGTGAAGATGATGTCGGCGGTGCAGCCGTTCATCTCCGGCGCCATCTCCAAGACCATCAACATGCCCGAAGAGTGCACGGTGGAAGACATCATGGATGCCTACATCGAAAGCTGGCGTCTGGGATTGAAGGCGGTGGCCATCTACCGCGATAATTCGAAGCGCGTCCAGCCGCTCAGCTCGGGTACCGGCAAGGGCGCCAAGGCTGCAACTACCGCCGTTGCCAAGATCGAACCGCAAATCACGGAGCGCATCGTCTACCGGCCCATCCGCCGCAAATTGCCGGATGAGCGCCAATCCATCACCCACAAGTTTTCCATCGGTGGCCATGAAGGCTACATCACCGTGGGCGTCTTCGAAGACGGCACGCCTGGTGAGATCTTCATCACGATGGCGAAGGAAGGCTCCACCATCAGCGGCCTTATGGATAGCTTCGCCACCGCGGTGAGCTACGGGTTGCAGTATGGCGTGCCGCTGAAGTTCTTCGTCGACAAGTTCAGCCACGTGCGCTTCGAGCCCAGTGGCTGGACCGGCAATCCCCAGGTCCCCTACGCCAAGTCCATCATGGATTACATCTTCCGGTGGATGGCGGCGAAGTACATCGGGCCTGAGGAAGCCGTGAATGAAGCCGGCGAAACTCCTCGTCTCCGCCCCACGGAAACCGAGCCGCAGCAATCGCTGCCCTTCGGTCCGGTGGTGGAAGACGCCCCTCTTTGTTCGGAATGCGGCGGTCTGATGACCCGCAACGGTTCCTGCTATAAGTGCGAGAACTGCGGCGGCACCAGCGGCTGCAGCTAACCTCTTCCATCCATTGTCCTTTCATCGCGCCGCTGGCCCTTACGGGTTGGCGGCGCTTTTGTTTGATGTAGGGCGTGTGACAAATCAGGAAAATATTTTTATTTCCATATTTTTCTGATATTTGTGGCAAAAACGGCTCTCTCGCGCCCCCGGATTTCGCACCCTTCCCCTGTATCGTGGAACTGTGAGTGAGGCTTGCTGCCTGGTGCGGCGGTCCTCGCGGAAAGGAATCCCCAACAAAATGAAGTTCTTCGCCATTCCCGACACGCGCGCCGGCGCAGTCAGCCGGGAAGCACTTGCCGCTCTGCAACAGTGCAATATCATTCCTCACCAGATCGGTGCGTTTGCTTCGGATCAGCATTGGATTCAGGCCGTCGGCGTGATGCCTCCCACGGAAGGCAGCGGCGCCAAGTACTGGCGTGACAACAGCACCATCTGGAATCCTTCCAGGGACACCTTTGAGTACGTTGCGCTGGATCGGAATCCGGACGGCAGCATTGTGAAAATGCCGTTGAATTTCAGCGATTCCACGTTTGAGATTTATTCGCCGGGCACGGCGAATTTCTATCGCACTTATGCTCAGCTTTTTCCGTTCATCCCGCGTCTCGTCGTGAAGCAGATGAGCCGCTTCGATGCCGGCCGCCTCAACTTTGGTTCGGGCGCCAGCGAGGACTATCCCCTCGGCGCAACCACCGGTGACGCTTACGTCAAAACCTCGTTTCCGTCCAATATGGCCCTTCGCTTCAATCCGCAGAATGGACAGGTGGAAGCCTTCTATTGGGAAGAGTTCGTGAAGGAAGTGCCGATCGACTGGACGCCGAAGATCGTCACACGGAAATGGAGCGATGACGAATTGGTCAGCGCTATCACGGGCCTGCTCGGCACGCCTCTCGGTGTGAAGGAAAAGGCTGCCGCCATCCGGCAAATGGCCGGCCAGTAGCACGTTCGCTTCTGTTCAGCTTGCCGCTGGATTTGCGGGGTCCAGCGGCATACGCCTGGCTCCCTCACTTGGCGGGTGAGGCCCAGGCACACAAGGCGCGGGACCGCGAGGTTTGAGCAATCCTGCTCCCCGGTCCCGCTTTGCCTTGAAACGCTTTCTTACAGTCTTTGCGAATGGCAGGCAATACCCGCCATTTGCAAAGGGAGCCGGCGACTTCGGGACTCGCCGGATTTCCTTCCGCACGGCGCGGAATCAGGAGTGTGCATGGTGGACTTCCTTTCTATGAGTGGGATTCCGCGCCGTCTTTTTTTCGAATTCATCAATTCATACAGTCTTCGTGGCCGCGGCAGCCCAATCCCCGCGGTTCACGGACGCAGGGTCGCCGGTTCGCGCAACCATCCCCCTGCGTGAGGAGCGGCGAGGCCGGTATCATCCCACCTTTCTCCTTTCAACGGCCCCGCCACTCCCAGAGTTTTTGTCCGAAAAATTCAGCTTGCGGCGGGAGAAGGCGAGAGCTCCTGCCGCATTGGCCTGGTGTAAAGTCCCCACTTGGCGGGTGAGGACCCAGGCCCAAGGCACACGGGACCGCGCGGTTTGAGCAATTCTGCTCCCCGGTCCCGATTGTGCCTTACCCGATGCGGTGATAGCGGCTATTGAAGTACAGCAGCGGCTCCCCGCTGTTGGTGTGTATTCCCACCACTTCCGCCAATAAAATCGTGTGATCCCCACCTTCGATAATCTGGCGAGTGGCGCATTCCAGCGACGCCAGCGATCCTTCAATCAGCGGCACTCCGGTTTGCCCGCGCTTCCACTCCACTCCCGAAAAACGATCCTCTGTTCGATACGCAAAGCGGTTCGATAGTTCCTGCTGGTTCTCGCGCAGTACGTTCACGCCATAATGCTGCGACCGCAGAAACACCTGCAATACCTGCGCCCGATAGTCGATGCAAATCAACACCAGCGGTGGCGACATCGATACCGACGTAAAGGAGTTGATCGTCAATCCGTGCGGCGCGCCGCTTTCATCGCTCGCCGTCGCCACCGCGACTCCCGTGGCAAACTGCCCGCAGGCGTGCCGGAACTGTGCTTCGTTCATTGCTGATTGGGCCATGCTTGACAAGGCTGTAACCTCAATCCTATCATGAGGTTTGCCGCCGGATCTGTTTCTAAGCGGCGTGGCTGCCTCCTTGCCGGGGGTCCGCGTCCGCACTTCGGCGCTCCAGCAGGAGGTTCCCTTTGATTAAGCTCGATATCATCAACGAAGTCGTCAACAAAACGGGCATCACCAAAACGAAAGCGGAAATGGCCGTCGAGACGGTCTTCGAGTGCATGAAGCGCGCCTTGGGCAATGGAGAGCGCATCGAACTCCGCGGCTTTGGTATCTTCAACGTCCGCCCCCGCAAGACTGGCATTGGCCGCAATCCGCGCACCGGCGCGGAAGTGGCTATCCCCCCCGGTAAGGCCGTGCGCTTCAAACCCGGCAAAGAGTTGCAGACCCTGCAATAGCCGTCAACCCCTTTGCACCCCTCGCCATCGACTTGGGTTCCCGTTGCAGCCCGGCGCCGCCTGTGGCTGCACATCCTATTGTTCGTATTCACCACTTTCAGCACCACGTTCGTCGGGACCCGCATCGCCGAAAACTTCGATCAAAACCGGCCGGCTTTTGAACTGGAGAGCGACCTGGACGGCTACGTGGAAATCTGGCGCAACCCCGCGCGGATGTCCGCCGGTCTGCTTTTCTCACTCCCGCTGCTCATCATCCTTCTGGCCCACGAGTTTGGCCACTTCTTCGCCTGCGTTCACTACCGCCTGGACGCCAGTCTCCCCTATTTCCTGCCCGCGCCCACGTTCATCGGAACTCTCGGGGCGTTCATCCGCATTCGCTCGCCGATCTTCACCCGTAAGGAGCTATTCGATGTCGGCGTCGCGGGTCCCCTTGCCGGCTTCCTTTTTCTTGTCCCCGCACTTGGCATAGGACTCGCATTCTCAAAAGTCATCCCCGGGATTGCCGATCAGGGTGACCTCGTCTTTGGTATTCCTTTGCTCATCCGCGGTCTCGAGTCCCTCATCTTTCCTGGCGTCCCCCACTCCGACATCTACCTTCACCCCGTCGCCCGCGCCGCATGGGTCGGAATCTTCGCCACCGCACTCAATCTGCTACCCTTCGGCCAACTGGATGGCGGCCACATCCTCTACGCATTCTCCGGAGCAAGATTTCGCCTGCTCACACGGGTATTCTGGGTGGTGTTGCTGGCGCTTGGATACTTCTATTGGCCGTGGCTCATTTGGGCGGCCATCCTGTTCTTCTTTGGCCTCAAGCATCCGCCGATTTATGACCCGGAACATCTGGGGCCAGGAAGAGCGCGCGTTGCTTTGCTCAGCGTCGCCATCTTCATCATTTCCTTCATGCCGGTACCTATTGCCACGGCGGCCTTGTAGCTATGAAGATTTCGGCCACCATCATCGCGCGCGACGAGGAGCGAAACATCGCCCGGGCCATCGAAAGCCTGCGCTGCTGTGATGAGATTGTGGTCGTCGATAGCGGCTCCATCGATCGCACTATCGAGATTGCCAACAAACTTGGCGCCCGGGTGGTGGAAACAGGCTGGCGCGGCTATGCGGGCCAGAAGAACTACGCCGCCGAGTGCGCTTGCCACGATTGGATTCTGTCTATCGACGCAGACGAGGCCCTCAGCGAATCGCTCGAAGCGGACATCTGGCTACTGAAGAAGAACGGCCCCCGCTTCGATGCCTACACGATGCCCCGGCTGGCGCAGTATCTCGGCAAGTGGATCCTGCATTCCGGCTGGTACCCCGACCGTAAAGTGCGCCTCTACCGCCGCGGCAAAGCCAAATGGATTGGCGACTACGTCCACGAAAGCGTCACCGTTCATGGTTCCGTCGGCCATCTCGATTCCAATCTTCTGCACTACACCTGCCAGTCGTTCACCGAACACCTGAAGACCATGGATCGCTACACCACGCTTGCCGCCGAGGAATTGGTGGCTCGTGGCAAGCGTGTCACCTTCCGCCACCTGCTTGCTGATCCGGCGTGGACCTTCTTCCGCACCTACTTTCTGCAACGTGGCTTCCTCGACGGAGTGGAAGGACTTGCCATCGCCTACATGGCTACACTGTACTCATTTCTCAAGTACGCCAAAGCGCGGAACATGAGCCCTGGACGGTAACCTTCCCATGCGCGTACTTCATATCGATTGCGGCAAACAAATGCGTGGCGGCCAGTGGCAGTCGCTCTACCTGATGGTGGGCCAGAAGACCATCAACTGGGAGCCGCTCTTGCTCGCACCCTCCGGCTCCCCGCTGCTGGAAGAAGCACGGAAACGCGGAGTCACCGCCGAAGCCCTTAATCTATGGTCGGTGGCGAAGCTTTCCAAGCAGGTGGAGATCACGCATGCTCACGATGCCCGTGCGCATACTTACGCGGCGCTTGCCGCCCGGGGACCGTTCGTCGTATCTCGCCGTGTCGCGTTTCCGCTTGGCGCCGGGTGGCTGTCGCGCTGGAAATACTCCAAGCCCCGCCGCTTCCTGGCCATCTCCGCCTATGTCGCCAGCCAACTCCGTGATTTTGGGATTCCCGAGGAACACATCGGCATCGTCTACGATGGTGTTCCGGTTGAACCTCGCGCCACGGCGCAAGGGGACAAGCTCATTGCCCCAGCTTGGGACGATCCGCGCAAATGCGCAGCGCTTGGAGTGGAAGCATCCCGGCTTGCCGGCATCCCTCTGCTGCAATCGAGCAATCTCCAGCAGGATCTCGGGTCCGCGCGGGCCATGCTCTATTTGAGCGAGATGGAAGGGCTCGGCTCAGCCGCTCTGCTCGCCATGGCTCAGGGGGTTCCTGTGATCGCCAGCAAGGTGGGCGGCCTTCCGGAAATCGTTGTCCCCGAGAAGACCGGCATTCTCGTCGAGAACAATGCGCAGGAGATCGCCCGGGCAATCACGCGCCTCATGTCCGATCCCGCTCTCGCTGAGCGCCTGGGGAATGCCGGCCGGGACACGGTGCGCACCAAATTCACTCTTGCTGATATGGCCCTTCGCACTGTCCGCGAGTACAAGCAGGCACTGGCATGATGGAAGCTCTTTTTGCCGGCCTGTTCGGCCTCCTTTTCGGCAGCTTCCTCAATGTCTGCATTTACCGCCTGCCGCGTGATCTCTCTGTTGTTCATCCCCGCTCGCATTGTCCGCAGTGCGAGAAGCTAGTCGCGTGGTATGACAACATTCCCGTGCTGAGCTGGCTGCTGCTGGGCGCGAAATGCCGCAATTGCAAAGCGTCCATTCACTGGCAATATCCGCTGGTGGAACTTGTGACCGGCATCCTGTTTTTCTGGAGCGTATACACCGCCGGCTGGACAATGCTCGGTCTCAAGTATTGCCTGTTCAGCTTCATCATGGTCGACCTGATCGTCACCGATTGGAACGATCGTATTCTTCCCGATGAGTTCACTCTCGGCGGGTTTGTGGTGGGCCTTGTGATGGCCGCGTTTACCCCCGCGCCTTCCAGCCTCATGACGTTGTTTCTGCCCCATGGTCTTCCGCACTGGATTCCATCCGTTGCCGAAGCCGCCGCCGGCGGCCTGGTCTGCGCCGGCCTGCTGTATCTCACCGGGAAGATCTATGAGAAGGTGCGGAAGCGCGAAGGCCTCGGTTTCGGGGATGTGAAGATGCTGCTCACTGTCGGCGCCTTTCTTGGCCTTCCCGGTGCGTTGATGACGATATTCATCGGCTCCATCATCGGTGCGGTCCTCGGCAGCATCTATATTTGGAAAGCTGGCGAAGATATGACCTACGAGCTTCCTTACGGCAGCTTCCTTGGCGCGGCTGCGTTGTTTGTCGGGTTGTTCGGCGAGCACCTCTCCGCGTGGTATTTCAAGCTGTTTATCTAGTCACGACGGCGCCAGCCGCATTACAATCAATACCAATGCACCAGGGCTATGCTACTCCGCAAGGCACCGCACGATTGGCCTCGCGTTTCCCGCAATCGAACGGGTTTTACCGCAAGATCCAGTCTCTTCAGCTTTCGACGCTAGGCATCGGCACCTACCTCGGTGCGATGGACGAGGCCACGGACACATCCTACGCGCGAGCCATCACCACCGCCGTTGAAGGTGGCATCAACTGTATCGATACGTCTCTCAATTACCGCAATCAGCATTCCGAACTTGCTATCGGGGCAGCGCTCGAGGCTCTCTTCCGCACGGGCCAGGCGCAGCGAGACGAACTCCTTATCTGCACCAAAGCCGGCTACCTTGTACCTGGCGCGGTCCCCAACGGGGTGCTCGCACCGGAGGATGTGGTTGGCAACATGCATTCGCTGGCCCCGGTTTTTCTTGAGGACCAACTGGAACGGAGCCGCCGGAATCTGGGGCTGGCCACGATCGATGTCTTCTACCTGCACAATCCGGAAACGCAGTTGCGCTTCGTTCCGCAAGAGGAATTCCATCGCCGTATGCTCGCCGGCTTCGAAGCCTGCGAGCGCTTCGCCGCCGAAGGGCGCATCCGGAATTACGGTACCGCCACGTGGGACGGCTACCGTCAACCCAACCAACTCGCGCTAGCGGAACTGGAGAAGCTTGCCCGGCAGGCCGGGGGCGTCGATCATCACTTCCGCTTCATTCAACTCCCGTTCAATCTGGCAATGCTGGAAGGGCTCACCAACGGGACTGCCCCCTTTGCTCATCAACTGGGCATCTCCGTTATCGCCAGTGCTTCGCTGCTGCAATCGCGTCTGACGAGCGGGCTGCCCGAGCAACTGGCGCAGGCGCTGGTGGGGCCGACTACCGATGCTGCCCGCGCCATACAGTTCACCCGCTCCGCGCCTCATGTCGATATCGCTTTGGTCGGGATGAGCCGCCCCGAGCACGTGCGCGAGAATCTTTCCGCCGCTGCCTACCCACCGCTTGACGAAACCAGCTTCCTGAAGTTATTCGGAAAGTAGCGTGGTACAACTCCAATTCGATGAATCCACCGTCGACGCGCGCATCGCCGAGTGTCCCGATCGAGCCGCGGTGTTTCTTGTCTGGCCGAGGGAAGGGAAGCCGTACCTAGGCAAGACTTCTTTATTGCGCCGGCGCTTGAAGCGCTTGCTCGGGCCACGCGCCCATTCCTCGCGCTTTCTGCATCTGCGGCCCGTTGCGGAACGGATTGACTACTGGCTGTACGGCTCGCGGCTCGAAGCCAACCTGCGCATGTATGGGCTGGCGCGCGAGCATTTCCCGGACAATTACGCCCGCATCCTCAAGCTGCGGCAGCCTTCCTACGTGAAGCTGGTGTTGACCAACGAGTATCCGCGCACGCACGTCACTACGCGTCTCAGCGGCTCAGCCTCTCTCCATTTCGGCCCCTTCTCTACCCGCGCCGCAGCCGATGAGTTCGAAGCCGGCTTCCTCGATTTCTTCCAGCTTCGCCGCTGCCAGGAGGATCTTGTCCCTTCTCCCGAACACCCCGGCTGTGTTTACGGGGAGATGAACAAGTGCCTCCGCCCGTGCCAGCAGATTGTCAGTGTGGAGGAGTACGCCAGTGAATCGCAGCGTGTTGCGGCGTTTCTCAGTACGGGTGGCGCGTCACTGCTGGAATCGCTGGAAGCTGCGCGCGATCGTCTTAGCGCGGATCTCGAGTTCGAAGAAGCTGCCCGTACCCACAAGCGTCTCGAACGCGCGCAAGGTGTTGTCCAGGCTAAGGGCGACCTGGCCACTGACATCCACAAACTCAGTGGCCTGGCGATCGTTCCTTCCGCTGTGCCGGAAAGTGTTGCGCTGTGGCCATTTTTCCAGGGCATGTGGCGCGCGGGTTGCGATTTCGCCTTGCGCGAGGAAGAGGGTTCCCCCCGCCCGATGGATCGCCGTCTACGCGAGATGTTCGAAGCTCTTCCCCCGGCCCGCCGGATCACTCTCACTGAGCGCCAGGATCACGCCGCCATCCTCTCCGGATGGTATTTCTCTTCCTGGCGTGACGGGGAATGGGTTCCGTTCTCGGATTCTTCCAGTCCGCCATACCGTAAACTGGTGAACGCCATCCATCGGGTGGCGAAAACCGCGCAATACCCCTGATCTCCACATCCGCTATCCTGTGGACGTGCTTCCCAACGACGTTCCGCTGGAACGCGCGCGGGCACAACTGGAGAAGCTCCTCTCCTCGCGTCTCCTCAATGCCCGCACGCGCCCCGGGCAGTTTCTCTCTTTCATCGTCGAGGAAACACTGGCAGGCCGTGGCGACGCGTTGAAGGAAACGGCACTCGCCATTCAGATCTTCCACCGCAAACCCACCTTCGATCCGCGGATCGATTCTATTGTTCGCGTTGAAGCGCACAATCTGCGCAAGCGCCTGCGGGAATACTACTCCACGGAAGGCGCCAACGATGAAATCCGGATCGACATTCCGGTGGGTGCCTACGTCCCCACGTTTCAACTGCGCGCACAACCATCCGTCGCCCCGAATCGTGATTACCGCATATGGATCGCCGCCGCCGCGGCGCTTGTGATCTTCGCCGCCTCCACGGTGGCGTTCCGTTGGGCGCGGAACGTCAGCGTGAACCCATCCATCGCTGTGCTCGCGTTCCACAACCTGAGCGGCGCGGAGGAAGACCCGTTGTGTCTTGGGCTGAGCGAGGATCTCACCATCCAACTGGCTCGGTTCGCCCAACTGCGCGTGACCTCGCGGTCCTCCGCGGCCCACGCGCAATCCCAATCGAGCGACATCCGCGCCATCGGCCAAGCCCTTTCGGTAGGGAGCGTGCTGGAAGGAAGTGTCTGGCGGGAAGCAAAGCGCATTCGTATTACAGCCCAACTTGTCGACACCGCCTCCGGCTATCAGCGTTGGTCGGAATCCTACGAGCGGGAAGCGGGGGATCCGCTGGCAGTAGAAGCCGAAGTGGCCGGCGCCATTGTCGATGCCGTTGCCCACATACTGGGCATGTCCGCGCAACAGGCCACATCCCCATCCTTTATTCCGGCTCCCGATTCGCGCCGGCTGTACTGGGAATCGCGCCTGCTGCGCCGGCTCGGGACACCGGAAGCTCGGGCCAAAGCAATCCAACTCCTCGAACAGGTGACTGCTAAAGATCCTGGGTACGTCGATGCCTGGGCCGCGCTGTCGAATGTCTATCTCACCAGCACCTTCCACCAGGAAGGCGCATTTAACGAACTCGCCGCGAAGACACGCCGCGCCGCTGAGAGAGCGATCCTCCTGGATCCGGGCAACACGGACGGTCTGGTGGCCCGAGCGGAAATCGAATGGCTTGACGAGCGCAACTGGCCTGCGGCCGAAGCGGGCCTCCGCCACGCGTTGAAGCTCAATCCCAGTTCCCCGTCCGCGCGCGCGTGGCTCGCCACCGGGCTTGTTACCCGGGGACGCTTCGACGACGCGCTGCAGGAACTGGATCGCGCCTCCGCGATCAGCCCCATCTCCTATGTTGTCAGCAACGACATCGCGACGGCACTGTACTGCGCGCGGCGCTGGGACGCGGCCATCCGCCAGGCGCGGCGCACCCTCGAAGTGAATCCCAAATTCATCTATGCCCGCATCATCATCGGACTCTGCCTTGCTGCCCAAGGCCAATACGCAGGCGCCATCAGCGAACTGGAGCAGGTTGCTCAACAAGGCGGGCGAGGGCCTGTGCTTGGCCGCCTCGGCTATGTGCTCGCCCGCGCTGGACGGGCTTCTGAGGCTCGTGAATTGCGCCGTGAACTTGCGTCTGTGGAGGCCCAAGGGGCGCGCATCGGCGTCCACATCGCATACGTTGACACCGGACTCGGTGACTTTTCATCGGCCTGCGACAATCTTGATGCGGCGTTCAGCCGACACGAAACGGACCTCAACTACATGGCCGTCGATCCCGTCTTTGAGGCTCTGCGGGGCCGGCCCCGCTTCGAAGCCCTGAAGGTGAAGCTCGGCCTGCCGGCCTCTCCGTCCAACTGACTACTGCACGTTCAGCAATCGCATCGGATCCACCCGCGCCGCGCGTAGTGCGGGCGCCAGACACGCCCCGAACGCCGCCACCGCCAACACCGCCAGGGCTCCGACAAATGCGGCAGGGTCAAGTGGCCCGACGCCGTACAACTGCTTTTCCACCAATTTCCCCACCAGAGCCGATGCCAAAGCGCCTGCCAATGCGCCCACCGCAACAATCCGAGCGCCTTCCCGCAGCACCAGCGAGATGACAGAAGCTTCCGATGCTCCCAAGGCCATGCGCACCGCAATCTCCCGCCGTTGCTGTTGCACCTGTCCCGCCAGCGTTCCGTACAATCCGACGGAGCTGATGAGCAGCCCGAGCAGCGCGAAGGCGCCCGTGAGCCAGGCAGCCACAATGCGGCGCCGCACCGTGTCTTCGAGCACATCTCCCAAGGGTTGGAACTGTTGCAGCGTCACTGCCTTGTTCCAGCTTTGCACCCGGCGGCGAGTTGTCTCGGCAAACGCCTGCGGCGAGCCCTCGATCCGGGCCAGAAAGCGCAAACCCCACCCGGGCAGATACGCGAGATAGATGACCGGAGGCGCGGGCCGATCCATCCCATGCGATCGTATGTCATTGACGACGCCGACCACCAGGCTCTGCCGGTCCATGTATCCTGAGTGCACCATTTTTCCCAACGGGTCAGTGCCGGCAAACAGGAGCCGCGCCGCCGACTGGTTGAGCACTGCCACCGCCTGCCCGTTCTCCACTTCCTGCCGGGCAAACGCGCGCCCCGCCAGGAGCCGGGCTCCGAGCGTCTCGAAATAGTCCCCGCTCACCAGCCGGTAACCAATCATCGGATCGGAAGGCAAGAGCGGCCCCGTTCGAGTTGATGTACTCGTCGAAAAGGCAGGCACGCCAACGGGCAATTCAGCGGCAAAGGCAACGCGCTGGACGCCACCGAGCGAGGCAATCTGTTCCTGGAGCGCCCCAATCGCGGGGATCGACATCCCGGTTTTCGGCACTGCCGCGCGAAACGTCACGACGCCCCGCGGATCGATGCCGACGTCCGTATGTGCCGCGGCGAGGAAGCTGCGTCCCGCCAACCCTGCCAGGGTCAACAGCGTCAGCACGAGCGCCAATTGGGCAGAGGAAAGCACGGCTCGCAGCGGCCGCGCCTCACCCATGAGGGTCCGTCCGCCGCGCGCCAGGGCTTCGAGCAGCGCAGCGCGCTTCAGCCGCCATAACGACACGGCCGAAACCGCCAAGGCCACGCCCATGCACAGCAGGCATCCAAACCCGATCAGCGCAGGTCCGGTGGTTAACAACTCCACCCCGACGCGTTTCAACTCTGGAATCGCAAGCAACACCAACGGGCGAGCCCAAGCCTCCACAAAGAACGCGGCCACCGTTCCGGTGGCGCACAGCAGAAAGGCTTCCCGGAACCTCTCCATGCCTAATCGCCACAGGGTGGCACCCAACGCCAATTGAATACTCGTCTCATGCGACCTGGCAATTGCGCGAGCAGCGAACAACGACGCGACATTCGCGCAGGTCAACAGGAGCAACAAACACGCCGAGCCATACAGCCAGAACACGGTCTGCCGGCTTGCGGGCGCCAGAGCGTTTCGTAAGGGTGTCAGCCAGTGGGTTCCCCACAGGCCATACGGCGTGCTCCGTTCCAAGGCGGCAATGGCGGCATCGGCAGCGCTCGAGGCAGCCAAAACCGACTTTCCCTCAGCCAGCCGTCCGACGGAGCGGTAGAGGGCATCGCCGAAGTTGCCGCGCACTGCGCTGCTCGCCGAGGCGATTGGCAGCAGCAACTCCGCCTCCGCGGCAAAGGGCAAGGTGGCGCGCGAAGGCAGGATTCCCACGATGCGCACGGACGCGGCGCCGGGCCGCAACAGCGTCCGCTGGATGAGCATCGCATCACCGCCAAAATGCCGTTTCCACGCCTGTTCCGTCAACAATACCGGCAACTCGCCGCCGCTGCCGCGATCCTCATCCTCACCGAACAATCGACCCACCACCGGCCGCAACCGCAGCGCCCGGCAGTATCCGGAGTCCACCATCGCGGCGGCCAACTCCACCGGTTCCCCATTGTAGAGGAGCGTCACCGGACCGCTTGGCCGCACAACCCCCAACTCCGCGACAATGTCCTTGTGCTGCCGCAGCGCCCATGCATTCTGACCGGTGATCCATTCGCTGAGATCCCCACCCTTGCTTCGTCCTTCCACTACCACGAGTTGTTCGGGTTGCGGGAACTCCAGCGGACGCCAGAGGAGAGCATAAAGGGCATGAAACAACACCATGTTGACGCCAAGCCCTAAGCCGAGCACGAGAACCGCGGTAGCCGCAAACACTTTCGAACGAAGTAATCTGGTCATCGCCACGCCTCGCCGATAAGCGAGCAAGTTCGGGGCCAATCCGTAATCAGGCCACGAATTCGAATGCGCCGCTGCAGGTCTGTTCGATTGCGAGACATCCCGTTCCGAAGGCGAACACTATTAAGGAACACGCGCAAAACGGAGCCCGCCCGCGCCTTGATACGGTTGCGTGTTCCTTCGGTATTGGCGGCGCGGAGCGTGCCCTTTGCGCTTTTTAGGAACTCAACGGTAAGGTGCTGAAAACATAATATCTCGCAAAGGCGCAAAGAGAACGCGGGATGCCGTCAATATC
>JAFDVS010000134.1 GCA_018268935.1 Acidobacteriota bacterium | reverse complement strand
TACACTCTGAATTTTACGCGGCCTCCGATTGCATTGGCAGCCAATGGGCGGCGAACCTAGCATGCGGCCAGCAGAGACTTGCGGCATACTTCTGAAGTGGAAAGGCACTGGAAGGATTCAATAGAGGTAGATCAGCAATTACTGAATAACTAAGATTTGCTCCGACCAGCCGCTGCCTTGTGACCCAATCGAACGTGAACGAATTGAGTACAGAACAGACTGCCCACCCCTCAGGTTCGCGCCGGACCGAATCAAGTAAGAAAATTGAATCGCCGCACGGAACGGATTCAATCGCCGTACTTATGAATGTTCGTGCATTGGTCGTCGGAGCGATGCGGCGGTAGGCAAGCTTCACACCGTGGATAACGTTCTCAGTTCCCAGAAAGTCCGTCCGGCCCATTAAGTACTGCGGTTCTATCATGCGGTGCTCTGGGTCAGTTCCGACCCATTTGAATCCCCGCTTACCTTCGATCCTTCGGTATGCGGATGCGGAAAACTGGAATTGATGAATCATCGCGCCCTGGTACAGCGGCAACGCGACATCTTCGACCTCATCGATGGCAATCCCTGCAGCACCGTCCGCCGAAAGAATCAGTCCGTTCGGACGCTTCAGGATGCTCCGCTCACCCGAATACGGTTGCCAATTTCCCTTTAGCCAGTGCCCGTACTCATCTGGCCTGTAGCCTTGATCCTCCCACTTTGAACGCGGAGGGAAGAGCTTGGAGTCATTGGTCATATGGAACTCGGTGGCGTACCGGATGTTCCAGCCTTCGGGCGATTTGTCGCCCAGCAGGACACCATTCGCGTAGAGCTTCTTGACGATCTCCAGATCTCGGGGCGAGCGGATTTCGAGAATCGCGCCGGAGTGCGGGCTGAACTCCTCAATCTCTTTCACGGACACCGGCAAGTAGCGGCTCTCATCCGGGATGTCAGTTTCGAGTTCATGCGGTTCCGGTGAATCACCAGGGCCGAGGCGGAATCGCGTGAGCAACGCCCCGGATTCGCCACCCTTCTCGACCTGCACCGCCGCGACCTTGAACGAATGGTGGACTGCGCCAAAGAGAAAACGCTCGTTCTGGAAAGCGTAGAGATGGCTCCATCTCGATTTCTTCAGGAACAGCCGCCGCAACGGGCCCGCACCCTTGTCCGAATAGAGACCGGACGGGACCAAGAGTCCAAGCCGTCCGCCCTGGCGAAGCAGTGCGTGGCCGGCCTCCAGGAACATCTTGTATGTGTTCAGATCGGCGGAGCCTTGATGCTGGAACGGATGGTTCGGGTCGGCGTACCCCACTTGGCCTTTACGCATCTGCTTCCAGGTGGCATGGTCAGTGGCCGACTTCGAGAACTTTTTGTCCAAGGGAAAGTCGTGATGCTCGTTTCCAAACTTGTCCAGCCAGATCTGGTCACCAAACGGATGAGCGGCGTATTTCACCCAGTTTGATCGAGCCTTCAGACGTGCGCAGTAGTGGAGCCAATTCATCTCCACCGTTGCATCAAGCCTGAAGTATTCCATCTGCCGGTCCAGCGCTTCCTGCTTGCCGTATCCTCGATAGAGAGGGTCGATGTTGGAAAAGAACTCCTTCGAGTTCGGCTTCTGCACTTCCCACGGCGGGTTGCCGATCACGGCGTCAAAGCCGCCGCGACTGCTGGTGAATACGTCGGGGAATTCCAACTCCCAATGAAAGAAGCGGTGCTGTTCGCGCAGCTCGTGGATGATGCCCAGTGCTTTGGGCGAAGGCTTCAGGAAATCCACGGGCATCGGCGCGTGTTCCAGCAGGTCACCAGGCCAGAACCAGATCGCGCACCAATTGTCGAAAGCACCCCGCAGGTGTCGATAGGCGGTGCCTGGACCGAAGTACTTCTCGTACTCCCGCCGACGCTCTTCATAGTCGTAGATAGGAAGCGAGTGAAGTTTTTCGAAGACGTTGACGAGATGATCGTGCGCGCCCGCCGGGGTAAGCTTCTCTTCAAAGAATGGGAATGCGCTTTCGCGCCGTGCGCGGATGAGCTGGACTAGCTCGGCCCGAACCTTTTCCTTTTGTTCCTTGATGGCGTGGGTCCACTTGTCGCCCTTTGCGCTGGTGCCCGTGCCCCGGAAATGGTGGACAAACTTCTTCCGGTCTTTGTCGCCGCCATCGCGGTCCCAGGCCATGGCGGGGTAGTCCTGGAGGCGGTCGAACCAGCAGCCGACCAGCGCATTGCCGCACTTGAGTTTGTGGTCGAGGAAGCCAAACGGGAGGCGCGGGTCCATCGTCTCGATCCAGAGCGCGAGGCGGCCAAGTTCGATGGCTAACGCGTCAAGGTCTACGCCATATAGGCAACGTTCTACGATGTGCCGCCGAAGATAGGCGCGCAGGTAATCGGTGAAGTCCGGGTCCCCAATGGGCTTCGGGATGGTTTCATCCGAAAGCTGCGTGGCCGCATGGCCATCGGCAAGCCGGACGATGACGCCGGTAGGATTGGGCTCCAGCCGCTTGTGGTGATGCAGGCTCTCAACAAGTGCTTCCGTCAGGAAGCGGAGAGCGGAAAGCAGAAATGACCCGGAGCCACACGCCGGATCGCAGACTTTGAGCGCGAGAATCTCCTCGGGTTTCCGAGGTACATCGCCTTCGTAGGCAAGTTCTCGAAGAGCTCTACGGGTGATGGGCCCCGCGAGTTGGGGTCGCGTGTAAAAGGTCCCGGAACCTTTGCGCGTATTTCCTTCGCGGATCAGGAACCATTCACCGGGGAATATGGTTCGCGGCACAAGCCTCTTGGCGGCTTTGTCCAGATCGTCTTCGTACTTGCGTTGGGCCTCGGGTTTGGGGCTCTTACCGCCTGGCTTCTTTACTAGCTTCGCGGCTTCGGCGGCGCGCCGGGCCCAGGCGTGAATTTGTTCCCGTTGGCGTTCGCGGTCGGCAGTCGCGTCGGCTTCATCGATGGCATCTACTTCGGCCAATTCGGCGTCGCTCGTCGGCACTTCAGCTGCTGCCGGTTCGTCAGCTTCTTCCGGGACTTCTTCCGGCTCCTCGTCGGAGGCGTCGTCCGAGTCCTCCGCATCGCCGTCGCCGGACTTCTTGTCCTGGACCTTGAACTTCTCAAAGAGCTTGGCAAGCTCGTCAGGCTTCATTCGGTCGAGTTCAATGAATGGGAGCGCGGGTTGGTCGCCTATGTTGAGGAAGACGATGGGCGAGTCCTTCTCCGCGCGGCGGAGTTGGAAGTCCAGCAAGCCTTCGTACAGGATGCCGATATATTCGGTGGAGAGGTCAGAGAAGTCGATGGGCGAGAGCACCATCTTCGTAGACCGGCCTTGCGGAACGCGCTCCCAGGCCCTCGTAAGCAATTCCAGAATGTGGTGGACCGAATGATCGCTTGGGGCGTTCTTCGGATGTTCGAACAGCGCCATCGCCCGGAGGATGGGGTCCGTTGAACCGGCTTGGCCAGGCTGGAACAAACCGCTGCCGTACCGGCGTACATTCAGGCTCGGATGCACCGATCCTTCGTAGATCAAGCGGAACAGCGATATCAAACGAGGCCAAGCGCTCACCTGTTGGCGAAGGCTGTCCTTGGAGCGTCCGCCAGCCATGCGATCTAGTTGCTCGCGAAGTCCCTGGAGCGCGTAGCTATCGTTGTAGACCGGATCGGTTCTGGGCAACAATTCGCGCGCTTCAGCAAACAAGATCACGACACAGCGCATGACCAGGCGGGTAGCGGCGATGTAGACATCGCGCGGGGTGATCGCCACGCTATCGTTCCGAAGCTGGTCGATGACTTCGCCGGAACTGTGGATGAGATGCTCGATCGCAAGCCGGACACGCTCGCCCAAATTCGCCGATAGTTCAGCCTGACCCTTGCGCGTATCCTGAATCGCGGCAACGAGCTTCGAGGGCTTACCTGCCTCCGGTGGCGTCAGCGCATCAGGGCTAAGCAGGTGCAGGAGCGCATCCACTTGGCCGCTGGGCTGGCCTTCTTCAAACCAGAGACCGATTTCCCATTCGCACCACGCCTCGTAGTCCGGTCCAGCATGGATCAGTCGCCACTGCACGCCGTTCGTAAGGAGCGCGATCTTCTGCTGGCTCTTTCGCAACCACTCGACTACCTTCGCAATGCTGCGCCGGCCTGTTCCGATGCCGATCTGCTTTACTTCATCCGTAAACAAGGGCAGACCCGCGTCGTGGGGACCCTGCCACAAGCGGCGTGGACGGAGGTGTTCGCCGGTGATGAGGCGGTGGCTCCACTTTGCATCCACTGCGCTGGCCTTGGTCCACTCTTCGGGCCTCAGCCCGAGGATGTTTTCGAGCACCGTGTCCAACAGGGCCGTCTGGGGCTTACCAGAATCCGAGTCTTGCTGGGCTTGGACTGCGGAGCGGAGGCGGTCAGCCCAATAAGGGGCGATCTTCGGGCGCTCAGGCGAAAAGTAGTTTGCCAGGCGAGACGGAGCGATCAGCATTCCGCCATGCTTGAGGCTTGACCACCACGTATACTGATTGAGCGGATCGAGGTTGTTGGTCATCGTTTGTCGCTCTCCGTCACAAGCGGCAAACGGATCTCAATGGCCACAGGAAACACCTGAGCGGCCTGCCGGAGTTGGTAGCGCTTTGGCAACACATTGGAGATGACGCGCTCTTGTTCCGCCTTCAGCCGGTCAAGTAGCTCCTTGAAATGGCTGGAGCGGCGTTGGAGTTCTGCGTCGAGATCGCGCAACCTGTCTTCCTGCGCGCGGCGGTCGATATCAATGAGCGAGAGTTGACGCATGTCCGCGATCAGGTCCGCCCGTTCTTTCTCAAGCTTGGAGATCGTGTTTTCGCTCATCGCCTTCTCAACTTCTCTGAGACGGAGGCGGAATCGATCTTTCTCCTCGTCAATCGCGGTCTTGCCGGTTTCTTTCAGGCGATCCCGAAGTGCCTCGGTCAACTTGCCCGCGCAATCTTGTACGAACTGGCGAAGGTCCGGTTCGATGTCCTCCCAGAGGTGTCGTGCGCCGTCGATCTCATTTGCATTTTCGCTTCCGCCAACACTCGGCGGTTTATAGGGGAGCGGTATGCCCAACTCTCCATTCGCGATTGGGATTTCATAGGTTCGCGTCCAATGGTGAAAAGGTTCGCGAAGTTCGTTGATGGCAAGCTCTTCGACGGTGAGAAGCACCAGCGCATCCGCACCCTTCGGGACCGCTCCGGTCCGCACAATCCAGCGGCTCGCCTTGTGATCGCCGGGCCGCCGCCCGGCTCCAGGGAAGCGAAGTCGCGCGAGTGTTGATAGGGCGTAGTGAAATACGGGATGGCCCAGGTGGAGTAACGCCGTGTCTGGCTTGGGTCGAAAGACTGCCCGCTCCTTTGAAGTGTCGACGAAGTGCTGCGGGTCAAATACCAGACTTGGCAATGGTCCCAGCGTGCCCTTACGTTCCAGCCGAAGTGTATCGTCAATCAGCGACTGCCACTTCATCGGGATGGGCTGAGCCAGACGCATCCTTCCCTTGGCGTCAGGCCCTTCCAGTCGCGGATAGCCAAAACCCGCGCCCATGGCTACTTCAAGTGTCTCGCGGAGCGTGTCGGGCGTAAGGTCGATGTGACGGGAGAATTCACTCAGGCTCCTCGCATAAGCTTCCCCATTCACGTCCTGGGCTGCCCGCGGAACCGACGCCCGGCCCTTCATTTTTTTGACATCGTGTTCCATGCCGTCGATGAGGGTGTCGGTATCCTCCTGGTCCAGAAATCGTCGCTCAAACGCGGAGTCGAACACCTCGCCCATCGAACCGAGATCTTCCCGGATTTCGTGGACCTTCTGAACGACCTTTCCGATGAACTTTAGGTCGGCGTCATCTTCGCTGGTGAAATGGAAGACGGTCACATCGCGTGCCTGGCCATGGCGGTCAAGCCGGCCGTTGCGCTGTTCAAGTCGCGACGGATTCCACGGAATGTCAAAGTGGAAGACTAGCCGGGCCGTCTCTTGAAGGTTCAAGCCTTCGGAGGCAACATCGGTAGCGATCAAGATGCGAATCGGATCTTCGGGATCGTTGAACGCTTCGATCACCTCTTCGCGGTTGAGTTGACCGGCAACGGTCCTGCCGCCATAGATGAAGCGTACGCGCGTTTCGTGGTCTTCCGCAAATTCGGTCTTGAGCCGCTGGTTAAGGTAATCGAGCGTGGTCTTGTATTCGGTGAAAATGATGAGGCGCTCGTCGTCTCTCCAGTTTTTCGCGTCCCGGCGGTCCTTCTTGAGGAGCAGATGCTGCCCGATGACTTCCATCAAGCGGCCGAAACGAATGTCTTCGACGGGAACTCTTAAGGCACCGTCGAGCCGGGTCAAGCCGAGGCGACCCAAGGCGTGATCGACCGCATCCGTTTGTGCACGCAGGTCTGGCAGGATCGGTTTGAGCCAAGCACCGACGGTTTTCGCCGCGTGATGAGTGCGGCTCTCAATCTCACCGTCGTCGTCAAGGTCTTCGTCTAAGGACCGCTGAGCAGCCCGTACAGCAGCGGCATCCATGGAGTCACCTTCTGCGCCGTCACGGAACCGGTACCAAGATTCAGCGAAGGTGAAAGGCGAAGACAAGAGCCGCTTCGACAAAATTTCAATAGCGAAACTGCCCGCCAACTGTTCCGACCGTTGTGAAGCCGCGATGATCGATTTCACCCTCGTGCGAAACTCCTGAAGCGCATGCGAAAGTGCACGTTCTTCTTTGGAGAGGAAAAGGGGCTTCGAATCCAAGAATCGCTGTGCAAAGCGATTCGGGCGACCATTCTTCGAATCAA
Source organism: Acidobacteriota bacterium (assembly GCA_018268935.1). GTDB lineage: Bacteria > Acidobacteriota > Terriglobia > Bryobacterales > Bryobacteraceae > CADEFT01. Next base: position 3,423 of record JAFDVS010000134.1, on the reverse strand, counting down.
GCTCATTGATCTCACTCTTTAGTCGACGAACGAGGACATGCTCAACGCGCGCGCGCTCGGCGTCCTTGAACTCACTGGTCTGCGTAAAGCGAACGGGGTCCAAAATCTCCAGAAGACCCGAGAAGCTGCGGGTGTGGCCATTGTGCGGGGTTGCCGTCAAAAAGAGCTTGTGCTCGAATAGCGGGCTGATTTCTCTCAGCGTCTTTACGAGCTGGTTATCTTCCCCAAAGGGCGAGGGCAAGAGGTTATGGGCTTCATCGACGATCAAGAGGTCCCAAGGGAGTTGGGCCTTCGGACCACCGCTGGCGGCGTCGGGAACTCGGCATGTCGCCAGGAACTGTTGCAGGATGTCGGGTTGGCGGAGGTAGTAGTAGGAGGCGATGATGCGCGGATACGTCCGCCACGGGTTCGCGTCCAAACCGATCCGCCGTTGAAGGGAGTGCGTTTGCGCGCGATCGATGAGATCAAAATTCAGCGCGAACTTGGTTTTCATTTCGCGCTGCCATTGTTGGCTGAGAGATGCGGGCGTCAGAATCAGGACTCTACGCACGCGTCGCCGGATTAGAAGTTCGGTCAGGATCAGGCCGGCTTCAACGGTCTTGCCAAGGCCAACATCGTCGGCAAGCAGCAACGAAACCCGAGGCATCTGCAAAGCCTTCAGCAGGGGGACGAGTTGAAAATCATCTACTTGCACCGCGCCAAAGAACGGAGCGGAAACCGGCGTCTCTGGGGTTTTGCCGGAACCGTCGGGATGCAGAAAAGGTGTCAATGCGGACCACCGCGCGGCACGGACAATGGCATCGAACTCGCGCGGCTCCATCGCTGGATCTGCCTCCACACGGGGAAGGGCGTTTGGTTCCAACAGGTCTCGACCGTGTTCCCGCTCCCAAAGGATCGTGTCTTCCGGTACGCCATCCGCATCGGTGTATTCGATCCGAACCAGATGGAGGCGTCCTTCGGGGGAGTCAAATGGGTCAACGGCAGCGATGAGGCCGCGCCGATTGCGGATCGTGGCGAGCATGCCGGGACGTGGATGTTGGATTGTCGACGCTGGAATTGACACTTGCACCCTTCGGTCTATTTTCGCTTTGAGGTCCCCGCCGTATCGAGATGCCCACAGTCGCCAACTACCAGGATGCGCTTCTTGCGGTGGATATGGAAATAGAACCGGAAATACTTGTTGCCTGTTTGGAGCTTGACGTGCGGTGTGATGTCAATACTCTCACCCTCGAACAGCTCCGCGCGTGATCTCATTAGCTTGCTATTGCCCTTGGTTTGACTGCCCTCATTGAACGACATCTCTATGCCCGAACGGGCTCGGAATTCATCCTCCACGTCGATCTGCCTTTCTGCGTCGAAAGCTAGGGGATGAAGGGTACTGACCATGTGCCACAAGGCATTCCAGACGGCATTCACTTTGGGGAAGTCGGATCTGCCCGCCGCATCAAGTGCTCGCTGAGTGAACGCCACCCGATCTGGAAACGCGGCGGCGAAAAAGTGACAGCATTCAAGGATCGACTCCGGCAAATCGGTTAACCCGGAAAACTTCTTTAGCCGATCTTCCGCCGCAGAGCGCATCTGGCGTTGAGCCAGGGCATCTTCCCGCTGTTCTTTCTCTTGGTAGCGAAGGCGGCTTATTTCGTCGTCTCTTTCCTGAGTTTCAAGTTCCGCGAACTCCAGTCGCTCAGCCAGGGTTGCCTTCTCAGCTTCGGCCGTGCGGTATTTGTGTTCAAGCTCCTTGTTGATGGACTCCAGCAACTCCATCATCTCGGCGGGAGGTGCTGTGGCCAGTTGGTTTTTCAGGCGAGCAAACTCTTGTTCTTGCTTCTTCAGCCTGACGTCGTCGATATTGGCAACCCCGGCCGCCGAGGATAGGACAATGCGCCGTGCGAGCGACTGAACGATGATTCGAGTGATTTCTTGGGCACCGTCTCTCCGCACTTCATCAGCCGTAAAATAGCGGTGGCGTCGATGGTCATTCGGTCGATCAAATTGGACGCCCGGAAGGTAGACCCGAATTCGTCCATTCCAGCATCGGTATTCTGGCGGAAGTCGCCGTTCCGTCTCCTTGTCTAGCCAATTCGACTCGGCGACGTAGACAGACGCGAGGCCCGCAAGCTTCCAAGCTAGATCATTGCTATCAAGTACGGTTTCCCCGGAGCCAAATTCGCGAGAAACATAGATTAACGGGCAACGGCGATTCTTGTCGCAGATGCGCTCAACGAGAAGTTCGGCATCGTCCGGTGTGACTTCGTTCTCCCGAGCAGTAAGGGGCTGGGAGCCGGCATAGGTCACAAGGCCAGCAGCCTGAAACAGATTCTTGACGAGCAGCGGCGAACTCGGATCGGGAACCGCTGGTTCCGGCCCAAAGTGTCCCGGCAATAGGTAGTGGGACACTTGCATAGAAAAGACCACGGACTCGCCTCTTGTGGACAAAGAAATGTCCGTGCGCCATTGACGTTGGCTTGACCCTCTTTCGTCGCGGCCAATACCATCCGGGTGTTCGTATCGCATCGCCCAGAACTGATCACCCGCGTCGCCGTGTGCGCTGTCGACCTCGATCCTTACCCGTTGCGACAGTGGAGAGATCCATCGCCCGGTGTCTCGGAACCAAGCTCCTCCTAAGCCCCTTGTGTCGCCTCTGTGCTTCGACAGCACCCACTTCTGGACTTCCTCTAAGACCCGCGTAAACGGAGCTTGTTTGGACCCCTCGTGGGAGATCTCGAATTCACAGCGGAAGTGCAGTCGCATGTCCTGCACGACTGATGGCATGGCGGCAATGGTGATGGCGGGCTGCATGTCTGCTCCGACGGGTCTTAATCATGATATCGTCGCGCCGAGAATGTCAGGCGATTCCTTGCGTCAGCCCCACGGGACCCACAATTCCCAGACCTGTTCGAATCGACGTGCCACGCGATGAGCCGATCGGCATTTTCATTCTGACGAACATGAGCCAACAACCCATATGAGTGTCGAAGCGGCGCGGGCATCCTCGCAGTCTTAACGGGATCATACGCCGTCAAAGTTACAGGTGAAGTTGAGCCAACACCGAGTCTTGGCCCTGCGAGATTCTTGATCCCTCTCAGGGCCAGAAGGGTAGCGCAGATGTGGGGCTCGGAGGCGAGTCCGCGCAAGCTTTTCATTTACCTACTGACTGTTGATAAGTCGTAGGTCAGATGGTCGATTTGGGCCGGAAATCACGAAACCGGCGCCTTCGGCTGATCAAGAGTGTGTGGTAGCAAGTGTGGTAGCAATCTCATCAGAATCATGCGTCTTTGGTCGTCTCCAGCGTCTTGATCAAACTCCGCAACCATCTGATTCGAGACACGTTATCACTTTGGAGATTTTCGGAAGGGTCCCTCTTAATCAGTAGGTTGAAGGTTCGATTCCTTCCGCGCTCACCACTCAAACTTCAGCAGAATC
>JAFDVS010000133.1 GCA_018268935.1 Acidobacteriota bacterium | reverse complement strand
CGCCATCGGGGCGGCGATGATCGGCTGGTATGGCGCCTCCATGCTTTGCTACGTCACCCCGAAGGAGCACCTCGGGCTGCCCAATCGCGAAGACGTGAAGCAGGGCATCATTGCTTACAAGATCGCCGCGCATGCGGCCGACGTGGCTCGCCACCGGCCCGGGGCTCGCGATCGCGACGACGAACTCTCCCGCGCCCGCTACAAATTCGATTGGCGCCGCCAGTTCGAACTGGCGCTCGATCCGGAAACGGCGCAGGCGATGCACGATGAAACGCTGCCGCAGGAAGGTTTCAAGGATGCGCACTTCTGTTCCATGTGCGGACCCAAGTTCTGCTCCATGAACATCTCCGCCAAGGTGGAAAGCTTCACCATGGAAGAGGCATCGGCGGTGTTGGAGGGTAAGACCGAAGGCCTGGTGCAACTGGCCGGCACACAGGGTGACTGATGCTGGTCGTCGACACGCACGCCCACATCTATTCTCCGGACGAGAAGAAGTATCCTCCGATCGAGAAACCCTATCGTCCTCCCGCGGGGAAGGGCTCTTTGGAGCACCTGCGGGAGTCGACGAAAGCCAATGGTGTGGAGAAGGCGTGTCTCATCCAAACCAGCACGTTCTATCGCTTCGACAACCGCTATATCTGCGATTCCGCGGTGGCCAACAAGGATTGGACCGCCGGTGTGTGCACGCTCGATCCCGATGATCCGCACAGCCCGGGCCTGCTGAAACACTTCGCGGAGAAGTACGGATTGCGCGGCATGCGCAGCATCCCGGCGAAGGATGGGCGGCTGGATCACACCGGTGTGCGGGCGCTCTGGAAATCGGCCACGGACAACGGGCTGGTGATCAACGTACTGATCAGCCGCAACAAACTGGCCGAAGCCGAGCGCATGCTGGCAGCCTTCCCCAAACTGCGTGTGGTGCTGGATCATTGCCTCAATCTGAAAGCGGGGCCGGAGATGGAGCCGATCCTCGCCGATGTGCTGCGACTGGCGCGCTTCAAGAACCTGCATGCCAAGCTCACCTTCATTCCGACGGGCAGTGCCACGGGTTATCCCTGTGCCGATCTGCACGCGCCCTGCATGAAGATCATTGAGGCCTACGGGCCGGAGCGGTGTATCTGGGGCAGCGATTTCCCTTGCGAGTTGTGGACACCGCGGGTCACCTACGCGGAGCACTTGCGGATTTTCCAGAAGGATCTTCCGTTGAAAGATGCAGCGCGCGAGCAGATCCTGGGCGAAACGGCACGCCGGCTCTGGTTCAGCGGTACAAAGTAGGTTTCTTCCGCACGGGCAGCGGATAGCGCTGTTGGAATGCCTTCAATTCCCGGCTCTCCGGATCGGCGGAGAATGTAGCCATCGCTTCGGCTGTAATGCGCAGAGCCTCGTCTTCTCTCTGCTGCACTCGATCCTGCAAAGCCCTTGGAACCAGCGCACGCGGATGATGCGAGGCGAAGTAGATCGGGATCTGAGCGCCCTGCATCACGATCGGGGGCTGCACGCTGTGCACCGCCATATGGGCAATCGTCTCCGCCAGTTCGCGTTCGGATGCCGCATTCTGGAGAAGACCCTTCGTCACCAGCACCACGCCGCAAGGCCTGTAGTCCGCCCAGGGCTCAATCTCATCCACGATCCGGATAGTGACGCTCTCCATCCGGTTGACGAGCGTTTGCAGATACCTCTCCGCCGCTTCGTCCTGCAAATAGACGTAACCCTTCTGCATGGCGTCGCAGAGCGCTTTCTGCTTGGCTTCCGTCAGGGGGGACTGCGCGAAAAGTAATGCCGTAAGGCCGATCTGGCACAATAAGTATTTCATGGCCTTCGATCCTTCCCAGTACAACCCCAGGGTATCTCAAATTCTGGCGCTCGATGGCAACGGCGAACGGCTGATGCCACTGGCGTCGGGAACATGTTCCTCAGCGGAGGCACGCCGCCTGCTGGAGGCGAGTTCCGCCTCGCAGCTCTTCCCCGGCGCCCGTGCCGCCGAAGCAGCTTTCAGCGGGCTCTGGCTGTACTTTTCCTGCCTCGACGAATCGCATTCGCTCTCTCAGGACATCCACACGAAAGACGGCAGTTTCTGGCACGGCATCATGCATCGCCAGGAACCCGACCCCGGCAACTCCGGCTACTGGTTTCACAAAGTCGGCTCACACCCGGTGTTTCCAAAGATTGCTGCTGCCGCCAGAGAACTGGCGCAAGACGCGACAGGCGCACGTTTCCGCGTCGCCGATCAATGGGACCCCTTCGCCTTCATCGATTTCGTCGAGCGGGCGCGCCGCAAGCCCGGATCGCCTGACGAAGCCCTTGCCCTGCGCGTCCAGCGCGCCGAGTGGCAAATCCTGTTTGACTACTGCGCGAGCGTCCCCCGATGAAGAAGTTCGCCGCCCTGCTGCTGCTGGCGCTCATTGGCGCCGCGGCCTTCTACGTTTACAAAGCCCGCAACGCGCCCCCCGAAGTTTCCGTGGTGACCCCCAAGCGCGAGCGCCTGGTGAGCGTCGTGGCCACCAACGGCAAGGTGGAACCCTTCGAATGGATGGCAGTTCGTGCTCCGCGCGATGCCATGATCGTGAAGCTCTCCGTGCAGAAGGGCCAGCAGGTGCAATCAGGCTCCGTGCTCGCTGAGTTGGATTCTTCCGAAGCCCGCCGCGAACTGGCCGCGGCCGAGGCCCGCATCGCCCAGGTCAAAGCCGAACTCGACAAGTTCTCCCAAAGCGCCTCCTGGACACAAACCGTGGAGATCGAAAACGCCGCCGTTAAACTGCGCGTCGAACGCGAGCAGTTGCAGCGTCAAATCGCCTCGCTCGAACGTCTGGTAGCGAAGAAAGCCGCAACGCCATTCGAATTGCAGCAGGCCAAGGACCGCGACCATCAGTTGGAAACCGAACTCAGCGCTCTCGAACGCAAGCGCGCCACGTTGATTCAGCCCCAGGACCGCGAAGTCGTTCAGGCTCGCTTGCGCGAAGCCCAGGTTGCCGCCGAAGGCGCGCGCCGCCACATCGAACTTAGCCAGATTCGCGCACCCATCGCCGGCACCATGTACCAACTGGAAGCCCACAAAGGAGCCTTTGTCCGCACCGGCGACCCCCTCGGAGAAATCGGCAAGCTGGAACAAGTCCGCGTGAAGGTGTTTGTGGATGAGCCCGAGTTGGGCAACGTGCGCACCGGGCAAGCGGTCACCATCACCTGGGATGCGCTTGCCGGAAAACAGTGGCAGGGTACTGTCGAGCGTCTGCCTACTCAGATCGTGGCCCTCGGCTCCCGCCAGGTCGGGGAAGTGCAGTGCATCATCGAAAATCCCGATCGCCTGCTATTGCCTCAAACCAACGTCAACGCCGAGATCCGCACCAACGTTGTGGAAAACGCGCTCACCATCCCCAAAGAAGTGCTGCGTAGGGAAAACAACGAAACCGGCGTGTTCGTTCTGGAGGGGGATAAGATCCGCTGGCGCAAAGTGGTTCTCGGCGTGGCCAGCGTAACACGCCTCGAAATCAAAGAAGGTCTGCGGGAGAACGAACGGCTCGTCCTTCCCACAGACCTTGCTCTCACTGACGGGATGCTGGTGAAACCTACTTCCTGACCAATTCCACTTCGAGCAGGATCTTCACTTCATCGCCGACAACGACTCCACCTGTCTCCATCACCGCGTTGTAGTTCAAACCGAAATCCTTGCGGTTGACCGTAGCCGTGGCCGTGGCCCCGCGCCGGTACCCGCCCATTGTGTCCTTAATCTCAGGCGTCGGCTCGGTCACGTCAAAGGTAACGTCTTTCGTAGTCCCCTTGATGGTCAGCTTGCCCGTCATCTTGATCTGGTCGCCGTTCTTCGTGAACCGCGTCGATTGAAAAGTCATCGTGGGGAATTTCTCCACATCGAAGAAATCGGCGCTACGCAAATGCGCATCGCGCTTGGCCTGGTTGGTATTGACACTGGCAACATCAATGGTTGCTTCCAACTTAGCCGCGGCCAGGTTTGACGGATCCCAGACCGCCTTGCCGCTGAATTTGCTGAACGTCCCCTTCACATTCGACACCATCAGATGGCGCACCGAAAATTGCGCCGTCGCATGGGAAGCATCGATGGAATAGGTTTGGGGCTCGGCGTACAGCGAGGCGCCCAAAAGGAAAGCGAATGCAAGTCGCATCATGTCTTAGTTCAATCCTGTTCTCTGGCTTTCTCCAGTAGTTCAATCAAGAGCTTCAGGCTCGCGGCACCCAGGTGCGAAAGATTCGCCCGGTGCAATTCGGAAACCGGCTTGTCCAGCAGGCCTAGCATCTCCAGTCCCTCGCGCGTGATACGCACTGTCACCACGCGCCTGTCTGCCGACTCACGGGAACGCGTGGTGAAGCCGCGCTTCTCCAATCGGTCCGCCAGCCGCGTAATATCCGGATCGCGCGTGATCATGCGATTCCCGATCTCTCCACAAGGCAAGCCGCTTTCGCCCGCCCCGCGCAGGATACGCAGCACGTTGTATTGCGCCGGAGAAACACCAAAGGATTCGAGCAGCGTGGTTTCCTTCTGCAACAAGGCATCAGCGGTGCGCAGCAGATTCAGAAAAGCCTCTTCCTCCAGCGACTGAAACGGTTTGGATTGCTTGATCTGCTTGGCAAGTTTTCCCGGCACTTCTTCAGTATTGTCGTTATAACGACTATTGTCAAGAGGAATTTTTGCGCCGTTGTACCATCCCCTATATGACTCGCCGGAAATCCCTCCTCACCGTCCCTGCCGCTGCTGCCGCCTCTATGCCGGCCGCGGACAAGCCCCGCTCCATCCTCGAACTGCGTTACTTCCAAATGCGCAATTCACCCGACGGGCAGGTGCAGCGCACCGGCGATTTCATCCGCGACAGCTACATGCCCGCGCTCGAACGGGCAGGCGGCAAGGTGCAAGGCGTATTCGCCAACCTCATCGCCCCCGATGGCCCGTTTCTCTACATGCTCTGTAGCTATCCCGGTCTTGGCGCCATGGAAACTGCGATGGACAAACTTCGCGCCGATGCCAAGTACCAGAAGGAGCGCGCCGCGCTCGATGCCAAAGGCGGGCTCAGCTACCAGCGCATGGAAACGAACCTGTTCCGCGCTTTCGCCACCATGCCGAACGTCGAAGTGCCACCCGTGGAAGCAGGAAAACCAGCCCGCATTTTCGAATTGCGCACCTACGAATCGAACACGCCCACCACGCTGCAAAAGAAGATCGCGATGTTCGAAACAGGCGGAGAAACGGCCATCTTCCGCCGCGTCGGCCTCACTCCCGTCTTTTTCGGTGAAGCCATCGCCGGTCAGCGCATGCCCAATCTCACCTACATGCTGACCTACGACAGCCTCGCCGCGCGTGAGAAGAACTGGGCTGCTTTCGTCAGCGATCCGGCATGGCTGAAGCTGCGCGCCACACCCGGCCTCAGTGACCCCGAGATCGTATCCAACATCAGTAACATCCTGCTGCGCCCGTTGCCATTTTCACCCATTCGCTAGAGGCCTCATGCTCACCCGGAGGTCTTTTGCCGCCGGCCTCATGGCCCGCGCCCAACAGCCTGTCAATCTGTTGCTGATCACGGCCGACAACCTCGGCTACGGCGATCTGGGCTGCTACGGCAACACCGAAATCAAGACCCCGCACTTCGATGCCTTCGCCCGCCAAAGTGCGCGTTTCACTAATTTCTACACCGCCTGCCCCACCTGCACCGCTTCCCGCGCCGGGTTGCTCACCGGCCGCTATCCGCTGCGCTACGGCCTGAATCGCCAGTTGAAAGCCAGCGAAACCGCGGGCATCGGACTCCCTCACTCCGAAAAGCTCATTCCCCAATACCTGAAGCCACACGGCTACTCCACCGGCTGCTTTGGGAAGTGGAACATCGGCTTCGCCCCAGGCAGCCGCCCCACCGATCGTGGCTTCGATGAATTCTTCGGCCACCGTTCGGGCAACATCGACTACTACTCGCATCTCTACAACGGCGAACTCGACATGTATCGCGGCACTCAGCCGGCGCGTGTCGAAGGCTATTCCGTAGACCTGTTCGCCGATGCCGCCAATGAGTTCATCCGCCGCCATCGGCAGCATCCGTTCTTCGTCTACCTGCCGTTCAACTCGCCGCATTATCCGAACAAGGCGAATCTGCGCCCCGGCGAACCTCTCGAATGGCAAGCCCCGGAAAAATACTTCGCCGAATACGGCTACTCGACGCGCGAATCCGATCCAAAGAAACGCTACCGCGCCGTGGTGACGGCCCTCGACGACGCCTTCGGCCGCGTCATCCGCAACCTCGATGAAGCCGGGCTCGGCAAACGCACGCTGGTCTTCTTCTACTCCGACAACGGCGCTTTCATGCTGCCGGACCGGGGATTGGAAGTGCAGTCCAACAAGCCATTGCGCGACGGCGGAGTCACCTGTTTCGAAGGCGGCATCCGCGTCGCAGGCATGGCCCGCTGGCCCGGTGAAATCCCGGCTCATTCCACCTGCGATCAAACACTCAGCGCCTTCGACGTGCTGCCGCTCTCTCTCCGTCTTGCGGGCCAGCCCGCACCCGCCACACCAAAGCTGGATGGCGTGGATCCACTCGGCGCGCTCCGCGCGAAACACAAACTCCCGCCCCGCGAACTTTTCTTTGAGTACGAAAAACACCAGGGAATGCGCAGCGGCAGATGGAAGCTGGTGCGCACGAATCCCAACGATCCGTGGCAACTCTACGACCTGACCAAAGACATCGGAGAGACTACGAACATCGCCTCGACCCACGCAACTATCGTCTCCGAACGCAATACTCGCTTTGTGGCGTGGCGCAAGCAGATTGAGTCATAGCTTTACCCTAGAAACGAAAAAATCACTTTAGTACCGTCACCAAACCCCGTACTGCGCACCTTTTCGGTAACGCACCACGAGTGCTTACTAGGAGGCGCAAAGTGCATCGTTGGCTCATTCTTACCTGTTCGTTATCCCTCTTGCCTCTGGCCGCGCAAACCAGCGGTACGCAAACTTACAAGGTCATTGGCTGGAACGATCTCGGAATGCATTGCATGGACGGCAAGGACTATTCCCTCTATTCCATCCTCCCGCCCTTCAACACATTCCATGCCCATGTCATTGACCGCAACGGCAAGCTGGTGAAATCCGGCAGTGGCGTGAAGCTCAGCTATGAAGCCGTCGCCGATCCGGCCAACTCCATCAACCGCAGCACCATCGGCAAAACCAACTTCTGGTCCTTCGTGCAGCCCTTATTCGGCGCCGCCGTCGCGCCAGACATGGGTCTGGCCGGCTTTGCGATGCCCGGTGCATCGAACCGCCCCCAGAGCATGCGCTTCGATTCCCCATTCAATTGGTTCACCGCGGAAGGCGTGCCCATCGGCCCGTACGATGATGCGGGCAACAAGAACTACTATCCGATGATGCGCGTCATTGCCCGCGATACATCCGGCCGCGAACTGGCCCGCACGCAGATCGTATTGCCTGTGTCGGATGAACTGGATTGCAGAGCGTGTCATGCCTCCGGCCTTACCAGCACCGCCCGTCCCAACGCTGGATGGGCATTCCTCTCCGACCCGGAGAAGGATTTCAAAACCAACGTGCTGCGCCTGCATGACGAACGCCGCGGAACGGCACTCCTCTCCTCCGCAGCCGCAGGCAAGCCCGCGCTCTGCGCCAGTTGCCATGCCTCCAACGCGCTTCCAGGAACCGGAAAGGCAGGCGTTTCGCCACTCACACAAGCCGTGCACCGGCGCCACGCCAATGTCATCGATCCGACCAACAACCTGGTCCTCGATTCCTCCAACAATCGTTCTGCTTGCTATCGCTGTCATCCAGGCTCTGAGACCAAGTGTCTCCGTGGTGCGATGGGCAATGCCTTGGCCGCCGATGGATCCATGCTCATGCAGTGTCAGAGTTGCCATGGGAACATGAGCGCCGTGGGCGCATCCACGCGTCAAGGGTGGTTGCAACAGCCAAGCTGCCAGAATTGCCACACGGGAACCGCGTTGCAGAACAGCGGGCAGATCCGCTATACATCGGCGTTCACCAGCGGCGCCGTGCTCCGTCAGGCTGCGAACTCCACCTTTGCCACCAATGCCAATACGCCTGCCGCCGGGCTCGACCTCTACCGCTTCTCCAAGGGGCACGGCGGATTGCAGTGCGAAACCTGCCATGGATCCACACATGCCGAATATCCCAGTTCTCACGCCAACGACAACATGCAGTCCATCCGCTTGCAGGGCTATGCCGGCACTCTGACGGAATGCACAGCCTGCCACTCTTCAAACCCACAAACCGTCACCGGTGGTCCCCACGGCATGCACCCGGTTGGGCAGTATTGGGTCGGGAAGCATGAAGACGCCGCCGAAAAGAATCGCTCCCAATGCCGCACCTGCCATGGAGCGGATTACCGCGGCACGGTTCTCTCAAAGACCGCAACCAACCGGACATTCAACACCGAACACGGCACGCGCACCTTCGCCAAGGGCAAGATGGTCGGCTGCTACGATTGCCACAACGGGCCTAACCCGTAACCAGGACAGTCTGTAATTTTTTCCGGATCACGCCCCGGATGCGGTAAAGTTTGGTCTTCACCGCGTCCGGGGTCATGTCTAATACCTCTGCTGCTTCTTCAGTGGATAGCCCTTCGAAATAACGCAGGAGGATCAACATCCGCTGATCCTCAGGCAGTGATTCCACTGCCTGCTGCAAAGCTGCTGCGCCTTCCCGCCTCACCAATTCCGCCTCCGGCAGCGAACACCGGTCCATCAACTCCATCGAATCGTCGAGCGGCACCGCTCCCTTGCCGTGCCAATGCTTGCGCCGCCGCATCAGACAGGCATTTCGTGCGATGCGGAAAAACCACGCATGCACCTTCTCCGGCGCGCGCAGCTCCGGAAAACGCTGGTAAGCCTCAATCAACGTGTCCTGCACAATCTCCTCGGCGTCATCGCGGCGCCGGCAGATCATCAACCCGTATTGCAGCAGCCGGGTCCCAATGGAAGACGCAAATTGATCAAAGAGTCCGGATTCCCCGTCCCGTAGCCTGTGCGCCAGCAGGATTTCATTCTCTCGGCGTTTCTTCATAGGTGTGTTTGGGGAGTTGCTATTTCTATGCAATTCCCTCGCCACACCGGCATCAATACACTGGCGTTCGCGCCCCCTGCGTCACCCGCGCCGTGATGTGCCCCACGCCTTCAATGCGGCCGCCCACCACATCTCCCGCTTTGATTCGCGCCCCCTTCGGGCACCCAGTGGAGATCACATCTCCGGCATGCAGCGTCATGAAATCACTATGGAAGCGCACCAGTTCCAATGGCCGGGTCCGCATGTGATGCACAAAGTCCCGCGAGCAGATTCCCCCGTTGTGCTCCGTGATCACTTCCAGGTTGTCCACATTGCCAATCTCATCGGCCGTCACAATCACCGGCCCAAAGCTGAAGAACGTGTCGATGCTTTTTGAGCGTGTCAGATAGCGGGTGTTCTTTCGCAGCACATCGAGCGCGGTCAAGTCCAGCGTCACGGTATAACCGTAAATCACATCCGGGATATGCTCCGCCGGGACAAACCGGCAGGTTTTGCCGATGACGACACCCAACTCTCCCTCCGCATCCACATCGTCACTCACCTCGGCCGGCGGCAGCACAATATCTCCACCGGGCTGGAACATGCAACTAGCCGGTTTCATGAAACTGCCCGGCTCTTCCGGTTGCACCGCATTGATGTCTTCGGCATGCGACAGGTAGTTCAGGCCGATACACCAGATCTTGCCCGGCCGGTCATACGGCAGCACCGGCGTGATTTCGCCCAGCGGCAGGCGCATCACATCAGCCGTGGGCATGTCCTTGATTCCAGCTTCAATCAACGCCAGAACATCGTTCGGATACTTCGTGCCATGGCGCGCGTTGATCTCGCTCACCGGCACTACGCCATCGGCAGCCAGCGTGCCCGCGTGCCTCACTCCGTTGTGGATAAAACTGAGAATCCTCATATGCTCGAAACCAATCCTCCATCGACACGCACAACAGACCCAGTGAGATAACTCGCCCGCCCGGAGGCGAGAAACGCGACTACGGCGCCGAATTCCTCCGGCGTGCCATATCGCTGCAGCGGCACCGTCGCGGAGCGTTCCGCCTCAATCGCTTCGATGCTCTTCCCTGTTTGATCCGCGGCGGCACGGTCCATGGTCGCGGTGCGATTCGTTCGGATCCGCCCCGGGGAAACACAGTTCACCAGCACTCCATCGGAGGCGACTTCCGCAGCCAGCGTCTTTGCCCAACCCGCGATCGCCGGGCGATACGCGTTGGAGATGATGATGCCCGGAATCGGCTGCTCCACTGAGGTGGAAACAATGTTGATGATGCGCCCCCATTTGCGTTCGCGCATTCCCGGCAGCACGCCCCTCGTCAGCCGCAGGGCGCTGAGAAACACCTGTTCGAAGGATTCGATCCATTGCGACTCGGTGATACTGGCGAATGTCCCTCCCGGCGGCCCGCCGCAGTTGTTCACCAGAATGTCTACGCTGCCCAGTTCCGATTGAACCCGCTCGAGTGCCGCTTCGATGTCGCCTGCCTTCGACAGGTCGCAGCGCACAGCCAGTGCAGCGCCAATCTCCTTCTTCACCGCTTCCAGTTCCGTTTCCCTGCGGCTGAGAATCGCCACCCGCGCGCCTTCCCGCGCCAGCGCGGCCGCCGACGCCCGTCCCAATCCGGAACTGGCGGCGGTTACCAGCGCAATCTTTCCTTCAATGGAGAGTTCCATAGTTCGAATCCTCAACTATAGAACAATCGGGAATAGAACCTTGCGGCGCGGGGATGGAAGCACTGATGAACGAACAATGGGGACCATACTTGAGCGAACGGCAATGGGGCACGGTTCGCGAGGACTACAGCGAACACGGCAATGCCTGGGACTATTTCCCGCACGACCATGCGCGCAGCCGCGCCTACCGCTGGGGCGAAGACGGCATCGCCGGAATGTCCGATCCGCAACAGCGCCTCTGTCTTGCCGTGGCGTTCTGGAATGAGCGCGACCCCATCCTGAAGGAGAGATTCTTCGGCCTCACCAACAGCGAAGCGAACCACGGTGAGGACGTGAAGGAACTCTACTACTACCTCGACGCCACTCCCGATCACTCCTATCTGAAAATGCTCTACAAGTATCCCCATGCCGAGTTCCCTTACGCCCGGCTGGTGGAGGAAAATCGCCGCCGCGGCAAGGACGCTGCGGAGTTTGAACTCATCGACACAGGCATCTTCGCCGATGACAGATATTCAGATATTTTTATAGAATATACGCAGCACCCCTCCGAGGGTATCCTGGGCCGGGTCTCGGTTCACAATCGTGGCCCGGAGCCGGCCCGGCTTCACGTTCTCCCGCATCTCTGGTTCCGCAATACCTGGTCCTGGAACGGAGACTCTGCGCGCCCTGAACTGCGCACGGATGGCCCTGCCGTACGTGCATCGCATCCCACACTGGGCGATTACTTCCTTTATTCCCAAGGCGCCCGGCAACTGCTGTTCTGTGAGAACGAAACCAATACCGCGCGTCTCTACGGCAGTCCCAATGGCGCGCCTTATCCCAAAGACGCCTTCCATCAATGCGTGGTGGAAGCTACGGAAAGCGCCGTGAATCCAGCAGGAAGGGGCACCAAATGCGCGGCCTGGCATATCCTCGATGTCCCCGCCGGCGGTCAAGAGGAAGTCTGGTTCCGTCTTTCTCCTCAACCGCTGCACGATCCCTTCGCTGCCCCCGCGCAACGCCTCGAAGAGGCGCGCCGGCAGGCGGACCGCTTCTACGCCGATGTGCAGAAAGACATCGCCTGCGCGGAAGCCCGTTCCGTCCAGCGCCAGGCATTTGCAGGCATGATCTGGTCGAAGCAGTTCTTCTATTACGATGTGCCGCAATGGCTCCACGGCGATTCACACCAGCCTGCTCCGCCCGCAAACCGCCGCAACGGGCGCAACTCCGAGTGGATGCATCTCAACAACGCCGACATCATCAGCATGCCCGACAAATGGGAGTATCCCTGGTATGCCGCCTGGGACCTGGCCTTCCACTGTATCCCGCTCGCCATGATCGATCCCGAGTTCGCCAAGAATCAACTCCTGTTGCTCACTCGCGAATGGTACATGCATCCCAACGGGCAATTGCCGGCCTACGAATGGGCCTTTGGCGACGTCAATCCGCCGGTTCACGCCTGGGCCACCTGGCGCGTTTTCCAAATGGACCGCAAACGCCGTGGAGATTCCGGTGATCTCGCATTCCTCGAACGCGTGTTCCACAAGCTCATGCTCAATTTCACATGGTGGGTGAATCGCAAAGACAGCGAAGGGCGCAATGTCTTCCAGGGCGGCTTCCTCGGCCTCGATAACATCGGCGTGTTCGATCGCAGCGCCCCGCTCCCCACGGGGGGCCACATCGATCAGGCCGACGGCACCAGTTGGATGGCCATGTACTCGCTCAACCTCATGCGCATCGCGCTCGAACTAGCCCGGCACAACCACGTTTACGAAGACATCGCGACGAAATTCTTTGAGCACTTCCTGCACATTGCCCAAGCCATGAACCACATCGGCGGCGATGGCGTAGGTTTGTGGGACGAAGAAGACCAGTTCTTCTACGATGTACTTCATCTGCCCGATGGGCGCATGACTCCGCTCAAGGTTCGCTCCATGGTGGGGTTGATCCCATTGTTCGCAGTGGAAACATTGGAGCCAGCTCTGCTGGAAGAAGTGCCCGAGTTCCATGCCCGCCTCAAATGGTTTCTCGCCTATCGCCCTGACCTGGCGAAGCTCGTATCCCGATGGCAACAACCCGGTGACGGGGACCGCCGCTTGCTTTCCCTCCTCCGCGGCCACCGCATGAAAAGCCTCCTGCGCCGCATGCTCGATGAAACGGAGTTCCTCTCCGATTACGGAATCCGCGCCATCTCCAGGCGCCATCGCGATCATCCCTATGAGTTCCATGTGAACGGCGAACGGATGGAGGTGCGCTATGAACCCGCCGAATCTTCCAGTGGCCTGTTCGGCGGTAACAGCAACTGGCGCGGTCCCATCTGGATGCCCGTGAACTACCTCCTCATCGAATCGCTGCAGAAGTTCCATCACTACTACGGTGGCGATTTTCAGATGGAGTGCCCAACCGGCTCCGGTGTCTTCCTCAATCTTGGGCAGGTGGCCAATGAGATCGCGCGCCGCTTGAGCTGCATCTTCCTTCCCAACGCCGAAGGCAAACGCCCCGTCTACGGGCTCTCCGACAAGCTGGCATCCGACCAGCATTTCCGCGATTACGTGCTCTTTCACGAGTACTTCGATGGCGACACCGGACGCGGTGTGGGCGCCTCGCACCAGACCGGCTGGACCGGACTGATCGCCAAACTTCTCGAGCCACGCCGGGTATGATGCTAGGAGCGAGGTGCTCCTTCTCATGCGAGTGGCGTATCTGTATCTGTTGCGCGTGCAGATCCTGGGAACTGTATTCCTGATCGTCTTTCCGATTCTGGCGTTGGCGCCATCGTTGCTTTCCTACCCGCTGCTCCATGGGATCTTCGATGTCGCGCCGCCCGATTTGCGGTGGGCCGCGATGCAGCTCTTCATCCTGGCCGGCGCGCTCATCGTGATCTCTCGCGCCGTCTTCCTGCGCGGACCTGCCCGCTTCGGAATTCCTCCTGCTTCGGCCCTGGCACAGTTCCTGTTCTCCGTCTATTGCGCGGGAGCCACCGTAGCCTTGCTGTTGCCGCTATTTCTCCATGCCCGCGGCTCCTTCTCCGATCGTGTAGTCGCAATCCTCACCGGATTGGCTGCCGGGGCCGTGTCCGTCGTGCTGGGGGTGATGCTCGGCCGCAAGGTAGCCACTTGGGCCACACGCTGGATGTCGAAGTTCGCCAGCCGCTTCGGACCCGGCTACCGCGAAGCCGATGACGTAGCGCCGGAACACGTGCTTGCCGCACTCTACTGGCTCATCTTCCTCGGCTTCTATCTCCTGTCCGTCATCGAGGTTCGCCAGCCCTCCACCCTCTCCAGCATTCTCGATCTGCTCTTCGTCGTAGTGTACTTCCTCGCCGGAGCAGCGTTCTTCTTCGATCGCTGGCGGATTCCCTTCCTGATTCCGGTCAGCGCCTTGCCTGTCGTATTCTCGTACTTCGCCAACGCCGATTCCTTCTTTGCCGCGCAGCCGGCAGCCGTACAATCCGTGGAACCCTACCAGGTGCTGCACGCTACTGCCTCCGATACGGCAGTGATTGTTTGCGCCCAGGGCGGAGGCATTCAGGCCGCGGCTTGGACTGCCCAGGTGCTCACCAGCCTGGATGAGCAGGTCAACCTGAAATTCGCCCCTATGGTGCGCCTCATCAGCGGAGTTTCCGGTGGTGCGCTTGGCGCCATGTACGTCGCTGCCGGCTATCAAGACGGAAAGCTCACCAACCACGAATCCATTCGCGGTGCAGCCGAAGCCTCCAGCCTCGAAGCCATCGCTCACGCGCTGGTCTATCGGGACATTCCGCGCCTTTTGTTTCCCTTTGGCACCAGTCTGCGCGATCGTGGCGTTTCCGCGGAAACTGTCTGGGCGAGCCAGCCAGCCGCCCCGCCCCGCGGCAATCTCCTGGGCGCCTGGCGCAAGCAGGCGGAAGATGGCAAACGCCCCGCCATGATCTTCAACTCCATGATTGCCGAGACCGGCGAGCGGTTCGCCATCGGCACCGTGGACTTACCCGGCAGGCAACCTGGGCGCCGTCAATTCTACGAATATTTCCCCGGCTTCGACCTGCACCCTGTGACTGCGGCACGGCTTGCCGCCTCGTTCCCTTACGTGTCACCCGCCCCACGGCTACGAGCCAAAGACGTCAGTGGCCATCACTTTGTGGACGGTGGATACTTCGACAACTACGGTGTCGTATCCGCAATCGACTTCCTTCTCGCCGCCACCAGCAAGCCCGGCAACGTGAAGCGCATTCTGCTGGTGGAGATCCTTGCATTCCAGGACGCGGCGGCGAAGGGTGTGAACCAGTCTCTGCGTGGGTGGGTCTACCAACTGGTGGCCCCGCCGCAGGCATTGCTGGCGATGAAGGAAGCGGCGCAACGCTCGCGAAACCTGTCCGATTTGCGCTTACTCGAGGAAGTGCTGCGTTCCCGCAACCTGGCTTGGAAGCATGTGACCTTTCGCTACGACGCACCGGGCGCGCCGCTTTCCTGGCATTTGACCGAAGACGAAAGGCAAAGTGTCCGCGACATGTGGAGCAGGCAGGGCGATGCGGTCAATCAGGTGCGGGCGTTTCTTGAAGCAGCGCCGCGCCGTTGATGTCAGAGAATGTCGTCTAACGACGCTGCATCCAGGATCTTGTCGCTCATGGCGCGCAGTGTGGCAAGATCCGCCTTCCGAACTCGGGTGCGCACGCTTGAGGGAACCTTGGAAAAGCGCTTTTCCATCAGTCGTAGCACCATCTCTCGTGTAGCGCGAAGTTCGCCCACCTCGGCGCCTTTTTCAATTCCTTTTTCCTCACCTTCCTCGAAGGCCCGTTTCAGGAACAGATTCTCATCGTAGTGAACGGTAATGGGCATGGCTTCACTTTCCTCAATCACCAGGGGCTCGATCCCCCGCAATCCCGATAGTATCAGAAGCTTTTGAATTGCGTCCTTCTGCTGATTCTCCACCGGCAACGCAGCAATCCTTTGCAGCACGCGACGTACGGATAGTCGCCGGTTTCGCACGTCCCCCAGCAATCCGAGAAGATTTTCATCCACCAGCCGGCTGCGCAACAAAAGGGTTGTGTCCACTGACTTCATGTCCAGCACGCGGTAGCGGAAATGCAGCCCCCTGGCCCGCAACCCCGATTCCACGGCCACCTTGCCTTTACCCACCCACAGCACAATCTGCACAGGTGCACGCTCGTACTTCACATACAACCGCTCCCAATAGCGAAGCATCCGAGTTGTGAACCCTCGATCAGGCTGTGCCTGTAGCTCGATGTGCACGATTCGGCCGTCTTCCAACTCCAGGATAAGATCCGGCCGCAATCCTTGAATCAGTGGCAGTTCGGTTGGCAGCATGCGGCTGACGCGCACTCTCTCACCCAGCAGCAACCGTAGCAGGGTCTCGGGTGGCTGTTCCAACAACGCCTTCAGCGTTGTGTCATAGCGCACGTCACTATCCTAGCAACGAACTATGCGGTCCATTCCTCCGGCTCATTCAGCAATACCTCCAGTGGACCATCTGGCGGCAGTGAGTCCAAAGGCAGTCCATTCTGCCACACCGACACCTCGACAAACGCCCGGTAATCCGAGATCGGAATCGAGCATTCCAGAATTTTCCGGAACGCGACCCGGGCCGCATCCGCGCCTTCCAGCACCTCCACCGGATCATCCAGCCGTATCCGGATGGGTACATCGTTCACCGTAATGCGCACTTCCATTCCCGCCAGGGAAGCCAGTTCCGATTCCAGGAAATCCACCCGCAGGCAAAGATGCCCGTTGCCCATGCCGTACTGCAATTCCTTCACGATGAAGCGCTGCCCATGCATCGCGCCGCCACGGCCGTCCACACGATAAATCCCAGCCCCCAGCCATTCGAAGTACGACGTGATCTCGCCGTCGATGCGGGCATGGATCGGCGCCAGCGGCCGTTGATGCAAGGTGTACGCCATGGTGCGCAGAATCGGCCGCGATAACCCATCGGGAGGCGTCAGCCGCAGCGCCCGGTACATGTTCGCCAGATGGTCGCGAAACAATTGATCGAATTCCACCCGATTGTCCGAATGATGATGCGGACCATACCACCAGCACCAATCGCTCCCTTCGGCAATCAGCAGCTCTTCCTGAGCCAGTGCGTAATCCTCCGCGGCAATGCTGGCCGGTGACACCCGTTCGAAGGTTTCCCGCGCCTGCAATAAATGCTCCCATGCACGATTGTCTTCATCGAATCCGATCCAGACATCGAAATTCGCGCCAATCCACGACCCCGGCGCCACGTGATCGAACGTTTCGCCTTCCACCAGCGATAGTCCTTCGGACACCGTCACCGCTTGCATGCGGTCGCTTTCCGCAATGCGCCGGTACAACTCGCGCAAAAACGGACGCCCATTGAGGTAGTAGTGTTCCCAGGCGTTCTCTCCATCCAGCACAATCGGCACCAGGGCATCCCGCCCCTGCGACAGCAACGGCTGGCAATTGGCCTGAATCCGCTCCAGGAAATCTCTCGCGGCCGTAGCTGCGTCCATTCGCGAATAGACGAACCCAACCAGATCGCTCAGATAGTGGTCGCGAAAAATCATACTGAGCTCGCGGCCTTCACGCCGCCAGCGGTAGTGACGGTACGTCGTGGAAGGATCCGCTGTCCGGCCCAGAGATTTGGCCAGCACGCCGTTGTCCGTCGCCGCCCAGCGATATCCCAAATCGGCGGCGATCGTCAGCGCTTCATCGGAAACCGAGCCCTCCGATGGCCATAGTCCCTCCGGCTTCACACCAACCTTCGATTGCACGTACTCGATGGACCGCTCCAGTTGCAGCCGCGCATCCTGCGGAAAGCGGAATCGAGAGGGCAGCGGAACATGCGGATTGGCCTCATGCGCGATGTTCGAATCGCACAGCAACGGCAGGATCGGGTGATAGAACGGAGTCGCGGACACTTCAATCTGCCCGCTCTGCGCGAACTCCTTATACACCGGGATCACCCGCCGCAGAATCTCGATCTGCTTGCGGCCCATCAACGCTTGATCTTCCAGCGAATAGTTCTTCCCCTTGAAAACCAGCTCTCTCACTTCCTGGTCCTGCTCCAGAAACTCCTCTTCAAACCATGCCAGTTGCGACAACACCTGCAGATCGCGAAGTGCCTGCGCATTGAACACGCGCAGCGCACGCCGCACGTTGCGATCCGCCGCCTTCCACGCTTCGTGCAGTTCCGCGTAGCGCGGATAGCGCCCGATCAGATGAATCGGATTCGCCTGGAAGAAGTAGTGCAGGATCAGCCCAATCTCTGCCTCCGTCAAATCTTCAGCCGGCTTCAACGCACAGCGCAAAAACGGCTCTTCCGCCTTGCCCGCCGCGTATTCCTCAATCTGCATCAGCAACGAAGGCACAAGATTAAACGTCTGCTTCACCTGCGGAAACTCGCCCAGCGTCTTTACCATGCCGTAGTAATCCTTGAGCCCGTGCATACGAGTCCAAGGCAGCCGGTATTCTCCCGAAACCAGATCCTTGTAGCAAGGTTGGTGCATGTGCCAGACGAAACAAAGATAGATGCGGGGCATTAGCGCGAGAAGTAGCTCCTCACCGGCGCGGGCGGCTCGGTGCCGCGAATCGCAAGCCAGAGAATATCGTTCAATTCGTCATCATCAATCCGGTCGGCTTCGTCGAAGTCGAGCTTCGCCGACCGCGCGGCCGTGGGATTCGCCGCCGCGTTCCGTGTGTCCAGCGGAATCCGCGGCTTCTCCGCCTCGTAAGGCCGCAGATCCGGCGTCGCAGCGAATGCGCTTGCCATCGGCCGTGCCCCGGCATCAAACGCCGTCATCGGCTGAAGCCCGAGAATCAATTCCATCGTTCGCAGCATCGAAGTCGTGTTGTACATCGAGCTGTCCACTAAACCATTCCGCCGCGTAAAGGGAGAAAGAATGTAGGCCGGCGAGCGATGCGAGTCGACATGATCCGCTCCATTCTGTGCATCATCCTGCAGTACGAAAATCGCCGTCTTCGCCCAGAACCTGCTCTTCGACATCCCCTCTACAATCATCCCCAGCGCCGCATCGTTGTCCGCCATCGCCGAAAGCGGAGCAATCTTGCCCGCGCTCGTTCCCGATGTGTGATCGTTGCCGATGCGCACCAGCGTGAAGCGCGGAAACTTGCCTTCCTTCTCAAACGCTGCCAGGTCTTCCAGAAACACCTTGGCCCGTTCCACGTCCAGGTAATCCAGGTCGAATCCCCGGAACCTACGGTTCGTTACCGCGGCCAGTTGCGAATCGCGTACCGACTCCACATGCACTCCGTCCGTCACCGGCAGCTTGCGATTGTTCACGAAATAGCCATAGTTGCGCACCGGCACACCAGCCGCGAACGCATTCGTCCAAATGTAACCCGCAGGCGGAGTAGCCGCCGGTTCGCCGCCCTCGTAATCGTAGTGCTTGCGCCGCGCCCCATAACTGTTCGGCCACATCCGTTGCACGTAGTCCGATGCAATCGCCGCCAGTGACCAGTTATGTCCATCGGCGCTTACATCGGCGTTCACATAGAAGTTATCGAACAGCACGAACTCGCGTGCCAGCTTGTAATGGTTCGGCGCCGATTTCTCATCGAACAAAACCAGAGAAGGGTCGCCGTTTCCTTTGCCCAGCCCACCCAGCACCTGGTCATACGTGCGATTCTCTTTCACAATGTAGATCACATGCTCAATCGGCGATGGATCGCCCGGCCGCGTGGGAACAGGATTTCCTTGGGGCACTCTCGCGTTTTCCAGCAGTTCGTCCCGATATGGCGAATTGCGCAACACGGTCACCGAATACTCTTCCAGCTTCTTCGCGTCAAACGGCTCAATCCAGGAAATCGTCCCGCGCTGGATGCTGCCCACGTACTGATCAATACGAATTCCTTCGTGCGACTTCGCCGCCTGCCGGTCCGGACGCGGCCCCTGCGGATTCGCAAAGCTGCGTCCCCCTCGCCCGTTCAGCACGACCAATCGTTTGTCCGGCAGCACTTGCGCCGCGGTCGGATACCAGCCCGTCGGCACGAAGCCGTTCACCAGACTGCGTGTTGCCGCAACATCCACCACCGCCACCGCATTGGCATCGGAGCACACCACAAACAGCGTCTTCTGATCCGCCGATAGGGCCACCGCGCTGGGCGTCATCCCGGCTGGTTGCTGCGGAGTCATCGCCAGATTCACTGACTCCAGCATCTTCATTTCCTTGCTCTCGGTCACGCCTACCACGTACGCGCGATTCGTATTCCCAGCCGTAACGAACAGCCGGTGCGTGTAGGGATTGGCCGGCGCCGCTTCACCCTCTTCCGCCGGCGGCGCATCAGGCTTGCGGTCGCTCAGCACGAAATCCGTCGTGTGCGCCGCCAGCCGTATCCGTCCCAGCGGCTCACCCTTGTCCGCGTCGTACTGATAAATCGACCCATCCGCCCAGCTCGAAACGAAAAATGACTTCCCGTCCGGATGAAAACGGATGCGGTATGGCCGGCGCCCCGTCTTGAAGCGCTCAATCACCCGGCCCGATTGCGGATTGATCACCACCACCTGATCGCGATACAGCACCGACGCATAGATCATCCGGCCATCCGGCGTGAAACAGATATCGCCGACAAAATCCTGATGCGTGCGCCCCTGTTCCGGCGCCACTACAAAAGTCCGCGCCTCCGTCAACCGCCCACCCGCGAAATCAAACTCAAACACACTCGCCGCCGATCCCCCGCCTACATACAGCTTGCGCCCGTCGGGAGACAGCGTGAGCCCCAGCCATCCATCGCGAACGCGCGTCCGCGACAGCTCTCTCCCCGCCGCAATATCAATCACACTCACCGACGGCGGATTGTACCCGCCATTCAACACCAGCAGGTATTTGCCGTCGCGCGAGATCACGCTAGACATCGGGAACGTGTCCACGTCGGTCTGCGTTCCCGCGGGGCGGATCGACCATCCGTTCGGCAGCAGCACGCTGCCGTCCGGACGCGGTCCCGTTTGAATTCGCGACGCCGGTTGCGAAACGACAATTCCAGCGATCACCGCGATGGCGGCCAATACGAGGGCAGATTGTTTCATTCGAGGAATTTCTGTGCGATTGGGATACGGCGCCCCATTCCGAACGCCTTGGTGGTTACTTTGAGTCCCGGCGCAGCCTGCTGGCGCTTGTACTCATTGCGATCGACTTTGTTCACAATCTCCCGCACCAGCGGCAGCGGAACATCCAGCCCATCCGCAATCTGCCGTGGCGAGAGCAGATCTTCCACGTAGCCTTTCAAGATGCGATCGAGTACATCGTACTCAGGCAGGGAATCCGTATCCTTCTGGTCCGGCCGCAACTCGGCGGATGGCGGTTTGAGGAACACGCTTTCCGGAATTGCGCCGGTATGCCGCTTGTTGGAGATCCGCGAAAGCCGGTACACCAGTGTCTTCGGCACGTCGCTGATCACTGCCAGCCCTCCGCACATGTCTCCGTAAAGTGTGCAATACCCAACCGCCAGCTCGCTCTTGTTGCCCGTCGTCAACACCAGCGAGCCAAACTTGTTCGATAGCGCCATCAGAATCATGCCGCGCAGCCGCGATTGCAGATTCTCCTCCGTCACATCCGCGGTGCGTCCTGCGAACACAGGCCCCAATGTCTCAACCATCGTTTCGTATCCCGCCGAGATCGACGCCACCTCGAACCGGATGCCCAAATTCTCCGCCATCGCCTTTGCGTCGATAATGCTGTGGTCGGAAGAAAACGGCCCCGGCATCGCCACGCCCAGTACATTCTCCTTGCCCACCGCATCCACGGCAATCGCCGCCGTCAGCGAGGAGTCGATGCCGCCGCTCAACCCGATGATCACGCTATGAAAACCGCACTTGCGGATGTAGTCGCGCGTGCCCAGTACCAGCGCTTCGTACACCGCTTCCTCTTCATCGGCAAAACTCGCCCGCAACGCCGCGCTCGAAGGAGCCTTGTTGACGTCCACAATCACGATGTCTTCACGGAATGACGGCGCTTCCGCGATCGGCTCGCCTTGCGCATTCAACGCAAAACTGGTGCCGTCAAACACCAGTTGATCATTGCCGCCTACCTGGTTGACATAAACGACGGGGATGTTCCGCGTCCGTGCCGTCGTGGCAAAAATCTCCCTGCGCAACTCGCGCTTGCCCATGTGATACGGCGAAGCATTGATGCTGATGAGCATCTCTGCGCCGGCCGCTGCCAGTTCCTCCACCGGATCCCGCTCATACAACTGCCGCGACCAGTATTGCTTGTCGTTCCACGCGTCCTCGCAGATGGTCAGGGCGATCTTCCGCCCCTTCCAAGTCCACAATTGCTGGTGGTCCGCCGACTCGAAGTATCGTGCTTCGTCGAAGACGTCGTAGGTGGGCAGCAGCATCTTCTGCTGCCGGAAAATCACCTGCCCCCGGGAAAGCACGCACGCCGCGTTGATGGCCCGTTTGCCCGATCGCTCCTCCGATGCGCCAACGTAGCCGCAGACGATGGCAATGGGCATGTGCGTGGTCTCAATGGCCAGACGGCGCAATGCGTCTTGGGTCTGGTCAAGGAACGACGGCTTCTCCACCAGATCCCGTGGCGGATAGCCGTTCAAGGAAAGTTCAGGAAATACGATCAGTTCGGCGCCGGCGCGCACGGCTTCCTGAGCCGCACGAACCATGAGGACAACGTTGCCAGACAGGTCGCCGACGGTCGTGTTGATCTGACCGAGCGCGATTCGCATGAGAATTACCTATTGTAGCGGCAACGCGCCCGGCTCCGCGTTCCTTCGTGCTTTATTTCATCTTCCCGAACGCTTCCACGCCCGCCGCCGCGATTATGCCGTCCTCGTTGGACTGCACCCCGGAAACCCCAATCGCACCCACTACTCTCCCGTCCAGCATCAGCGGAATCCCGCCTTCCACCGGCAGCGCACCCGGCAGCTTCAACACCACCTGCCGGCCGCCCTTCACCGCATCTTCGAACGCTTTGCTCGGGCGCTTGAATTTCACCGCCGTGCGCGCTTTCTCCTGCGCCACTTCAATGCTGCCGATCTGCGTCTCATCCATCTTCTGCAGGTACACCAGATTGGCCCCGTCATCCACGATGGCGATCACGACGTTCCACTTGTTCTTTCTCGCTTCCGCCTCTGCCGCGGCCGCGATCTGCTTGGCGGCCTCCAGCGTCATACCCTTCTTCGAGGCCAGTTGCGCCTGGGCCGATGCCGCACCCAGCAGCAGCAGGGACATCATCAATGTAGTTGCGATTTTCATAGTGCGTCTACGGTAATGGGTGCTCTCGGCATCTGTCAAGGCCGACCCCCAGGTCGGCCCTCCTTGACCATCCACGCGCTAGCATAACGAAGTGATCTCCTCCCGCAACCTCACCAAGGAGTACGGCTCGAAACGCGTCGTCGATTCAGTCAACTTCGAACTCCCCACCGGCAGCATCTGTGCGTTTCTAGGGCCGAATGGGGCAGGGAAGTCCACCACACTGAAGATGCTCACTGGCCTGCTTGCGCCCAGTTCCGGTGAAGCCACCGTCGCCGGCCTCGACATCCAGCGCCAATCCCTCGAACTGAAATCCGCAATCGGCGTCTTGCCGGAACATCTCGGGCTGTTTGATCACCTCACCGTGGAAGAGCACCTCCATATGGCAGGGCCCATCTACGGGCTCAGCAAGCAGGAAACCACGCGCCGCACCAACGATCTGCTCCGTGCCCTCGCCCTCGAACACGGCCGCGACACCTTCGCCGATCACTGTTCGCACGGCATGCGCAAGAAGACCGCCCTTGCCCTCGCGCTACTCCACAACCCCAAAATCCTCTTCCTCGACGAGCCCTTTGAAGGCATTGACCCGGTCACATCGAAAACCATTCGCGATCTGCTCCACAGCCTCTCCCAGCGTGGAATCACCGTCTTCTTCACCTCGCACATCCTCTCCATCGTCGAACGCCTCGCCACCCACTACATCCTCATACGCCAGGGAAGAATCGTCTGGAACTCAGAGGCCTCGGCTCTTCCCTCAGCGTTGGAGCAGATGTATTTCGAGTTGGTGGAAGCGCCGCGTACGGAGGAACTGGCATGGCTCGGATCCGCTCGATCCTAACCGCGCTCGCCACCATCGAGTGGCGTGACGTCCGCTCCGTCAATTCCATCTCGTCGAACAATTTCTTCCTGTTCTGTATGCTTCTCATGATGCAGCCCGCCAGCATGGTGTTCCTCGGCACCGTCGGCGGACTGTTGCTTTTCTTCCCGCTGAGCGCAGACCCGATGAAGAAGATCCCCGCCGAACGCCTGCCGCTGTTTCCCCTGGCTCACATCGAACACATCGCGCTCCGCGCAGCCGCTTCGTTCCTCAGTCCAGCCATCTGGCTGATCCTGGCCATCCTCCTCATCGGCGGAGCCCGCTTCCAGATACTATCCCTGCAACTGCTGGTGCTCGCCGTTGGCGCCAACGCCATCGCCTTCTGGGCCGAGCGCTTCCTCCAGCGTGCGCCGCGATTTCGTCTGCTGCTGTATATCCCTTCGTTCCCCGGAATCACCGGCGGCCTCATCCGCAAAAACCTGCGCGAACTGCTGCACGTCCTCGATCTCTACCTCGCCTGCGCGCTCTGTGCCGCGGGCATTGCCTACCGCCTCCTCAGCCCCACGCACGATCCCGACGCAGTGTTCATGATCACGTTGCTCATTGTGCTCGCGCTTAGCACGTACGCCCAGCAACAGTTCGCTCTCGATATCGAACGTGGGCTTGTCCGCTACCGGCTGATGCCGCTCAAAGGATGGCGTATCCTCCTCGCCAAAGACATCGCGTTCCTCACCGTGCTCATCCCCCTGGTTCTGCCGCTTGCACCACTCACCGGCATCGCCGCTGGATTAGCTGCGCTCGCCTTCGGACATCAGCCCAGCGTGATGCAGGCCCAGCCCCAGGCCCGCTGGCGCTTCGTCGCCGGAGTCTCCGTCACTCACGCCTTACTGCAGACCGTGCTCATGTTCGGCCTCGGCAGTCTCACCTTCCGCCAATCACCGCTGTTCGCCGCCGTCAGTGCCGGTTTGTGGCTAGCGTCGTTGTTTGCGTTTGGATGGCAGTACGACCGCTCGCGCTATTGACACGCAGCTTCCACACGAACACATCCTCGGCTGCCTCCCCCGCGGCGAATACCGTGCCGCCCGGACCCATGGCAAGAGCTCGTACTCGCTCTTCGCCCTTATCCCCCGCATCGTGACGCATCAGCTCTTTCCCATGGGCATCGAACACGGCCACAAACGCGCGCTCCGGCTGTCCGCTGCTTCCCGCAATCCACAGCCGTTCGCCGTCAGCAGCAACCGCCTGCACAGAAGTGAATCCGTTTTCTCCATAGGGCATCGTCCCCTCCACCTGCCCATCCTTCACTCGCATGCGAGCGATAGCGCCCTTTCCGGGTCCCGCTTCGCGCACCACCCGCAGATGATCCGTCCCATCCAACGCCAATGCGCGCGTCCACTCTCCTTCACCACCACCCGCGGCCACACTCCATTGCACGCGCTTGCCCTTGCATCCGATCTTCGATACCCATTCCTTCCCCGCCACGAAGCAAATCCCGCCTGCCGTCATCTGCATCGCCGAAACATCATGGGGCAAATATGTTGCATAGGTCACTTGCTTCCCATCCGATGAAAACACCGCCAGAAACCCCGACAATTTCCCCGCCGGCCGTTTCTCATAGGCGGACTTGTGCGTCGTCGGAAGATTGCCGGAAGTTGTGAATCCAGCCGCCACACACTCCCCCGCCGTGGTCATCGCCACCGCGGTTGCTCCCTCGTCCGAAGTCCCGCCAAAGAACGAGGCATACACCAGCCTGCCCGACGAATCGAACTTCGCCACATAGGCATCGCCCGCTCCGCGACGCCCGCCCGTTCCCCCAAACTTCGTCTGCGCCGAGCCTGCCGTCACCGGAAAATCAGCAGCCGACGTTGCCCCCGCCAGACACACCGATCCATCGCGGCCCGCCGCCACCGCACTCCCATAGCTGTGCGCGCTTCCGCCCAGATACGTCGCAAACACGCGATCACTCCCATCGGCGCTCATCTCCGCCAGAAACGGCGTCCACGCACGCGTCTTCGGTTTCGCCTGCGCTGCACCAGCCGAAGTGGGGAAGTTGTCGCTCGCGGACGTGCCCGCGACGATCGCATGTCCCGCGCCATTAACGGCGATGGACTGCGGAAAATCCCGGCCTCCACCCCCGAACACAGCGAAGTACAGCAACAGCAAAGAATCCATCTCTCAATTTTAAGGAATTACCGGCAGCAGAATGTGCGACGCCCGCGCGCCGCTGTGATACACCGTCTGCGTCGCCACCTTCACATTCGCCGTCGTCCCGAATGCTTCCCCCGTGTTCGGATTGCGGTCAAACTGCGGGAAGTGGCTGCTGGTCAGATCCACCCGGATGCGGTGCCCTTTGAGAAACGCATTCGCCGTGCCCACCATGTCGATGTTGAATTCGTACACTTCGCCCGGCTTCATCAACTTCGGAGTGCGCAGTGATTCTCGATACCGAGCCCGGACGATTCCCTCCGCCACCGGAATCGTCCGCCCGTCGGGAAACACATCGATCAGCTTCGCCACAAAATCCGTATCCACGCAATCGGAACTGGCATGCAGCACTACTTTCAGCGGTCCCGCCACTTCAATGTCCTTCGTCAGAAACTCCGACGTGTATACCAGAATATCGCCGCGCTTTTCAATCGGCCGCTGGTCGATCGGCCCCGCCGGAGTCGGCGTGCCGCAACAATTGTTCCCACCCAGGCTCGGCACCGGATTGGCCGGATCATAGCGATACGTATCGGTCTTCTCGTTCGCAGGCGTCTCCCACGTCAGCTTGCCATCACCCCGGTCGCTATTGGCTTTCCCGCCGCTCGAAAAATAGAGCTTCGTATACTGCGTCCGAGCCAGCGGATACTCCTTCTCCTGCCGCCACACATTTTTCCCCATCACAAAAAACGTGACCGGCGGTTCCGCATCAATCCCGTCATCCACACCCTTCAGCCAGTAATCGAAGAAGCGCAGGCTCTGCGCCAGTTCGTCCACATGCGCATGTTCACCGAAGTCGATATCGCCGAACTTCCGCGAAGATCCGTGTCCCCAAGGCCCAATCAGCAGCCGGCTTTTCTTCCGCGCCGCCTCCGTCTTGCCCTTCGTACTCATCCCCACATAGCCACGCAGCGTCCCCTGGCTGAAAATATCGAACCAGCCGCCCATCGTATACACAGGTACGCCGATCTCTTCGAACACCTCTTCCGCATTCAGCTTCTTCCAGTAATCGTCGTAGTCCGGGTGCCGGATCCAATCGTGATAGAACTTCGCATTGCGCCCAGCCAGTTCCTGCATCGTGATCAACGGCAGATGCCACAGCATCTTGTCAAAGCTCAGATTCTGCGGCCCTCCGGCCATCCCATGCGGGCCCGTATTCTGCATGATCCGCGATTCCTGCCGCACCGGTCCCCAGCCGAAATTGAACGACAGCCGCCATCCGCCATTGAGCGTGATCCAGTCGTGATACAAACTGGTCGCCGCCACCTTCGGCACCAGGCAGGTCAAGTGTGGCGGCTTCGCCATCGCCGCACGCCACTGCACGTGCCCCAGGTACGATCCCCCTTCCATGCATACCTTCCCGTTTGACCATGGCTGCTTCGCCGCCCACTCCACCGTGTCGTAACCGTCTTCGATATCGTTGCGGAACGGTTCCCACTTGCCTTCCGATTCATGCCGTCCGCGCACATCCTGATACACGTACGCATACCCGCGGCGCGAAAAGAACACCGCCGCTTCATACGCGCTCGGCGCGCGCTCCGTGCTGTACGGCGTGCGCGAAAGAATCACCGGATATTTCCCATTCCCCACTGGCCTGTAAACATCGGCGTACAGGCTCACGCCATCCCGCATCGGTACGGCCACCAGATTATCCAGCCGCACATCGTTCGTCGGCGGATACGCCGCGGGAAACTTCACTTCAGCAAACAGCGCCATCGGCGCAAGCAGTACGATCCATCGGAGCATAGGGGCAATCTTATCGAAATCGCTGCTACCATGTACCCCGATGCCGTTTGATCGCGACACGGAAATGGGAGGCGCCTCGGCGCGCTTTCCCCACACTCATCATTCGGCTATTGTCTCGGCGCGCAGCGATCAGCCCGCCGAACGCGAGCGCGCCTGGTCTTCCATCGTTGCCGGCTACTGGAAACCCGCCTACAAATACATCCGCGTCGAATGGAATCGCTCCAACGAAGATGCCAAGGATCTCACCCAGGAATTCTTCGCCGTTGCGTTTGAAAAGAATTACTTCCGCTCCTACGATCCCGCCAAGGGCAGCTTTCGCAATTTCCTCCGCACCTGCCTCGATGCCTTCGTTTCGAAACAGGATCAGGCCGCGTCGCGCCTCAAACGCGGAGGTGGCGCCACCACCGTATCGCTCGATTTCGAAGGCGCAGAAGGCGAACTGCAGACTCTTCCCCTTCCATCCGGCATGACCACCGAAGAGTTCTTCTACAAGGAATGGGTCCGCCACCTCTTCGCCGGAGCCGTGGAACAACTCCGCGCCGAATGCGAAGCAAACGGAAAGCAGCAGCACTTCACCCTCCTCGAACGCTACGACCTCGATCAAACCGCCTCCAGCTACGACGAACTCTCGCGCGAGTTCCACATCCCGGTCACCACCGTAACCAACCACCTCGCCTGGGCCCGCCGCCGCTTTCGCCGCTTTGTTCTCGATGCCATTCGCGAAGTCAGCGGTTCGGAAGAGGAGTTTCAGAAGGAAGCCCGTCAACTCCTCGGTGGTGTCCAAGTGTAGGATGGTCTGGTGCTTTTCTCCATTCTGCTGTTGCTTGCACCCGCCCATGCCGCGGACACCGTCACCGAACGCCACGAAATGGTCCCCATGCGCGATGGCGCGCGCCTTTCCACTTACCTCTACGGTCCGCAAGGCAACGGACCCTGGCCCGTTCTCTACGAACAGCGCTACGCCAATCTCCGCGGTGATGCCCAGCGCAAGCGCTACTCGGCTCTTGCCGCGCACGGTTACGTCGTCGCCGCACAAAACTTCCGCGGCACGCACGAATCCGAGGGCGTCTATCAGGGCTATCGAGCCCTCGGCTGGGGCAAACTGCAGGATGGCTACGACACCGTCGAATGGCTGGCCAAACAGCCTTGGTCCACCGGCAAGATAGGCACCTTCGGAGGTTCGCAGGCCGGCTACGCCCAGAACTTCCTCGCCGTCACGCAGCCTCCTCACCTGGTTGCTCAATACATCATCGACGGCGGCCTCAGCCTCTTTCACCTCGGCTACCGGCTCGGTGGCGTCACGCGCATTGAGCGATTCAAGGAAGGCATGCTCGGCGACGCGCGCGATCCGGCAGAAGGCCGCCGCCATCTGGAAGACCAGATCGCTCACCCCAACTACGATGCCTGGTGGCAACAGGAAGACTGCACCCTGCACTTCCCCAAAATGAACGTGCCCACCTTCACCATCGCCAGTTGGTTCGATTTCATGAGCCGTGGTTCTATCGACACCTACATCGGCCGCCACAATCATGGCGGCCCCAACGCGCGCGACAAACAGTGGCTGCTCATCGGGCCGTGGCTGCACGGCGGCCAGAAAAGCAATCCCAAAGTCGCCGAGATGCAATTCCCACCCAATGCAGGCTTCGACATGGACACCCACATGATCCAGTGGTTCGATTTCCACCTGAAAGGCAAACCTACCGGAGTAGATCGTGCCCCCAAGGTGCGCTACTACACCATGGGTGAGAACCAGTGGCACGATGCCGCCGATTGGCCGCCCGCCATGAAGCCCGTGTCTTACTATTTATCCGCGGATAAGACCCTCGCCACGGCAAAGCCAGGCGCTCCCAAAAGCTCTTCCGAGTTCATTGCCGATCCCGCCAACCCCGCGCCTTCCCCCGGCCGCGGCGAACCCACCGCCCGCGATGGGCGCGCTTTCGAAGCGCACAAAGACGTCCGCGTCTTCACTTCAGATCCCCTCACCGCGCCCCTCGAATGGACCGGCCTGGTGCAAGCCGAACTCTTCGTCTCCTCCGACGCGCCCGATACCGACGTCATCGTCCGCGTGAGCGATGTCTATCCCGATGGCCGCTCTATCCTGCTTCTGGATGCTCCCCGCCGCGCAAAATACCGCGATAGCTTCGAAAAGCCCTCTCTCCTCGAAAAGGGCAAAGTCCACAGGATCGCCTTCGATCTCGGCTATATCAGCCAGGTCTTTGCTTCCGGCCATCGCATCCGCATTGCAGTCAGCAGCACCATGTCCGATTACTTCGAACCCAACCCCAACACCGGCGAAACCCCCACCTACGAAAAGCCAAAGAACACGCGAATCGCGCACAACCACGTCCATCATGAAGCCGCCCATGCTTCGCGCATCCTCGCCCCCGTCCGCGCAAAATAGCCATGAAAACATTTCTTCTGCTTCTTGTTTTTGTCACAACCGCCGCCGCCCAACCCGCTGATTGGAAAGTAGGCCTCGCCTCCGCGGACATCACCCCCAAAGAGCCCGTCCCGATGGGCGGATACGCCAATCGCACCGCGCCTTTCGAAGCCGTGGAAGCTCCGCTCTTCGCCAAGGTTCTGGCCCTCGAAGACGGCGCCGGCACGAAGGCGGTCATCATCACCGCGGACCTGCTCGGCTTCACCCGCGAGCGCACCGAGCGCATCGCCGCGAGTCTCAAACAAAGCGACGGCATCGACCGCCGGAACATCCTCATTAACGCCTCGCACACGCACTCCGGCCCTCTTGTTTCCGGCTCCATGCTCCTCTCCGCACCCGCCGCTATGCGCTCCAGAATGAATGCCTACATCGAATCGATGGAAAGCAAAATCATCGAAGCGGCACAAAAGGCTTTGCACCAGATGACACCCGCCAGACTCTCCTGGGGGAGTGGCGTCGCCAAATTCGTCATGAACCGCCGCGAGTTCACACCGAAGGGCGTGATCCTCGGCGCCAATGCCCGTGGCCCTGCAGACCGCACCGTGCCCGTGCTCCGCATCGACGATCCTTCCGGCCGCCTCCGCGCCATCGTCTTCGGCGCCGGCTCACACAACACCACACTCACCGGCGACAACATGCGCGTCAGTGGCGACTACGCCGGCTTCGCGCAACTCTATCTCGAATCGCGCCGCCCCGGCATACAAGCCATGTTCCTCACCGGATGCGCCGGCGATGCCAATCCCTATCCCCGCGGCACCTTCGATCTCGCCCGCCGCCACGCCAGCGAACTCGCCGACGAAGACACCCGTGTGCTCGACA
>JAFDVS010000132.1 GCA_018268935.1 Acidobacteriota bacterium | reverse complement strand
GTCGGCCAGTACCAGCACGATGTCGATCAGAAGCGCCTCAAGCTCAGCCTCGATGCCACCGTGGAAAGCTGCGTCAACCGCGTCGGCGTCGATCTCAACACCGCTTCCGCGCCGCTGTTGAAGCACGTCTCCGGGCTCAATGAGCGCACCGCCTGGAGCATTGTCGAATTCCGTAATCAGAACGGGCGCTTCCAGAGCCGCACGCAACTGATGAAGGTGCCGGGCCTCGGCCCAAAGACCTTCCAACTTGCTGCCGGCTTCCTGCGCATTCGAGGCGGCGATAATCCGCTCGACGTCACCGCGGTGCATCCGGAAAGCTATCCCATCGTGGAGCGCATCGCCGATTCGCTCAAGGTCTCCCTGCACGATCTGATCGCCAACCCGAAGCTGATTGAGAACGTCGACATGCAGGCCTTCCAGACCGCCGATGCCGGCTCCTACACGCTGGCCGACATCAAAGAGGAACTGCGCAAGCCCGGCCGCGATCCGCGCGACACGTTCGTGCGTCCGTCTTTCCGTGACGACGTGAAAGAGATCTCCGATCTCAAGCCCGGCATGCAACTCGAAGGTGTCGTCACCAACGTGACCCGCTTCGGAGCCTTCGTTGACATCGGAGTCCACCAGGACGGCCTCGTCCACGTCAGCGAGATGAGCAACCGCTTCATTAAGGATCCGAGCGAAGCCGTGAAAGTGGGGCAGATCGTGAAGGTGCAGGTGCTCAACGCCGACGCCAAAGCCAAGCGCGTTGCACTATCCATGAAAGCCTGCGAGCCCAAGCCGCAAGGCGGTCCACCCCGCCGCCCCGCGCCGAAGGAAGTCAGTCTCCAGGACAAGCTGGCGGCGCTCAACTCCAGGTTCCGCACCAGGTAAGCAGCAAAAGCGCAAAGGGCACGCTCCGCGCCGCCAATACCGAAGAAACAAGCGTTCGCATCAAGGCGCGGACGCGCTAATCGTTTTGCGTTTGCATGACGGAATTCTTATTTCCATATCTTTCACCCAAAATGGATTGAAAAAACGGTCGATACCGTATAATAGGACCTCCGCGGGATCTGAGCGGCAAGGGGACTTTCCTCCACCGCCATATCCCCAGGGGCCAATTACGGGCAACTCTACAGGGAATTGCAGGTATGGAAGCCTACTACGCCCACTTCTTCGCTCTTTCGCCGGACATGTTTTGCATTGCCGGCCTCGACGGCTCCTTCCTGCGCGTCAATCCTGCCTTCACTGAAACGCTCGGCTTCCTGGCGGACGAAATGCAGCAGCGCCTGTTTCTCGATTTCGTCCATCCGCACGACCGCGCTGCCACGGCGGATGAGTTGGCGAAACTGCGCACCGGTGTGCCCGCCCGGTTTGAGAATCGCTTTCTCTGCAAGGATGGTTCATGGCGCTGGCTGGCGTGGAGAGTGCAGCCCGTCACCTCCGAAGGCCTTCTCTACGGCGCCGCGCGCGACGTGAACGGCCAAAAAACCGCCGAAGCCGAACTGCGCCATCGGCGCAAAGTCATCGAGAGTCTCTTCGATTCGCTCCCCGGCCTGTTCCTGGTTCTCGATCCGGATCTGAAGATCGCCGGCGCAAGCAACGCCTATCTGGAAGCCACCATGACCCGGCGCGAAGACCTGATGGGCCGGGGTCTGTTTGAGGTTTTTCCCGACAATCCGAATGACCCCGCGGCCACCGGTGTCTCCAATCTTCGCGCCTCCCTCGACCGCGCTCGCGCCACCAAGGCCCCCGACACCATGGCAATCCAGAAATACGACATCCGCCGGCCGGATGGCGTTTTCGAGGAGCGCTACTGGAGCCCCATCAACGCGCCAGTGCTCGGCGCGGACGGCAGGCTCGAATACCTGATCCATCGTGTGGAGGACGTCACCGAGTTCATGCGCCGGCACGTCCACCCGCAACGCGACTCCGGCGCACTGCACGCCCGCATGGAGCAGATGCAGGCCGAAATTTTCGACAACGCCCAGAAACTCCAGGCCGCAAACGAACAGCTTTACGGAATGAATGCGCAATTGCTGCAGGCGAAGGCAGACGCTGATGCCGCCAACCAGGCCAAGAGCCGCTTTCTGGCCACCATGTCGCACGAAATCCGGACGCCTCTCAACGCCATCCTCGGCTACTCGCAGCTCATGCTGCGCGACCCCACCCTGAGCGGCGGCGCGAAGGCGAATCTGGACATCATCAACCGCAGCGGCGAACATCTGCTGACCCTCATCAACAGTGTTTTGGATATGTCCAAAATCGAGGCCGGCCGCACCGAACTGAGCCCCTCCACATTCAGCCTTTCCGGATTGCTCGACTCCCTTACCGGCATGTTCCGCTTGCGAGCCGAGGCCAAAGCACTCTGCTTCGAAATGCACCTCGACGGCGCGCCCACTGCGTACATCTTTGCCGACGAAGGGAAGATCCGCCAGACGTTGATCAACCTGCTTGCCAACGCCGTCAAGTTCACCGAACAGGGGCAGATTCGGCTGCATGTGACCATCCACGACCGGGCGGGCTGTCTATGGTTCGCCGCCAATGTGGAGGACACCGGCCCCGGCCTGACGCCGGAACAGCAGGAAAAGCTGTTTCAGCCTTTCACTCAGATTGGGGAACATTCCAACATCGGCCAGGGCACCGGTTTGGGGCTCGCCATCAGCCGCGAATACGCTCGCCTCATGGGGGGCGATCTCACCGTAAGCAGCGTGCCCGGCAGAGGCTCAGTCTTTCACTTCGAAGTTCCCATCGGGCGCGGCAACTCGGGTGTGGCCCCGAGGCGCGGAATGGCGCGCCGCATCGCCGGTCTGCAAGCCGGCCAGGTTGCCCCGAGAATCCTGGTAGCCGATGACCAGGCCGAGAACCGCGACTGGCTGGTGAAATTGCTCACCCTTCTGGGCTTCGCCGCAAAGGGCGTCGAAAATGGAGAGGCAGCGCTGCGCTGCTGGCAGGATTGGCGCCCCAACCTCGTCCTTATGGATGTCCACATGCCTCTCCTCGATGGCCTGCAGGCGACACGTGCCATCAAGGCCGATCCCAGAGGAGAGGAAACCGTAGTCCTCATCCTCACCGCCAGCGCCATGGACGACCAGCGCCGCACCGCACTCCACTTCGGAGCCGACGATTTCCTCGCCAAGCCCTGCCACGAGGAAGAGCTGCTCGAAAAGATCGCCGCGCACCTCCACATCGTCTACGACTACCAGAACACCTCCAGTGCTTCGGAAGAGAATGTGCCCGATCTTTCCCGTCTGCCCTCGCGGCTGGCTCTGTTGCCGCGCGCCTTGATCGCGGAACTCCTGCAGGAAATTCTCAACGGCCACAAGACCCACATCGACCGGTGCATTCACCAGATCGAGAAAGCGGGCGATCCGGGCGCCGCGATGGCGTTGCGCAACCTCGCCGACCGCTACGAATACGATGCCCTCATCCGGCTGTTGGAGGAAGCGTGCCATCCCTAGCCTCACCGTCAGCCGGGAATATCATGATCGTGGATGATAATCCCGCCAATCTGAAAGTCCTCGAAGAGATTCTCAGCCACCAGGGTCATGCGGTCCGTTCCTTCCCGCGTGGAAGGCTCGCCCTCGCACCGGCGCTGCATTCGCCTCCGGACCTCATCCTGTTGGATATCAACATGCCGGAGATGAACGGCTACGAAGTGTGCGAACGCTTAAAATCCGCCGATCATCCACAACTGGCGAACGTCCCCGTTATCTTCCTCAGCGCCA
The DNA here is from genome assembly GCA_018268935.1 of Acidobacteriota bacterium. Lineage (GTDB taxonomy): Bacteria > Acidobacteriota > Terriglobia > Bryobacterales > Bryobacteraceae > CADEFT01. The sequence goes on along the minus strand of JAFDVS010000132.1, from coordinate 25,244 downwards.
TGACCGCCACCGAAGACAAGGTCAAGGCCTTCCGCTCCGGCGCCGTCGACTACATCTCAAAACCCTTCCAGTTTGAGGAAGTGCAGGCCCGCGTCGAGACTCACCTCAAGCTCCACAATCTCCGCCTTGCTCTGGGGCGCCATAACGAGTTGCTCGAAGAGATGGTGGCCGCACGCACTCGCGAACTCGCCGAGGCCAATGAGCGTCTGATGGTGCTGGATCGTTCCAAGGGCGATTTCCTCCAACTCATCTCCCATGAGTTCCGCACGCCCCTCAACGGATTGCTCGGTGTCGGCGAGCTCATTCTCGACGGCATGCACCCCACGGAGGAGAATGACGAACTGCGGAGCTTGTTCGCGCGATCCCGCAGCAGAATCCTCTCCTTGTTGGATGATGCTTTGCTGCTCACCCACGTTGATCTTCGCCGCGACATGTTCCGCCTGGGGCCCACCCCCCTGTCCGCGGTGCTGCAGCGGGCCATGGAAAGCACCCTCGATTCGGCCCGGTTCGCCAATGTGACCATCGAATGCCCTTCCGCAAGCCCCCGCATCGTTCTCGCCGATGCCAGTTTGCTTACCAGAGCCATGCATGGCCTGCTGGAAATCTCCGTCAAGTTCTCTACACCGGGTACTGCGGTGCGGCTCAGTTTCGACGAATCCGCGGATTTCTGGAAGGTCGTCATCAATGTGCATGGCTGGACGATTCCCAGTTCCGCCCTCGCCCGGTTTTTTGATCCGTTCGCAATCGCCGAAGCCCTGACTCCTGGCGGCGAACTTGGTCTGAGGGCTCCGATGGCAAGCCGCATTCTCAAACTGTTCGGAGGCTCCGTTGACGTCGCCAATCGGGACGAATCGGGGATACGGCTCACGGTCTGCTTACGCCGCGCCGTCACCGCCTCGGCTCTGTAACACCTCGCGGCCTTGACCTTCCCATCGGCAGCCGGCCGTAATTGCGACCTGCCTCTTGCCGCCCGCCGCGCGGCCGCGCTTTCTCCTTCAGCCGCGCTTCGTGACGAATAGCGGCAGCACTCTACTACGGCCGTATCTTGGTCAGCATGATATCGCTTCCCGCCAGATCGGCCTGCGCCCACAGCAACTCACGCCCGTCTGGCGACACGGCAATCCCTGCCCGCGCAAACAGCACGTAACTGTCCGGTGCCACCGTAAACCAATTCTTCGGCCCGGCGTTGAGGTCAATTACCTTCTGTGTGGTTTGCGAAGCCAGATCAAATCGCTCAATCCAGAGTTCGCGGCTGGCCGTAGGGTCGCAGATGTAGTAGATGGCGTCGCCGGTCACTGTGAAGTTGAGAAAACTGCGGAAGCGGCGCACCGGCAATTGCACCTCCTCGCCGCCGTTCACCGGCGCCCGCCACGTCCACCCGTTCTTGAAATAGAAGAGATGTTTACCGTCGGCCGATTCCAGCGCCAGGTAGCCGCCGCCTTTCGTGATCTGCGTTGGCTCACTGCCGTCGGTGCGCATACGCCAAACCTGTTCCGAACCACTGCGCCGCGACATGAAATAGATATACTGCCCGTCCCGGGAGTAGCTGGCCACGCCATCCACCGCCGGATGATTGGTCAAGCGCCGCGCGCTCCCGCCGGTGGCCAGAATCGAATAGACCTCGTATTGTCCCTCCCTGGCCGAATCGAAAACGATGTGCGTTCCATCGGGACTCCAGGAAGGCGCACCGGCATGGCCCACATTGGTGAGCTGCACCGGATTGGTCCCGTCGCGCAGGCTGCTCCACACCTCTTCCGATCCGCTCCGCCGCGAGATGAACGCAAGCTGTTTGCCGTCGGGTGAATATTTCGGGACGATCTCATCCATGGTCGATGTCACCAAAGGCTTCGGTGCATCGATGGGCTTGTGCGCTTTATCCAGATGCACGCGCCAGATGTTCATGTCCGATTGGCGCCACGCATAGGCGATTTCCCCATTCGCTGAGACGGCCACCGAAGCGGTGGTATTCGGCGCGGCTTCCACATGGTGCGGCTTCGATTGTCTCGTCGTGTCCACCAGCCACAACCCCGTGTTCGCGCTACTGCCATAGAGCCACGGCTTGGCCACCAGCAGGCGGCGGTTGTCCGGCATCCAGGCAACGCTCGAAACCCGGCCATCGCTTTTGCGTTCCACTTCCACCGGCGCCGATGCGGGACGGTAGTCGCGAGTCAACGGCATGAGATACAGCGTGCTTCGGTCGTACACCTCCGCTCGAAGGAACGCCAGCGTCCGGCCGTCTTTGGAAAACGCCGGAGCCACATCGCCCATCTGCTTTGCCGGAGGATTCGTCAATCGCCTTCTCTCACCCGTCTCTACAGACAGCAGGTTCAGGCAGGGCGACGCCCCCGTACCCGCCGCGTCTTCCGTTGCCCGGTCTGTGAACACCAGCCAATTCCCATCCGGCGACCAGGCCAGGTAGGGGTGAAAATCCGGAACCCAAATCGTCTCCGCCAGCTTGATCTCCGGCCCGCCCGTTGCCGCCACCACGTAGATGCCGCGGCGTCCATTTTCGTATCCGCGCGCGAAGGCGATCCGCTTGCCGTCCGGCGACCACGCCGGTCCAAAGTCATTCCGCGCGTCCTGAGTCAGCCGCACCAGCTTTTCCGAATTCCGCGCCTTGACGTAGATATCGAAGTTGTCTTCGTTCTCGCCGTTCCAACTGAACGCGATCTGTTCGCCGTCCGGAGAAAAGCTGGGCGCACGCTCGAAGCCGCGCAGGCTCGTGAACGGGGTCGGTGTCGTGAACAGCGGGGCTGCCTCCATCACCGGCCGGCGCAACCACCACACGCCACCCACTATCGCCACAAGCAGAAGCACGCCACCTGCCCAAAGCGGCCATCGATGCGGCTTGGCGGGCGGCAACGCCGGCGCCTCGGGTTCCGCCTCTTCCGGCGCACGCACGGGGGCGATGAAGCGGTACCCCTTGCGCGGCAAGGTTTCCACGAACCGTGGATTCTCGGCCGAATCCCCCAGCGCCTGGCGAACCTTGCGAATGGCCGTGTTCAGGCCCTGCTCGAACTCACCGTATTCGGCGTCCGGCCACAGCGCAGTCTGCAGTTCCTCGCGGCTTACCAGTTCTCCCGGACGCGCCAGCAGCATCGCCAGCAGGCGGAACGGTTGCTCCTGAAGTTTGAGTTTGTTGCCATTCTTCCAAAGCTCTCCAGTGGCGAGATGGACTTCGTACAATCCGAACCGGATGGTGGCCGGCCGTTCAGGCGCAGGCTGCATGCTTCGAAGTATTGTAAGGCAAGCTTGCAGCCTCGCACCACTCACTTCCCGTTCGGCTTCACAAATCCTTCGTGCAACGGCTCAATCAGCCGTGCAAACTCAATCAACCGCTGTTCGGAATACCGCGGCCCCACCACCTGCAACGCAACCGGCAGCCCCTCGCCATTGAGACCCATCGGAATCGTCAACGCCGGATGCCCCGTCGCGTTGAAGCATACCGGGTAGTAGAAGTAATCCCAGTAGTTGATCCGTTTGCCATCCAGCTCAATCGCTTCATGCTCCGGATTGTGCGCAATGGCCGGCCCTGGCGTCACCGGCATGATCAGCACATCGTACTTGCCGAAGAACCCATCCAGCCGGTTTGCCAGCTCTTCCCGCCGGCGCAGCAGATCGTCGTACTGATCCGGATCCAAGTCAGACATGCGCGCCAGTACTTCGGAAAACTGAAAGCGATGCGTGTCCGCTTTCTTGAACTCGTGCACCATGTATTGGCGAATCACCCACGGCACCTTCTCAAACATCAGATACACCGCGAGCATCCGGTGCATCAGGATCATCTCCTCGAATCCCGCGGGCTGATCGCGCCGCACGGCAGCAGTTTTTCCTTCCAGTGCCGCCGCCAGCTTCGCCAACCGCGCCTTCACATCCTGCCCGATGAACATGCGGTCATTGCGAAAGGCCCATTCGTCGAAGTAGGCCACCGAATAGTTCTCCAGCTTCCCTTTCACCGCCAGCATCTTCTGTTTCCGCTCCGGCCACTTCAACATCATCGCGTTCCAGGCCAGATCAATGTCCTCCACGGACCGTGCCAGCGGCCCGGCAACCATCATCCGCCGGTACTTGGGATTGCCAGGCTCGCCCGGAAATTCGCTCTTGCCACTGCCGATCGTCCCTTCCGTTGTCTTGAGTCCGTAGATCCCGTTGAACGCCGCCGGAATCCGAATGCTCCCGCCCATATCGCCGCCCAGGGCAATCGGCGCCATCCCTGCCGCTACTGAGGCCGCGCCTCCGCCCGTGCTTCCGCCCGGCGTCCGCCGCGGATCGTAGGGATTGTTCCCGGTGGGATAGATTTCGCCGATGGTCTGCACATCGGCCAGCAGCTTCGGGACGTTGGTGGCGCCGAGAATGATGGCGCCCTGCTCCAACAAAGCATCCACGGATTCCGCGTTCCGCGGCGCCACGAAGCCCTGGAACATCTCCGCGTTCATCGTGTTCGGCTTGCCCTTGATCCAAAACTCCTCCTTCACACTTACCGGCACGCCGTGCAATACGCCGAGCGTCTGCCCCCGCGCCACCTTCTCATCCGCAGCCTTCGCCGCGGCCATCGCCTCATCCTCAAACAACCACACAAACGCGTTGGTGCGGTAGTTGGTGTTCTTGATGTGGTTCAGATGCGCCCGGACGATCGCCTGCGAAGTTGCCTGCTTTTTCCGGATCATCTCCGCAAGCTCTCCGGCGGAGGCATAAAGGAACCGCTGCTCCACGGGCAGCTCGCTTGCCGGCTTGCGGAAAAGTTCAGCCTGCAAAACCGGACGCTCGCCGATCGGCTTCGGTTTTTGTGTGTACAGATACACGCCAAAACCAACCGCCAGCAGCAGCAGCACACCGATCGCGATGCCGCACCACTTCGCAATGCGCTTTACCGTTCTCATGAGTCCTCCGGACTGCCCGCCTCGGGCGCAAGCTCCGCACCCGTCAATCGATTGTACACAAGCCCTCCTTTCATGCCGTGGAAGACCTTGTATACCCGGCAGCCCAGCCCCGATTTCTGCTCAAGAGGCGCGCCTCCGTCAAAGCGAACTCGAAGCTCCGCGAGGAAACCGTTCTCACCTATGCGCACCGCATGGCGCAGCATGAAGCTGGGCATTGTGACCAGATGGAAAGGGTCTTGGACAAGGCAACGCGGCCGGTTTGAGGGCCCGGTGCGGGCTGTTCCAGCCTGTCATTCACCTTCGAATAGAAGACAGCCGCTCCTCAAGGTCGGCTTTGTTTACCGTGACCAATCCGCGACGGCTCAACCCAAGATCTCGAGCGGCCTCGTCGGCCTGTGCCATGAGTGCATCATCCACCGAAATCACCGTCTTCACATCTTTGATCATGCCAGGAGTGATACCGTCTTGCCTCTACCTGCACAACCACTCTCCGCGCACCGCCATCCAGCTCCCATTCCAAGTACAATAATCAGAGCAGCATTCACTCGTGCTTCAGGTAATAGATTATGGAGGTTTACTCATGACCACCCAGTCCCGCTGGTCGTGTGTCTTGTCATTGGCGGTGCTCCTGTCCCTCTCGGCCGGAACCGCATTTTCTCAAGAAGTTCGCGCCAGTATCACCGGTGTCGTTCTCGATCCAACGGGCTCTCCCGTTGCCGCCGCCAAAGTCGTGGCGACTGACACCGCAACGGCCCGCGCCGTTCCTACGCAAACCAACGAAACCGGGAGTTACACCATCCCGTTCCTCGCTCCCGGAAAGTGGGAGCTCACCGTCGAGGCCGGCGGTTTCAAGAAATTCCTTCGCCAGGACATCGTGCTCCAGGCTCTCGACCGCGCTCGCGTCGATGTCAAACTCGAAGTCGGTGACATCACCACCAGCGTTACGGTGAACGGTGCAGTTTCCACCCTGGAAACCGAAACCGCTTCCCGTTCGCAAGTACTCGCCAGCGAAGTGCTCGCCAACGTCCCCACCCAGGGCCGCAATCCCTTCCAGATCGCATGGGCCGCCGGCGGCGTCACGAAGGGAACCGCATTCCGCTATCTGCGTTCCTTCGATATCGGCGGCACCACCGGCATTTCCATCAACGGCGGCCGCGAAGGCATGAACGAAGTGCTCCTCGATGGAATCAGCAACGTCCGCGCCGAATGGACCGTCATCAGCATCCCCACCACCGAATCCCTGCAGGAGTTCAAAGTCCTCACCAACACCTACGACGCAGCCTACGGACGCACCACCGGTGGTGTCATCACCATGGTCACCAAGGGCGGCGGCAACAGCTTCCACGGCACGGCTTTCGAATACTTCCAGAACGACAAGCTGAACGCCAACCAGAGCGAGCTCAACCAGCCCCAGACGGTTGCCGGCGTCTTCTATCCGAACGGCCGCAAACCCCCAAACCACATCAACCAGTTTGGCATTCAGGCCTCCGGCCCCATCTTCATTCCCAAAGTCTTCAACGGCAAGAACAAGCTCTTCTGGATGCTCTCCTATGAAGGCATGCGCCAGCGCAGCGCCGATCCCGGCGTTGTCACGTTCCCCATCATGTCCATCCGCGGTGGCGATTTCAACGGCCTCTTCAACGGACAGGGACAGCCCGTGCTGATCTACGATCCCTTCAGCACGAAGCCCGATGGCAGCCGTACCCCGATTGTGGGCAATCGCATCCCCGCCAGCCAGCTTGATCCCATTGCCGTGAAGCTCCTCACCTATTACCCGGCGCCGTCCAGCGCAGGCATTGGGCCGGCGGCAGCCAACAACAATCCTTATCCGTCCATCTGGCGCAATAGCTTCGACCAGTTCGTCGGCCGCACCGATGCCGTCATCAACTCCAAAAACAACGTGTTCTTCCGCTACAACGAGAACCCGTTCTGGGAGTTCCGCAACATCACCTTCGGCTTCGACAACCCCGCCGAACCCACCGGCAACGCGCCTCTTCTCCGCAACGGCCGCAACTTCACCTTCAACTGGACCTCTACCCTCTCCCCCACCACAACCTTTGACTTGCGCACCGGCCTCAACCGCTGGGAAGAAGCCGGAGGCAGCACGCTCGGCGCGGGCTACGATCCGAAGCAGTTGGGCTTCTCGCCTGACCTGGTGGGTCAGTTCCCCGCGTTCCAGTTCCCCAACATCCAGATCGAAGGCTACCAGAACATGGGTTCCAACGCGGTCAGCCCCGGCACCCGCGATACCTATAGCATCCAGCCCAACCTCAATAAAGTGGTCGGCCGGCACTTCCTCAAGTTCGGCGCCGAAGGCCGCCGTTACAACAAGAACGTGGCCGGTGGCGGTTATCCCTCCGGCATCTACACGTTCAATCGCAACTGGACGCAAGCCAATTCCACCCGCGCCGACGCGGTCAGCGGCAACGGTCTTGCCACGATGCTCATGGGCATCCCCAGCGCGGCAGCCGTGCAGCTGAACATCGACCCGTCCTACCGCCACCACTACTTCGCCGGCTTCTTCCAGGACGATTGGAAGGTGAACAACAAGTGGACCATCAACGTTGGTCTGCGTTGGGATATGGAAACCGCCAACGTCGAGCGTTTCGACCGCCAGATCACCGGCCTCGACTTCAACGCCGCCAGCCCGATTGCCAGCCGCGTCAGCGGTCTCAATCTGAAGGGCGCCGTTCAGTTCTCCGGCTTGAATGGCGTTTCGCGCGCCCTCATGGATGCCCCGCGCAATCAGTTCCAGCCTCGCATTGGCGTTGCTCACAACATCGGCAACAAATGGGTGCTGCGCGGCGGCTTCGGCCTCTACTACGTCGGCGAAGACGCCACGGGATCGAGCAACGGCTTCAGCCGTCAGACCAATGCCGTGGTCTCCACCGATGGCCTCACCCCGCTCGCTGGTATGAAGACCGCTAACCCCTTCGTCGGTCTCCCTGGTGGCCGCCTGCTCGCTCCCATTGGGAACAGCCTCGGCGCAGCCAGCTTCCTCGGCGAAGGAGTGCCCAGCTTCTATCGCACGCGCCCGCTGCCTTACTCCATGCAGTGGTCTTTCGACATCCAGCGCGAAATGCCCGGCAACATGTTGGTGGAAGTAGGCTACTCCGGCAACGCCAATCGCCGTCTGCCCATCACCTACAACCTCAACTACATTCCGGAGAACGAACTCGGCCGCCGCACTTCCGCCGGGGTCATCGACAACGCCTACTATCAGGCGCAGATCCCCAACCCGATGGCCGGCCTCATCCCCAACAACGCTGCCCTGAATGGCGCCACCATCCAGCGGCAGTTGTTGATGTATGCCTATCCGCAGTTCTCTCAGGTCTCGCTCGCCGATGTCGCCATCGGCCGCGCCCAGTACCACGGCATGACCGTGAAGGTCACCCGCCGCTTCTCCCAGGGCTTGAGCTTCCTTTCCAGCTACACCGTCCAGAAGAATCTGCGTCAAACCCGCTCGCTCAACGCGCAGAATTTTGGCGGACTCAATAACTTCGAAGGCACCCAGCTCATCAAAGAGCCCGATCAGAATGCCGACATTCCACAAAAATTCGTCATCGCCGGTATCTACGAGCTCCCCTTCGGAAACGGCAAGCGGATCGCCAACACCACCAACGCCGTGGCCAACCACATCGTCGCCGGCTGGCAGATGAACTTCAACGTCACCTATCAGAGCGGCATGGTCGCCGATTACCCGAACGCTCTACAGAACGCACCCGGTTCCGCCAAGCTCGACAATCCGTCGTTCTCCCAGGTCTTCAACACCTCGCTGTGGAAGAAGTCCGATGGAACCCCGGTTGCCCTCCAGGAGCCCTTCACCCTGCGTAACTTCCCGTTCTTCTTTAGCGACGTCCGCCGCCCCGGCTATCAGAATTGGGACGTCTCCCTGTCGAAGAACTTCCCCATTCACGAAAGCATGCGGCTGCAGTTCCGGTTTGAAATGGTCAACATGTTGAACCATCCCTTCTACCAGAACATCCAGTCCACAGACGTGACCAACGCGCTGTTTGGCCGTTTGAATCCGCAGCAGGCAAACCTACCCCGGTTCATCAAACTCGCCATGCACTTCACCTGGTAAGCAGCGTACGCACCATTGAACACCAGGGCCGCCCGTCACCTCCAATGGTGGCAGGCGGCCCTTCTGATTTATTGAACCGGGATCCTCACCACAGCACTCTGGATCCACGCCGCCGTCAATTGCAACGCCGCCATTCCGGGAGCCACATCCTGCGGCAGCGTGAACGTCACCGCATATCCATCGTCCATCCCCGGATAACCTTCGGCCGATCCCACCTTGGCCGGCGCTCCATTCACACTCACTTCGATGGGCGAATTCACCACCGCCAAGGGCGAGGCTGGAAAGGGCTGGCCGATGTCAATCGCTCCCCGCACCGGTCCCAACCCCGTGGCATACAACACCAGAGTCTCCCCCGCCCGCGCCGGGTTCGAACTCGTCACCGGCAAATTGTCGCTTGCATGCGCCACTGCCGGTCCGATCGCCGTCACAACCACATCCGGCCTTTCTTCCGGAGTCAGTTGCAGGATGTACTGAATCTTCCCCCCACCATTGGTGCGGCGTGTGGCTGTATCCTCGGCGAATGACGCGGACCGCACAGCAACACTAGGCGTTGCGGCTGCCGCCTGCCCTCGCACCCCACGAAACGCTCCTGTTCCTCCTGCGACGCTCCCGCTCGCCTGCCCGCTTCCCACCGGCGCTCCCGGCGATGGCGTCCCGCCATTCAATGCCGAAACGAAAATGACCCCAATCGGTGTCCCATCCGTCTGCAAAAATTCAAAGGTGTACTGCGCAATCCCGGTTCGCGTCGTGTCGGCAATCGTCTGTCCCGCGGCGGCCGCGGTCGTGATGTTCAGGTTTCGCGCGTTCATCACAAACGTCCCCTTCGCCGGCCGCCCGTTCACCGCCACAATGTCACCAAACTGCACCTGCGATTGAAAGATCCGCCGCGTCGCCGCTGGCGTCGTGACTCGGGTGTCGGAGCCTAACCTGGCGAATTCAATCCCGTCGTCCCAGTAGCCAACCACGTTCTCCAAATCCACCTTGAGGGTCACCGGAGGCGCCGCCTGGCCAAGCATGACTGCCCAGATGCCGCAGACAGTGGCTCGAATGAGTGAAGTGTTCATAGAGCGACACTACCTGCAAGTGGCTGATTCCCCAGTCAAAAATTTCTCAAAGATCTGTTAAAATCCGCTTTGATGCGAGGTGAGGACCAAGATCTTTCGCTCGGCCCGCTCCTTTTGTCTCCGTCCCGCCGCCGGTTGATGAAAGACGATGCCGAGGTGCGCCTCACCCCCAAGGCCTTCGACATTCTGTTGGTTCTATCCCGCTGCGCCGGCGACCTCGTCGAAAAGCAAGTCCTCATGAAGGAAGTCTGGGGCGACGTGTTCGTCGACGAAAGCACTCTCACCCAAAACATCTTTACCCTCCGCAAAGCCCTCGGCGATCCCTCCTACATTGAGACCATCCCCCGTGTCGGCTACCGGCTCACCGTTCCAGTGACGCCAGTCGCCCAGCCCATTCCGGAACCGGCGCCCCCCACTCGCCGGTCCTTGCTATTCGTCGGCGGGGCCTTTGGTGTGCTGCTGGTCATCGGAGCCGGCTACCTCTCCACTCACAATCGAACACAACAGGCTGGGGCAATGGCAGACCTTCGCTCCTTGGTCGTGCTTCCCTTCGTCAATATCGGCGATGCAGGGCACGAACATTTGGCCGACGGCATCACCGAGGAGACCATCAACGCCCTGAGTGCCGCCCAGCGCTTGCGTGTCGTGGCGCGCTCCACCGCTTTCCAGTTCAAGGGGAAGCCGCAGGACGTTCGCGAACTTGGCAAAAAACTGAATGTGGAAGCCGTCCTCGAAGGAAGCGTCAGCCGCCAGCAGAACCAGTTGCGAGTGACCGCTCAATTGAGCCGCGCCGCCGATGGAACCATCATCTGGTCGAAAAGTTGGATGAGAGATTGGAAAGATGTCTTCGCTGTCCAGCGCGAAATTGCCCAGACAATCGCCGGAAACCTGGGGCCCTCGGCCGGAAAGCCGGGTACCGGCAATGTCGAGGCCTATAACCTCTATCTGCTGGGCCGCTTCCATCGCAGCAAATTTGTGCCTGCTTCCATTGAAAAGGCAGTCGCTTCCTACCGGCAGGCCATTGAAAAGGACCCTTCTTACGCCGCCCCCTATGCCGCCCTCGCCGATTGTTACCAGGTCCAGGGCTACTCCCGCTCCCTCCCCCCAAAGGAGGCCTTCCCGCTCGCTGCCTCCATGGTCAGGAAAGCCTTGGCCCTCGACCCTTCACAGGTGTACGCCCACACGGTGGATGCCAAAATCAAACTCTATTTCGATCGGGACTGGGCTGCGGCGGAACAGGCTATATCACGCGCCTTGTCCATTGATCCTTCGGATTCCGAACTCCATCACACCTACTCCCATCTGCTCATTGCCATGGGCCGCTTCACTGAGTCTCTCGCCGAAAGCCACCGCGCCATTGAATTGGATCCTCTGAATCAGGATGTCCTGGGCCATCTGCCGTTTCACTACTACCTGAGCCGGGACTACGATGCGGGCATCTCCGCCGCTCTGCGCAGTCTCGAAGTCGATCCGCAGCACGTACCAACCCTCGCCCATCTGCTATGGAACTACCGGGCAAGCGGCCGCATGGAGCAGGCCGTCGAAACTGGCGCCAAGCTCGGCTACTCGCCCGCTCTCGTCGCATTGCTGCGAGATTCGTTGGCGCCTTCCGCCAAAGACGGCTATTGGCGAACCTTCCTCAAGCATCAACTGAAAACATTCGGCCCCAGTGACCCGAATGGACACGCCTTCGAGTTCGGCGCCCTCTACAGCCGCCTCAATGATCGCGATCATGCCTTTGAATGGCTCAATCGCGCCTACGAGGATCGCAGTAGTTGGCTTGTGTACCTGAAGGTTGATCCGGCCTTCGACAACCTTCGTGCCGACCCGCGTTTCACCGATCTCGTCCGCCGTATCGGACTCCCCTAAGCGCTGATCCCGCCGTCGCGATCAGGCGGTACTCGATTGCTTGTTAATCCCCGAAAACCTCTCCCGCCTTGTTTGTAAACAATGCCGCGCATTCCGCCTCCCGATCCCGCTTGCTTGGTTGAAGGAGGTTCGAAGCTTATGACAAATCTTGATTCGTACAATTCCGCCGTGGAAACCGTTCTTTCCACGGGTCGTGCCGCCGCTCTCGCCGCCCGGCTCGAACAGGGGGCCCGCGCCCTCGCCAACCTTGCCCACTCGCTTACCGGTACGCAATGGCAAACACGCCTGCCCGGAGACGGACGCACCATCGGAGTCATCATCCATCACGTCGCCAGCGTTTACCCGCTCGAAGTCCAGTTGGCCCAGAAACTGGCCGCCGGCGAGTCCATCACCGGCGTCACCATGGCCGACGTGCATGTGCTGAATGCCAATCACGCAAAGGAATTCGCCGCCGTCACCAAACAGGAAGCACTCGACCTGCTGCAGCGCAACAGCGCGGCCGCGGCGGCCGCCATTCGTGCACTCAGTGACGAAGAGTTGGCCCAAGCCGCCCCCGTCTCCCTGTACGCCGGCGCTCCTCCCCTCACCTGCCAGTTCCTGCTGGAGGATCACGCCGTCCGCCATAGCTATCACCATCTCGCCGCCATCTGGCGCTGCCTCACGGAGGCATCCACCGAAAACTAAACCGGTCCGCCCACTACACGGTCTGTCAGCAAAAAGGAAAAAACAAAAATGAATATGCTTCAAAAGATGCGGCAACTGCCGCTGGCGCGGCTCTTCACGGCAGGACTTCTGCTCGCCGCGTCTCACATCGCAGCTCCCGCGGCCAACATCAGTTTTGGCGTCGATCCACTCGAAGGAACAACCGTGCGTAACTCGCCGGGCCGCCAGGTCGTCGGTGGAGAACTCTTCGTCTCCTTCCACACCGGCACCGAGACCTTTGTATTCGACGCCGCGGCTTTCGGCATGACCGAGATCCGCTTCGCCAACGGCGCCATCGGCGACATTCCTACGAACGCCAACGTGGTCGTCCTGCAGACCAGGGACAACGACAATAACGCGCTCACTCCCTTCGGAGCCGGAAACGCCGCCGACCTGCTGGCCGCGCAGATCACCGTCTCCGGGCCGGGATTGTTCATCTACTTCAACAGCAGCCTCGATCTGCCGCGCCTCGTCTACTCCGACGACATTAGCAGCAATACTGCCGATCTCAAGATCCTCGCCCGCATGTTGAACCTGAACGGCCAGACGGGAATCAACGCGCTACCCACGTTCACCGCGAATAACTTCGCCTTCGCCGAAGACTCGCCGGTCCCCGAGCCTTCCACTGCGCTTCTGCTTGGCGCCGGCATCGCACTGCTGGCCTTCGGCGCCCTGAAACGCCGGCGCATGCTGGTTGCGGCATCTTTCGCCGCAGCGCTCACCTTAGCCGTCGCCGCCGAGCATGAGCACGATGCGAGCCCTTCTCCCGCGAAACTCGTCGAGATCGTGCGCAACGCAACGCGCCAGTTCATCGATGTCAACGCCGTCACTAGCGCCGGCTACACGCCGCTATTCGGCTGTGTCAGCGGACCAGACCACGGCGCCATGGGCGTGCATTACATCAACCTCGCCCTCGTCGGCGACGGCGAAATTGACGCCCAACGTCCCGAAGCGATCATCTACGAGCCTTCCGCCGGCGGCATGCGCCTCGTCGGTGTCGAATACATCGTCGATTCCGCCACCTGGCTCAAGAATCATTCCGCTCCCCCCACACTCGAAGGCCAGGCATTCCATCTCGTCAGCAGCCCCAATCGCTACGGATTGCCGCCCTTCTTCGAACTCCATGTCTGGGCCTGGAGAAAGAATCCGAACGGCGCTTTTGTCGATTGGAATAACCGCGTGACTTGCGAAGGACAGTAAGGAAAGCTCAGGCGCTGCCCCCATAAAGGCAGCGCCTGATTCTCAAATTACTTCGGTGTGACGTGAATCAGCGCGCCTGGATTCGCGTCTTCCAGCATCCACAGCGAACCATCGGGAGCCTGTTCCACATCGCGAATGCGTTTGCCCACTTCCCACCGCTCGGCGGTCTTCGCTCCGCCCTTGCCATCGAACACAATCCGGTTGAGTGACTTGCTTCCCAGCCCGCTGATGAAGCCGCTGCCATCCCACTGCGGAAACGTCTTCTTGCCCTTATAGAACATCAGGTTCCCCGGAGCGATCACCGGCACCCAATAGAGCACCGGCTTGGCAAACTCCGGCCGCGAATCATGGCTCGGAATCGGCACCTCGTTGTAGTTCTTCCCGAACGAAACCACCGGCCATCCGTAATTCTTGCCCTTTTCAATCAAATTCAACTCATCGCCGCCGCGCGGCCCGTGCTCCACTTCCCACAATTCTCCGGTTGGCGAAAACGCCAGCCCGTACGGGGCGCGGAAGCCGCTTGCCCACGTTTCCGCCGGCGTCAGGTTCGGACCGGGAAACGTGTAGGTGCTCACCACCTTCGCCGTCTTCGCCAGTTCCGTGTCGCGCGGCGGATCAATCAGCGGAATGCTCTGTGCGCCCGTCTTGCCTTCGTTCGGATTCCCCGGCGCCGGCTTGCCATCCAGCGTCAACCGCAGAATCTTGCCCACCGGCTGGTTCGGATCCTGTGCCGGAACCATGCGCTGGCGATCGCCCACGGTCATGTAGATATACTGCCCGTCCGGCGAGAATGCGATCTGTCCGCCCGCCTGTCCGCCCATGCCCTTCGGCATCTGGCGCCACAACACTTGCAGATTCTCCACTCGCGGGATGCGCCCCAGATTCAGCTTCGCCCGCGCCAAAACCTGGCCGCCGCCGTAATCGCCCGGCTCAATGTAGGTGAGATAGATGCTTTCATCGGTGGCGTAACGCGGAGACACGAACACGCCCAGCATGCCGTTCTGGCCCTGCCAAAAAACAGCAGGTGTATTCGCCAGTGGCGCGATCTTCTCTCCCTGTGCCGACACCAGCCACACCGGCCCGATCTTTTCGGTCACCAACATCCGGCCATCGGGCAGAAATGCGATCCGCCACGGCAGCCCAAACGTGGCCGTTGTCGTCATTTGAAAGGGCGCCGTGGCCTCGGGCTTCTGTTCGCCCACATTCGTCTGCGCCCAGGCCATCGCCGCCCAACTGAGAAGCATCGCCGCTCTCGCCAATTGCATCTTCTTGACTCCTTGCGTAGTTCTTACCAGACGTTAGTCCAGTATACAAGCGCAGGTCCATGAAACCAAAAACCAAGTCAGACCAGACCAGACCAGATCTGGTCTGTGCTATCCTTGGTCATGGTGGTGCGCAACATATCGCAAGCGAAGGCTGAACTCTCCGCGCTCATTGAAGAGGTTCAAAAGGGCACCGAGGTGATCCTCGCCAAGGCAGGCAAGCCCGTTGCCAAGCTCATTGCCTACCACGGCCCAGCGAAACCTCGGACACCCGGATCGATGGCGGGAGAAATCTGGATTGCACCGGACTTCGATACACTACCCGGCGACATTGCCGAAGCCTTCGGCATGACGGAACCGCCGCTGTGAGGATACTGCTCGATACCCATCTCATCCTGTGGTGGCTGGCGGAAAACCCATCGCTTTCCCCGCAGGCGCTAGCGCTGATTCGCGATCCGGAAAACACGATATTTTTCAGTGCCGTTAGCCTCTGGGAGATCTGGTTGAAGTTGAGCTTGGGTAAACTCCGCCTGCCATCGGAATTCGAAAGCAAACTAGCCGCTGAGTCATTTGAGCACCTCCCGCTCACCGCCGCGCATACCCGACAGATCGCATTGCTCCCTTGGCGCCACCGCGACCCTTTCGACCGCATGCTGGTTGCCCAGGCGCTTGCAGAGAAACTGACGTTGCTCACCGCCGACGAGAATGTCGCCCAATATGGAGACTTCGTCCGGCTCGTCCGTTAACCCCTCGGCACATACCGCATGGCCACTGCCCCCGGCCCGGCCTTCACCTGGCTCACCAACTCCAAGTCCAAATACTTCGACAGCCCTGCGAACAATGCCGGCCCGTGACCTGCCAGCCTCGGATGCACCACCAGTTCATACTCGTCGATCAATCCCAGTTCGGCCAATGCCAGCGGTAGCTTCACGCCTCCCGTCAGCAATCCATTGCCCTGCTCGCTCTTCAGTTGCCGAATTGCCAGTTCCAGCCCTGCCCCCCCGCGAACAAGCTCCGCGTTCCAATCGACGCGATCGAGAGTACGCGACACCACGTACTTCTTCGCCGCGTGGATTGTGCGCGCGAAAGGTTCCATCCAATCCGGCCTTGCCACTGTCTGCGCAGCCGGCCGGAACGCAGCTTCCATCATTTCGTAGGTCACCCTGCCAAAGAGCAGGGCATCGGCCTGGGCAATGTTCTCGATCGCGTGCCGGTGCAATCTGTCGTCCGCGGGTATGGCCCGATGATCGCAGCATCCGTCCAGTGTTACGTTGATGGAATAGCGAAGGGGCCGCATACCGCCAAGAGTATCATCGAAAAGGGGACTTCCAATTGAGGCTGCTGCTCTTACTTCTCGCACCGCTCCTGGCCACCGCACAAACCACTGACCACATCCAGGCCATCGAATCCGGCCTTCTGCCCTCCGTCATCCTGAAGGATCATCCCGCTCCGCGCCACACCATCCAGCAGCGAATGAAAGCCCTCAACGTCAACGGCGTCGGCGTGGCCGTGATCCGAAACTACAGGATCGCCTGGGCCAAGGGCTACGGTCTTGCCGACGTCGCCGCCGGCCGCCCGGTCACAACCGATACGCTCTTCCTCGCCGGATCCATCAGCAAGCCCGTCGCCGCCACCGGCGCGCTCCAACTGGTTGAGCAGAAAAAAATCACCCTCGATGAACACGTCAATCAACACCTGAAATCCTGGAAACTTCCGGAGAACGATTTCACCAAGGACGAAAAGGTCACCGTGCGCCGCATCCTCAGCCACATGGCCGGACTGACCGTGCACGGTTTCCCCGGCTATGCCTCCGGCGCCGCGTTGCCCACCATTCCCCAAATCCTCGACGGCGAAAAGCCCGCCAACACACCCGCCGTCCGTGTCGATCTCACACCCGGTTCCAACTTCCGTTATTCCGGTGGCGGCTACACCATCCTCCAATTGATGATGGCCGACGTCACCCAAACCCCCTTCACTTCCTACATGCAAACGGCCGTTCTCAACAAAGCCAACATGCGTCAATCCACCTACGAGAACCCGTTGCCGCAACGCCTTTCCTCCGTCTCCGCGGCCGGCTACAAAGCCAATGGCGAGGCCATCCCCGGACGTTTTCACACCTATCCCGAGATGGCCGCCGCGGGTCTTTGGACCACCGCATCCGACCTCGCCCGTTTCGTCATCGCGATCCAGCGGGCTCATCAAGGCCAACCCGATTCCATCCTCAAACAATCCACCGCAAGGGAAATGCTCACGCTGCAGAACAAAGTCTACGGACTCGGATTCGTAGTGAACGATCACGACGGTGTCAAATGGTTTCGCCACGGCGGCGCAGACGCTGGTTTCCAGGCCATCCTGATGGGCTCCACCGGCGGCGAAGGCATCGTCGTCATGACCAATTCGGAAAACGGCTCCCGCGTCGCCCAGGAAATCGCCTACGCCGCGGCTGCTGCCTACGGCTGGCCCGACAAGCCGCGTGAGCGCGCCGCCATCACTCTGCCTACCGCCGAACTAGCGAAATTCGCCGGCGAATACGAAGCGCCTCGCATCGGCAAAGTCACCATCCGCGTCGAACAAGATCACCTCGTCGCCAATGTCCTGGGCCCCGGCGACATCGATTTGTATCCCCAATCAGCGGATACATTCTTCTCCCTCGGGGTGATCCCCGACCTCAAATTCACTCCCGATGGATTCACCGCGGGAGGCGTCACCGCCAAGCGCCGAAACTAATGCCTTTGCTCCTCGCCGTCCTCTTCACCGCCGCGATACTCCACGCCCAAACTCCCAGGATCCCTCTGAAGATCGACGGAGAATCACATAAATTGATCCTTTTTTCCGATGGCGCGATCGGCGGCTGGGGTGACACCCGCGACGGCCAGCTCGGACCCCGCTCCGCCATCCCCAACTCCAGCGGACATGCCTCCGTATTCGTTCCCATCGCCATTCCCGGCAAGGCCATCGACATCGCTGCCGCCGCCCGCACCTCTTACGTCCTGCTCGACAACGGCACGGTGGTTGCCTTCGGCGCGGGCTTTGACGGCCAACTCGGCTGCGGCGAAAAATGCCTCGCCGGCTCGGAAACTCCGGTGCCTATTCCCGGGCTCGCCGATGTCATCCGCATCGTTGCTCGCGCCAACTCCGCCTTCGCTATCCATCGCGATGGCAGCGTCAGCATGTGGGGCGGCCGCTACCTCGGTCAGGGGGAAAACAGAATCGCCAAACCCGAGCGCGCCTCCGGTCTCCCTCCCGTCACGCAGATCGCACTCGGCAACGGCTTCCTTCTCGCCCTCACAACCGAAGGCCGCGTCTGGATGGCGGGCAGATTGCCCTTCGGCCGCATCTACGCCGATGACCCTGTTCAGCCGCTCGCCGAAGTCCCCGGCTTGACCGGCGTCGTGGGGATCGTTGCCACCCAGGTGGCCGCGGTGCTGAAGAAAGATGGAACCGTGTGGATTTGGGGAAACAACGATCAGGCCCAGTTCGGCAACGGCAAGCGCACCATCGACGAACGTACCCGCGTGCCCGTTCGTGTCCCCGCCGTTGCCAGCGCGGTTGCTTTGTCGGGCGCCGCCAACGGCCGCCATTTCCTCGCGCTGCTCAGCGACGGAACCCTCCGCACCTGGGGCAACTCGGATTGGGGCCAGGCCGGCAACGGAGTCACCGGCCGCGAGCAAGCTACCGTGGCAACACCCCGCATCTCCGGTGTCAAAGCCGTGTTCGCCGCTGGCAACAACTCGTTCGCCATAAAGACCGACGGCTCCCTCTGGATCTGGGGCATCGGTTCCTCCTACACCGGAGTTTGGCCAATGAAGCAGAACGCCCCACTCCCCATCCAGCTTCAAATTCCACAGGGAATCGTCAAACCCTGATCCACCACGCCAGTATCGTTCGATAATCTTTCTTTATCTTCCGATTCCTGCATCCTTTTATCTGTGATACCATCCCCCAATGAAATCCTTGCGGATTGTGGTCTTTCTGCTCTCCGTTTTTCCGGCTGCCCTCGCGCAGACCGGCGTCGGCAAAATCCAAGGCACGGTAAGGGATGCCAGCAGCGCCGTTGTACCCGGCGCCAACGTTACGGCCATCCATACCCTAACCGCTCGCGAATATCGCACCTCCACCAGCGAAATCGGTTTCTACGTCATCCCCTCCCTCCAACCCGGCCCCTACCGCGTCCGCATCGAATCCGCCGGCATGGAGCCCTTTACCGGTGAGTTCGTCCTCCAATCCGGACAAACCGCCGTCGTCGACGCAGCTCTCGCCGTAGGCAGCACAGCCACCGAAGTCGTCGTCAAAGCAGACGCCGCTCCCCTCGTCACCACCACCGCGGCTACGCTTGCCAACGTCACCGATCGCGCCCGCCTTGATCAACTCCCCATCAGCGGACGCATGTTCCAATCCCTCGTCGCCCAAACCACGCCTGGCATCGATGGCGCTTCGCAGGCCCCGCGTGTCTGGGGGCTCCGCTGGGGCGTCGAGTTCCTCCAGGACGGCGCAGTCATGGCCAATCGCGACACCGGCGAACTCTCCGGCCGTCCCCCCGGCATGGATACCATCGAAGAATTCCGCGTCGAAACCAACAATTCTTCCGCTAAGCTGAACCGTCCCGGCACCGTCATGGTCACCACGCGCGGCGGCACCAATCTCTTTCACGGCTCCCTGCTCGAAATCGCCCGCAACAACAACCTCGGCTTCGGCGTCGCCCGCCAGCGCCAGGATCGTTGGACCCGGCCCCCTCACCTCGTGCGCAACGAGTTCGGCGGCTCGGCCGGCGGTCCCGTCTATCTCCCCAAACTCTACAACGGCAAAAATCGCACCTTCTTCTTCTATTCCTACGAGGCCTTCCGTAGTCTCACCGGCACCACCCGCGATACCGCCGTCCCCACTGCGGCCATGCGCGAAGGCGATTTCTCCGGCCTCGTCAATGCTGCCGGACGCCAGTCCATCCTCTACGATCCCTGGTCTACCGGCGCCAACTGGGCGCGCGTCCCTTATGTCGGCAATCGCATCCCGATGAATCGCCAGAGCCCGCTCGCCAAGTACCTCTACAGCGTCACGCCGCTCCCCAACGATCCATCCAATCCTCTCGTCGCCAGCAACTACTACTACCTCGCCCCCAACAATCGTCTCGAGTGGACCATGACCACGCGCTTCGATCACCGCCTCTCCGACAAAGATCAGATCTTCGTCCGCTACACCAAAGGCGTGCGCGATGCCTTCGCCCAAAGCGGCAACAACAATTCCCCCACTACCCTCGACAACTCCGCCAACGGCACTTCGCGCCCCATTCGCGATAACACCGGCGTCGTCTCCTGGACCCGCAACATCTCGCCCACCTTCTTCAGCGAAACACTCTTCAACGTCGGCGTCGAAGATCTCAACTTCATCAACGTCGGCGACGACAAGAAATACGCCGATCAACTCGGCCTGCCCAATCCATTCGACGAGTACGGGTTCCCCAACATCACCACCACCGGACTTCGCATGGAGTACATCACCGCCGCCAATCGCCGCAACTCCATTGTGAAGATCTTTAACGTCGATCAGAACTTCACCAAAATCCACGGCCGCCACGAAATGCAATTCGGAGGGCGTCTGCGTCACGAAGGCCTCAACATCCTGCCTGACCAGCAGCAGGTGCAGGGCGCGCACTCGTTGAACGGCCAGTTCACGGCTCAATACGACCCCACTTCCGGATCCACCTACAGCGCCGTCCCCTTCACCGGACACGCCGCCGCCGACCTGTTCCTCGGCGCCATCAATTCCTACTCCGCCCAGTTCGTGCGCAAGTGGTACGACATGCACTCGCGCGAGTTCGCCCTCTACTTCCAGGACAACTTCAAGGTCAATTCGCGCCTCACTCTCAACCTCGGCCTGCGCTGGGAAATGTACACGCCCATTCGCGAGCGCAACAACTTCCTCACCGGCTTCGATCCTAAAACCAAGTCCATCGTCAATGGCACGGACTGGGAAACGATGTACAAAATCGGCGCCACCACTCCGGCCATCGCCAACGTCTTCCGCAATCTCGGAGTACCCTTCATCACCCCCGAAGCGGCCGGCCTACCCGATGGCCTGATGAACCTCAACAAGTGGGACTTCAACCCGCGCGCCGGCTTTGCCTACAAGGTCACCAACGGTTCGCGTCCCTTCGTCGTGCGCGGCGGCTACGGCATCTACGGCTATCCCATGCCGTTGCGTGCCTTCAACGCCCGCATGCGCCAGAATCCGCCCACCACGGCCCGTTTCACTTACCAGTTCTCCAACTCGGCGCAAACCCCCGATCGCCTCCCCAACTACGGGCTCCGCAGCGTCCCCACAGTGATCGCCGGTCAGAACAGCCGCGACATCCTTGACCTCAACAGCCCCACCGGCATCACCCGCGGCTCATTCCTCACCAGTTACTTCAGCCCGAACCAGCCCACCTCGCGCGCTCACGAATGGAACATCACCTTCGAACGCGAAATCATGGAAAACACCGTTCTCCGCTTCGGCTACGTTGGCACCCATGGCTCGCGCCTCGACATGTTCTACTCCTACAACCAGAGCCCCAACGACTACGTCTGGTTCAAGACCACCGGCCTGCCCCGTCCCACCGGCACCTTCTCCGGCACCGCCACCCGTGCCTTCGAAACCACCTTGTTCGGCGACATCGAAGAGTATCGAAAGACCGGCTGGTCCAACTCGCAGAACTTCCAGTTCGAAGTGCAGCGCCGCTACGCCAAGGGCTACGCCTTCCAGATCTTCTACGTGCTCTCCAACTCGCTCAAGGCCGCGGGGAATGGTTGGTCCGACGACATCCTGCCGTCCTCCAACACCTTCCTCCCCGGAGCCGTCCCCGAGGATCTCGGCGCGCGCGCCCGCCTGCTGTTCTATCAACGCGACATCGAAATCCCCCAACACCGCGTCAACTGGAACTTCATCGCCGACCTCCCCTTCGGTAAAGGCAAGAAGTTCTACGCCGGTGCAGGCCCCGTCATGAATCGCATCGTCGGTGGCTGGCAGTTCGCCGGCAACGGCTCCATGACCTCCAACTGGTGGGGGCTTCCCGCCAGCAACTACGTCTTCCCGAACCCCGTGGAAATCTACGGAACTCAGTACAAAGTGCAGGATTGCCGCAGCGGTGTCTGCCGCGATGCCTATCTCTACTACAACGGCTACATCCCTGCCAATCGCATCAACAGCACCGATGCCCAGGGCCGTCCCAACGGTGTGATGGGAGTTCCCAGCAATTACCGCCCGGCGCACTCCCCGCTCATCCCGACGCCGGCCAACGGAGGCAGTTCCGCCGATCCCAACTTCGCCTTCTACGAGAGCAACACCGTCTACATCCCCATGCGCGACGGCTCGCTCCAACGCACTTCGCTCAACGACAACCTCAACCCCTGGCGCAACCAGTGGCAATCGGGTCTGTTCAGTTGGGGCCAGAACGCATCGCTGTTCAAAGTCATCCCCATCAATGAGCGCGCCTTCTTCCGCCTCAATATTGACTTCTTCAACGTCTTCAACATGCCCGGCATTCCGAAGACTCCCGATTCCACCACCGGCCTGATTGACGCGCAGTTCTCCGGCAACGGAGCTCGCGCCCTCCAATTCGGCCTCCGCCTCACCTGGTAACTGCGTTTCTGAGCCGCTCGCCGTGAGGGAGCGGTCACGCTGATGGGCGGCCCCCCGCCCATCAGTTGTATCCTTCTCCTATGCTGGGCGCAGTTCTCCTCCTCCTCACCACTTTCCTCCTCCCACAGGCAAACGCCCAAAACTGGACATGGCGCTCCACCGCGCTCCTCAAACAAGCCCGTTCCAACG
This sequence comes from Acidobacteriota bacterium, assembly GCA_018268935.1. Taxonomy (GTDB): domain Bacteria; phylum Acidobacteriota; class Terriglobia; order Bryobacterales; family Bryobacteraceae; genus CADEFT01. The sequence goes on along the minus strand of JAFDVS010000132.1, from coordinate 2,380 downwards.
CCTGCGCCGTCTCCATGGCCGATGGCCGCGTCCTCATCACGGGAGGCGCCGCCGACACCGCCCTCGCCTCCGCCGAAATCTATCAAACAACTCCCGAAGAGAGCTTCATTGACGCCGCCCCCATGAACGCCCCGCGCTCCGGCCACGCTTGCGCCATCCTCAACGACGGCCGTATCCTCGTCGCCGGCGGCGGCGCGCCAAATATCGAACTCTACGAGCCCTCGCTCGACACCTGGACCACCGTCACCTCCAACATCCTCCGCTCCGCCGGCGCCGCCATCACCACGCTCCCCGATGGCCGCGCGCTCATCACCGGTGGCAAAGCCCTCGAAGTCGAAGTCTTCGACACAGACACATCCACCCTCAGCGTTCTCCCCACCAGCCTCACGCTCCGCGAACGCAATTCCGTCACGCTCCTCCGCGACGGGCGCATCCTCATTGCAGGCGGCATCGGCGAAGCGGGCGTGCTCAACACGGCCGAAATCCTCGATCCCAATACCGGCGAGATCACCACAGCCGCACTCTCCGCACCGCGCGCGGGCCACTCCGCTACCGCACTCCTCGATGGCCGCGTCCTCCTCGCCGGTGGAACCAACGGCGCCTCCGAACTCAACACCCTCGAAGTCTGGAGCCCCGAGTCCAACACCTTCCAACCACTCACCGCATCCCTCAAGGACGCACGGCAAAACCACACCGCGCTGCTCTCCGAAAACAACGGCATCGTGCTGATCACCGGCGGCGCCGCGGCCTCGATGCCGCTCGCCACATCGGAACTATTCGATCCATCATCGAACTCCATCGACCAGGCGGGCTCACTCACCGCGGCCCGCACGCAACTCGCCGCCGTCATCCTCCCCGACGGCTCCATCCTCGCCACCGGCGGCCGTGACGAATCCGGCCCAAGCCGCGCCTGTGGCGTCCTCCCCAGCCCCAACTTCCGCTTCTCCCAAGCCACCTACCATCCGCTCGAACGCGCACTCGTCATCGGTTCCACCGGCGTCTCGAGCCTCAACGGCCGCATCAACTTCGACCTCGTGCAAATCGATGCATCCGGAAAATCCGTGCCCGCCAACACCCGGCTCCTCTCCGCCTTCGGCACGCTGGTCAACGGCAATCTCCCCAGCACTCCGGTCATCGATCTCGCCCGCACCGATATCGGCAGCACCTTCGTCCTCACCATGAAGGCCACCGTCACTGCAACGCAAACCTTCAGTGTGCAAGTCCGCTTCAACGTCAAACTACGTTCCACCCTGCAAATCACCGGGCTCACCGGAGCCATCATCGCCGGCCAACCCGTGCCCACCCGCACCACGCTCACCGCCGATGGAGCAAACGTCAACTTCTCCGGCGCCATCAACATCACCGCCGGCAGTTCCACTTTGACAAAATCCATCTCCGCCACCGCCGCCAGCTTCAGCACTGAGAACACGCTCTGCTGTCCGCTCGTGGGCAACAATGCTTCCGCATCCGGCAATCTTCCGCTCAATGCCACCTACGGCGGCAACCTCTTCCTGGAGCCTTCCTCTACATCGTCAACGCAAATCGTCGTCAGCACCGTCCCCACCATGTCGCTTACCCTCGGATTGTTGCGGCTCGCCACGCCATCCCCCATCATTGTGAACGTGGCGCCCTCCGGCCCCAGCCTCAGCGGCACTGGCGTCATCATCGATCCTTCTCTGCGCCCCACCGGCACCGGCACAGTCAAACCAGTCAGCGGCGCCGCCATCTCCGGCAACCTGCAATCGCCCGATGTGCTGATCATCAGCACCTCACCCTCATACTCGCTGTCCACCGCAACGGTGAACTACACGCCAACCATCGCCGACCGCCGCAGCGGCGCCATCTGCTTCGACGCCGCTTATTCCGGAGACACGCGTTATCGGCCCATTGCCGGGCTCGCCAACCTGTTCTGCGCCCCCGTCAGCGGAGCCCCCAGCACCATGCAGGCCGTCGCGCCGCCGGCTACCTTCACCCTTGGAACCCCGACGCCCATCACCGCCCGCCTCACCTGGCCCAATTCCGTCGGCATCGTCAACCGCATCGCAAATGTCCTCGCCGAATTGCGAGTCGCCGGCTCCATCCCACTTACTCCCGACTCCACCGGACTCGGCATCGCGCAGGGCACGGCAAACCTGCTGCTCCCGTTCAACACGCGCAACGTGGCGCTCACCTACAGCCAAAGCGGCGACCTCCTCAGTTCACAAACCTCGTTCCCCATCGTCATGTCTCCCGTCGCCACCTCGATGGCCGCGCGCGCCGCCGCCGCTGTGAACAATCCCTTCTCCGTCGGCTACACGCTCGGCGTCAACAATCAAGGCGTTACTATCCCCGCCGGTACTTCACTCGGCGCGGGCATCGAAATCCGAGACAATGGTGTGCT
>JAFDVS010000131.1 GCA_018268935.1 Acidobacteriota bacterium | reverse complement strand
AGCCAGTTGATCCCACGGCAACAGGTAGCCCGTGAACGAAAGCCCCAGCGTTACCACCAGCAGCCCCATCCCGATCAGCCAGTTGAACTCGCGAGGCTTTCGATAGGCGCCGGTATAAAACGCCCGCGCCATGTGCAGAATCACGCACACCACCATTACGTTCGCCGCCCATCGATGAATATTGCGAATGAAGCGCCCCGTCGGCACCACGAAGTGAATGTCTTTGATCGAATCGTAAGCCACTTCCGTGAATGGCTTGTAATAGAACATCAGCAACACGCCCGTCACCAGCGTCAGAAAGAACGCCGCCAGGCTCGCAATCCCCAACCCGAACGTCGTCGTCCACCGCAGGCTCCACCGGTGCGTTCGCACCGAATGCAGATGCAGAAACACATTGCCAAACACGAACGTCGACCGAGTCCGGTCCGTCTCCGGCTTCCCGCCGCGGAACGCCGTTTCCACAATGCGCGTGGGCGCGGCCCGCAGGTTCGCAACGAACTGTTCCATTGCCGTCATGCGTTCACCTTCGTCCCTTGTGGCACCGTCGCGCCTTCATCCACCACGAACTGCCCGTCTTTGCCTGAAATCTTCAACCACGGCAGTGGCCTTGGCGCAGGTCCCTTCGCCACCGTCCCGTCATGTGTGAATCGCGATCCATGGCAAGGACACTCAAACCCTTCCGCATTCGCCTTCACTACGCAACCCAAATGCGTGCAGATCGTCGACACCGCATACACGCCCTCTGCATCTTTGAACAGCGCCACCGCGCGTCCCGGCGGCACAAACGCCTCGCCCACCGGCAGCGTCTCCGGCAACGTCACGCGAAACTTCTTCGATGGCGACGCCAGCACCGCCGCCTTTGGCAGCCGCATCATGCCAACCACCGCAAACAACAGCGCCGAAGCCGAGGCCCACAAAGAAGCCAGCCCCAGCACATCGCGCCTCGGCATCGGTTCAGGATCGAGTCGGGACCTCTGTGGCCCGGATTTGAGCGTCATGCCAACCTCCATTCCATCGAGCGCAAAGTCCGCTCCATCGTGATTGCATCCGCCGGACATCGCACCGCGCACAACGCACACCGGATGCAGCGTTGTTCGTCTTTCAAAATCGCCGAGTTTTCGTAAAGATCCACACCTTCACTCAACAACTCGCGCACCGCCGCATCGACATCCGCCGCGGGAAGTACCTGCGCCAGCGGAACCAGCTTCAAACACTGCGTCGGGCACACATCCACACACCCACCGCACAGCACACACCGTCCCCCGTCAAATACCGGAGTCACACCGCAATCCAAACAGCGCGAAGCCTCGCGCATCGCCAGTTCCGCCGTGTAGCCAATCTCCACCAACGCCTCCGGATGATGCAGCCGCTCCTCGGGCTCCGCCACCGGCACCGCCTGCCGCCGGATCGATTCATACCCGCGTTCCCGCCGGTATTCGTCCAACACACGGTGCGAAGTCACCGCGTCTTCCTGCAGCACCCGCCCCGTCAGATACGCATAAATCGAACGCGCCGCCTTCTTCCCCGATGCCACCGCGTCAATCAACAATCGCGTCCCATGCGCCAGATCGCCCGCCACAAACACACCGGCCCCTGTCGTCGCTAGCGAGGCATCCAACTTCGGCCACCCCGGCCGCATCTGCTCCACATCCGCGCCGCCGTCCTCTAGGAACCGCAGCGACGGCGATTGCCCCACCGCCAGCAACACCGTATCGCACGACACCGCCAGTTGGTCCGCATCATCATAGACAGGCGAAAACCGCCGTTGTTCGTCGTACACACGCAGGCAACGCCGGAACACCACAGCCTCCGGCCGCCCGTTCCCACCACGGCGAATCTCCACCGGACCCCACCCGTTCAGCCGCGTGATCCCTTCCTCATCCCCTTCCATAATCTCCACCGTGTCCGCCGGCATCTCTTCCAAACTCTCCAACGAAACAAGATGCACCCTTGTTGTTCCGGCCAATCGCGCCGCCGTGCGCGCCGTATCGTACGCAATCTGCCGCACCACCGTGCGCGCCACGTCATACGCCACGTTCCCGCCGCCAATCACCACCACGTCATGGCCAATATCCACCGGCTCATGCAACGACACCGACCGCAGCAGATCCACGCCCCCAAACACACCCGGCCCTTGCTCGCCAGGCAGTCCCAACGCCCGTGAGGACTTCGCACCTACCGCGATCAGCACCGCCGCAAACTCACGCCGTAACTCGGCGAACGAAACATCCTTCCCCACCGTCACGCCGCAGCGGATCTCCACACCCAGCGCCTCAATCACCGCCACTTCCCGCGCAATCACTTCGCGAGGCAGCCGGTATGCCGGAACGCCCACTGCCAGCATTCCCGCCGCCACCGGCTCCGTCTCAAACACCACCGGCTTGCACCCCAACAGCGCCAGATCGTGCGCCGCCGACAACCCCGCGGGACCTGCGCCAATAATCGCCACCCGCTCCCCATTCGCCTTCGGCAACTTCGCGTCCAACCCCGCCTTCAACAGAGCCGCCATCTCCTCGGCATACGCGCTCACCGCAGGCACATAACCGCGCAGCCGTTCCATCACTTCCGTCAACGGCCGCGAATCCGGACCCGCCATCTCACAGGCAAACCGCTTCAGTGCCCGTATCGCCACCGGCTTGTCGTTCGCCACAAAGTGCCCATCGTCGTCCACCCTTGGCACCTGTCCCCGCCGGCACGCCGCCTCGCACGGAGCCCCGCAAATCCGCCCGCACATCGACGCAAACGGATTCGGACCCCGCGCAATTAGATACGCTTCTTCAAACCGCCCCTCCGCAATCGCCCGCACATAGCCGCGCGCATCCGTGTGGACCGGACATGCCACCTGGCATGCAATCAGCGAGGAGTGATACCCCTCGCCAGGCACTTCCACTCGAAGCTGCGGCGCGGTCGTCATTCGGGAGGCCCTCCTATCAGCAGCGGCACGCCAGGCCGCGACGCATCACGCCCGTTCGCAAACACAATGCACGGCAGCCCCACGGGCCGGGCCGACTTCTTCGGCGGCGCCATCACCCGCGCAATCGTCCATTTCCGCAGGACACCCGTGATCGCGTTTTGCAACTCCTCCGCCGCATGGTGAAATCCGCAGGTCGTCTGCGGATCCCGCCCCGGCCGGCAGTAATCCCCAACCACCGCTCCCTGGCACGACTCGATCACGTCCAACAACGTGATCTGATTGGCGGGCCGGCTCAGCCGCACTCCCCCATTTACACCTTTCTCCGCGTGCAGAATCGCCGCTTTCACCAGCAGCCCCGCCACCTTCGCCATGTAGGTGGGCGATTCGCCCAACTGCTCGGCAATCCGCCGGTGCGATTCAATGGCGAATGGTTCCGGGCGCGCGGCCAGGTAGATCAAAGCACGAAGAGCAGACATTGCAGTTTTGGTAAACATGCTAAATAGGATAACTAATATCCTCTTTCTCCCGTTTAGCACGCCAGGGGCCACCGCCATACCCCCACCTTTCCCCTCTTTCCTTGCGCCACTTCCCCCAACTCCCTGGTGCAACCCACCCACTACCCCCCAAAATTCACCACCCCATGACAAAAACTACGCCACTTCTGCGCTTGTCCAAATAGGGAGCAACTTTACAATGACCCCACAACCCATCCCGGAGGAACCCCAGATGAACGCCCTGCTCGCCGCCACCCTCTTACCCGGCGCTCTCCTCGCCGCTACCCCCAACGCGTCCGGAACCCTGCAATTACAGGGCGCCACCATCGCCATCAAGTACGCACAAGCTGTCCAAGTCCCCGATTGGTTCGACAAAACCAAGTTCCGCACCCGCCTCGTCGTCTCCGATTCCCCCGTCCCCCCCGCTGCCCTCTACGAGGATATGGAACTCATGAGCCTCGCCCGCGAAGGCAAATTCCACGGCATCCAGTTTGAAATCCCCGCCGGTGCCTCTAACCTCAACATGAACATCCTCTCCAACAAGATCGACGGCAACATCAGCATGGGCGGCAGCTTCGATTCCTCCTCATTGAAGGTCTTCACCCCCACCCGTATCGAAGGCGCTCTCTCCCAACCCCTGAAGAAAATGGGCGACATGCAGTACGCCTACGACGTCCGCTTCGCCACCGACATCACACCCTATGCCGCTCCTGCTACGCCCACCCCCGCCGACACCGCAGCCGCAGCCAAAGCCGCCTCCACCCAGGCCTACCTCGCTTTCACCGCCGCGGTCCGCTCCGGCAACAAAACTCAGATGCTCGCCCTCGCCTCCCCCAAAATCCGCCAGATGATGGACCAGCCTGACTTCGCCGAAAAACTCAAATTCGTCCAGTCCATGATGCCTGCCGGCATCCGCGTCCTCAAAGCCGAGGAAATCGGCGACGACGCCAAGCTCACCGTCACCGGCTCGGAAGAAGGCAAGGCAAAACAAGGCACCGTCACCATGCAGCGCCTCAACGGCAAATGGTTCCTCGTCAAGGAATCCTGGAAGTCCTCAAACTAAGAAGCCCCAAGTTTTGCGCAAAGAGTGTTTCAGCCACTTGCCCACGGCATCATCCCATGACCGAAGACACCATCGGCGGCATCCCCTTTCGCTATCGCGTCCAGTTCGCCGCCGAGTTGGATTCATCCGTTACTGCGAAAGCGGCATAGGCTTTCCGGCCCCGCGGCTCCAATCCCACCACGGCTCGCCCAGCGCCTGGTACTTGCCCAGCTTGTCCCACCGCTCGCGAGCCCGTCCGTTTAAATCAAACGCCACGTGCCCCGATGAGATCGTCATCTCATTAATCAGCCGTTGCGTCCCATCCATCCGCGCCCCAAACGAATCCACGAATCCGTAAGTGCCCTTCTCAATCTTCAGCACCGCGATATCCGCAATCGCCCCCACCGACAGATGTCCGATCTGCTCGCGATGAATGATCTTCGCCGGATTCCAGCTTGACCGCATCACGACATCCTCAATCGTCATCCCCATATTCAGAAACTTCGACATCACATTGAGCTGATCCTTCATCCCGCTGTTGATGCTCCCGCTATGAATGTCCGTCGAAATCGAATCCGGCGGAAAGCCCTGTTTCACTGCCGGCACCGCCTGACGGAACTCGAACGCCGCCCCACCATGGCCCACATCGAAAATGATCCCCCGCTTCCGCGCCTCAAACACATACGGCAGCAGCTTGCCGTTATCATCCAGCCAAGGTACCGGCACATAGTAGGCATGCGTGTAGATATCCCCCGGACGCAGTTTCTTCAGCACCAGATCCTGAAACGGGCGTTCCGGCCTGAACTCGCCGAAGTCCACCATCACCGGAATCTTCGCAATCGTCCCGGCTTCCACGCCCCGCTCCACCGGAGTCCAATCCGGCCCCCGGTAATGCGCCACTTTGATTCCGACGATCGTGTCTTTATTCGCCAGCGCCAGCGCCCCGGCTGCTTTCGCGTCCATGTCCGCCACGTTCTGCTCCTGCGCATCACCTGGCATGCCGACACCACCGATGTTGAGAAACACCAGCACGCGGGTCCGCGACCGTTCGATCACCGTCTTCTTAAACACCTCGAAGTTATGCCGCCCCGACGAGCCCGCATCCACCACCGTGGTCACGCCAGTGCGAAGCGCGAAGTCGTCCGGATGAATGCTCGCGTTTCCGCCCGACAGTTGCCCGCCGTTGGTGCCCGAGAACACATGTGCGTGCAGATCAATCAAACCCGGAGTGACATAACACCCCGTCACATCGATCACCTTCCGCGCCTGCGCCGCCGCAATATCCGGCGCCACAGCGGCCACGCGCCCGGCCTTGATCGCCACATCGCGCCGCCCGTTGATCTTGTTCTTGGCATCCAGCAGATGCCCGCCCTTGAGCAAAATATCATATGGCTGCTGCGCCCAAAGAGCGCCCGCCACCATCAGCAATGAAAGAGTCACAGCGTTCATCATATACTGTGTGGACATGACCCCCACTCGACGCCGCATTCTCAAAGCCACAGCGTTGGCCCCAGCCGCCGCTGCCGCCGCCACCTCGAAGAGTTCCAACCTCACCGCAACTTCGCCCTCGTCCCTGTATGCGAGCCTCGGCGTGAAACCCGTCATCAACGGAGTCGGTGTTGTCACCGTACTCGGCGGCTCCATCATGCCGCCGGAAGTCGTGCAAGCCATGGAAGAAGCCTCGCGCTACTTCATCCCGCTTCCCGAACTCGAAAAGAAGGTCGGCGCCCGTATCGCCGAACTCCTCAAAGCTCCCGCCGCCATGGTCACCTGCGGCGCGGCCAGCGCCATCTCCGTCGGTACCGCCGCCTGCTTCTCACAAGGCGACCCCGTGAAACTCCGCCGCCTGCCCGGGCGCGAAGGCATCCGCTACGAGGTCATTCAACAAAAGACACACCACTCCGGTTACGAACACCAGATGGAATGCGTCGGCGCGAAGATCATCACCGTCGAGACCCGCCAGGAACTCGAAGCCGCCATCAATGATCGCACCGGCATGCTCTTCTTCCTCAACAAGGCCGAGAACCACGGCCAAGTCAAAGCCGAGGACTTCATCAAAATCGGCAAGGCGCGTGGCATCCCCACCATGAACGATTGCGCCTCTGACGCCGTTCCCATGGATCGCCTCTTCAAGTACACCGCCATGGGCTTCGATCTTGTCATCTTCTCCGGCGGCAAAGCCCTCCGCGGTCCGCAGGCTTCGGGCATCCTGATGGGCCGCAAGGATCTGATCGAAGCGTCCTACCCCGCTATGTCCCCCTTCGGTGGCATCGGCCGCGGCATGAAAGTCGGCAAGGAAGAACTATGCGGTTTGCTCGCTGCCGTCGAACGCTATCTCAAGGTCGATCACGCCGCCGAGTGGAAGCTCCTCGAATCCCGAGTCAGCTCCATCCGCTCCGCGCTCAAGGGAGTGAAGGGCGTGCAAACCGAACGCCATATCCCGGAAATCGCCAACGAACTCCCGCACGTCACCATCGAATGGGACGAAGCCGCGAAGTCCATCACCGCCCAACAAGTGGCGGAAAAGCTCCAGGCCGGCGACCCGCCCATCCACATCCATAAGCCCGGCAAGGGCAAGCTCCTCATCTCCGTCTGGATGATGCGCGGCGAAGAGCACGTCATCGTCGGCAAACGGCTCAAAGAGATTCTCGGCTAGACGCTAGAAATTCGCGGTTCGCGCCGCCGAGCGGCCCACCGTGTTCACCAGCGTCACGCTCGCTCCGGTGATGTCCGCCGCCGCTCCCGTCACATTGAACGGCAGCGTCAGCCGGAACATGCCGCCCAGCCCGTTCGAGCTGTCAGCCCCGTAGTACGTGGTGAACGCGGTGCCTGCCTGCACGGTCACTGTGCTCCCTTGTACCGTGGCGCCGGCGCGGATCGCGAACTGCACGTCTGCCGAGGTAACCTCGCGTGTGGTCGAGTAGCCGTCCACCACCAGCGTCAGCGTATTCCCATTGCGAGTCGCCGTCAGCGACGTGATCACCGGTGCCAGCCGCTGCACGGTGATGCTCACCGTAGGCGCCGGGTTCGGAGTCACGTTCACCCCGTTTGCATTCAACGCCGCCGTGATGTTGATCGTCCCCGCCACCGTGCCGATCTGCACCGCCAGCCCTTCGGCAAACACGGCGTTCGTCTGTCCCTGCGGAATGCGGAACGTGGTGTCGCGTTGCGAGAACTGCGCGTCTCGCTTGTTATCCGCCACGCCCGTGAAAGCGAGCGTCAGCGTACCGGTGAGGTTCGTCGGAGCCGGGTTCGCCAACTGCACGCGAACCGCGGGCTGATCCGTTGGCCCAACCGTCGTCAACGACAGCGTCACGTTCACCTGGCTCAACGTCAGATTCGCCACAGTGATCGTGAAGGCGCGCGTCGCAGTCGATCCGCCGCTATCCCGCACTTCCACGGTGAACGACGAATTGCCCGCAGCCGTCGGCGTACCGCTGATCACTCCAGCTTGCGAGAGCGTCAAGCCCGCGGGCAGTGTGCCCGCCGAGACACGCCACTGCAACCCCGTCCCGCCGCTTGCCGCCAGTGTCGAGGAATAGGGAGTACCCACCACACCCGCCGGCAGCGTAGTCGTCGTGATGGTCAGCACCGCGGCAATCGAAACGGTGAACTGCTGTGTGCCAGTGCGTCCCGCGCGATCCGTCACCGTCACCGTGATATCGAATGACCCTGCCTGCGTAGGGTTCCCCGTGATGGCGCCAGTCGTGGCATTGATCGTCAACCCATTCGGCAGCCCCGTTGCGCTGAAGCGGTACGGAGTCTCCCCGCCGGCTGCTTCCACCGTCGCCGTATAAGCATTGCCTACGCGTCCCGCGGGCAGCGATTCCGTCACAATCCGCGGCGGCCCGATGATGACGATCGAGTACGCCTGCCGCGCCGACTGATTGTTCGAATCGTTAGCCTGCACCGTGAATGCGAATGTTCCGGCAGCAGTCGGAGTGCCGGTAATCGCGCCGCTGGTGCGATTCAAACTCAGTCCCGCGGGCAGCGTGCCTTCACTTACCGTGAACGTCAGCGGCGCAGTGCCGCCCGTCGTCCCAATCGTCTGCGAATAAGCCTCGCCAACGGTGGCCCCAGGCAGTGTATCCGTCGTGATGCGGAAGTTCCCGCGAATGGTCACTGTGAATTGCTTCGTCGCCCTTTGTTGATCGGCGTCAAGTGCGAATAGGGTGAACGTGAAATCACCGGCCTGTTGCGGTGTGCCCGTGAGTCCGCCCGTGTTTGAGTTCAACACCAGACCCAGCGGCAGTTGTCCCGATTGTTCGCCCCAACGGATGGGCGCGCGCCCGCCCGCCGTGCTCAGCGTCTGGTTGTAGAACACGCCGACAGTACCATTCGGCAAGCCTGCCGTCGTGATGGAGAAATTCGCTGTCACCGTCAATTGGAACGTCTTCGTCGCGCTCAGATTCGCCCCATCAAACACCTGGATCGTGAACAGGAACGTGCCGCCCTGCGTCGGTGTGCCGCTGAGGATACCAACTGTATCGAACGACAACCCCGGAGGCAGCGCATTTAACGCCAGCCAGCGGAACGGAGTGATGCCCCCATTCGCGCTGATCTGCTGATTGTAGGCAGCGCCCACCTGTGCGTTCGGCAATGGTGACTCCGTGGTGATCGTCAGCGCTGTGATCACAGACAGCGTCAAACTGCGAGTAGCCACCGCTCCGCTCGAATCCTGTGCACGAATGCTCAACGGGAAGTCGCCGACCAGCGTGGGTACGCCAGTGATCTGCCCCGTGGAAGGATTCAGCGTCAACCCCGGAGGCAATCCTGTAAGTGAACTCCACACCACAGTTCCAACCGCGCCCGCGGACACCAGCAGTGCTTCATAGCTCTGGCCGACTCGTGCCGGAACAAGCGACGTAGTGACGATGGTGAGGCTGCTGGTGCTGGTGACCTGCAAGGTGTAGGTGCGTGTCGCCGTGCGCTGCTGGCTGTCCGATACCTGCACGTTCACGGTGAACGATCCCGCGGTGGATGCTGTGCCGGAGATGACTCCAGTCGCCGAGTTGATCACCATGCCGGTAGGCAGGCCGCCCGCCGACCACGACAGCGTTCCGATGCCGCCAGTCGCCGCCAACGGCATACTGTAAGCCACGCCTACCGTCGCCGGATTGAGCGACGGCGTCGCAATCGTGAACCCTTCACCCGCCGTCACCTGCAGCGTGTACGTGCGCGATGCGGTGCGCTGTCCATCCACCACCTGCACGGTCACCGGGAATGTTCCGGCCAGCGTTGGCGTGCCGCTGATCAATCCCGAGGAACTGATCGAAAAACCCGAAGGCAATCCGGACGCCGACCATGCCAATGTCCCAATACCGCCGCTTGCCGCCATCTGCTGGGAGTACGCGACACCTACAGTCGCAGGATTCAACGAAGGCGTCGTGATCGTAAGCCCTGCATTGATGACCAGTGTGTAGTTCTGCGAAGCGGTGCGCGACTGGCTGTCGCTCACCTGCACACCCACGCTGAAGGATCCCGATACTGTAGGCGTCCCGGAGATCACACCGGACGCAGCGTTCATCGTCAACCCCGAAGGCAATCCCGTCGCCGTCCAGTTCAATGTCCCGATGCCGCCCGTCGCCGCTACCGTCGCCGAATAAGAAACACCCTGAGTGCCCGCCGGCAGCGATGTCGTGGTGATCGTCAGATTCGAGGAGCCCCCAGTGATCGTGATCGGAATCGTCTTCGTCACAGTGCGGCAGGCATCGCTCAATTGGAACAACGTCTGGAAGGTGCCGGCAGTCGTCGGAGTTCCGCTCAGCACGCCCGACGTCGATAGCGTCAGCCCAGGAACAGCGCCCGAGAGAATCGACCAGCTCGGCGTTCCGGACACTCCCTGCAGTTGCATCGTCTGGTTGTAGGCCGTCCCCACAGTGCCCTGCGGCAGCAGTTGCGTCGAGATGCCCAAAACATTTCCCGATACATTGTAAGTGACCGAAACCTGATCGGATTTCGGCTGCGTATCCGTAACCCGGATCGTTGCCGGAAATTGGCCTGGAGTCGTCGGTGTTCCGGAGATTTGCCCAGTCGAAGGATTAATATTGATGCCCGTCGGCAGGCCCGTTGCGGACCACGTATAGGGCGGGATCCCGCTGGCCGCGGTGATGGTCTGCTGGAATGCCGTGCAGACGCTCATGTTCGTGTTGAAGATCTCAGTGGTGATCGCCGGAGGCGGCGACACGATGGTGAAGGGAACCGTGTTCGAAGTCACGCCGCCGGTGCTGCTACACAGGGAGACTGTACCCACGATGATGCTGTAGCGGATCACTCCTATCGGGAACGTTCCGGCCGTGCCTACAAGGCTACTCGGAAGCGAGGCGGAAGCCACTTGCGTCGAGCCGACCGTACCCACGGAAGTGGCTAACTCCTGGCCGCGGAACACCACGCGTGTGCATGTGTTGAAGCCGCTGCCGGCGAGTTGCACGGTGACTGCCTGGCCTAGATTGGTGCTTGTGGGATTGACGCCGGTCACCGACGGGCCGCCCTGTGCGAGGAGCGAAGCCGCGCCCAGCAGCCAGCCGGCGAAGACACAAATCCCTTTCACGATGTTTGATCGCATCGCACACCTTCTTTCCCCGTTTGGATTGACCTTACTGTCCGGCCGCTTCGGACTTCGCGTCGGCTGGCACAAACACCGCGCGCGGCGCAGCGCCGTTCAGATCCACCAGCCATAATGGACCCTCCGCCAGTTCATTGACCCGGTAAACGGACTGCGACAGCCGGACCAGCGTTACCGGTATGCAGGCGCATTCCAGGCGCTGCACCGCGCGGTCGCGCAGACTGACGGCCACTAATCCCATGTTGCGTTCGATGAGCACCGCGGCATTGCCGTCCACCACGGCAGCGCTGGCATCGCCTTCCCAAATCCGTTCCGCCGTGGCATTGCCGCTGGCGCCGTTCACCAGCCAAACACCGGTCGCCCCGGCCAGCACCGCATCGTGCGAAGCTTCGCGGAACACCGCGCTTGCGGTCGGTTCGGAGTGATTCAGCATCCACTGGTTGGCATCGGCATCGAACATGCGCACACCGGTTGCCTCCACTGCCATCACTGCCTTGGCATCGTCGCTCACGGCGAGTGCTTCGGCCGAGGTATCCAAACGCGAAGCCACTGCGGGCGCCGCCGGCAAGCCATTCAGCACGATGGCGCGGCCTTGCTCGCGATACAGCAGCACGGCAGCCGAGCCGCGCGGGCTCAGGAATATGGCATCGGCGCCTTCCGGCACATCCAGCGGGCGGGCTTCGCCATTGCGCAGATCGATGAGCTGCGCCTGTCCCGATTCGCTCTGCACGGCAAGCGCAAAAGCGCCACCGGGAGCGCTGACAGCCCGGCGCAATCCGGATCCGGCGCGTCCGCCTAAAGTAGAGGAGCCGGGAATGCCTTGAATCGCGCGCAGGCTCGATGTGGCGGCTTCATACGTCCAGCCGACCAGCGGGCCTTGAATCGAATCCTGGGCAAACAACCCCAGGCTGGCAGTGAAGGAAAGAAACAATCGCGTCATCTGCATCGAGTCTCCTTTTAGCGGGGCGGCCCGACGGTGGGATTGCCGGGGCTGATGACAGTCGGGGTCGTGGTAGGTCCGGTCGTTCCACCGCCCGGGGTGGGAGTGTTATTGCCACCGCGAGTTGCGGCGACGGCCACGCCCGCCGCGGCTGCGCCACCAACCGCAACAAGGATCGCAATCAGCTTGCCACTGCCTGCGGCTGCACCGGTCGCGGCCAGCGCGGCGTTGGTCTGGCTGATCACTGCTGATTGCTGTACGCCGCTCTTCGAAGCGGTGACGCGGATTTCCATTTTGCCCGTCACGTTGTTTGGAGTGAAGCCACGCATCACGGCCCGGCCGTTCTGGTCCGTCATCACGGTGAGCATCTTGGCTCCACCGGTGAAGGTTCCACTCGCGCCCTGGCTGGGCAGCAGGAAGACGACGCTCGCGCCGGCAACGGGTTTGCGATTCTCGTCTTCCACCTGAACGATGGGCTCTCGGGCCACGCGCTGGCGGATGTTATTGATGGCCCCTTCGCCTTCCACAATCACGATATTGAGCTTCTGGGGCACAGGGTCTTGTGCCAACCCCAACACGATGGAAAGCAGTGTTGCGATAAATACTCTTGGTGTCAAAATAGCTTGTCCTCCAGCACAAAGGCTCCTGTATTATAACGCGTATTCCGGAGGTCAAACCCCTCATCGGTACTGCGCAAAACTTGGTTCCGCTCTGCTGCCGTTTACGTTATACTCTCAGGCTGTAGCCTTACAGGAGAAGCCATGCGAATCCTCTCGTTCCTGTTCGTTATCCTACTCGCGGGACTCCCGCTTTCCGGCCAGCGCCATAAGCTGACCATCAACGCGGAGACCCCCGAAGGACAACTCCTGCAGCAGATCGGCCAGGAAGCCGATGCCGCCAAGAAGACTTCATTAATGGAGGAGTTTGTCTCCAAGTACGCCAAGCATGAAGGTGCCGGCTGGGTGCTGGAGCAGATGGTGGGCGCCTACCTGAAGGCCAATCAATTCGATAAGGTGCTCGAGACCGGCGGCAAGCTGCTGGCCATGGATCCGGACGATGTCGCCACGGCGCACAATTGCCTCAAGGCGGCCGAAGGCAAGAAGGATGCGGCGCTCATCAAGGAGTGGGCCAACAAGACGAGCGAACTGGCGAAGAAGGTCGCCGCCTCGCCCAAGCCCGCCGATGAAGAGGCGGCCGAGTCCTGGAAGGCCAACGTCGACTACGCCAAGCAGGTGGACACCTATACGGAGTACTCGCTCTATGCGGCGGCGCTGGGAACCCAGGACCCGAACGCGAAGATCCTGTTGTATGAGGCGCTACAGGCGCGCAATCCGGAAGGGCAGTACATTGCTCTGCTCAACCTCGCCTACTTCTTCGCACTCCGCCAGACCAATCAGAACGACAAGGCCCTCGCCCTGGCGGAGAAGGTGCTGCAGAAGGACCAGTCGAGCGAAGACATGCTGCTGGCGGTTGCCGACAATCTCTTTAACAAGAAGGGCGATCCGAACCGCATCATCGAGCTATCGAACAAGCTGGCTGAAGTCATGAGCGCGAAGCCCAAACCGGAAGGCATCGCCGACGCCGATTGGGACAAGCGCAAGAACCTGATGACTGGCTTAGGCCACTGGATGGCCGGCGTTACTTACGGCAACCAGAGCAAGTGGAAGGAGACCGATGAGTCACTGCGCAAGGCGCTGCCGCTGGTCTCCGACAATGAGCAACTGAAGGCGCAGACCCTGTTCTACCTTGCTCTTTCGAACTACAAGATGGGCGAGCCGAAGAAGGACAAGAAGCTGATGGCTGAGGCGCTCAAGTTCAACGTACAGTGCGCGGCCATCAAAAGCCCGTTCCAGGGGCAGGCTTCGAAAAACGCCTCCGTCATCCGCCAACAATTTGGACTGAAGTGAACATACTCATACCGAACCTTGGATCGACATCGCTCAAGTACCTGATGGTGGCGATGCCGGAAGGGCGTGTCATCGCCCGGGGAAAGCAGGAGCGAGTCTCCGATTACCGTGCGGCCATCCGGGCGATTGATACGGGCGGCGCCACGATTGATGCCGTCGCGTTCAAAGCCGTACACGCGGGGCCGCGCTATCGAGGCACCTATGTGATCGACGATGGCGTGGTGGAGGCACTGCGCGAGTTTCTGCCCGCCGCGCCGGCACACAATGCGATCTACCTCACCGCCATCGAGGCCTTCCGCGAAGCGATGCCCGGCACGACGCTGGTGGCAGCTTTTGAGACTGAGTTTCATCGCACGATGCCGGAGTATGCCGCGCGCTATGGCGTATCGGGCGAGTGGCGCGAAACCTACGGCGTGCGGCGCTATGGCTTCCACGGAGCATCGCATCAGTTCGTCAGTGAACGCGTGCCGGAGATGCTGGGGCGTGAGCGCACAGCACTGCGGTTGGTGAGTTGCCACCTGGGCGGCAGCAGCTCGATGTGCGCCATCCACAACGGCCAGTCGGTGGATACGACGATGGGCTTCTCTCCGCAATCGGGATTGGAGAACGCAACGCGGCATGGGGAACTGGACGTGTTCGCGGTCCTCTACATGATGCGGCGGCAAGGCTGGCAACTCGATGACATCTACACGCAGTTGACCAAGACCGGCGGACTGGCTGGATTGAGCGGCATTGCAGGCGGCGATGTGCGCGACCTGGAAGCAGCGGCCGGGGCAGGGAACAGCGATGCGAAGCTGGCCCTCGATGTGTTCGCCTATGAAGTGCGGAAGACGATCGGCGCTTATGCCGCGGCGATGGGCGGCCTGGATGCGATTGCCTTCACCGGCGGCATCGGGGAGAACAGCGCCGCGCTGCGCTCGGCATGCACTGCGGGCCTCGGCTTCCTTGGCGTCTCGCTCGATGAGGTACGCAACACCAGTGGGTCGGGGGACCGTCTGGTATCACCTGAGGGCGCCGCGGTGGCTGTCGTCACACTCGCTACGAATGAGGAGATTGTGGTCGCGCGGCGTGCCTATGGCATCCTGTCAGCATGAGTCTCGATCCCCGTTATCCTATTGGCAAGTTTTCCCGGCCTGCAACAATCACCCCTGAGCTATGTGAAGAGTGGCTCAGTGATATCGAACAGTTCCCCGCGCTGATGCGTCAGGCGGTGACAGGACTGAGCGAGACCGAACTCGACACGCCTTACCGCGAGGGCGGGTGGACCATCCGCCAGGTGGTGCACCACGTGGCCGACAGTCACATGCACAGCTACATCCGCTGCAAGTTCGCACTGTCGATGGATAACCCCACGATCATGCCTTATGACGAGGCGGTGTGGGCGGAATATTCGGATGGGGCGGGGGCTCCCGTGGAGCTGTCGTTGCGGCTGCTCGAGTCACTGCATGCGCGCTGGACGATGTGGCTGCGGTCGCTGAGGGAGGGAGATTTGCAGCGGACGCTGGTGCATCCGGAAAATGGGCCAATGACGGTTGCCGGGGTGATGGCGTTGTACTCGTGGCACGGACGCCATCACCTGCAACATGTTTTGAACGCGACCGGAAGGGCTTAGAAAATCACCTTCAGGCCGAACTGGATCTGGCGCGGATCGCCGGCCGAAGTGATGCGGCCGACCGAAGCCGGCACCGAGATGTTGGCGGCCGGGTTACCGAAGTTGGCGTGATTCGGCATGTTGAAGAACTCGGCGCGGAACTGGGTCTTGATGCGCTCGTTGATCATCGTGTCCTTGATCACGCTCACGTCGAAGACGATGTCGCCCGGCCCAAACAGCAGGTTGCGGGCGCTGTTGCCGAAGGTGAACGGAGCCGGCGTGCTGTATCCGGAAGCGTCAAACCAACGAGTGATGTTGCGCTCGGAACGGGACAGGTTGCCAACACGATTGACATCCGCGCGATTGGCAAACCAGCCGGGCAACGTCGCATTGAAGCCGACCGAGAACGGCTGGCCTGTACGGAGGTAGGTGATGCCGGCCACTTGCCAGCCGCCCACCACCTTACCTGCTGCGCCGCCGCCGTTGGCGAACTTCTTGCCGGGGCCGAAGGGCAGTTCATAGGTGTAAGCGGTGGAGAAGATGTGGCGGCGGATCTGATCGGAATTGCCGCGATCGTTGGACGTGTTGTAGGGGTTCTGCGGTCCGCCCACGATGGGTGTGTTGTCGAGCGAGCGGTTCCAGGAGTATTCCACCTGCAGGCTGATGCCGTTGGAGTAGCGTCGAATGGCTTCGATCTGCAACTGGTGGATGGTGGAATCGCCGGCGCCCTTGAGCATCAGGATCTCGGCCCAGGGTTGATAGGGACGCTGAGACTGGATGGTGCCCGAAACCTGCTGCGCGGGCAGGTTGAGGTTGTAGTTGTAGAACGGCAGGTGGCTGGTCTTGTTGCCGACGTAGGACAGGCGCAGACCGATGTTGCTCACCAGTTCGCGCTCCAGCGTGAGGTTCCACTGGTTGGAAACGCTGTTGCGGATGTTGTTCTCCACGATCGTGATGGCCGGGTTCGGCGAGATGGCGCCGCCGCCGGGGAACGGACGGGCCAGAGTCAGCGACGGGGTGCGGCCCGGCGTCGATTCAAAGGTCTCCGCCAGCAGGAAGGGCGGGTTCGAGAAGCCCATCTGGCGGAAGCCGATGAACACCGGCAGGAAGTTGTAGTACATGCCGAAGCCGCCGCGGACAACCGTCTTGTTGCCGGCGAAGGGCCGGTAGGCGAAGCCGACACGCGGTGCGATGTTGTTGGTGTCGGCGTTGAGAATGGAGTAGTTCTCGTTGAGCGCGATGGGGTAGGCATTGAACAGCCGCTGCTGCGCCTGCGGTGGCAGTTGCGAGCGCGGGATGATCAGCTTGCCGGTGGCGAAGTCGAAGTTGGCCTGCGCCAGGTCGCGCTCTTTCCACGTCGTCTGCAGCATATAGCGAATGCCGTAAGAAAGTGTGAACTTCGAGTTCACCTGCCAGTCGTCCTGGCCATAGAAGCTGTAGCGCGTGTTGTAGAACAGGTTCACCGCGGTCGGCGTGGAACGGTAAGTGAAGTTGGCGTAGCCGAGCAGGAAGTCGGCAACCGAGTGCACCGGCTGAGCGGCGCCTGTCGTGTCATTAGTGAAGCGGCCGTTGAAATCGAAGCGGCCAAGCGCTGCGTTGTTGGCAACGCCGGTGCCGAGGCCGAACGCTCCGGGAGGCGACGACATGCGGAAGTTGCCGATGTCGAAGCCGGTCTTGAACGTGTGGCGGCCGCGGATGACGGTGAAGTTGTCGATCACCTGGCGCGTGAGCTGCTTGCCGCGTTCGCTCCCGCCGTAGTCGCCGATGGCTACGTAGGTGCTGAGGTTCACGTTGGGCAGACCGCCGACGGGCAGCGGACCATAGAGGTCAGGGAACAGCGTGCGAGGATCGAAATCGCGGTTCATCCCCTGACGCACGGGACCGTGGTAGGTGTAACCAAGGCGCAGTTCATTCAGCACCGACGGCGAAATGTTGCGGGTCCAGGTGAAGTTGCCGACGCGCGTGTCGTTGCCGCCGTTTTCCCACGAGCCGTAGCCTTCGGGATAAGGGTTGGCGACGAAGTAGGGATAGGCTTTCGAAATGCTGCCGGTGAACGACAGGCTGTCCCGGTCCGTAAGCTTGTGATCCAGGCGGATGAAGTAGCGGCCGATGTCGGAATCGTTCTTGATGTTGGTGACGTGGTTCTGCAGTGAGCCGTTGGCGATGCCGGGTGCGTTGGGCAACGCAACGCGGGCGAGCAGCGTGGCCGCGCGGGAATCAATGCGATTGGTAGGGATGACGTTGCCCGGGAACGGAGTGCCTGCGAGCGGATCGATGAGGTTGTTGAGACCCACGAAATTGCCGGCGCGCATGTTCGCGGTGGGGACGCTCAACGTGAACGTGCGCGGGGAACGCTCGCGCAGGCCTTCGTAACCGCCGAAGGCGAACGTGCGATTCTTCACGATGGGGCCGCCGAGCATGAAGCCGAATTCGTTGCGGTTGAACGGCGGGTTGGAGGTGGCGAAGAAATTACGGGCTGTGGTGGCCTTGTTGCGGTTGAAGTAGAACAGCGTGCCGTGCAGCGAGTTCGTGCCCGACTTGGTGGCGATGGTCACCGAGGCAGCGCCTTCGAACTCCGCCTTCTGGCTGTTGGAGTCCATCTTGAATTCGCTCACCGCGTCGACGCTGGGCAGCGTGGACATGCCATGCCGGTAGGAGTATGCACCACCGCCGTTGCCTGGATCATTAAAAGCGACACCGTCAACATTAAAAGACATGCCGCCCCAATAGGAGCTGCCGGCCACGCGCGGGTTAGAGGCGCTATCGGTGGTGACACCAGCCGAGATGCGGATGAGCCGGTCGAGGAAGCGCCCATTGAGCGGCATGGTGGTGATCTGTTGCGACTGCATCACGTTGCCGATGGTGGCGT
This sequence comes from Acidobacteriota bacterium, assembly GCA_018268935.1. Classification (GTDB taxonomy): domain Bacteria; phylum Acidobacteriota; class Terriglobia; order Bryobacterales; family Bryobacteraceae; genus CADEFT01. The sequence continues at coordinate 38,250 of JAFDVS010000131.1, read as the reverse complement.
TTTCCGTATTGAGCACCGGAGGAGCGGCGCTCACTTCGACGACCTGCTGGACGGCGCCGACTTCCATCGTGAAGTCCTGGCGGAGAGAACGGTTGGGAAGCAGGATGAGACCTTTCACTTGGCCGGAGCGGAAGCCGGTGGCTTCGACTCGAACCGTATAGTTGCCGGCCGGGAGTCCGGGAACGATGTAGTCGCCGGCGGAGTTGGCTTGCGCCTTCGTTTCGATGCCGGTTCCTTCATTGGTGATGGACACGGTGGCGGTGGGGACGATGGCGCCGGTGGCGTCTCGTACAGTGCCAACAATGTTTCCAGTGACGTTTTGACCGAAGGACAGGGCGGTGACAAAGAGAGACACAAAGAGTGCCTTGCGAAATAGGTTCATAGACCCTCCAATGGGAGTTAGTATAACCGATCATCGACCGCGAGTAGTATGCTTGCATCATGCTGCGCAGAGAGCTACTACTGGGCGGACTGGCCGCTCCGTTTGCATTGGGGCAGTCGAGGGCGCCGGTGGTGAATGCCGCCGAACATGCCTGGGTGGTGAACGCGAAGTACCCCATGCCTGCGGACACGGCGGTTTGTCCCACCAATCTTCCTACTTATGAATACTCGGCGGAGTATTTACTGAGCGAGATGAAGACGTACAAGGTAGACCATACGGTCATCTCGCACGTTTGCTATTACGGGCGGTTGAATGAATACGCCAGCTACTGCGTGAAGCAGTACCCTGGCAAGTTCGCGGCCATCGGGCTGCTGGTGGGGCACCGGCTGCATCCACCTTCTGATAAAGAGAACGCCTCGCGGCTGGAGCGGCTGATCAAAGAGGATGGATTGATCGGATTACGGCTGAGCCCGATCTACAACCGCGATGTCGTCTGGTTGAACGACCCGGTGTGCTATCCGCTATGGAAGAAGGCGGAGCAGCTCAAGGCGACATTTAATATATTCCTGGCGCCGCACCAGGTGGGCCAGGTGGCGGACATGGCGCAGCGCTTTCCCGGGGTGAACGTGGTGATCGACCATATCGCCATGATCGACATCACAGCGCCAGACTCAGCCGGGTTTGGGCCGCTGCTCGATCTGCAGAAGCATCCGAACGTGTATGTGCGCACGTCGCTGCACAATCCTTCGAAGACGAAGGAGATGCCGTACCGGGATGTGTGGCCGTTTCTGCGGCGGCTCTATGACCGCTTCGGGCCGCGGCGGCTGATCTGGGCGAACTTCTTTGAGTACGTCATTATGAAGGAAGTGATTCCGTTCTTCACGGCGGAAGACAAGGAATGGATACTGGGACGGACGGCATACCGGCTGTATGGTTTCGATAGGCGCAATCAAAGAGTTTGAGGCGACGCTGGGCGGGCCGCTGGAGGCCACGGGGATCGGCGTGTTGCAGATCAACGTGGGCAAGGTGTGCAACCAGCGCTGCGCGCATTGCCATGTGGACGCGGGTCCGGAGCGTCGCGAGACGATGACTCGCGAAACGGCCGAGCTGTGCATCGATGTGCTGCGGCGGACCGATATTCCGGTGGTGGACATTACCGGGGGAGCGCCGGAGTTGTGCGCCCAGTTCCGCTACCTGGTGACGGAGGCCCGCAAACTGGGGCGGCGGGTGATGGACCGGTGCAATCTGACCATACTGCTGGTTCCCTCGCAGGCTGACCTGCTCGAGTTTCTGGCGTCGCATCAGGTGGAGATTGTCGCGAGCCTGCCTTGCTACCTGGAGTCGAATGTCGACGGACAGCGCGGCGAAGGCGTGTATGCGAAGTCGATCGAGGCTTTGCGTCGATTGAACGCGGCCGGGTACGGAATGCCGGGGTCGCCACTGCGGTTGAATCTCGTTTATAACCCTGCGGGGCCGTCGCTGCCTCCGGCACAGGCGGGGTTGGAAGCGGATTACCGGCGGGAGCTTGGGGCGCGGCATGGAGTGTCGTTTCATTCCTTGTATGTGATGGCGAACATGCCCATCAGCCGTTTTTTGGGCAGCCTGGTGCAGGCCGGCCGGTATGAGGCGTATATGGAGAAGCTGGCAGGTGCGTTTCATCACGAGGCAGCCCGCGGCGTGATGTGCCGGGACATGATCTCCGTGGGTTGGGACGGAACGCTGTATGACTGCGACTTCAACCAGATGCTGGAGATGCCGGTGGGGTATGGGGCGCCACGGCATATCCGGGATTTCGATGCGGACCTGTTGCGGAGCCGGCGCATCGTGACGGGGAAACATTGCTATGGGTGCACGGCTGGACAGGGGTCGAGCTGTGGCGGAGCCGTGATTTAGGGTGGCTTCGAGTTGCTGGGTGCGGGCTGATCGATTGGAGGTATTGATTTCCTTGCGATTGAATTTGTGATCGGATAGGATGTCCGGATGCGCAAACTCTTTCTTTTGCTGGTGCTGATCTCGGCGGCAACCAGCAACATTTATGGCGGGACACTGTTTGTGTCCGGCGATATCAATTTGGTGCCGGGGGTAAGCGCCCCGGAGCCGAATGACAACGATGTCTTCCTCGCCAATATTTTGGGCGGGCGAACGAACGTCATGCTTCTCGACTCGAGCCTCGGCTCATTGGGAAACATACCGCTGACCAGTTTCTACAGCGGACAGGGCGCGACAGTAACCTCGCTCCCAGGCGCGGTGACTGGGGTGGCGTTGACGGGCATTGATTTGTTCATCGCCGTGTTGCCCGATGATGCCTTTAGCGCCGGGGAAATTGCGGCAATTAGCGGATTCTTGAGCGGCGGTGGGACGGTGTTTCTGGTGGGAGACAATAACGCTCCTCTCTTCGCCACGGCAAATAGCGCGATCAACGGGCTACTGGCGGGACTGGGAAGTGGGATGAGCATCGTACCGGACAATTTAGATCCAGCGTCGCCATTTCTTTCGCAGGTGGAGCCGGATCCGTTCACGGCCGGAATCACCACCTTTTACCATACGTCGTCCTCGCAGGTTTCCGGCGGCACCGTGCTTTTCCGAGGTGCGGTCGATTCGGGCAGCAAGGCGATTGTGGCGTACGAGACTCTGGGCGATGTACCCGAGCCGGCAACGTGGGTGTTGCTGGGCGTGGGTGCGCTCGCGATGATGCTGCGGCGGCAACGAATCGGTTAAGACGTTGCAGACAAGGGCGTCAGCGGCAGGGTTTCCGGCGCCGTGCGGGGTGAGCCAGACCGGTTTGCCGGAGAGCGGGCCGGGTTTGACAGACAATGGCGCTACCGAGCGCGCCAACCGCGATGGCATGATCGGCCCGGGCAGCACCCCGTGCATCGCATAGTCGATTGCTCCCGCACAACCGGAAGCCGCTCGACGCGGCTACCCAAGCCGGGGATCTTGACCCGTTTGCGTGAGTTGATTACCAGAAATCGTTATGATATTGTTTAATGCATTAATTCGAATTGGAGAACTACACTTTTGCGCTCTCTCTTGATCATTTCTTTGCTTGCCCTCGGTACCATCCCTCTGCAAGCTACTCCCGCCGTTTCGGCAATTGTGAATGGGAGCGGGTTAGGCGAAGGCGGTTCCCCGGGTTCCATGCGCGGCTGGCGATTCAATGTCGTTGCCGGGGGCGGGATCTGGGTGACTGCTTTGGGGGTGTTCGACTTCGACGCCGACGGTCTCGTGACTGCCCACCCGGTTGGGTTGTGGGACAATAGCGGATCACTGCTTGCCTCAGCCACTGTTTTGGCCGGAACCGGATCCCCTCTGGACGTTAACAATCAGTTCCGGTTGGCCTCCATCAGCAGTGTTTTTCTCGCACCGGGCACCTACACGATTGGCGCATACTTCGCAGGTGGCAGCGATGTGTTCTTTCGGGACAGCAATGTGACCAGCCAGACCTTCGATCCCGCCATCACTTATGACTCTTTGCGCGCCGCCATCGCCGTTTCGTCGCTCACTTTCCCCACAGAAACGTTCTCACTCTTTGGAGGCTACTATGGGCCAAGCTTCGAACTTTCACTGACACCCGACCTGGACACTCCGGAGCCGGCCACGGGAATCTTGCTGACAGCTGGCTTGGGTCTTCTCCTGCTGCGGCGGCAAAGGCAGGTGTGAACGCAGGAAGTGTTTTGCTGATTGCCACTCCTCTGGCAAAGTGCGTGTGCGGGTTGCCTTAGCCTTCCGATCGGCTATTCGATGGAATCCGCGATGCCGTTGCCGTTCTCATCGGGGAAAGCCGTGAGAAAGATTTGCTTGAAATCGTTGTTGCCGGCGTCCTTCACCAGTTTGCCGGTTGCATCATAAGTGGGCACGCGGCGGTTGAAGGCGAGCAGTTTGCCGTCGCGGGACCAGACCAGCGCTTCGGCGGCAGGCATGGCCGTGCCGTGCGGAGTGAGCCACACGGATTTCCCGAACTGCGGTCCGGGTTTCACGCACACTGCCACCACGCCGTTGTCGCTCAGCACGGCAATGGAGTTGCCTGACGGGTGCCAGCGAAGTCCGCCACTGGCGCTGATATCGAGGTTGGTCGCTTGAACCGGGCGCATGGCGGGATCGGGGTGCTGATCCGAGCCTTGGGAATCGATGAGGAACACCTGGCGGATGTTGCGGCTGTCGTTGGCGAAGTAGCCGATGCGCGTGCCGTCGAGCGAGCCGCGCACGATGCCTGCCGCGGGAGTGCGGGTCAGACGGCGAATGGCAACGCCTCGTGGCGCGGAAGGATAGCGGGTGCGGGTGCCGGAATCCGCCGTGGTGATATCGACATTTTCGGGAATATCGACGACAAATAGGGAACTCATTACCGTGCCGTTCTCCTCTTTGACGTTGCCGATGAAGGCGCGCATCAGACCCTTTGCGCCGACCCAGGAATCGTCGGCGGCACGCTCCAGGTCACCGGGCTTCGATTGGGCCGGAGGCACGACGGGGATAAGCAGGGCAACGTAGTGCGATGCGCCGCAGGGCGCTTTCGCGTGGGGCAGCATGAAGCCGATGTTCCGGCCGTAGGCGGTGAGCAATTGATCATCGTAGGTGAAGCCGACGCGCTTGCCGTCGGCGGTGTACTCATGGCGATGCGAGCCGCCGCGGTGGGCTCCTGGAGTGGTGATTTCGTTGGTGATGTCGCGGCAATCGAGGAATCGGATGTCGCCCGCGCCGTCGCCGGTGACGACTCCACCTTTGCGGTTCGTGGCGGTGTAAAAGCCCAGTTGTGGGGTTTCGCTAAGCAGCGGGCCGTGGATGAAGGCGATGTCGTCGTTGGTGGAGCCCCAGGAGGCCGCGCCAAGGCCAGGCGCGGATTGGGCGCCATAGACGGACTGCGGCAGGTAGAGGTAATTCTCCAGGCCCGTGGTGATCGACACCTTCATGATGCTGGTGGAGTTGCCGATGCCGGTGCCGAAGGTGTCGCGGGTATCGTAGACCAGGAAGCGATTGTCGCGGGAAAAATTGTCGTTGTTGTCGAGGTTCTTGGCGATGGGGGAGAACGTCAGTTGCCATTCGCCGGGTGTATCGGCAGCGAATGCATAAAGCGTGAAGAATGTGAGCAACAGGGATCGGCGCATCGAAGGGAGAATCCTTTCGATGATCAGGATACACCGATTATTGGGTGGAGCGGAACCAGCGAAGCGTTTCGCGCAGTCCTTCTTCGAGTGACACTCTCGGAGCGTGGCCCAGGTCGCGCACGGCGGCCGTGGTGTCGGCCTGCGAATCACGCACATCCCCCGCGCGCGGCGGGCCGTACTTGGCCGGGAGGGTGACTCCTTCAATTCGCTGCAGCGTTTCCCAAACCATGTTCAACGTATAGCGATTGCCGTTGCCTGCATTGTAAACCTGGCCGCAGACGTGGGAGCCGGCGAGCGAGGCTTTGATGCAGAGATCGGCGACATCGGTGACGAAGGTGAAGTCGCGCGATTGTTCACCGTCACCATAGATGGTGGGGCTGACGCCTTCCACGATGCACTTATTAAAAATCGACAGCACGCCCGAATAAGGGCTCGATGGATCCTGGCGGGGACCGTACACATTGAAGAAACGGAGTGAAACGGTTTCGAGGTTGAAGCAGTGATGGAAGACGGATGCGTAGTATTCGCCCATCAGCTTTTGGGCGGCGTAGGGCGAGAGCGGATTGGGCTTCATGGTTTCCACCTTGGGCAGCACTTCGGTGTCGCCATAGGCGGAAGAAGAAGCGGCGTAAACGACGCGGCGCACGGCGCCCGCATGGCAGGCCCGGAAGACCTGGAACATCCCGTCGGTGTTGACCTGATGGGATGGGATGGGGTCGGCGATGGAGCGCGGGACGGAAGGGATGGCGGCAAGGTGGAAGACTCGGTCAGCGCCCGCGATGACCGGAGCAATGGCCTCGTAGTCGCGGATGTCGGCGACGGCGAGTTCCCAGGAGCCAGCGACGCCTTCCAGATTCTCGCGCTTGCCGGAGGAGAGGTTATCGAGGGCGATGACATGCGCGTCACCGCCGGCGAGCAGGGCTCGGACCAGGGAGGAGCCGATAAATCCGGCGCCGCCAGTAACAACAATTTTTTTCATAACGTGATTTTTGCGATTTCCTGTTCTAAATAGCGGAGCGATTCGCCGGCGATATTTTCCGAGCCAAAGGAGAAATCAAAGGCTTCCAGCGATACCCAGCGCTGATAGTTGCGGCGAAGCAGGGTGGCGAGCACGGGCTTGAAATCGTAATCGCCTTTGCCGCAGTGTTTGCCGTCCATTTCGTTGACGTGCACGTGGTGGATGAGGTCGTAGTAGCGCTCCACCAGGACCGCATGGGGCTCCACTTCTTCCACCGCGTTGTGGGTGTCGAACATGGTGCGAACGCCGGGCGAGTCGATTTGTTGCACGATGCCGGCGGCCTCTTCCAGGGATTGGACCACGTCGCACTGCGCGGAGGGCAGAGCCTCCACCAGGATGCGGACGCCGCGCTCGGCGGCATGAGGGGCGACGGCGGCGAGCCCGTCCGTGTAGCGCGCGGTGGCTTCCTGGCGCGTGGCCCCGCCGGTGGTGCCGCGCTGGAAGGGGGATCCAAACACCATCACCCCGTTGGGGCCGAGGTCGGCACAAAGATCCACCAGGTTGCGGATGTGGAGCCAGCTCTTTTCCCTGAGGGCGTTGTCGGGCGTGGTGACGTGCAGTCCCTTCGGGGCGACCATCAGCCAGTGCAGCCCAACGAATTCCATTCCCTCGCCGGCCATGATGGAAACCAGTTCCTTGCGGCGCGAGGGGCTGATGCCGGCGGGATCTTCCGCGAGTGTGAAGGGCGCGATTTCAATGCCGGAATAGCCGAGCTTCTTCATGGAACGGCAGGATTCGGCGAAATCCCACCCCTGGTAGATTTCGTTGCAGACCGCTTGACGCAATGGGGACATTGCCTTCTAGTTTACCAGGGAGGGAGCAGGCAGCCGCAGGTTGCGATTGCCGTTGAACAACCCGCGGTGCTCTGCCGATAGATCGGGAGATGAAGACAAAGTACTGGTTGATGGGCTGGGGGCTGCTGGCGCTCATCGCTCTGGCGGCGCCGGGCGCCGTTGCGTTTGGGTTGATGCTGATTGTGCCCGGGCTGATCCTGCTGGCCGCGCCGACCGTCTTCCTTTACTCTGTGCTGTTCCTGTTCGTGCGGCATTTTCTCGCGCTACGGCCGGAAGCAGTGCGGAGTGCGGCGGCCGCGGCGGCGGCGCTGATGCTCGGATGGTTGATGGCGCAGCCGTGGGCAATGGCCGGACGGCGCTCATTTGCGCGCGCCAATCTGGCGGATGTTGTGCCGGCCTCGCCGCTGCGCCTGGCAGGATCCATTCGTTTGGAATTGCCGCCGGAATTGCGCTCGCGGGATAACGAAAAGGGCCGGTGCAAAGCGCTCTGCGCCTTGTTGCTCGATACTCCAGGAGTGGAAAGCGTGAGCGTGGCGCACCACACCTTTCGTCTGACGCCACGGGCCGAGGGGGACAGAACCGGTGGAGCAACGCTGTGGAACCCGGAGAGCATTCTTCAGGAAGTGCCGCAAGAACAGGAGCGCGAGGAGCGTAACGTTCGGGTAAAGCTGGCGGCAATGAAAAAGGATCAGCAGGCCGTGGCGGCAGCCTGGGGCCTTCGCCTGGCATCGCGCGAGAAGCTGGTGAGTGCGTTGGAAAACGGCGAAGCCGAGATGACGATACGCGTCATCGAAGAAAGGCGAAGCCGAAATGAGGTGTCGATTTCGAGGCTGGAGATCCTCGATCGGAATGGCAGGGCGCTGGCGCGGCGCTCCGTGGTGACCGGAAGCGCCCTTTCCGCTCCCTTGCGCTTTGATGGCCATGGGGCGTTGGAGAGCTTTCGTGTGGGATTGGCCCGGGACAGATTGCGCAACACGGTGGAATACACGCAATTGGAGCCGGTTGCGGAGCTATTCCGTCTGACTACGCTGGCGCCTCCCCAGGTGAAGCGCGGGGCGATTGCTGCGTTGCTTGAGCGCTTGTACCGGGCGGCGGGCAATCCGAAGTTGGCCGCGGATGATCCCGATCTGGGATTGGCGGCACTGTGGCTGCCCACCGTCGACTGGTCGCAGCCGGTTCCGCGCGAGCAGCTTACCGTGCTCAGCCGAGTCATTGCCGATGGACGCATTGCCTTGCCGGGCGCGCTTTACGAGGGTTACGAATCGAAAGTCGCCCCCGAGTTGCGCGCGGCACTGGCGTCGCGCATTCGGCATGCGGGGACGCCGCCGCCGCTGCGCACGCGGTTGGCAAAGCTTCTTGCCCGCATGCCCGATGGTACGTTTGCGGAACCCACCGCGGAGGAAAGTGCGATTCTGGAGCGCTCGGATTTGCGGGCCGACGCCTATCCGCTGATCGTGCGCGTGGCTGACAGAGGGGACGCCGCTGTGCCGGCGCTGCTCGAAATCCTGCGCAGTGACCGAAGCCTGCCGTTGGCCCAGCGGATCTGGGTGATGCGCGCGGTGTCGCTTGCGTTTGCCACGCTGGGACCGAAGGCGAAGAGTGCGATTGCGGAAGTGGATGCGATGGTGAACGAAGCCAGGTCGCCGCTGCTCCACAATTGGAATGACCGGGAACGCTGGTATCTGGCGTTGGCGCGCATGGGCAAGCCCGTGGAGGATCTCGATTGGCGGAATAAGAACGCCGATGTGGTGGCACGCAACCGGGCAGCCTTGCGAAGGCGGTTGGAGCGCTTCGACCCCAATGCGGTGTGGAATTACTGACTGGCGCGCCGGTGTGCGATGATTCTTCATCGAGGAGGGTATGGAATGAATCGTCGCCGGTTTTTGCATGCGGGGCCGGGAGCAGCGATGCTCGCTGGTGGTGGGGCCGGATCGGCAGCGGCGCCGGCGGCCATGGAGCCGCTCGATTACGGGCGTTCTTTTCTGCAGGGCAAGTGGGCGGAAAACCGGGTGCGCTTCTGGATCGAGTCGCGGACACGGATTGTGGACGGGGACGGCGCGGCGCCCGTGGATTATTACCAGTGCGCCTCCTGCAAAAGCGAGAATACGTTCGCGCCGAAGGATCTTTTCCATAAGGATAACTACGATTTTCTGCCGATTTTCGGCCCCGAAGACGGCGTGATTTTCCGGCGCAAGGCGTGGCTCAACGCGGATTACCGCCAGGTTCGCAAGTCGGCCGAGATGTGGGAAGGGCAGGTGTACAAACTGGTCCGCCCGCGCGCGGTGCGCCTGCTGCGGTCAAATAAGGAGATTCGCGAGGCGACAGATTCCGCTGTGCCGATTGTCGCGCAGACCGAGATTTCAGATGCGCGAACAAAGCTCCGGGCGATCATCGAATACCCCGTGAAAACGATGAATATCCACGATGGCCGCGATTTGTACCAGGTGGACACCGGGCCGGTGGCTTTTCCCGACTTGTCGCGGCGCCACGCCCGGATGGCGGAGTCGCTGAGCCTGGCGTTTGTGGCGTTCAATGCGCCGGGCAGCGCGGATTTTGTGATTGAAGGGCCGACGCCCATTGCCGAAGCGGGAAGGGAAGTGGCGCGCGTGTATCACTACTCGCGGCTGGAGAGCTTTCGCGCCGCCAACCGGTTGTACGCCTGTGAACCGGGCTCTTGACTCAAGCTCGCAAACCGTCCACACTTGAGAAGTCGTGTGGTACGCCGCCATAGGGTGGCGTCGAAAGAGGGAACCCGGTGAGAATCCGGGACTGCCCCGCAGCGGTAACCAGGAACGAAAGCTGCACTATCGCACTGGCGCCCCAAAGGCGCTGGGAAGCGGCAGCAAGTAGGCTCGCATCATCCGCCTGGAAGTCCGAAGACCTGCCTACGGCTCCGCGATCAACTCGCGGAATCTCGCTTACGAGCGCCTTCGAGGGGAAGGATGCGACGCATTCTCTTTTCACTACTCACACTCACACTCGGTGTGTGCGCGGAGGAAATCCGCGGCACCCTGAAAGACCCGGCACACGCTGCCATCGCGCAGGGCTGGATTCAGCTTCACAGTGCCAACAACAACCTGACACGCAAGACGCAAACCTCCGCCACCGGCGAGTTCGTCTTCGCTAACCTGACGCCAGGCGATTACCTGGTGGAGGCGCGAGCCTACGGCTTCGGCGGCGGGCCGCCACGCCTGGTGCGCCTCGAAGCGGGCGCCAATGCTTCGCTCGACCTGGTTCTGGAACTGGACGCGCTGCCGCAACGTGTCGTCGTCACTGCTTCCGGCACGCCTCTGTCTGTCGATTCCACGGCCAAGGCCCTGGACTCCACCGATCTCGCCGATATCGAACGGCGTGGCGAGTTCTCGATTGCGGAAGTGCTGCGGCAAACCCCCGGCATGCGTGTGCAGCAATTAGGCGGCCCCGGCGCATTCACCCAGATCCACACCCGCGGCCTTCGTTCCTTCGACACCGCGGTAGTGATCGACGGCTTCCGCCTGCGTGACGCCGGATCGCCGCAAGGCGATGCCACGGCTTTCCTCGGCGATCTGCTGGTGGTGGATCCCGCCCGCGTTGAGGTGCTGCGCGGTTCCGGTTCGTCACTATATGGATCTCACGCCATCGGAGGAGTGATCCAGATTGTGACCGATCAGGGTGGCGGTCCGCTTCACGGCGAAATCGCCACCGAAGGCGGAGGACTCGGTTTCTTTCGCGGCCTGGCCCGCATGAGCGGCAGCGCGGCCAAGGATAAGCTGCAATTCTCGGCCGGCGTTGCTCACATGAATGTGACGCGCGGTGTCGATGGCGATGACCGCGCCCGGAACTCCAGCCTGCAGGGCTCCACGCAGTATCTGTTCACTCCGCAATCGCGCCTCAGCGCGCGCTTCTGGGCCACCGACACGTTCAGTCAGCTCAACTCCTCTCCCTACGCAGGGGCAACGGCCAGTCTCCCGTCCTTCGGGCTGATCGACGCGGCGCCCGGAAGAACCTTCATCACCGGGCTCAATGATCCCGATGCGCGGCGGGCCGGAAAGCAGTTTTCGGGGCTCGTTTCGTTCCTTCAGGAATTGCGCCCTGGCACTACTGTGCGGCTCGGCTATCAGGGACTCACCACCTCGCGCGACAACCGCGACGGCCCTGGCGGCTTCCGCTTTCCCCCCGCCTTCAATAACTCCGCCGTGTTTGATGGCGACATCCACAACCTGCAGGCGCGCATCGACTCGAGCCTCGGCCGCCATCAGTTGATCAGCGCAGGCTATGAATTTGAGTTGGAGAAATACGAGAATATCTCGCGCGACGAAAACCCAGTCGTCGCACGGCGCATCTTCGCCCGAACCGCGGTCCGCCAGCGATCGAGCAGTGTGTTTGCGCAGGATCAATTGCGCCTCCTCGACAGCCGCCTGCTGGTTTCGCTCTCCGGGCGCTGGCAGCGCTTTTCCTTGCGCCAGCCGGAGTTTGAAGGCGGTGTGCCTGCCTACGACATCAATCGCTTCGCCGCGCCGCCCGATGCGCTGACCGGCGATATCGCCATCGCCTATCTGCTGCGTCCGGGAACCAAGTTCCGCGCCCACGGTGGCAATGCGTACCGGGCCCCGGCGCTCTATGAGCGCTTCGGCACTTATTTCTTCAGCGGCATGTTCTCCGCACTCGGCGATCCGCGCCTCAGCCCGGAGCGCGCCCTCTCCATGGATGCCGGTTTCGATCAGTATTTCATGGGTTCGAAAGTGCGCGCCAGCGCGACGTATTTCTACACGCAGTTGCAGAATGTAGTGGGGTTTGGTGCGCTGCTCGGCGCCGATCCTTTCGGGCGCTTCAGCGGCTACCGCAACATGCGCGGCGCACTGGCCCGAGGAGTGGAAGTGAGCGGGGAGGCGGCTCTCACCCGCACGACGCGCATGATGGCTTCCTACACGCACACGCGCTCGCAGCAACGCAATTCCGTTTTCGTGGAAGGCTTCCTCTATTCGCCGCGCGTGCCGAAGAACATGGGCACATGGCTGGTGACGCAACGCATCGGCAGCCGCTTCGAAATCACCGGCGACCTTGCCTGGAGCGGCCAATCCATCACTCCGCTGTTTGCGGGCACAGGCACCCGCGGCTTCCTTTTCGATGGCGCACGCAAACTCGATATTGCCGCGGCGTATACTCTTCCGCTCACCGACCGCTGGCGGATGCAGTTCTTCACTCGCGTGGACAACGTGCTCAATCAGACGTGGTATGAAGATGGCTTCCGCGTGCCGAAGGCTTGGGCCGTGGGGGGATGGAAACTGCTGTTTTGAAGTCAGGCCGGGCGCACGGAGACGGCCACATCAATCAATTGATCGCCGCCTCCCAGCGCCACGCCCTTTACCGGCGTGACATCGGAGTAATCGCGGCCCCAGGCCACGGTGACGTGTTTGCCGCAAGGATGCACGTTGTTCGTCGGATCAATGTCGATCCACCCGTGGCCGGGGCTGAATACCGACACCCACGCGTGCGACGCCTCGGCCCCGATGGAGCCTTCGCCGCTCTGCAAATAACCGCTGACGTAACGAGCCGCTAATCCCAGCGAACGCAGACAGGCGATCATGAGATGGGCGAAATCCTGGCACACGCCGCGCTTTTCCCGCAACACCTGCTCCACCGGCGTCGTGACCGTGGTCGCGCGCTGGTCGTATTGAAACTCTTTGAAAATCCGCTCCGACAAATCCGCCACCGCTTCCGAAAGCGGCTTGCCTTCCGGGAAACTCGGCGCGGCATAGGCCGCATAGGCCGCCCCGATCTGCACGTGCGGGGAAGGGAAGACGAACTCGCAGGCTTCGAACTCCTCCGCGCTGGCGTGCACCTTCAGCAGATCGCGGACACTCTCCCATTCGAGCGCCGCCAGCGGCGCCGAGGAAGCCGTAATCTCCACCTTGCTGCGGGACGTGATCGTCACCGTCGTGTGCGGCTCGTGAATCGAAAAATAGCTCACGTGGTTGCCGAAACAATCGACTCGCGAAGAAGTAAAATCGGGCTCCGGAGTAATCGTCAGCCGGTGATCCAACAGCTTTTGGCCATTGGCCGCGCGCGGATGCAGATGCACTTCCGTGTGGCAATTCACCGCCGGCTGGCTGTAAATATACGTCGTCGTATGCGTCGATTCGAGAATCATGGCGCCACCAGCCTCCGCGATGCCACCGAGTGGCTCAAATAGCGCCGAGAGAGTGTCTCCGAGAGGTTGCGCAGCTCAAAGCTGAGCCGTGAAAGCAGCGATTCCAGCGCCTGCCGCTTGCCCTGCGCATCGGACTTCGCCAGTTCCTGCACGTTCGCCAGTTGCACCGTCGACAGCAGATCGAGGGCGATGCGCGCCTCGGCCGGGCGCCGTGCCAATATCTGACTTTCCGGTAATTGTTCGATATGCCGCCGTAATTGCCCGAATTGATACGCCACGGAACGTGGATTTGCTTCATCGAGCAGCAGAAGATCCAGCACCAGCTCCATCTGCATCGAGTTCAGGTAGCGCGAACGGTAGGTGATGGAGCAATCGGCAATCTCCAGCAGCATCTGCAATCCGGCCGCGTCCGAATCGGCGACATTGGCCAGTCCGTGGCGCAGCAGTTCGGTCATCTGCAGGCCGCGCTCCAGGCGGCGCCCGATGTCGAGAAAGCGCCAGCCATCGCCGTGCGTCATGCTCTCCATCACCATGCCGCTGAAGGCGGATAAGGTGATTACCGCGTGATTCAGCCGGTCCTGCGCGGCGTTCACCTGCAGGGCCTCGGGCGGAGCCTTTCCCGAAAACTGCTGGTCCAATTGATTCAGGATCCGCCAGGCATCGGCGGAAATGCGATCGCGCAACAGCCACGCCAGCCGCCGCACGTGATGGACGTTGAACGCCAGGCTGGAGCGCGTTTCCGAATCGAACACCAGGTTCAGAATCTCGCGTTCCCATTGCGCCGGCGATGGCAGCGCTCCGCCCGGCGCCAGCGTCAGGTAGCCCAGCGCCTGCAGCACCGGAACCGCGGCCTGCCCGGCCTGGGAAAGCGTCGGCCCCGTTTCCTGGAACAGGCGCAGCAGCAGGGTCCGCACAATGCGCACCGCCGATTCCACACGCTCGGTATAACGCCCCAGCCAGTACAGGTTGTCGGCCACGCGGCTGGGCAGATCGAAGGTGGCGCGGCTGATTTCGAGCGTATTCACCCGCGGCTGCAGCAGCGTAATCTGCTGCGGCTCCTGCTCGGCCAGCACCCAGGTATCCTTGCTTCCGCCGCCGTGCTGCATCGATACCACCAGTGTTTCGAGCGACGAGGTCACTCGCGTCAACCCGCCCGGCATCACTGCATAGGAGCCGTTGCTCGCCACCGCATACACGCGCAGCACCAGGTGCCGCGGGGCAAGCCGGCCGTCATCCCATACCGGAGCGGTGGAAATCGCCACCTGTTCCTGGGCTACATAGTGTGTGGGGTTGGCCTGAATCTTTGCCGCGAACTCTTTCCGCTGCGCCGCACTCAGCCGCTCACCAAACACCGGGTGCGATCCCATCGACGGAAACGACGGTTTCACCACCAATTGATCGAGATGGTTGGTCACATAGTTGCGCGGCCCGTCGTGCCCGCACCACCAGGTGGCTACGCTCGGCATTTTCAATTCTTCGCCGAGCATGTGGCGCGACAGCCCTTCGAGAAACGCCGACAAGGTGGCGGTTTCCACCAGTCCCGACCCCAGCGCGTTGGCCATGGCAACGTTGCCTGAGCGCACGGCCTGCACCAGCCCTGGCACGCCCAGCATCGAATCGGCATTCAATTCCAGCGGATCGCAGAAGTTGTCGTCCTGGCGCCGCATGATCACGTCCACCGGCAGCAATCCGCCCAGCGTCTTCAAATAGACGCGGTTGTCGTGAACCGAAAGATCGCCGCCTTCCACCAGCGTGTAGCCCAGATAGCGGGCGAGGAAGGCATGCTCGAAATAGGTCTCGTTAAACGGCCCCGGAGTGAGCAGCACCACGCGCGGATTCTCCACGTTGCGCCGCACCAGGCCGAGCAACGCCTCGCGGAATTTCTGGAAAAACCCGGCCAGCCGCTGCACCTTCATCGAGCGGTACACATCGGGCATGACCCGTGAGCTGACCAGGCGGTTCTCCAGCGCATAACCCGCTCCGGAAGGCGCCTGTGCACGGTCAGCCATCACCCACCAGCGCCCGTCCGGCGAGCGCGCGATGTCCGCCGCATAGACGTGCAGATGGACTCCACCGGGAACCTGGATGTCGCGGCAGGGACGCAGATAGTGCGGATTGGGAAAAACCGTTTCCACCGGCAGCTTGCCGGACCGCAAGAGGTATTGGGGCCCGTACAGATCGGCGAGGATGGCGTTCAGCAGGGTGGCGCGCTGCGCGATGGCCGCTTCGATCTGCGCCCATTCCTGGCCGTCCAGCAGCATCGGCACGGGATCGACAGGCCAGGGCCGGTCGTTGCTTTTCGGATCGTTATAGACGTTGTAGGTGACGCCGTGCTCATGGATCAGCCGGCGGCCTTCTTCCCAACGCCTTGCCAGGCTCTCATGGCCGATGGAAACCAGCGATCCGGCCAGCGAGCGCCATCGGGGGCGCACTGTTCCGGCCTGGTCCACGATTTCATCGTAGAAACCAGGATTGGCCCGATACGGCCACCGCGGATCCAGCCGGTGGCTGGTTTGTGTGCCCTCGCGGTTCATCTGTACAGTGTGACACAACCGCCGGCGCGGGTGGTGGAATTCGGCCATCCTGGCTTGAAACCACCGCTGCGGTGCTCATGGTTATCCTTTTCCTATCAACGATATACGAATTGGCATGTGACGTGCATAATCCAAGGCATGAACCTCGCACCTTTGATTTCGAAGAGTTCTCAACGCGCTGGGATGAGGATGCTAGTTGCGGGGCTGCTCCTTGCCTCAGCCTATGCACAGGAACCGCCTCCTGCACCGCCGGCGGACCCGGATCCGGCGCCCTCGAGCGCTGCTGCTCCGGATGATGAGGCCCAGCGGCCACCCTCCACCAATCGCGGCTGGCGCCGTTTTGGTGAGCAATCGCAGGCGCCCGCGGCTGCCCCTTCGCAGTTGATTCTACCGGCAGGCAGCTTCATCACCATTCGCGTCAACCAGGCGCTTTCGAGCGATACCAATCAGACCGGGGATACCTTTACAGCCACTCTGTCTCAACCGCTGATCGCCGACGGCTTCGTCGTTGCGCGGCGCGGTCAAACCGTTGCGGGGCGGGTTGCCGACGCGGTCAAAGCGGGCCGGGCCAAGGGCACCTCACGGCTGGCCATTGAATTGAACGAACTGAGTCTGGTGGATGGCCGGCAGATTCCGATTCTCACCCAATTGATGGAATATTCGGGCGGCACCTCCAAGGGGCGCGACGCCACGGCCATTGCCGGGACAACCGGTCTTGGCGCGGCCATCGGCGGAGTGGCGGCCGGCGGAGCAGCGGCTGGGATCGGGGCAGCGGCCGGCGCCGCGGCTTCGGTCATCGGTGTGCTGGTGACGCGCGGCCGGGCCACCGAAATCTATCCCGAAGCCATCATGACCTTCCGCACCATGCAGCCAATCACCATCTCCACGGAGCGTTCGCAGAGCGCCTTCCAACCGGTGGAGCAGGGTGATTACGAGCCGAAACTGGAACGCCGTGCACCCACTCTGCAGCGCCGTGCCGCTCCGGCCTGGTATCCGGGCTATTGGGGCGGATACTGGGGTCCCACCTACTGGGGTCCTGGCTGGGGCTCTTACTGGGGACCCAGCTACTTCGGAGGTGGCGTGATCATCCGCGGCGGACGTGGCTGGGGTGGCGGATTCCACGGTAGGGGCCGCCGCTAACCCGCGAAGCGATAACCCTCGCCTCGCACCGTAACAATATAAGCCGGGTGATGGGGCTTTTCTTCCACCTTCTGGCGCAGGGCTGCGATATGAACATCCACCGTGCGCGTGATGGCGTCGGAATAGCCCCATACCTCGCGTAACAGTTCATGCCGGCTCAATATCTCCCCACGCCGCGAAATCAAGTAGCGCATCAAATGCAGTTCCTTCGCCGACAAGCTCAATCGCACATTCTTCCGAATGACAAAACCTTTCCGGAAATCAACCGTCACTTCCCCAAATTGATACCCAGCCATGTTCTGTGAGCGATAGAGCGCCTCCCGCCGCAGCAGGGCCTCAATCCGCGCCAGCAGCACCGCGGGGTCGAAAGGCTTCGTCACGTAGTCGTCCGCGCCTTCGGCCAGCCCTTTCACAATCGACCCCGGATCATTCAAACCAGTGAGCATCATGACCGGGGTCTGAACCCCTTCTCCGCGAAGACGGCGGCAGACGGCGAAGCCATCTCCATCCGGCAGCAGGACATCGAGTATCAGCAGATCGTACGTCTGCCTGGCGAGGCGATCGACGCGGCTGTCCGAGGTGTGTTCCACACTGTATCCGGAATGGCGTAAGGTGTCGCAAAGAACGGTGGCTAGGTTCTGATCGTCCTCGACCAGAAGAATATGGCGTGGCATCGTGATTGGCTGTGGTGTGTGACGTAGGCCGTGGCGGCGCAGTTGCGGAATGGGGCTGTGGTTTTACGTTCTTAACCTGCTGCCGTGTGGAAGGCGAAGGTGGCTGCGCCGTCTTGCGTTCCTAGCCTTCTCGGATGATGTGAGAATATAGGTTAGAGGTTCACACCAGTGACCGTCATTGAACTTCCGGACGATCAGGCTGCCCTGCTGAAGGCGAAGGCGGCTGCGCAGGGGCTGGGTCTGGTGGCTTGGCTGGGCTGGCTTGCCAGAGAAGAAACCAAGCAGCACTCCTCACCCAAGAAGTCGGCTTATGGGCTCCTGGCGAAATATGGCCCGGGTCCCTCAGCGGAAGAAATCGATGACAATCGCCGTGAGATGTTACGGGGCTTCGCGGATTACTCCGAATGATTGCCGGAGTTGCCGATACTCATACGGTTCTTTGGTACGTACTGAAGAACCCAAAGCTATCCGTCCCGGCACTTCGGTTCATTGAGGACGCGGCATCTGCCGGTCATTCCATTGTGATATCGCCCATCAGTCTTGCCGAAATTGTATATCTCATCGAAAAAGGCCGGCTTGAGGAGGCGGTGTACGACGACCTGAGAGGAGCTTTGGCCGATCCGGATTGTGTCGTCGAGGAAGCGCCGTTTCACGCCGAGATTGTCGCCGCCATGCGCCAGATTGCACGAAGTGAAATCCCTGACATGCCGGATCGCATTGTTGCGGCAACAGCTGTTTATTTTGGCGTACCCGTCATTAGCCGCGACGGACGGATTCGAACTTCAACCGTTCAAACGGTGTGGTGAGATTTTTCGCGACAAACCTCGCTGATTCAGTCTTAGCCAACGTGAGAGACTGGCTCATGGAGGATCATGTCCACTTTGAACCGACGGACGTTTTCGATGGGCCTGGTGTTAGGGGCGGGAGTGGCGCGCGGCGCCGCGCTGGAAAAGGAAAAAGACCTCGTTATCTATCAGGACGACGCGTATTACTGCGCGTTTCCGTCCGTGGTCCGGCGCAAGGATGGCGAATTGGTGCTCGCCTTCCGCCGTGCGCCGAACCGCCGCCTGCTGGGTGAGAGCCGCTATACGCATACCGACTCCAACAGCTACCTGGTGCTGGTCCGCTCGCGCGATGGCGGCATGAACTGGACGAAGGAACCCGAGCTGATTGCGGCGCATCCGCTCGGCGGGTCGCAGGATCCCTGCCTGGTGCAATTGCGCGACGGCACGCTGATTTGCGCGTCCTATCTGTGGAGCTGGCTCAATCGCGAAGCCGGAGCAAAGACCGCCGGTAGCTATGAGTTGAAGCAGTTTGTTTTTCAGGGCGGCTACCTGGTGCGTTCCACCGATGGCGGCAAGCACTGGTCAGGCCCGGAATATCCGCCTCCCGTGCCTGGACGGGACATCAAGAACGCCTACGGCAAGCCGCTTCCCGTGTACAACCGCGGAGCCCTTTATCAGGGCAAGGACGGGCGGCTTCATTGGGTGATTGCCTATCCGAAGCCCGGCGATGCGGCACGCACCGATGTTCATCTCATGACCTCGGCCGATGGTGGCAGAAACTGGAAGTATTCGTGCCCGGTGGCCACCGATGCCAAGGCCGATTTCAACGAATCGTGCATCTATGAGACCCCGAAGGGCGATCTGGTGTCGTTCATCCGCACGGCGCGGATGGAGGATCACACCGTGCTCGCCCGGTCGCGCGACGGAGGCAAAAGCTTCGAGCCCTGGCAGGATCTCGGCTGGCAGGGGCATCCGCATCACGCCATCCGCCTGGAGGACAACCGTGTTCTACTGGTGTACGGCTACCGCCACAAGCCCTATGGGATTCGTGCGCGGATTCTCGACGCGGAGTGTTCGAACGCCGCCAAGGCGGAGGAGTTCGTGATCCGCGAGGATGGCGGCACGACGGACCTCGGCTATCCCTGGGCCGTGGCCCTACCCGGCAAGCGCGTCCTGGTGACGTATTATTACAACCTGGCGGATGGGCTGCGGCACATTGCGGGGTCGGTGTTGAAATACTCGTGAGTCTCGCGCGAGAAGCCCGGGTCTTGAACCGCTCTGTTACTCCAAGTTGCCGATTCTGCTTAGCCGCGCGCGTCAGCAAGCGGTTGTTCGAGCCTTCAGACACGGGCTGCTGGATGCGCGGGATCACCAAACCCCCCGGCGCCAATCCCCAACGGATTGGCATTTGCCGGTCACAGTTACGGGGCGCTGATGGGCGTGAGTGCATCTCCGGACCGCGCAGCCTCTTGGGTCCTCTGGCTTCTTCGCTGGATCCGTCTGCATTGCGCCAAATTGTTGATTTCCGGATTTCCGCTGATGTGCAGGCGCGCGTCGATTATTTGGCGAAGCTCGCAAACGAAGGAGCACTTTCGCCCGACGAAGACGCGGAATATGAGGCCTTGATCGACGGCGCGGACTTGATCGCAATTCTGAAATTGAAGGCGCGGCGCGTCTTGGCGGCGTGAAGGCAGAATCCCTTCGCGAGAGCGTGCGCAGACGAGCCGGAGACCGCTGTGAGTACTGCGGACTCCGACAAGCCTTCAACCAGCGATTTCGCGCGGCCGTGTTTGAGTTGGCGCCCCGGCATGAGCGTGAATGCATCTCCGGACCGCGCGGTTTGCATTCCATGACGACTTGGACATCGCCGCGAGCGGTGACCGCGCACGTTTTCTCGCGTCCCGCCTCTCGCCTCAAAGCGATTGAGCCCCTCACGGAAGGGTGACGTTCAGATAGAAAACATTATTCGCGGAGTTCGGATCGTAGGTTTCCGTGGATGCGTTCGCCGTCGAACCGATCACCGTTCCGGGGAGGGCCGCGGTCAGGTAGTCGGCGGCAAAACTAACGCTCGCGCCGGGTGCAATCCCGCCGAGGGAACAGTTGACGCTGATCAAACTGGAGTTGTTGCAAGCCGCGGCGACAGAAGAGAATGTCGTGCCCGACGGTGTTGCTTGCCAGACACGGACTCCGTCCGCCCAATCGGGGCCGTCGTTGGTCACGGTGAAGGTGTATGTGATTTTGCGCGAGGCATGGCCGAGCACGACGGCGTAGGCTTTCACCGAGATACGAAGGTTGGCCGTTTCCGCAACCATTACCAGATTCCCGTCGTTATCGCCAACCAGAGCGGATTTGAGGGCGCCGGCGGTTGTGGCCACCCTGTGGGAGCCCGTCAGAAACGCGCCACTCGCATTCACTGCCAATCGGGACGGCATATAGGCGTACGTTCCGTACGGAGGGCCGAACATTGTGGCGGAGTACTGGATGCCCGAGAGCCCGGGCTGGAACTTGACGAGGAAGGGGCCGGGGCCGAACACGGAGCCGAGAGTCCATGCACTGGTGGCATTGGCAGGGAAGGTGGCAGAGTTGGTTCGCCCGCCGACATAAATATTCTCGCCGCGAATGGCAATCGAGTTAGCCCAGGCGAAGTCGGAATTCCCCCCGTGCAATGCCGTCGAATAGGTGAGAGCGCCGGCCGGTGAAAGGCGGAATAAGAAACCGAAGTCTCCCGATGATGGCGCTTGCAGCGCGTTGAGCATTGGGAAGTCCGGGGAGTGGGACAGGCCGGCAACATAGATGTTGCCACTGGCATCGGTAGTCACCGCGTGGGCGTAATCGTAGTCGGCGCCTCCGATTGCCCGAATCCAGAGGACGGTTCCCAGATTGGTGGAGATCTTGGCCACGAATCCGTCCGCGACACCGCCTCCGGGGCCGATCTTCTGGCCCGCCGAAAGAGCCGGAGAGTAGGCGTTCCCGGCGGCAATTACGTAATTGTCACTGGTGAGAGCCATACCTCTGACCTCGATGCCGATCCCCTGGCCGGCTTGGATAAAGGTGCAGCCAGAGGACACGCCCGCCGTGGTGAACCGCGCCACAAACGCATTGGTGCTCCCTTGATTCGGGTTGTTGCAGGACGGGAATCCGCTGACCGAGTAGTTCGCTCCGCCGATATAGACATAACCGAGGCTACTGACCTGGACGGAAGACAGTTGATCGTCCGAATCGCCCCCATAGAGGTGGCCCCACAGTGGGGAGGATCCCGCGCTGTTGAATTTCACCAGAAAGCCATCCTTCGAAGTGCCATGCACGGTTTCACTGGCGAACGGGAGATTGGTCTTCGTGCTGCCGACGATGTAGATCTGGTTTGCTGCATCCAGGACGACATTACTGGCATTGGTGTCTGTACCGAAGAAGCCGCAAAAGACGATTGCCGACCCGCTCTCGTTCAACTTACAGAAGAAAGCTTGCGTGACGCCGTTGGCAATGGCGCCATAGGACGGTGTTCCGGTAGACCAGAAACCATTGGTTTGGCCGACAACCACCGGCCTGCCAAGAGTGTCGAGCGCGACGCCGGTAACGCCGTCAATGGAGTTGCCGCCGACATAGGTGCCAAATCCGATCACCGGATCAATCACCAGCGGGAGTGCCGGGTCGTAGCTGTCCAAGGCGAATCCCACTTCGCCGTTGCTTCCGATCTGGAAGGAGGCGCCCACCAGCCGTTTGCTTCCGTTGTCGATCTGCCAGGCGGCGGGACGCTTTTGGCGGATGGACGTGGCGCCGGTTTGGAGGATCAAGTCGCCCGCTTCGTCGATACGGACGTCCGCTGCGCCGTCGAAGCGCATGGCGATCTGCTCGGGGTGCGCCCCGGGAGCCACCAGCCAGTCGAACTCGATTTGGTTACCGGAGCGGTGGAATTCCAGGTCGATGCCGGTTTGAACGGCCTCGTAACGGACACGGGCGTAGTGCGGAACGCCGGTGCGCCAGTCTTCTTTCCCGCCGTTGAAATAATGCGAGACACCGGCAAGCTTCTGTGCGCCTACAGGGGCAACGGCGCGGCCTCTCCAACTCATGCGGATCTGATCCGCGCGGCTTGTGAGCGAAACGCCGTCTTTGCCGAAGTAGGCCTGATAGCCGCTGGCCCGGGCGAGGAAAGCGCCCTCGTGCCCTTCAAACTCCAGCGGAACGGCGGCCAAGGCCACTTGCTGCAATACCAAAAACGTGAGAATACGCATGAGAAGCTCCTAATCTCCGTGGGCAATCTTCACCAGTAGCCAGCGGGATTCGGAGACGTTTTTTTCAACAGGGAGCGAAAAGATGCAGAATGCGGCGCCCAACTCGACAGGAGAGAAGGCTTGGCGAGAAGGCCAAGCCGCCGATCAGAGTGCGTGGATGATCCTTTCGGAATCCCGCGCCGCAGCCCGCCCAGATTGGCGTGAGCCCGCAAGAGGCGAGGAGCTTCTTACCTCAACACGCGTTCTTCAATAACGGCCTCTGGATGTCCAAACGCGATGCGGATTTCCTCGGCGGCCGCGCGGCGCACCGGATAACGCCGGATCGACGTGACCGAATACGTGCCCTTCAGCCTGCCCCAGGGATCGGCTTCCGGCTGCTGAAGCGGATCGTCCTGGCCATCACTTGGGCCGTGGACAGGATGATGCCCCGGCCACGCTCCATGTCCAACCGAAGCGCCTTTTCATCCACTAACTCACCCGTTCCCGCATCGAACATCATGACGCGTCCCCACGGAAACCAAAGCCAGAAGAACTCCCCGCCCGCGGTGAACTGGCCGAATGCTCCTCTGTTCCACCAAAAGGAACTGACGGAACGCTGTATCCAGGCGCTCTCGCTGGGGTGAATCAAAACACCTTCCGCTTGTTCGTATCTCTTCAGGAGCTTGCCCGACGGTCCGTAGAACACCAGCGCGTCTGTGCCAGAGCCGCACCACAAATCCATGGCGACGACGGCGCGCCCCGCAGGGGCAACGAGTAAGCGTCCCGGAAAATTCACCAGCGGCGACTGCCAGATCAGCTTCTCTTGCGCTGCATCGCGGGCATAGGCATCGATGGAGCGCTCCGCGGCGGGGCTACTGCCCGGAATAACCTCCACCACCCGGGCCGAGCCGTCAATGGCAACCGCCGAACGCGGCCCTTCTTCATTCGGCCGGCATGTGTCAGGGCGGGCAAGCCGCAAATAGCGAAGCCAACCACCGCCCCCGGCTACAATCAATAGAGCACGCCCATGGAAAATCGGGAATACGCCCAAATGCTGGCCGAAACGGCCGATCTGATGGAGATTGCCGGGGAAGACGGATTCCGCATCCGCAGCTACCGCAATGGCGCCTCAGCCATCGAAGGATACCCCGAGCGGATCGAAGATATCCTCCGCGATCCGGAAAAGCATGTCACCGACATCCCCGGCATTGGCAAAGGTTTAGCCGCTGTACTGAAAGAAATACTCGAACGCGGTTCCTTTGAGCGCCGCGATGAAATGCTGGAGCGATATCCGCCCACCGCCCTCGAACTCCTCCGCATCCAGGGCCTCGGACCGAAGAGCATCGCCCTCATCTGGAATCACTTCCGCGTCAGCACCATCGACGGCCTGGAACGGCTGTGCCGCGAGCACAAACTGCAAACCCTCCCGCGGATGGGCGCAAAGCTCGAGGAGAAGGTGCTGCGGTCCATCGCGCAGTACCGCCACTCCGCAGGCCGCTTCCTGCTCAGCTTCGCAACCGCAACCGCCACCGAGCTAACAGCCTTCTTCAAGGAGATCCCGGGGATTGAGGACGTCACTCCGGCAGGCAGCATGCGCCGCGGGAAGGAAACCGTCGGCGACCTCGATCTGCTGGTGACCGGCCCGGCAGCGGAAAAAGCGCTCGATGCCTTCGTGAAGCATCCGCGAGTGCATGATGTGCTAGTGCGCGGCGAAAACAAAGCTAGCGCCCGCGTCGGTCTCGAAGGACTCCAGGTCGACGTCCGCGCCCTGCCGCGCGCCAGCTACGGCGCGGCGCTGCAATACTTCACCGGCAGCAAGGAGCACAATATCCATCTGTGCAACCGGGCGCTGAAGCTCGGCCTGACCTTGAACGAATACGGGCTGTTCCGGCTGGATAACAATGAGCAGGTAGCCGGAGAGACGGAAGAAGGCATCTACGCCGCGCTCGGCCTCGATTGGATCCCTCCGGAAATGCGCGAAAACCAGGGCGAAATCGATGCCGCCGCCGAACACCGGTTGCCGGAATTGTTAACTCTTTCCCACATCCGCGGCGACCTCCACATGCACACTACCGAAACCGACGGCCGTGCGTCCCTACAGGAAATGGCCGCCGCGGCCCATGAGTTGGGGTACGAATACATCGCCATCACCGATCATTCCAAGGCGTTGGCCATGGCCAACGGCCTTGACGAAAAGCGCGCCGTTGCGTTCGCCGCCCAGGTGCGGTTGATGAACGCCGAAGGGCTCCCGCTGCGCGTCTTTTCCGGCCTCGAATGCGACATCAAGCGCGACGGCGTCATGGACCTCGAAAACGATGCCCTCGCCGAACTCGACTTCGTCGTCGCCAGCGTCCACAGCCATATGAACCTCGAAGCCGCGGAAATGACGGACCGCATGCTGCGGGCGCTCGAATGCCCGCACATCAAGGCCATCGGCCACCCCACCGGACGCCTCCTCCTGCACCGCGATGGCTTCCCCTTCGACTTTGAAAAAATCGCCAGGGAATGCGCCCGCCGCAAGGTGTGCCTGGAGATCAACGCCAGTCCGGAGCGCCTCGATGTTTCCGCCCCGCTCATCCGCCAAGCCAAAGCCCACGGCGTAAAATTCGTCATCTCCACCGACGCGCATCATCCCAAGCATCTGCACAACATGCCCTATGGAGTCTCGATGGCCCGCCGTGGCTGGCTGACCCCCGACGATGTCATCAATACATTGCCTCGCAAACAGTTCGAATCGCTGCTCGCATCGAAGTGACAACTCAATGAAACTTTCCCTGCTTCCCCTTTTGCTCTCCACATTGCTGCCGCTTCCGGCCGCGGAAGTGAACATTGCTTTTGAAAAATACAAACTGCCGAACGGACTGCGGGTCATTCTCGCCCCCGACGCCTCAGTGCCGGTAGTCACCGTGTACCTGGTGTACGGCGTGGGCTCACGCAGCGAAGAGAAAGGCCGCTCCGGCTTTGCCCACCTGTTCGAACACATGATGTTCCAGGGCTCGGCCAACGCCCCGAAAGGGATGCACTTCCAGATGGTGGAATCGAACGGGGGCAATCTGAACGGAAGCACTCACCCCGATTACACCGATTACTACGAAACGCTGCCCGCGAATAAACTCGCCGTGGCGTTGTGGCTCGAGGCGGACCGCATGCGGTCGCTGGCCATCACCAAGGACAATCTGGACAACCAGAAAGAGGCGGTGAAACAGGAGCGGCGGCTGAGCGTCGATAACCAACCCTATGCCAAAGCCATCGTCGAGGATTTTCCCGCCCTCGCCTTCGAAAACTGGTCCAACTCCCATTCGAGCATCGGCTCGTTTGAAGATCTGAACGCCGCCACGGTGGACGACGTCTCGAAGTTCTTCGCCACCCACTACGCCCCGAACAATGCCGTCCTCGCCATCGCCGGCGACATCAAAGTGCCCGAAGCCAAAAAGCTGATCTCCGAATACTTCGGCAACCTCAAAGCCCAGCCGCAGCCGAAGCCGCCGGACCTGGCCGAACCCGAGCAGACCAAGCCGCGCGCGCAGGTGTTTCGCGATCCGCTGGCGCGCGTTCCCGCCGTCATCATCAGTTATCCCGGTCCGGCCCGGCGTTCCCCCGATTACTACGCCCTTGCCATGCTCGACATCGTCATCACGGGCGGAGAAAGCAGCCGTCTGTATCAGGCCATGGTGAAGGGCACGCAATCCGTACTCGGCGTCGAAGCCAACCTCGGCTGGCCCTACCAGCAAGCCTTCGACTACAAGGATCCCGGCATCTATGCCGTGAATTTCACCTACAACCCGGCCGTGGACGCAAAGAAGGTCACCGCGGAATTCGAAGCGGAAATGGAGAAATTGAAGCAGACGCTGGTCGACGCCAAGGAGTTGGAGCGGGCGCGCAATACGCTGCGATCCGTGCGGGTGCGGTCGCTGCAGTCCTCCATGTCCCGCGCCAATCTGCTGGCTCTTTACGAACTGCTGGACGGCAGGCCGGAGCTGATCAACACCGAACTGGCCGAGTTCCTCAAAGTGACTCCCGAGCAGATTCGCGCCGCCGCGCGCAAATACTTCGTTCCCGCGAAGCAAACCGTATTCGACATTGTCCCCGCCCCGAAGAAGGAGGAGAAGAAATGAAGCCGTTCATCCTGTTCGCCGCCGCCGTGGCTCTGATGGGGCAATCGAAGCCTCCGGAAACTCCTCCCCTGCAGCCCTTCAAGCTGCCCCAGATCAAGGAGCGCAAACTGGGCAACGGGCTCACCATTCTGCTGGTGGACGATCAGCGCTTTCCGCTGGTCACGCTACGCATGGGCTTTGTTGCCGGGTCGCGCTTTGATCCGCCCAACAAGACCGGATTGAGTGAAACGGTCGCGTCTTTGTTGAAGGAAGGCACCGCAACGCGAAATTCCCGGCAAATTGCCGAGGAATTGGCCGACATCGGAGCGAATCTCGATGCCTCCAGTTCCGCCGACGGGCTCACCGTGAGTGGGAATGTGCTCTCGGCGCAACTTCCGGCTTTGCTCGATCTGACGGCCGACGTGGTCCGTAACGCCAATTTCCCTGAGGATGAGATCAAGCTGCGCAAGCAGAATCGCGCCCAGGAATTGGCTTTCCAGCGCTCGCAATCCTCGACGCTGGCCAGCGAGAAGGTACGCTCCATGCTGTTCGGGGCCCATCCCTATTCAAAAACGCTGCCCAGCCCGCAGACCGTGAATGCGATTACGCGCGCCGACCTCACCTCCTTCCGCGACCGCCTGCTCACCCCTGCCAACTCCGTTCTCGTGCTGATCGGGGCGATCCCTCCGGAGAGCAAGACTCTCGAGCTTCTGAAAGCGCGGTTCGAATCCTGGACCAACAAACCCGTCCCCACCCCGCCCGGCGGCGACATCCCCAAACCCGCGCGCAAACTCGTCGTCATTGACCGCCCCGGCTCCGCCCAGGTGGATATCATGACGGGCCATGTCACCCTCACCCGCTCCAACCCCGATTTCTTCCCCTTGATCGTGGGCAACACGATTCTCGGCGGCGGCACCAGCTCGCGCATGTTCCTCAACCTGCGCGAAAAGGAAGGCTTCGCCTACCAGGCCAACTCGATGCATCTGCCTTTCCGTGATAGCGGCTATTTTTCGGCGATCACCCAGGTCCGTCCGGAAGTGCTGGAACCGGCCCTGAAAGGGCTGTTCGCCGAGATGGACAAGATGGCCGCCGAGCCTGTCGGCGCTCAGGAATTGACCAACGTGAAGAACTACCTCAACGGCTTCTTTGTCATCGGCCTGGAAAGCCAGGGCGGGTTGGCCAGTCAGCTCTCGACATTGCGCATCGCCGGCGCTCCCCTCGAATACCTCGAGCAGTACGTCACCCGCATCCGCTCCGTGGAGCCCGACCAGATCCAGCGCGTGGCGGCCAAGTACCTCACCTCCAGGGATGCCGCGATCGTGGTGGTGGGCGACGCCGCCAAGATCACCAAGGTGGTGGAGAAATTCGGCTCCGTCGAAGTGGAGAAAGCCCAGTGAAGAAGCTGCTCTCCCGCAAGGTAATCCTCGAAACACCCATTTTCACTGTCTCCGATAACTGGCTGGTCGCGCCCCGTGAGGGCAAGATGCGGCGCATCGTCGTGGAGCACGGCGGATCCACCGTCGCGCTTCCCCTCGATGAGCAGCAGCGCGTTCTTCTCGTCCGCCAGTACCGGTATCCGGCCCTGCGCTCCCTGTGGGAATTGCCGGCCGGTAAGATCGATCCCGGCGAAACCGCACTCCAGGGAGCCAAGCGCGAGCTGATTGAGGAAACGGGCTTCCGCGCCCGTAAGTGGCGCAGGTTGACCACCTACTACCCCAGCCCCGGCTTCCAGCAGGAGAAGATGAGCATCTTTCTTGCCCAGGATCTCATTCCCGGCGAGGCCAAACCGGACCACGGCGAAGAGAACCTGGTGCGCCAGTGGTTTCCCATCGCCACTGTCCACCAGATGATCCAGCAAGGTAAGATCCAGGACGGCAAGACCATCATCGGTATGTATTTCCTGCTTTCCCTCACCGGACCAGAGTTGTAGAACCGTTCCCTCAGTTCTACGATTACCTAATTGAAACACTAGGAAAAGCACCGATTTCAAGATTTTTCAGTAAGCGATAACCTGCAAGTACACCAAATCACAATTGAGTCCAGATTGTTTTCGCGGACTCGGAGGGAAACTTGAAAGTGCTTGCATCTACTGGACTTGTGTCTGCTTTTCTCGCCGTCATGGCAGCTACCAGCGCCTTCGGGGCGTCTTATGACGCCTCGGCCCTGGCTGAATTAACGGGAAATCGTGGCTTCGGAAATGGAGTTAATTTCGCAAATAGAGTGTCATTTACAATACAATGGACCATCACTCCCATTAGCGGCGGATACCACTACAGCTACCTGCTCACCGGCACCACCGGAGCGGGGATGGGCGTCAGCCATCTCGCCCTCGACACCAGCGACAACTGCACCACTTCGAACGGCTGCGTCACCAACGTGACGGTCAACAACGTTTCCGTCGATTCCACCACCCTGGTCTACGGCAACAACACCAGTGCCAACGGCAACCCTTCTTTCCCCGGTAGCTTCTTCGGCGTCCGCTTTCCCGGTCAGATCAATCCCAACACCGGTTCCAACCAGCTTCCGCTTCTGATCGAGTTCGACTCCAACCGTGTCCCGGTTTATGGCGATTTCTACCTGAAGCTGGGTCAGGGCGGGGCAAGCGGGAATGGCGGCTCGGGCTGGAACACCGGTGCGAACAATCACGCTTCCACCAACATCATTGATTTCATCGTGCGTCCCGACACGCTGACCGTGGACAGTCCCGAACCGGGGACCCTGGCAATGATCGGCGCAGCACTGATGTGCGCCGGCCTCACCCGCCGCCGGAAGTAATGCGGCGTCTGGAGCATTGCGCGGCAGTGGTTACCGTCAGTTGTCTGATCGAATACTGGGGCTCAAACCGAGGCTGCAGGCGGCAGCGCCGGGGTAAATCTCTATCCATCGCCTGCAAATTGCAGGTGTAGGTCGTGTCTACATCGCCCGGCGCCGGGTCCGGCTCCGTCACCGCTTCGGTTCCATTCGTGGGCAAGGGCGATGTCTTCCTCTACTGTTCGATCTCGACTTCCGGATCCTGCACTCTGTCCGGCTGGCCTGGATTGCGCACCGTCACCGTGTACTTATACACGCCGAAAGCCGCATTGCCGCGCACGGCCGCCTCAACAGCTTGACCTCGCGGCGCGGAGAACGTCCCGCCCGCAAACGGGGACCGGTTCCCAAAATCGACAGTGCAGGCGCCGGACCGGCACTCGAATCGGACCGTGTCGTTCCGCTTGACACGAATGCGAGTGGCATCGCCGTTATTCTCGTCCCTGTAACTGAACCGGTTCTGCGCGTCGACTGCGATAGTGACGGAACGCCGCGCGGCGAATAACGTCGCCGTCAACAACAGCGCCGCGACAGCCATCCATACAGTCCGACGGTGCCCGTGCTCACGAAACATCATGCTTATCATTCCTCGATTTCTTCCGCTTGGAAACGGCTAGTCTACCACCAGCTCGGAATATATTGTCAATATTATTTTTCAAAGCGAGCGGCCAGCTTGAGGTATTGAGCGTCGGCGCGCAGTTGGACGAAATCGGGCTCGCGCCGAACTTCGCGCAGAGGATATCCCGCGTCTAACGCCCGCCCCATCAGATCCAATGCCTTTGCGCGCTGTCCGGAAAGCTCGGCCACCAGTGCGGATTTGTACAGCGTGGAAACGCCTGGATTCTTCTGCGCCAGAATCTGCGCCAACTCCTCCAGCGCGATTTGTGTCTGCCGGCTGCGGGCCAGGTAGAGGGCCAGACTGCTGCGGGCGTCCACATCGTCCGGACGATTCGCCAGATGATCCTTCACCATTTGGATGGCGCGCACATAGCTGTCTTTCGCTTTCTGCTCGCTTCCAGGATTCAACCGCGCGGCGTCGGCAAGATTCCCCCAATACAGATATCGGTTGGTGTTGAGCTGGATCGCTCGCTCAAAGGCGCGCATGGCCTCCGGATACCGCCCCTGAAAGTAGTGCAGCGTGCCTAGATTCGAATAGGTGGCGGCATTCGGCGACAGTTCCAGCGAGCTTTGCAACGCCGCGGCAGCTTCATCCGTACGGTCCAACTGATGGTAGGCAGCGGCAAGATTGGAGTAAACACGTGGGTGATCCGGGACGAGTTGGCGCATCGTGTCATAGGCCTTCAGTGCCTCTTCGTAACGGCCCTGCCGGAAAACGAGAAACCCCAGCCTTCCATACCCCTCCCAATCTTTGGGTGAGGCTGCTATCGCCCGGCCAAACAACTGTTCCGCCGATTCCGTGTCCTTGCGGGCCGCGGCAAGGTCACCCATGCGCCACAACAATTCGGCATTGGCGGGGTCCAGCGCGAGCGCCCGCTGGTACGCCGCCGTGCCCTCAGCCGATCGATTCAACGCTGCGAGCGCCGCCCCGTGCGCGATGTGAGCGACAGCCAACTGCGGTTCGCCATTGACTGCCTGCTCCGCGTACGTGAGAGCTTGCCGCAGTAATTTGGGATCCGGGCTGACGCTGTTCTTCCGCCACAGCGCCAGGCTGAGCCGCGCCTCCGCCAGCGGATACGGTGACTTTTGCCGCAGCGCTGCGTGGAGCTGCTCAATCGCGCGGTCCACGTTCCCTTCACGATAGTGGAGACGAAGCAATTCTGTCGCGGAGCGGTACAACGCCAGCGGCGAAGCTCCGTCGACCGAAGTTGTCTGGCCCGCCGTACCAGTGACTCTCCGCAATGCACCGGAATACCAGGCTGCCGCAAAAGCAATCACCAGGGCCGCGGCGATTCCAGCGAAGACCTTGTATTTTCCCGATGGACCCGGTGTGGGGGCGGCGGCGGCCGGAAGCGCCAGAGCCGTGACGTCCGATTTCGGCGCCGCCAGATCAAACGCCAGGCCCGACAGTGTGTCGCAGGCTTCCTGTAGCGACGCAAGACGCTCATGGCGGCTCTTATCGAGACAACGGTCAATCAACTTGGCCAACCGCGCAGGCACTTCGGGCCGCAGCGCAACTACCGGCCGGTGTGGTTTATGGATCACGGCGCGGAGAACATCCACCGTACCAGGGCCAGGGAAGGGAAGCTTCCCCGTCACCATCTGATAGAGGACAGCACCGAGAGAGAAGATATCGCTACGCGGGTCAAGTTCCTCACCCAAAGCCTGCTCCGGGGACATGTAGGCGGGTGTGCCATAAACCACCCCCGGCAAGGTGAGCGGCGAGACAAGCGTGACGTCCGGGTCGGTTGGATCAGGCGTTCCCGACTCCATTCGTTTTGCCAGGCCGAAGTCGAGCACCTTGACGCGATCCTCCCCCGTTACGATCACATTGCCCGGTTTCAGGTCTCTGTGTATGATCCCCGATCGGTGCGCCGCGGCGAGTGCACTGCCGATCTGTGCGGCAAACTGGATCGCTTGATCGAGCGGCAGCGCGCCCCTTTCCATGCGTGCCGCCAGGGTTTCGCCCTCGATAAACTCCATCACCATGTAGCCGGGGCCGATATCGTGAATGACGCAGATATTGGGATGATTCAGCGAAGCCACCGCCCGCGCTTCGCGCTCAAAGCGGACGCGCAGATCTTCGCGCCTGGCGATGTGATCCGGCAGTACCTTAATCGCAACCCAGCGGTCGAGCCGCGTATCGCGCGCCTTGTACACTTCCCCCATGCCACCTGCCCCGATACGGGAGAGGATCTCGTAGGGACCGAGTTTGGCGCCTGCGGAAAGGGACATTGCGCTTGGTGGTAGAACACCAGTCTAACAATCTACTCCTGCAACAGGCTCTGCCAATGAAGGGATATCGACTGGATGCAGTTGATTGGCTAATCCCTCAGCTTGACACAGTGCCCCTACACCGCCTCAAACACCAACAAATCCAAGCTGAACGTTACCCGCATCGCTTCCACCGGCTGCGTCCGCATCGGCCTGTAGATGGTGTGCAGCACATCCTCGACAGCCCCCTGCTCCAAGTCCGCCACGGTAGTGGCCCGCTGCTGCTCAACCAACCGGAAGCGTTCTCGAAAATCCTCCACCACGCGCTTAGTCCGGTCCTTGCCGTGGCCTCGTAATTCCATCAGGTCTTCGGGCGAAGGCACAGCCACCAGCAGCCGGCCTCCCGCCTGCAGCACTCGCCGGAACTCCGCCCCATGCGATCGCGCGGTGATCGTCATCAGATGTGTGAAGTACCCGTCGGGGTAGGGAAGAAACCGGTCGGCATTGGCCACCACCCAGGCACACTGCGGATAGCGCTTCGCCGCACTCTGGATGGCGGGCACCGACAGATCCACTCCATGCGCCGCAAAGCCGGTGCGCGAAGCCAGCGATCCGAGATAGAAACCTTCGCCACAACCCGCATCGAGCACCCGGTCTTCCGCCCCCGCCCCCAGCATCGCACCAATCGCATCCCGCAGCGCCGCGCTGAATCCCGCTTCATGCAGCCTGCGCCGCGCCTCCACCGCTTGCGCCGAATCGCCCGGCTGCTTCGACCGCTTATCCTGCGGCTGCAGCAGATTCACATATCCGCTGCGCGCCACATCGAAGCAATGCCCGCGCGGGCAGCGCAGCACGCCTTCGCCGGGCGTCAGCGGCGAGCGGCAATCGCGTACGGTGCAGAGCAGCGTTCCCTGGATCACGTCCTCTCATTCTCGCAAGACAGCCCGCCCTACGATAGCCGCAATTCCACGCGCAGTGATGGTGACCATTGGGCGATATAGAGCAGCAGCGCCCGGATGAATAGAACGGCCCCCGTCATTTCCATGCTTTCCTCCAACGTCACCAGCGCGACATATAGCGGCTGCTGGACCCCGCCTTGTTCCGCCGCATTGCCCCCGGCGAGTTCCACGCCCAGGGCGCCACCCAGATAAACCGCTCCCGCGGACAGAAACCGCAACGCGTCCCGCCGCGGCAGCGCGCGCAGGAAGGGCACGAAATATAGGGCAAGCACGGCCACCAGCGCGAAGCCCGGCACGACCCAGGCGAAATAGAGTGGACCCAGTTGGTCCCGCCCCAGCCACTGCCGCGTGGGCGCCACCAGCAACTCATGAATGCGAGCCAGTTCGTCCACCGCCATGAACAAAAATCCGCATGCCAGTACGGCCCATGGCCTGCGCAACCCGTCCCTACTTTGGTGTTTCTCAATGGCAATGAGTGAAAGTAGACCCGCCGAAATCGATAATAGACCGGCCGAAAAAATCGTCGGAATATTCGCTTC
The DNA here is from genome assembly GCA_018268935.1 of Acidobacteriota bacterium. Classification (GTDB taxonomy): domain Bacteria; phylum Acidobacteriota; class Terriglobia; order Bryobacterales; family Bryobacteraceae; genus CADEFT01. Next base: position 4,251 of record JAFDVS010000131.1, on the reverse strand, counting down.
CCTCTCCAAATCGAACAGCGGAATCAGCCCATACACGTAATCGTGGCCGGTAAACGCCGAGAAGGCCCGCAGCAGCACCGAGGCTGCCGCCAGCAGCACCACTGCCCCCAGAAGCCCCACGGTCACCTGAGCCGGTTCCACTTTCAGATAAACCGCCGGGTTTTTCGGTATTGTGTCGTTTCGCGAAATGTCAAGCACCTTCATTCCTGTACCCATCATGTATACACACGAAAAAAAGAGTCAACAGGAACCAACAAAATTAAAAAAATCGTTAACTTGTTTGACACCGGCTGCTAGAAACGCTACACCTGAGCCTAATCATGTCTCTCCGCATCTGGGCCGTGCTCCTGATTTCCGCGCAACTCGGCGCCGCCGGCGTCGTGAACGCCGTTTATTACTTCAACCGCCCCGTCGATGGCCAGAACCAGAACATCGCTGGCGCCGACATCACCGCCTTCTCCCTCACCATGAGCGTGGTGGGATCGAGCTACGGCATGAACGCCGCCCCGCTAACGCCCTCCGTTTCGGCTATGCGCTCTCCGTCGACAACAAGGTGTTTCAGCAAAACCTTCAGCACCAAGGACGCGCATTGGACGGCGAATGGTCAGAGCTACGCGGCCAAAGGGATGAATACGGTCTCCATGGGCAAGCGCAACAGCTACGGGTTCAACTACACCAACGACCTGTCGACATTACCATCGACGGAGTGCCTGTTCCGGTCGCCTCCAGTTACTCACTCGCCCCCGGGTCGAACATCGACTTCGATTTCCCAGGCGATTACGAAGGGTTCACCGGCTATGTCACCATGCAGGGACAAGTGAGCGGCGCGGGCAGCGACATGATCGCCTTCGCCTTTCTGGTGGACGAGGTTCCGGAGCCCTCCACATTCCTGCTGCTCGGCGCCGGCCTGCTGCTTCTCCGCTTTCAGGGAAAGGGAACGAAGCGATAGCCCACGCCGCGCACCGTCTGCAAATGGCGCGGTTTGGCGGGGTCGTCTTCCAGATATTTGCGCAACCGCACGATGAAGTTGTCGATCGCCCGCGTATCCGTATCCTCGTGCAGGCCCCATACCTCTTCCAGCATCTTCTTGCGCGCCACGTTCTTATCGCGATGCTCCACCAGGTAGCGCAGAACGTTCATCTCCATCAGCGTCAGCGGAAATACTTCATTGCGAACCCGCAATTCCTGGCGCTCCCAATCGAGCGTCTTGTCGCCGAACACGAACTGCGAAGGGGGCGGCGCTGAGCCGGCCAGCGAAGCCACCAGCCACTCCCGCCGCCGCAGCAATCCGCGAATGCGCGCAATGAGAATCGGAAGTTCGAACGGCTTAGTAAGGTAGTCGTCAGCTCCGGCGGCAAAGCCGCGCAGCACATCATCCGGGTGCCCGCGCGCGGTCAGCATCAGCGTGGGAACATATTGGCCCGCTTGCCTCAATTCGGCCATTACCGTGAAGCCGTCTTTGCCGGGCAGCATCACATCGAGCACGATGACATCGAAGGTCCTGCGTTTTTCCAGCAGCAGGTCCAGCGCCCCTTCGCCCGACTCGGTGACCGTGACTTCGTAGCCTTCCGCCTCCAGGTTGAACCGCAAACCTTCAGCCAGGTGCAGCTCATCCTCCACAATCAGAATGCGGTTCATTTCGCTATCGGCAGTTGTAGCACGAAGGTGCTGCCGCGTCCCAGCCCTTCGCTTTCGGCCCAGGCGCGGCCTCCGTGGCGCTTGGCCACCGAGCGCACAATGTATAAGCCGAGTCCCGTCCCTTTGACCCTCGCCGCCAGCGGTCCCGGCACGCGGTAGAAGCGTTTGAAAATCTGCTTCACTTCGGTCTTGGGAATGCCTGCGCCCTGGTCCTTCACCATCACCGAGGCGAACTTCTCATCGGCCGTCGTCTCCACGGTGATGTGCGGCTCCGCGCCGGAGTACTTCACCGCGTTGTCGATGAGATTGCTCACCGCGGCGGCCAGTTCATCCGCATCGCCAAGGATGCGCACCTGCGGACCCGGCTTGTACTCGATCTGTGCCGACTTCGACGTATGCAGGTTCTTTGCCCGGGCCAGGCAATTCTCCACCACGCCGCTCAGATCGACGGGAGTGCGGTGCAGCTTGGCGCCGGACGATGCCAGCCGGCCCGTGCGCAGCACCTGCTCGATGGTGTTCAACAGCCGGTCGCTGTCCTCGAGCATGATCTTGTAAAACTCGGTGCGCTTCTCTTCCGGCACCGTGCGCGATTGCAGCGTCTGCAAATACAGGCGGATCGAAGTGACAGGAGTCTTCAGCTCATGCGTCACCGCATTGATAAAGGCATCGTGTTGTTCGTTGCGCCTGATTTCTCTCACAAGGAAAATCGTGTTCAACACCACGCCGGCGATGACCACCGCCAGCAGCAGAATCCCCAGAAAAAGCAAAATGCCCGTGCGCCAGTTCAACAACACCCAGCCCACATAAAGGAGCAGGATGACCAGAATCAAACTGGCGCCCAGGGCAATGAAAAACGCGATGGATTTACGCCGTCCGGCGACGACCATGAATCCAGCTTAGGCTACGATCCGCTCTTCGTCCAACACGCTATTGACCTTCGCCACCTGGATATTCCGCACGAACCCGACGGCGCGCATCAGTTTCAACGTGAGCCAGGTCGGATCGAATTCATACCAGGCCAGCCCGTGACGGGCGGAAACCGGATGCGCGTGGTGGTTATTGTGCCACCCTTCGCCGAAGGTAAGCAGCGCCACCCACCAGTTGTTGCGAGAATCGTCGCGGGTCTTGAAGCGGCGCGAGCCCCACATGTGCGTGGCGGAATTGACGGCCCAGGTGGCGTGCAGTCCGAACACGACGCGCAGGCAGATGGCCCACAGCACCATGCCGATGCCGCCCCAGGCGAGCAGCGCAATGCCAGTGAGCGTCAGCGGCACCCAATGCCAGTTGTTCAGCCACACGTAGAACTTGTGCTTGGCCAGGTCGGGAGCATACTTCGCCATCAGCTTCGTGTTGTTGTGCTTGGCTTCGCCCAACAAGATCCAGCCAATGTGGGCCCACCAGGCGCCATCGCGCGGCGAATGCGGATCGCCCGGCTGATCGGACTTCTGATGATGGATGCGGTGCGTCGCCACCCAGAAGATCGGGCCGCCTTCCAATGTCATTGCGCCACAAACGGCCAGAAAGTACTCAAACCACTGCGGGCACTTGTAGCCGCGATGCGTGTGCAGGCGGTGATAGCCGAGGCTGATCCCCCAGCCCACTGCCATCCAGTGCAGGAGCAACGTGACCCACAGCGCCTTCCAACTGAAGTAGAACGGCGCGGCAACGGCGCCGGCGTGCAGGAACACGAGGGCAATGATGGTCACCCAATTGGGTTTCGTTCGATTAGGAATGCTAATAACGTCGGACAAGCTTTATCTCCAAGGTTTCTAGTTGTAGACTGCCTTGACTATTACGCTATCAGCGTTCTGTCGCCCGAATTGTAAGAGTTGTGTAATTTGGAGCGAGCGCGGCAAATCGTTGCCAGATCTAGGGTTTTTTCTCGGCCGGTTTGGGCGGATCGGCTTTCTTCTGCTCCGCGGCGGGCGGCCGGAACCTCGAAACACGTGGTACCGGCTTGGCGCTGGCCAGTTCGACGTAGGCGGCCAGCAACTCGACTTTCTTGTCAGGATTCAGCCGCAGCATCCGGTGCTTGCCTTGGCCATCGGCGCGGAACTGTAGCTTGCCGTTGTCCTGCACCTCCGCCACCCCTGCATCGGAGACCGTGAAGTACCCGGACTGCGGCCGTACGGCATGGAGCACGGCCGCGGCGACTGGCGTAGGTGCGTCGTAGGGCATGGCCCGATAGGCGCGGTAGGCGTCCACCAGCGGATGCGCCGGCGACCACGCGAAATCTTTCTCAATGCTCGCTGCGGGGTAAAGAACCGCGGCGCCTACCTCATCGGTGGCGACGGTGATCGCGCCGGGCCATTCGGCAGCGAGCTTCCGGGCCGCGGGAATGTCCTCCCGCAGGTGTGCCTCCGTGGCTACCCAAACCATCTGCTTGACCTTTTGTGTGATCCAATCCTTAGCGCCTTTGACGGCCAGCACCGCGGCAAGATTCGTGGCGGGCCCGGCGAGTACTACTACCGCATTCTGGTCATATTGTGACGTGAACGCATTTCGGATGAGCGCTGGAACCTCCGCCGTGTCGTTGAGGTGGTGGATGCCGTGGTTGTAAACCGGCTTCCCGTCGGCGTTCTTGCGTTCCAGCACCGTTTGGATAATAGGAGT
>JAFDVS010000130.1 GCA_018268935.1 Acidobacteriota bacterium | reverse complement strand
AGCCGCCGCGCCAGCAGGCAGCCGCGCCCAAAATCGGAATCGCCATATCGCGCTCGCGTGGCTTCCGTCTCCTTCTCGACATCGAATGCCTCCGGAGCTTCCACCTGCATCCGGAACGCCACCTCCATCGCCTCAATACCCGCGGCAATCTTGGGCTGCCCCTCGGACCTCACCAGATACAGACGATTCAGCCGGTCGAGCAGCCCCATCTGCTGCTCTTGCTCGGCCCGGGTCAGCTTCTCATTTCTAATGAACTGCACCAATTTCTCCGGCGTGCGCTCGCCATTGGGAATATAGGTGCCCTGATAGATGTTTGGCAGAAACCCCGAACTCCACAGCCGCGGCCCCATCACCGGATACCCCGGGCACAACGCCAAAAAGCCCGGCAGATTGCGGTTCTCCGTACCCAGCCCGTACACGATCCACGAACCCATCGATGGCCGCCCGGCCAGTTGATGCCCCGTGTTCATCAGCATCATCGAAGGTCCGTGATTGCCGTTGTCCGCATAGCACGAACGAATCACGCAAAAATCGTCGATCCGCTCGCCCACCTGCGGGAAGATGTCCGCCACTTCGATACCGCTCTTGCCGTGTGGCCGGAACGCAAACGGCGATGCCATCAGATTGCCCGTAGCAGAATCGGTCTTCACCTTCGGACCCGGCAGCGGCTGCCCGTTACGCCGCGTCAACTCCGGTTTCGGATCAAACGTATCCACCTGCGACAAGCCGCCATTCAGGTAAAGAAAGATGACGTGCTTCGCCTTCGGTGCGAAATGCGGAGCCGCGGCCACCGTACCGGCAAGTCCCAAAGAGCCGAATCCGGCGCCCAACATGTGCAGTATCTCGCGGCGTTGCATCTTCGTCCTCTCGTTACTTCACTGTACTGAATTCGGCTGCAGCCAGCAGCACCTGCGCATAGCGCGGCCAGTTCTCTTCGCGTCCCCCCAGAAACTCCATCCCCAGCCGTGCTTCTTCGTCACTCACCGGCCGGCCGTACAACAGTTCATACATCCGCCCGATCTGCTCGCGATCACCCGCGGCTTCCCGCCGCACCCGCGCCACCAGCGCTTCCGATTGCCGTGCCACGAAACCCGAATTCATAAAGAACAACCGCTGCATCGGCCCAACCGTCGTAATCCGTTGCTCGGTGGAAGTATTGGCGTCGGGAAAATCGAACAGCGCCATCGTCCGATCCGGCTGGCCACGGCTCACGATCGTGTACAACGTGCGCCTGCCATAATCGTCGCTCAACTTCTTCGGTGCGCCACCCAGCGCGCTATCCAGCGTACCCGAGGCAGCCAGCACTGCATCGCGCAGGCTTTCTGCATCTAGCCGCTCCTGCACATTGGCCCGCCACAACAGCCGGTTGTCCGGATCCTTGGCAACACCCGGACCCTCCGCTTCCGATCGCATGCGATACGTGCTCGACAGCACCATCATCCGGTGCATCGCCTTCAACGACCAGCCCGATTCCACCAGCGAAGCAGCCAGGTAGTCCAGCAGTTCCGGATGCGTCGGCCGGTCGCCCAACTGCCCGAAGTTCGATGTCGACCGCACAATTCCTTCCCCGAAATGATGCTGCCACAGCCGGTTCACAATCACGCGTGAAGTAAGCGGATTCTTCGGAGAAATAATCGCCTCCGCCAATTCCGCGCGCCCGCTCCCCATTCGGAACAGTGCAGGTTCACCATCGCACAGAACGCCGAGGAATCGCCGCGGTGCGATCTCACCCGGATTCGATGCATCGCCACGCACAGCCACCTTGATATCCGCCGGCTTCTCCGCATCCTTCAGAACATGCCAGAACGGATAAGGCTTCGGTATCGCTTTCTCCAGTGCCGCTGACTCCTCGCGCAACTGCTTCAGATACCGCTGCGCGGGAGCCCCCAGAAAGCGTTCCACCTGCTTCGAGTCGTAGTAATAAACACCGCCCTTGTAAACGATGTCCTCGATCTTATACGGCCCCGATGCCATGTCGCGCCAGAAATAATATCGCTCCACGGGAAGCGCATCCACCAGCGTGCCGATCACACGGCTGGTGTCTTTCATCCCTTCAATGCCGCCGAGCTTGACATAGTTACGATCGTCAATCGTCTTCTTCTCGGCCAGCACAGTGCGCACCGATTGTTCCAACTCCCGAGCCAGCGCCGTCACATCCGATTCCTTAACGCCCGGCCGCGACACCAGTTCATTCCACTTCGCAAATGCGCCGTGATCCTTCTCCCTCGCCTTCAGATACTTCACCCAACGGCCCAGCGTCTCGGCATCCAAACCATCGCGTGCAGCCACAGCATCCGCCTGCTCCGCGGAATTCGTCATCACTCGCCAGGCGGCAACGATGTACTGCGAAGTCTGCGCCGCCAGGTAGTCGGTCACGTTCCGGATCTGCGCATCCAGAAACCTCTTTAACTCCGCCTTCTTCTCTTCCGACGCCGCCTTCGCTTCCTTGTAAGCCTTGACCTGCGCGCCGTCCACCAGAGGATACTCATCCACCTTGCTCGACTTGAAAACGCCCAGCAGCGAGTAATAATCACGCGTGGGGATAGGGTCGAATTTATGGTCGTGGCACTGCGCGCAGCCAACCGTCAGGCCGAGAAACACGCGCGTGGTGACATCCAGTCGGTCATTGTCAGACTCACCGATGGCCTGAAAACCCAGCGCCGCCAAGTGCTTCTCGCGATCCCTCTCCTCCAGCGAATCAGCCGCAATCTGCGAGCGCACGAACCGGTCATACGGCAGATCCGCGTTCAACGCACTCACCACCCAGTCCCGATAGCGATACGCGTTGGCCAGCGGTGTATCCTCACGCGCCGCATTGGTGCCGTCGGAATAGCGAGCCAAATCCAGCCAGTGCCGCGCCCAGCGCTCACCGTAGCGCGGAGATGCCAGCAATCGCTCCACTACGCGTTCATAAGCATCCACCGCGGTGTCAGCGACAAACGCACGTACTTCTTCCGGCGTCGGCGGCAGCCCCGTTAGATCAAACGAGAGCCGTCGAATCAAAGTACGCCGGTCAGCCTCAGCCGAAGGCGTCAGCCCTTCCTCCTCCATCCGCGCCAACACGAAGCGATCCAGATCATTGCGCGCCCAGCCCGAGCGCCGGGTCTCCGGAACTCGAGGCTTCCGCACCGGCTGAAAAGACCAGAACGCGCGCCGGTCGGGCCCCTTTGCCACCGCCGGAGTCTCCGGCCATTCCGCGCCTCCATCAATCCACGTCCGCAAATCCTCGATCTCGCGTTCCGTCAGCGGCGCCTGTGGAGGCATCTTCAGCCGCGCATCCGCACGCGCCACGGCCCGCAGCAGCAGGCTCTCATTCGCTTTGCCCGGCACAATCGCCGGCCCGGATTTTCCGCCGCGTAACAACCGTTCGCGCGAATCCACACGCAGCCCGCCCAATTCGCTGCCCGTGTGACAGGCATAGCAATTCTTCGCCAGCACAGCGCGCACACGCGATTCAAAAAAGTTTGCGCCAGTCTGCGCACACAGAGGCCACGCCGCTCCGGCCACAATCGCTACGAAAAAGAAGCCGCTCTGCCTCATACGGAAATATTTCCTGATTGTAACTAAAAGTGAAAACGGAACCCGTTCCAACCCGAGCGTTTATAGTACGCCCGCGCATCGTGCCCCACACCCAGCAGGATCTCGTACTCGTGCGGAATCCCTCGCGCCACCAGCCATGGATGCAATGCCTCTGCATCCCCCAAAGCAATATCCTTCGTCCCGGCCACAAAACGAATCCGCAACTCCCCCAGCCGCGCCGAGTTCTTATGCGCCAGCTCAAACACGTCATCCTCGGCCGACCACCATTGCTGCAGCTTCGCGATCCATGCCTGCTGTTCCGCCGCGATCCCGGGAAAGTAGCCGTCCAGCGGCAGCCGCTTGTACGAACCCGCGTACGCCACCACCGAATGGAACATCTCCGGATACTTGAACGCCAGCTTCAGTGCCCCGTTGGCGCCCATCGACATCCCTTCCAAACTCCGCCCCGCCGGCGTCGCAATCGTCCGGAACGTCGCATCGATGTGCGGAATCAGTTCGCGGATGATCATCGTTTCAATCCACACATTCTGCGGTTGCCAGTCGCGATACTCCGTCTTCCGCCCACCGTTGGGGAACACCAGAATCGCCGCCTCAATGCCGCCCGCCATGGCCTTCTGATACTCCTCGGCAATCCACAGGCTCGATGATTCATTCCCGCCTGATCCGTGCAGCCAGTAGATCACCGGATACCGCCTCCCGGAGCTTTCGTAATCCGGCGGCAGATAAACGTTGTAACCGACATCGCGCTGCATCGCCTTGCTCTTCAGCACACGGTGCTGCACTCCGGCAGGGCGAGTCGCGGGCGGATTCACCCACGTGATCTCAAACGTCAGCGGTTGCCTTTCGGCAACCAGAGGCAAGGACAGCAATAACGCCAGTAGGATTCGCATGATCAGGAATAGAGAAACGCAAGCGGCTTCGCGCCGTCAGCCGACAACTTCGTCGGCCGCCCCAACGGGTTCACGTATTCTTTCTTGTAATTGATCCCGAGCTTATCAAAGATCGTCGCCGTGAAGTCCGGAATCTCCACCGGGTCCTTCGTCACATATGCGCCGTTCTCGTCCGTCTCGCCCCACACCTGCCCGCCCGGCACTCCAGCGCCCGCCATCACCATCGAAAACGCATTCGCCCAGTGATCGCGACCCGCCTGGTTATTGATCTCCGGCGTGCGCCCAAACTCACCAGTAACAATCACCAGCGTCTTCTGCAGCATCCCGTGCGCTTCCAGATCTTCCAGCAACGCCGTGAACGCCATATCCAGTTCCGGCAGGAACGTCTCGCTCAACGACGGAAAAATGTTCGCGTGATGATCCCACGTATTGAACCCGCGCGTGATCGTCACATAGCGAACCCCCGCCTGCACCAGCCGCCGCGCCAGCAGCGCGCCCTGCCCCAACGAAGTGCGCCCGTAATGATCGCGCAGCTTCTCTGACTCCTCGCCGATGAGAAACGCCTTCTTCGCCCGCTCCGATTGCATCAACCCGAATGCCGTCTGGTAGTACGAGTTCATGTTCTCGATCAGATTCTGCGAATCGTAGCGGCGAAATTTGTCATCCGCCAGTTTCAACAACGATCGCCGCCGGTCCATCCGCGCCCAGTCCACTCCCAGTGGCAATTCCAGATCGCGCACCTGATACTTCGCCACGTTCGGATTCCCGGCATCGAACGGATTGAAGCGTGGCTCCAGATACCCCGCGCTCTCCCAATACCCCGTCGATCCCGGCACCGACACAAAAGCCGGCAGTTCATTCCGCGGTCCCAACTCCTTCGCCACCACCGACCCCACCGCCGGATGCGTGATGCTCGACAGCGGCAGATGCCCGCTCAAAATCAACCCGCACGCCGGTACATGCACCGGCGTCTTGTGCGTCATCGAGCGGATGATCGTGTACTTGTGCGCCAGCTTCGCCGATCGCGGCAGATGCTCGGATACCTTCACCCCGGCAACGCTGGTCGCAATCGGACTGAACTTGCTCCGAAACTCGGGCTTCGACGCGGGCTTCGGATCGAACGTGTCCATCTGGCTCATTCCGCCAGTCAGGAACAGATGAATCACGCTGACGTCATCGCCCTTCTTCGTCTCCGCCTGAGCTTTCAGAGCATCGCCCAGCGTCAGCCACTGGAACGCCGCGATGGAGCCAACTTTGATAAACGCGCGCCGGTCAAAATTCTGCATCGTGAGGCTCCTTAGTGATGGAACAGAAATTCCTTGGAATTGAAGACCATCCACAATAGGTCTTCAAACGCCTGCCGCCGCGTAGCCGCATCACCCGAAACACCAGCCAGCGCCGCGTTCATTTCATCCTCGCCCGGCATCCGCGTCAACGCCGACAAATAGATGTTCTCCACAATCTGCCGGTTCGTCATCCGCGAATCCTTGAGCCACGCGTCCAGCCGCCCATCCTTCGCCGTGATCTGCTGTTGAATCGTATCGCCGCTCACCAGATGCATCACCTGGGCCACGCTCGGCTTCGTATCGCGTTCGCAAATCACTTCCCGCAGATCATTCCGGCCAAACACCTTCATCATGTAATTCGGTTTGCCGAAGTTCAAAACAGGCACGGTCATCGCCCGCTTGCCCAATGGCTGCGTCGCCATCTTCACCGGCACACCGGTCACCTGCGCCATCGTATCGACAAGTTGCTCAGCCATCAATCGCCGCACCAGGAAGTGCGAATAGTTCACCTGGTCCGCCCGATTCGTCTCGTTCGGCACCGACGACAGTTGATACGTCCGCGAGTTCAAAATCGCCCGTTCCAGCCGCTTCAAACTGTACCCGCCGGCCGCGAACTCCTGCGCCAGCGCATCCAGCAACGCCGCATTCGACGGCGGATTCGTCACCCGGAAATCGTCCACCTGCTCCACAATCCCGCGCCCCATGAAAAACTTCCAGATACGATTCACCGTGGCTTTGGCGAAGTACGGATTCTGCGGCGACGTTACCCACTTCGCCAGTTTCTCCCGCACATCCGTGCCCGGAGTCTCCGGCTCAAAGTCGCCATCCAGATACTTCGGTGTCACCGGCTTGTTCGTCTTCGGATGCAGCACCTCGCCCGATTCCTTCAGATACGTCCCGTTGTGATTATTGAGGTACATGTCCTTGCGGCTCACCCGCGCAAAGAACGCCGCAAACCCATAGAAATCGTCCTGCTTCCATTTCTCGAACGGATGGTTGTGGCAGCGCGCGCATTCGATCTGCAAGCCCAATAGCAACTGGCTCACATTCACACCCGATTCTTCCGGCGTGATCTCGCGGCTCACAAAATAGAAATTCGAAATCCCTTCGAAATCGTGCCGCCCCTGGCTCACCAGCATGTTCCGCACCATCACGTCGTACGGAACATCCTTTCGCACCTGATCACGGAACCAGCGGCCATACGCGCCGCCGCCCTTCTGCCCAGCCTCGTTATAGCCGGCGCGATACATATCGGAAAAACGCATGGACCAGATGTCCGCGCGCTCCGGCCGCTCCAGCAATTGATCAATCAGCTTCGCCCTCTTACCGGCATCCTTTGCCCCCAGGAACGCGCGTGCTTCTTCCATCGTAGGAGCCATCCCCACCGTGTCCATATACACGCGCCGCAAAAATTCCTCATCCGTCGAAAGCTCCGATGGAATCACGTTCGTCCGCCGCAGTTTGGCAAACACATGCTTGTCGATGAAGTTGTTCTCCGTCACTTGCGGATAGTTCTTCATCGGGCGATCCTTCACCACAATGAGGGGCACCGCCGCCGCCCGGCCCAGTGTACGAGCCATGATCGCCGTCTCACCGGCCTGCTCCGCGGTCACCAGTCCGCCCGGTTTCACCGACGCAATCGCGCCGATGTTCGAACTGAACGCGACGGCATTGGTCAGATCGCGCACGGAGCCATCGTTGTATTCACCCACCGCAATCAACTGCACCTGCGTGCCGGCGCCGATCATGCGCCAATCCGGCGGGTACACGGTCAATGTCCGCAGCCGCGCCTGCCCCGCCGCATCATACGGCGCGCCGCGCTTCAACCAGTCCAGGATGAGATTGTAATCATCCGACCCAACCTTGAACCGTTGCCCGCCGCCATGCGGCTCTTGAAACGCGGGTTTGCGCAGCACCAGGCTATTCGCCGGATTCGCCTTGTCGATACGCTTCCCATCCGCCTTCCGCGTAATGGCATCGTAATCCACATCCGGGTCGCTGCCGAACAGCGACAGCTTGAAGCCCTTCTGCCCGCGCACGGAACCGTGGCAATTCGAATTGGCGCAATCGGCGCGAGTGAAGATAGGCACAATGTCGTTGATGAAGCTCAGCTCATTCGCCCGCGGCTTCAACACCTCTACCGGCGCCTCCGCCGATACGCCATCGAAGGTCGCCCGCAGTTTTCCCGTCCCTGCCAAAGCGCCCTTCACCACCCGATTGCCTTCCACCTGCGCCAGCGCCCCTGCCGACAGCGTCGCCGCGGCAGTCACCTCGCGGCTGACGCCTTCCTCATCAGTCGCCACCACCAGAATCTTCTGTCCCGCGCTGCCCGCGTGAAATCGAACCTCCGGCGGATAAATCTTCAACTCAACGGTCCTGGCCTCCGCGCCGGACGCCCACAAGGCCAACAGGAAAAGGATGCTCACTTCTTTGCCTCCACGCGAATCGGAGCCGATTCGCCCAAAACTCTGCCATCGGCCACGGCCTCTACAATCAGCGTCGCGGGCACGTCACCCTCCAGTTGCAGGCTCGCTTCCTTTGCCGTCGCCGCAACCACCACCGGCGCAAATCGCACCGAACCCGTCTTGGCGCGCAACGTCAACTCCGTCTGCTTCGCCTCACCAAACCGCCGCACTGCCAGCTTCAACGGCCCGCCCATCGCCACCGTATCCGGTCCGCTCAGCAGCACCGCAGGCGGAGCCGCCACCGTCAACTGCGCCCGCTGCACCTGCATTCGTCCATACACATATCCAGCCGACGAATGGTTGTAATTAACAACGGCCTCGTGCTCCACGGTCTTACCGTTCACCACCCCGCGGCCTTTGACCTTGAAATCGTAACTCCCCGTCGAACTCGCGCCCACCTTCACCGGCATCAACACAATCGTGCCGTCGATCGTTCGCTCCACACCGCACGTATCCTTCACAATCGAATCCTTCGCCTCCGCCGTCTGGCGCTCCGCCACAGTGCCCTGCGGCAATCCTTCCGCCCAAATTTCAACCGGCGCATCCCACCCTGATCTCCGCCGCACGCGTACCTGCAGCGTATCGCTCTGACCCACATACAACGTCTTCAACGATTCCCGCACTTCCACGATAAAATCCGGCTCCTGCTTCTTCACCGTCAATCGGTACACCAGTTGCTCCCCGCCGCGATACATCCCATCCCGTATCGCCACATAGTATGGACCAGCCTTCTCGCAGCGCAGGCTCAGGTCCGGATCCAGTTGGTACTCATCGGCCCGGTCATCAATGCCCGGGTCATCCGCGAAAGCCACCTTGTTCCCTGACGAATCCAGCACCGTAATCGTCGGGTCCAGATGATAGCCCAGCTTCATCGACTCGGCGCGAAACAGAAACGTATCGCCAGCCTTGGCATCGAAGCGGAAATAATGCGAGCCCGCGGGCTGTTCAATCGCCCCATTCAACACAACCTCAGCAGGAATCAAAGACGCCGCTTTCCAATCGAAAGCCGGCTTCGTCACCGTCATCTCCGGCAAACGCGACACACGCAACTCCGTCGGCAAAGCCACTTCCATCCCACCCGCCGATATGTGGACCAACGTGCGTCCCTCCGTCGCCGAAGCCGGCACCGCAAACCGCGCACGAACCTCCGTCGAAGATTTGCTGACAATCTCACCCTTCGCCAGCCGGTCTCCCACCCAGATCTCATCCACCCGATCCAGTAACGATCCAGTAAACGTAAGCAGCGTGGTCTTCCCGGCCTGCAGCCCCGCCGGAAGCGTCCGCCGCACATACGGCAGCACACCGGCCGACAGCCGGTAATTCCCGCCCCCATTCAAGGACCCAACCCGCACCACGTAGTCGCCGGTCTTCGCAAACGTGAACTCCAGATGCGGATCCCCATAAATCGTGGTGTCATCCACCCACGCCAGTTCCTCGCCGCGTTCATCGAGCAGCGCTACATCGGCGTCCAACCGCGACCCGTGCCGCGCCGCGCTCACATCGAAGATCATCGTTTGCCCGGCTTCGGCATGAAAGCGAAAATGATCCCAATCCTCGTTGCCGATATTCCCGTTCACCAGCACCGGCAGCGTCACCACTTGCGGCTTCTTCCAGTTGTCGTTGTCTTCTTTTTCCAGGATCTCCGGCAGCCCGCCGATATCGAACACGCCCACATACACTCCGCGAGCAGTCGTCAACCGGTAGTCCCTCCGGCCCACTTCCGCATCGGCAGCCGCCACCACGCGCAATTTCACCTTCGATCCAAACGCCGAAACAATCGAAGCCTTCACACCGCGCCCGGCGAACTCCACGCTGCGCGTATCGTGCAGATTCGCGCCCGTCAATTCAACTTCCGCCGAGGTGCCGCGCTGCACGCCGGCCGGAAACGCCGCGCGCACCACCGGAGCGGGCGATGGCAAATCCGCATCAATCGCCGCCCCTAAGCCGGTTACTACAAGAAAGAGGATTCCCAGCCTCAACATCCTTACTCCGATCCTACGGTTCTCCCGCCATCGCGGGCTTGCGGAACTGCGCCTGGCGCGGATTCACAAAAAGCCACAAAACCGCCGAGACACAAGTCGTCCCAACGCCCAGGAAGAGTACGAAATTCCAATCCCCGGAACTCTGCAGCACCCAGCCCATCAACGCAGGCGAGACGAAGCCCGCGCAGTTCGATGCCGCATTCATCATTCCCGCCACTGCGCCGCCCGACGTTCCGCCAATATCAATCGCCGACGCCCACGCCGCGCCCAGATACAGATCCACTGCGCCGGCCGCGCAGCCCATCAACAGCGCCGCCAGCCCCGCTTCCTTGCACCAAACCCCCGCCGACATCAGCAGCGCCGCGCTAATCAGAGACACCAGCCCGATCACCGTGCGTGCCGTCCGGTCATCCGTCCGCCGCCCGATCACGTCCGTCAACGCGCCGCCCACCCACGTCGAGCACACTCCCAGCAGAAACGGAATGCTCGCGTAGTAGCCGGCCTGCGCCAACGACATGCCGCGGTTCTCTCGCAGATACGTCGGAAACCACGTGATATAGAACTGCCACAGAAACGTCGATCCAAAGGCCGCTGCCAGCAGGCACCACAGCCGCGTCGAAGACAAAATCTGCCGCCACGGCGCCTTCATCGAAGCTCCCGCCTGCACCACCGGCAGTTCCGCGCGAATGCGTCCCAACTCCGCCGGCGTCATCGCCGGATGATCTTCCGGCCTGTCGCGAAACCAGTAATACCAGGCAATCGCACCGAACAAGCCCATCAGCCCGAAAGCCACAAATGGAGTCCGCCACCCATAGTGCAGCAGGATGAAGCCGGCAATCGGTGGCGTGATCGCGCCGCCCAGCCGGCCGCCGCCCGCAAAGGCGCCGAAAGCTGTCGATCGCTCGCTCAACGGAATCCAGCGCGTGAACGCCGAAGCCACTGATGGCGACAGCGCCGCCTCCAACGCGCCAAACGTGAAGCGAATCCCCATCAGTGACAAAAAGCTCCATGCATAGGCGGTGAACACAGTGAATACAGACCATCCCGCCACCGCCAGGCTCACCAATACGCGAGCCCCGTAACGGTCCGCCGCCATCCCCCACGGCGTCTGGCCCAGGAAATACGACAAGCTGAAAATGCTGAACACCAACCCCATCTGCGCCTGCGAAAAATCGAATGCCTTGCGCATCTCCGGCCCCGCCACGGCAATGCACACACGGTCCGTATAACAAACCATGTTGATCAACACCGCCAGCAGCACCAGCGAGTAGCGGACGCGCGGCATCTGCGTCATAGACGCAATCCCTCCGGAGCAGGCGTATCCGCATCCAGCGGATAAATCGGCCGCTGAATCTTGCGGAAAGGCAGTCGTGCGAAATTCGCCGTGCTTACACCCGGCGTGTCCACCAGAAAAATCCCCTTCGCAATCGGCTCATACGCCGCGCGAAAACCATTCGGCGATTTCACCACTACGATCTTGCAATACAGCGGCTCAATCCCATGGCTGCGGAACAACTCCGGATCCACAGTCATCGACGAACGCTCCGCAATCAATATCTGCACCTGCCCCACTTCCAGCACCACCGCGCGGCCCATCGCCGTCGTGATTCCGGTGTTGTATCCCCGCGCCCGCGCCGTCCAGCGCCCATCGGAAATCAGCCGAACATATCCCGCCACCGGCACCGGCTTCGAGTTCTTCTTGTCGAAGCATCCGCCGATCGACATCTTCACCGTTGCCCCGGCACCCGCTGCAGCAGCCTTCGCCACCGCGCCAGGGTCCACCAGAAAAATCGCCGCCGGCCCCGATAGCTTCGCTTTCACCAGATGCTTCAACACACCCGTGCTATCGCCCGGCGATCCCGACCCCGTGCTGTCCGACGATTCCGCCAGCACCACCGGCCCGCCTTTGATCTTCTCCGCCCCGGCCAGTGCATCTTCCACCGAATGGAGCTTCACTTCGTACTGCTTCTTGTTATTCCACAATCGCGCCGCCAGCCCATCGGCGATCTTCTGCGCGCCGCGGGCATCGCCGTTCGTAACGGCAACCACCGCGCTGCCCATCTCCGCGATATCCATCCACGGTTGCACCGGAAAAATCGACACTGCTTCCGCTTTGCCCGATGCCTCCAGTGCCTGCGCCGCCGCAATCATCTTCGCCATCGGTCCACGATGTGTCTGCGCATTCTCTGCCGGAAGAATCAGCGGCAGTTTGCGCAACGCCATCGCCGGCTTCGATTCGCCGCTCAACACGCGCAGCATCAGCCGCGCCGCCTTCTGTCCCACTTCGAACATGTCAATGTGAGGATACGTGTGGTAACCCACGATCGCATTCGCCGTCTCCACCATGCGCCGCGTCAGATTCGCATGCAGATCCAGCGACATCACAATCGGCCGCTCCGGACCCAGCACGCGCCGTGCAATCGTCAACACGTGGCCCTCAACGTCATCCTCGCCCTCGGCCGTTTGCGCCCCATGCATGGCCAATAGCAGCGCGTCCGGCTTCGCTTTCTTCAATCCCGCCTCGAACTGCTTCAGCAGCCGCTCGAAATCAGCCCGCACCAGACGGTTGGCCGTGATGGCCCAGGCCGCGCACACCGGCGCCACCTCCACCTTCTGCCGGTCCAAAACATCCAGAAAACCGCCCATTTCGGTCAGTTTCCCGCGATGCCGTTCCAGCACCGCCTTTCCGAACACGGGCGTGAAATCTTCGTAGTGGGTATACACAGGAGAGAACGTATTGCTCTCCTGCAGCATTGATGCAATCGCGATCCGCAAAAAACTCCTCCGGGTCTTCAGAATACTAGCTTCAGGCTCATCTGGCTAACACGCGCAGGCCCGTGCGAGGAAATGATCCCGAAGGAAGGCGTTCCCAACACCGACCCCGGCTGCCCGAAGTTCGTGCGGTTGAAGAAATTGAAGAACTCGGCGCGATACTCCAGGTTCATGCCTTCCCGCAGTGCAAACCCCTTCTTCAGGTTCACATCCACGTTCGCCAGGCCCGGCATGATCAAGGTCCGCGTCTCCTCGCTGCCGAAGGTATAGAGCGGCGCGAACACGTAAGCGTCCGTATCGAACCAGCGGGTGATGCTGCGGTCGGAGCTCCCGAGCGATGCGTCGCGCAGCCGGTTCGGCCGCTGATCGCTGCCCGTGTTCACACGCGCTGCACCGCCCTGCACGGTAACCGCAAACGCGCCGCCCGATTGAATCGTCGCAATCGTGCTTGCCTGCCATCCGCCCACAACATAGCTCAGCGCGCCGCCTTTGTTCAGGAAGCTGCGCCCCTTGCCGAACGGCAGTTCGTACACCGCGCTCGTGGTCCACACATGCTTCCGGTGCGACGCCGACAATCCGCGTTGCGACAGGTTCAGATAGGTCTGCGACACCGCGCCGCCCGTGGGATTGCCCGCCACCGACGAAAACGCCTGATCCAGCGAGCGCGAAAACGTGTACGAACTCAACACCGTCAGCCCATCGCTGAATCGCCGCGTGTATTTCAACGACCCGGCATTATAAAAACTCTTCGAATCGGACCGTACTTCCGTCAGCACGCCATACTGCGGAAAACGCCGCCGCGGCTGAATCGCGCCCGGCGCCGCTGGTGCATCGTTCGCATTCACGCCGCGATCTCCGCCCAGTGCCGTATTCCCCGAATACCCGATCTCGATCGCATCGTTGCGCCCCAATTGCTGCGACAGGTGCAGCGAACGCAGTTGCGAATACCCGACGCCGAAGTCGTTCGTCACCGATCCGTAATTCGGCGGAGGCGGAGTTCCCGCCACGGCCCGAGGGAACGGATTGTCCCACGTAATCGGCAACGCGCCCGGATTCGCAATGAACGTGTTGATGATGGCCCACGGCGGGTTGCTTCCCAACCGGAACAGCGCCAGGTTCATTGTGTAGTTGTAGTAAATCCCGTAACCGCCGCGAATCACGGTCTTGTCAGACCCAAACGGCCGCCACGCAAATCCGAACCGCGGCGCCAGGTTATTCCAATCCTTCGGATAGAACGGTGTCCCTGCCTGCATCGGAATCGGTAACCCGGTCGCAAAATCGAACCCAGTCACTTCGCCACGCGCGTCGTGCACCGGAGTGCTCGGCTCCCAGCGCAAACCCATGCTCAACGTCAGCTTCGGGCTCACCCGGAAATCATCCTGCACAAACAGCCCGATGCGATGATTCCGCATGCGGATGGTCCACGCCCTATCGCCTACCGTAGTCTGCTGCGGCAACCCCAGCAGGAAGTCGCCCACCGAATTCCGCGAGCCCACCGGGTTCGTGTTCTCAAAATTGAACTGCCCGCGCACCGTCAGCCCCTGTGTCCGGTCCGATCTCACCTGCCGTACATCGAAGCCGGCCTTGATCGTGTGCTTGCGCCGCGTAATAGAAATGTTGCTCGACAGTTGGTAAAGATTGTCCGGCTGAATGAGAGGATTGTTCGTCAAATCGCCCACCGCCGAATACCCCGCAATCGCAATCCACGGGAAACCATTCGTCTGTCCCTTCGCCGGAATCCCCGGAATCCCCAGTTCGTTCAGAATGTTGAAGTCCGTGTTCTCCCGGGGATCGGCCTGGAAGATAAAGCTGCGATTGTAGGAAGCGCGAGTCTCCTGCACAATCGACGGCGTCCAGATGCGCGTGTAGCCCGCCACCACGTTATATGCCTTCAGACCGGTACGCCGCTGGAATCCAGGGAAGAACAGAGGGTCCGGGCGGTCCCGGTTGTCATAAGCGCCCCGCGCAAAGAACAGGTCCTTCGTCGTGAACCGGTGATCCAACCGGTGGATCGTCGAGTTGCTCATCGTCGTCACCGGCGCCAGCACTTCATAATTGAACACCTGCCCCGGCCGGTTCACCAGCGGAAAATAAGGCAGAATCTTCAGCGATTGCGAACGAATCCGGCTCGTTGGAATGATGTTCCCCGCAAACGGCTGCCCGTTCACCGGATCGATCGCCGCCGTCGTGTTCGGCGCGCCCGTCGACGTCCGGCTCAGATTCCCCGCCCGCAGTTCATCCGTCGGCATCGTAAACCGCCCAAACTGCTCCTGCCGGATCCGGATACCTTCAAAATTGGAGAAGAAAAACGTTCGGTCGCGCCCGTCGTACACCTTCGGAATGTATACCGGTCCACCAACCGTCCCGCCAAACTGGTTCTGCCGCAGCTTCGGCTTCGTCGTCGGGAAAAATCCGCGCGCGTCCATCTTGTCATTGCGCAGAAAGTTGAACAACGTCCCGTGCACGCTATTCGTCCCCGACTTCGTCACGATATTGATGTTCGCGCCCGATTGAAAGCCGAACTCCGCCGAATACGCCCCAGCCTGAATCTTGAATTCCTGAATCGCGTCCACCGACGGATTGAACGAGTTCCAGTTGTAGAACCCCACGTTCATGCTCGCGCCGTCCAGGTTCCATTCGTTGTCCGTATCGCGCGCCCCGTGTGCCCACACCGCGATCCCGCCCGCAAGAAAGTTCTGCAGCGTCGCTCCGCCCGGAACTCCGCTCTGCACGTTCGGCGTCAACAACGCCAGCGAGTTAAAGTTGCGCCCATTCAACGGCAGTTCCACCACGCGCCGGTTGTCGATCACATCGCCATACACCGCGTCTTCCGTGTTGACAATCGGCACTTCCGCGCTCACGTTCACTGATTCCGCCACACTACCCGTTTGCAGTGTCACATCCAGGCGCGCTCTCTGCGCCACCTGCAACACAATCCCTTCGTTCACTTCCGTCCGGAACCCGTTCGCCGAAACCGTCAGCTCCCACTGCCCGATCGGCAGGTTGGTCAGTATATAGTTCCCGTCCGGGTCAGTCGCCCCTTCTCTTATCTGGTTCGTCGCCACAGCCTTCGCCTTGATGCTGGCGTTGGGAATAACCCCGCCCGAAGCGTCGCGGACCGTGCCCACGATGCTGGCGGTTGTAATCTGTGAATAGGTTGGTGCAGTCGACAGGAAAAGTGTGATCCCAATAGCGAACCTTATCATGTGGCAGTCCTCCCAGGCAGAGCGGTATGCTTTGGAAGTAATGCTACTTGCATACCGGTCTGATTGTCAAGACAAAAAATCAGCATTGACAGCCGCGACCGTGTTGACTTCTAATGAGAAAGCCCGGTCTGACCACGTTGCGTAGCAAATGAATACTCAAGATGCCTCCAGTCCCAGCGTCCCTTTGCAGCTGCGTTCCGTCCTCTCGCAAGAAATCGAACGCGGCGTCTACGGAGATGCAGGAAAACTCCCCTCCGAACGCGCCTTGGCCGATCGTTTCGCCGTCTCCCGCACCTCTGTGCGCGAGTGCCTCAACATCCTTGTCAAGGATGGCTTGCTCGTCCGCATCGTCGGCAAGGGAACGTTCATCGCCAGTGCACCTAACATACCGGTATCCTCAGCCACCGGCGCCCGCAACCATCTCGCCTTCCTCATCGGACAGAATATCTTCCAATTCGTCCAGCCCGGTTACACCCGCATCCTCATCGGCGCCGAACAAGCCTGCCGCCGGCAAGGCTATCGCCTCCTCTTCCACACCGTCACCGACGAAGAGACCGATCCCAAGCTCCAGCTATCGCCAGGGGACGGCATCCGCGGATGCCTCATCGCCGGCGGTCTGCGTAAAAAATCCCTCGAGCGCATCCTCGAATGGGGTGTCCCCGTCGTGCTCACAGACTTGGTCGTCGATGGCAACACCAGCGCCGTCGGCCCCGATTACGCCAGCGGCACCCGCCAGGCCCTCGAACACCTCGTCAGCCTCGGTCATCGCAAAGTCGGCTTCATCGGCTTCCCCAATTCGGAAAAATACCAGACCTTCTGGCGCAAACTGGAAAAACTCGATCTGCGCTACAACCCCCACTGGGTCCAGTTCCTTCAATTGCCCGACGTCGAACCCGGTATTCTCGCCGGCTACCACGCCATGCAGGCCATGCTCACCGGCGGATCGTTGCCAACCGCCATCCTCGCCACCAATGACCTCGTCGCCATGGGCATGATCGAAGCCCTCAAACTGGCAGGCATCGCCGTCCCGCAACAAATCAGCGTCATCGGCTATGACGATCTGGGACGCGATCAAAACCCGCCGCTCACCACCATCCGTTCCCATTCGGAAGAGGTGGGCCGCCGTGCGGCGATGATGCTCATCGAGCAATTGGATGGCGACCCTGCCCCCAGCCGCGTCGCCGTCCCAACAGAGTTAATCGTGCGGGGGTCCACGGCGCCGCCCCATACCACTTGAGGAGGTCAGTCAAGATGAATTGGGATCAGTCGCGGGCCATGCTCCAGCGCTCTCGCCAGTCGCTGGCGGGCGGCGTCAGCAGCCCGTTCCGGGCCAAAGCGCCGGTGCCGCTGTTCTTCGACGATGGCAAAGGCGCGCACCTCTGGGATGTCGACGGCAATCAGTACATCGACTATCAGCTCGCCTGGGGCCCCATGATCCTCGGCTACTCGCATCCCGCCATGGTTGCAGCCCTCAAGCAGCAGGTCGAAAAGCCCCTCAGCTACGGCGCCCAGCACCCCCTCGAATTCACCGTCGCCGAAAAAATTCAGCAGATGGTCCCCTGCGCCGAGCGTGTCGCCTTCACCTCCAGCGGCAGTGAAACCGTGCAACTCGCCCACCGCCTCGTCCGAGCCTGCACCCGCCGCCCCAAGATCCTCAAGTTCGAAGGCCACTACCACGGCTGGATGGACGGCGCCCTCCATAGCTACAAGCCACAGGAGAATGAAACCGGCCCCCTCGAAGCCCCCAGTTCCGTTTCCGGTTCCCGTGGCCAGGTAGCCAACGCCGCCGACAACGTCGTCGTTTCACCCTGGAACAACCTGGAACTGCTTTCACGCATCCTCCAGGCACACCCCAATGAAATCGCCGGCATCTTCCTCGAACCCGTCCTCTGCAACAGCGGCTGCCTCATGCCCGAACCCGGCTACCTCGAAGGCGTCCAGTCCCTCGCCCGCGAACACGGCTGCCTCCTCGTCTTCGATGAAGTCATCACCGGCTTCCGCATCCACACCGGCGGCGCGCAGAAACACTTCGGCATCACCCCCGACCTGGCAACCTTCGGCAAAGCCGTCGGCGGAGGCGTCCCCCTCAGCGTCGTCGCAGGCAAAGCCGAACTCATGGAACAGATGTTCACCGGCGGAGTCGTCTTCGGCGGCACCTTCAATGGCAACCCCTTCTCCCTCGCCGGCGCCAATGTCTGCCTCGACGAACTCAGCCGCGATGACGGCGCAGCCCTCCGCCACGCCAACCGCATGGGCGAACGCCTCATGGATGGCATCCGCTCGCTAGCCGCGCAACACGGCGTCGCTCTGCAAGTCACCGGCTTCGGCACTGCCTTCTATCTGCACTTCACCACGCTCCCGGAACTCCGCGACTACCGTGATACCTTGAAGGACAATCGTGATTTGCTCCAGCGATTCCTTCTCGCGGCTCTCGGCGAAGGCGTCATCCTCGTCCCCGACGGCCGTGTCTACGTATCCGCAGTCCATACCGAGCAAGACATCGCCGCAACCCTGGAGCGCCTGGGCCGTGCCTTCGCGAAGCTGTAAACCAGACACGTCGCCATGTGGGGCAGACTTCAGTCTGCCGGCCGACTGGAACAGTCGGTTGTGCCTCGCGCCCGCCCAATGCGATGAAGACACGGATTCCAGTGCCTGTAATTTCACCAGCTTAAACCGCGCCTCCAACGGAGCCGGTCAACCGCTTCCGCGACCAACAGCCGCGTCGTGTTTGGTCCTGCTGCTCGCAACGGCAGCGATCCATCTTCCCGCCGTCACCGCCGATTTCGCCCGCGACGTTCAGCCCATTCTCCACGCCCGCTGCGGCGGCTGTCATGGCGTCGAAAAGCCACAAGGCTCGCTCTCCGTCTTCACCCGAGCCGCATTACTCAAAGGTGGCGCGCACGGCCCCGCCATCATCGCCGGATCCAGCGCCAAAAGCCTCCTCATCGCCCGAGTCACCGCCAGCGGTCCCACGCGCATGCCCATGGGACAGGCCCCGCTCACCGAACGCGAAATCACCGTCCTCAAAACCTGGATCGACGCCGGTGCCGAATGGAACCCCAACGGCCAGCCGTTACAAGGCCAGATCCCCGTCGCCCCGCGCCGTCCTGCCATCCCCGCCAACGGCCACCCGCATCCCGTCGATGCCTTCCTCGCCAGCTATTCCAAAATCAAAGCAATCCCCATCCCTCCGCTCGCCTCCGATGCAGTCTTCGCCCGCCGCGCCTACCTCGATATCACCGGCCTGCCACCATCCCCCGAAGAACAAACCGCCTTCGCCCAATACCCCAGCCCCACCAAACGCGCCCAACTCGTGGACCGCCTCCTCCAGGACCGCCGCCGCTACGCCGAACACTGGATCACTCTCTGGAACGATCTCCTCCGCAATGAAGACGGCGTTGCCTACCCCGGCGAAACGCGCACCTGGATCACCGATTGGCTCCTCCATGCCCTCGAAACCAACCTCCCCTACGACCGCATGGTCCGCTCCCTCCTCAACCCCACCGAAGCCGATGCTCCCAAAGGTTTCGTCGCTGGAATCAACTGGGGCGGCGATGTCAGCGCCAGCCAGTCCGTCCCCATGCAGGCCGCGCAAAACAGCGCCCAGATCTTCCTCGGCGCCAACCTCAAATGCGCCTCCTGCCACGATAGCTTCGTCAGCCGCTGGAAACTCGCCGACACCTTCTCCCTCGCCGCCTTCTTCTCCGACAAGCCCCTCGAACTCACGCGCTGCGAAATCAAAACCGGCATCACAGCCCAGGCAGCTTTCCTCCTCCCCGAACTGGAACGCGAATCGCCCAACCTCAAAGGACGCGAGCGCGCCGCCGCCCTCTTCACTTCTCCCAACAACGGCCGCTTCACCCGCACCATCGTCAACCGCTACTGGCGCCAACTGCTCGGCCGCGGCCTCGTCGAACCTGTCGATGACCTCGACAACCCCGCCTGGGACCCCGATCTCCTCGACTGGCTCGCTTCCGACTTCGCTGATCACAACTACGATCTGCATCACCTCCTCCGCCGCATCATGACATCGCGAGCCTACCAGGCCGTCTCCGTCGACGAAAAGGAAGACGCCGCCTTCCAGTTCCGCGGCCCGCTGTCCCGCCGCCTCACCGCCGAACAATTCATCGACGCCATCGGAGCCATCACCGGCGAATGGAAACTCTACGATCGCCAGCAGGGCAAGCCCGCCACCTATGAGCGCCAGTGGCGCTTCCGCTCCGATCGCCTCACCCGAGCCCTCGGCCGCCCCGATCGCAGCCAGGTCAACACAACCCGCACCGATGAATCCACCACCCTCCAGGCTCTCGAGCTCGTCAACGGCGAAGTCTTCGCCAATCACCTCCGCCGCGCGGCGCAACGTCTCATCGCTCCGCCGCCGCCCGCTCCCGCCAACCTCTACGACTCCGGCTTGATCAAAGCCATCCCAGCCACCATCGACATCGACATCACCAACGTCTCGCGCCTCTGGCTGGTGATGGAAGACCTCGGCTCCTACGATCCACCCAAGGTCATCGCCGGTTGGATGAAAGCGCAGTTCACCGGCCCGCGGGGTACGGTAAACCTCACCGACCTCCCCATCCCACCCGGAGCCGCCATCCGCAAGCTCACCACCAAAACCGAAGCCCACGAATCCCTCACCGCTACCCCATTCTGGAAAGGCTCCTTCGACATCGCCAACCGCGGCTTCACCCGCTTTCAGGCCACCGTCGCCGTCGATGAAATCAGCCTTCGCTCCGAAACCACCGGCAAGGTCCGCTTCTTCGTCTTCGCCGAAGAGCCAGACACGAAGCGGCTGCTCCGTGTCGCCGAAGGCACGCCCACGCCCCAGCCGCCACGTCTCACCGGCAACGCACTCGTCACCCGTCTCTTCCGCCATGCCCTCGCCCGCGATCCCGTCCCCGCCGAGCGCCGCAAGGCAAACGAACTTCTCACCCAGGGAGCCGGCGGTCTCGAAGACCTGCTCTGGACTCTCTTCCTCTCCCCGGAATTTCAGTTGATTCGATAAGGACCCACGATGCACCAACGCACCCGGCGTCATTTTCTCCATCGCTCGGCCGCGCTCACCGCCGCCACGCTCGCCGCCGGCCGCCCCGATGCCTTGTGGAGCCAGCACACACCCCGCCCGCAGCCCACCGCCGACACCGTCATCCTTCTATGGATGGGCGGTGGCATGGCCCAAACCGACACCTTTGACCCCAAACACTATTCGCCCTATGAACCCGGCCTCCGCTCCGCCGATGTCCTCAGCACATTCCCTTCCATCGACACCGCCGCCGATCCCGTCAAGCTCACCCAAGGCTTCGAAAACATCGCCACAGTCATGGATCGCGGCATGGTCGTCCGCAGCGTCGTCCCGCCCGATCTCGGCCGCCTCCTTCACAGCCGTCACCAATTCCACTGGCACACCGGCTATGAGCCGCCGCAAAGCGTCGCCGTGCCCCACCTCGGAGCCATCATCGCCCGCACACGCCCGCCCGATCGCCCCGACATTCCGGGCTTCGTCGATATCGGCCAAACCATCGAAGGCAACCCGGACGCCGAAACACTGAAGGTCTTCCACAGCGCCGGATTCCTCGGCAGCGAATACGCGCCATTTCTCATCCCTGACCCGCGCGACGCCGTCTCCGCCATGCGCCCACCCGCGCACATGACTCCGCTCCGCTTTCGCCGCCGCTTCGAATCCTACCGCGACATGATGAAAAACAGCCCCATGCTACGCGAGGCGGGGCAGTATCACCAGGAATCGCTCCTGCGCTCAGTGGAGAACGCGCACCGTCTCCTCGAATCCCCCGCCGCCAAAGCCTTCGATCTCTCGCTCGAACCAAAGAAAACCTACGACATCTACAACACCAGCCGCTTCGGACTCGGCTGTCTGCTCGCGCGAAGGCTCACCGAAATCGGAGTCCGCTTCATCGAAGTCACCACCGAGTACATGCCCTTCCAGCGCTGGGATACCCACGCCAACGGCCATGAGCGCCTCATCGAAATGAAGAAGGAAATCGACGCCCCCATCGCCCAACTGGTGCGCGATCTCCACGAACGCGGCTTGCTCCATCGCACCCTAATCCTCGTCGCCAGCGAGTTCGGCCGCGACATGATGACCGAAGGCAAGCCCGAGCGCTTCATCGCCAACGACGGCACCATCCAGGTTCCCGAACGCATGTCCGATCCCCGCCATTACGGCATGCACCGCCACTTCACCGGCGCACAAAGCGTCCTCGTATTCGGAGGTGGCATGAAGCAGGGTATCGCCTATGGAAAGACTGCCGGCGAGCGTCCAATGCGTGTCATCGAAAAACCAGTGGCCCTCGTGGATCTCCAAGCCACCATCCTCCACGCCGCCGGCGTCCCGCCCGATCTCGCCTACACCTATGAGCAGCGGCCCGTTTACGTCACCAAGGATGGCAAAGCGAAGCCGGCACTGGACCTATTCGCCTGACCCGCCGCCGCGCAGCCGTTTCCACAAATCCGCCAGCTCCTGCACGCTTAATTGCTCCGCCCGTAGCCTGCCCTCCGGCAGATTGCTCTCCGTCAGCCCGCCCAGATGCGCCGACAGGTTATTCCGCAACGTTTTTCGCTTGTGCTCGAAACACCACCCCACGAAACGCAAAAAATCGGCGACATCGGAAACCGGCGGAGCATGCGGCGTCAACCCCACCACCATCGAATCCACCTTCGGCGGCGGATCAAACGCCCCCGGCCGGATCGCCAGCACCCTCTTCGCCGTGGCCAGCGCCTGCGTCCGCACCGAGAGATACCCGTAATCCCGGCTCCCCGGCGCAGCCATCAACCGTAGCGCTACTTCCTTCTGCATCAGAAACACCGCCCGCAAACACAGCGGCCCCAGCCGCAACGTCTGATCCAAAATCGGAGAAGTTATGTAATACGGAAGGTTCCCCGCAATCACCGCCGGCCCCCACTGCCCCAGATTGATCTTGAGCACATCCCCTTCCACCACCGTCACCCGCTCATCCCCCGCATACCGCTCCCGCAACTGCCCGGCCAACTCCCCATCCAGTTCCACTAACACCAACCGCTTCACTCGCGGCAACAGGTGTTCCGTCAGCGCCCCGCGCCCCGGCCCGATCTCCACCACCAGCGGCGTCTCTTCCGGACACACCGCGAGCGCGATCTTTTCTAACGCTGGTTGCGAATGTAGGAAATGCTGGCCAAGCCGTTGGCCCAATGCTTAGCCCTTTACGTCGATGAATGACCGGCGGAACGAGAGCCGCACTTTTCCTGCCGTCGGTTGTCCGAACGCCAGCGCAGGAGTGAACCGCGCGAATAGAAGCGTATTCTCAATCTCCCGCTTCAATTCCTCGCTCTCCGTACCTTGCGGCAGCGTGTAGTCAATCACCTGCCCCTGATCGTCAATCGTCACTTCCACCAGAAATTCCTGATCGGCGAAAGCAAATGGAGCAACGCTCTTCACCGTCGGCTCCTGATACAGCGCCGTTGGCACATCTTCCAGCACCGTCCGCGCTGCCGCCACCGGATAGGTCGGCACCAGCATGCTGAACAACACCATCGCCGATACCATCCCACCGGCAAACGGAATCGCCAGCGGTCGCATCAGATTCTCCATCCGGACCTGCACCGCCTGCCAGGCAAAGCGCACCGGATTCACCTTGCCCATCTCAGCCCGCCGCCGCGCGCTCTCCGCCGCCGCCAGGCTCTGCAACCGAGCCGACAAGTGCGCCGGAGGTGTCCGCGACGGAAGCCGCTTCACCAGACTCCGCGCCTGCTCCAGTTGCTCGTATTGCTCCTTGCAACGGTTGCATTCGCGAATGTGCACCGATACCTCGCGGCGATCGGCGTTCGGCAATACGCCGTCCACGTACGCCGACAGCAACCGGCTCAACCGCGTGCACGGTTTAGGGGACAGGAATGCCAATGAAAATGCCATAAAATTATTCCACCACCTGGGGCTTGAAGCGAACCGATGTCTCCGGTTCCAGCCGCCCTGTTAGGGTCCGCCGCAGGGCTTCCCGCCCGCGTAGGATACGTGATTTCACTGTTCCGATGGATACTTGCAGAATCTCCGCAACTTCCTCGTAGCTCATGTCCTCCATATCGCGTAAAATGATCGCCGGACGGAATACCTCGCTCACTTCCGTGAGTGCTTGCTCTACCATCGCCCGAGTCTCCGTCCCAACCGCCAGATCAAACGGAGAGCGGCCCGGATCGCTTAGCACGTCCTGGTAGCAACGGCTGCCTTCTTCTTCGGCTTCCAGGCCGATCTCCCGCTTTCTGTGGCGCTGGAACCAGCGCCGGTGATTGTGTGCTTCGTTGACTGCGATGCGGTAGATCCAGGTCTTCAGACTGCTGCTGCCCCGGAATGTCCCGACATTGCGGAACACCTTCAGAAACACTTCCTGCACCACGTCGCAGGCATCGGAGGGATCTTCCATCAGCCGGTATACAAGGTTATACACCGGTTGCTGATAACGGGAAACCAGCGCCTCAAAGGCGTTCTCGTCCCCGTTCCTCAGCCCGTCAAGCAGCCACACCGGGTCCGCTGGGGCCGGTTGCTCCATTGTCGGGTCCATCGGAAAGCTGACAGTTGTGTCTGCCACCGTATGCCTCTATCTCAGATTCTACTCCCGAAATTCCGTGGCTGTCTTTATAGACACCACCTCATCCCGGAAAGTTCCCTCCATCGATGGGCCCCGGTTACGCCGATGCGCTGGCTTCACGCTCTTCCAACGCCGCCATCGGCGCAGTGTTCCCCTTCTCAATCGCTTCCACCTGGTCTCGCAACGCTTGCTGCGCCGCATTCGTGTCCGCTGACCGCATGCCGTCCAACATCCGGCGGCACCGCTCCGACAGCTTCCCGGCATCGTCGCCGTTCAGCCGTCCAAACGCGAATAACGGGGTCGTCAGTTGATCCAGGATTCGTACCAGAACACCGTTCCCCGTCGATTCCCACACTCTCGCGTGGAATCGGCGAGTACTCGCCACCTCATTGCTGTCGTCCATGTTCGAGACGATCCCGGTCAAATCCAGAAGCAAATCCTGCGAGGCTTGCACCGATTGCTCCCAGATTCTGCTCTCCAGCGTCAGCCAAATGCTCGCCCTGTTCTGCACATCCTCCCTGCTCAAACTGCTGACAGATGTGCTTCGGTTCGGTGTCCGAACCACCAGGCCGTAATGTTCTAGATGCGAAAGCGCTTCGCGAACTGTCGCTTGGCTCACGTTCATATTCTTCGCAAGTCCAAGTTCCCGCAAGACTTGACCCGGCTTCAGCTCCCCGCTGAAAATGGCCTCGCGAATACTCTCGGCGACTTGCGCGCTTAATGATTCAGCTCGGACGGGTTGTAAAGAAGACATAGGTTCATCCTGGATAGCATATTCCCCTTTTGTAGGATCGTTCCTACACTAACCCCTTGCTTCCAATATACCCTAAATCGTCCAATTTACCAGCAGGAAATATTAACGTCTTTCAATGATCGTCACAGGGTCCTTCAGTTTGAAGCTGATGCGAGTCTCCGCCGCCAGCACCACCGGCTTCCCGCGCGTCGCCAGCACCGTGCCCGCTCCGGCCGCTCCGCCCGCTCCCGCGCCCGTTGCCGCACCCTTCCCGCCACCGAAAATCGCCCCCAGCGCCGCCCCGATGCCCGCGCCAACCGCAACCTTCGTTGCGTCACCCTTCGTGTCCTTCTCGCCTTCCTTCTCCCAGGCAGCCGTGCGGATCGGCACCCTCTGCCCGTCGGAAGTCGTCAGCCGCGTCAGTTCAATAGAGAGGTGCGACAAGCCTTTCACCCGTCCCGCCTGCACCGCCGAAACCACCCGCCCTTCAATCGCGGCGCCCCGTTCGGCAATCACGAACCCGTCTACCACCAGCGGCTGATCCAACGTCGCCTGGAACGCTTGGCCATCCTCCAGCTTGCTCGAGTCCAGCGTCTGCGCCAGCCGGATCGGAATCGTCGTCCCTCCGGACACCGTCACCGAATTGGGCTCGGCCGGCTTTGCAGGCTCCTTCGGCTTCATCGGCGTGAAGGCCGGCTTCGGAGCCTCCGCCGTAACGGCCGGTGCAGGCGGCTCTACCGGAGCAGCCGGCGCCACTGGCGGAGCCACAACCGCCGGCCCAGGCGCCGGCGCTGCTTCTGGTGCAGGGGCCGCTTGTGCCGGAACCGCTGCCGGAGCAGGCTTCGGCAGCCGAACCGCCGCCAACGGCGCTGCTTCCTTTTTCACCTTCCGCGGTGCCGGAGCCTCAGGGATCGGCGCCGCCGCCACAACGGGTGGCGCCGCTGGCGCCGGAATCGCTGCCGGCGGATTCACAGGAGCCGGGGCCACTGCTTGTACCGGCGCTGGCGGCGCTTCCGCTACCGCTTCCTTCCCGCCCGTACCCCGCATCGCCACAAACGCAATCGTCCCTGCGAGCAACGCTCCGCCCGCAAATGCGATTAAGGTCTTCATCTCCGGCCTCCTATCTTCTACAACGTACCCGGACCGGAGTCAGTTTCCTCTAGCTTCTATACAGTGGCGCCAGCGAAATCAGCGTCAATCCGGCTACAAATAACAGCAGCATCAACGCAATCAGCCCTTTCACCTTCCCTTGCGCTCCCGCAAATTCCTTCCACACCAGCAATCCCCACAACGCGCTCACCATCGTCGCCCCTTGCCCCAGCGCATAGCTCACCGCCGGGCCTACCTGTACGCTCTTCGGCGCGCTCGCCGCCGTAAAATTCGCGATTGCCCCCGTGCACCACAGCAACCCGCCCAGCACTCCCAGAAGATGTTGATTCCGGGTCCCCTTGAAATACGCCCCGAAATCCACGCTCTTGCCGTGGATCGGCAGATTCATGAAGTAGATGTTGAAAATGAATGTCGAGCCGAACACTCCAATCGCGAAAAAGAACGCGACCGTGTACGGTCCCAAGCCGATATCTCCCACCTTCGAAAGCTCCACCACCGGATAGAACGACCCCATCAACACCCCGCTGATCAGGCTCACCACGATTCCCTTCAGTCCGCCTTTCACTTTCTTCCCCGTCGCCTCTGCCTGCGCCTTGCTGTGCGCTCCGTAAGCCATCGCGTCCAGCACAATCGCCACAATCACCAACCCCACCCCGGCAAACAAAAGCGTCGGATCGCCTTGCGGATTCAGGTAGTAGTTCCACACCACTCCAATCACCAGCGCCAGGCCGATCCCCACCGGAAACGCCACCGCCATCCCCGACAGCGAAATGGCGGCAACCAACAGCATGTTCGCCAGGTTGAAAATCGCTCCCCCCGCCACCGCATACGCCAACTGCCGCTTCCCTGTCACCGACACATTGTCGACGAACGAAAGCTCCGTCCCCATCTGCCCCAACGTAAACGCGGCAACTACCGCCGCCAGCAACACCCCAAACGAGTAGTCGAAATAGAACAGCTCAAACCGCCACTTCCCCGTCATCTTGAAAGTGTTCGCCCATGATCCCCAACAGATCATTGAGAGAATGGCCAGCAGCAAGGCAGCCCAATATGTAGTTGGCAGAATCATAGTGCTTTTGAAGCCTGAGATTACAATGCCGAACCACTTGGGGTCAAGCCGAGCAAGCTTGCCCTTGGCAAGAAACCTGAAAACGCCCCTGTGTTATACTCAGGCTGGATGCTACTAGCCAATCCGCCCATGCGGAGGATGACCAAACTGGACAGCACACGAAGCATCCACCTTTCCGCCGAATTTCCTCCAGGTGCTCAAATCCCCAAAGAATGAGAGTTAGCATCCCGATTACTCGCGGCATTGAATCCCTGTTTGGGACCCGTGACGAGAATATTCGTGTTCTCGAAGCTGGACTTGGAATCCGCGCCACGATGCGCAACGATAACTTGGAAATCGAAGGGGAAGAGCCCGGCGTTCGCCGCGCCGAAGAAATCCTCTCCGATTATCAGCAGTTGATCCAGGAGGGCACCGTCTTTACCAACGGCTCCCTCAATAGCTACCTCCGCGTCGCCACCGGAGATGTCAGCGTCAACTTCCGCGCCCTCGTCCAAAGCAGTAAACAGCGCTCCTTCGGCAAGAAAATGCTCGCCCCCAAGAGCATCAATCAGCAGCGCTATTTCGAGGCAATCGAACGCAACGACCTCGTCTTCGGCATCGGCCCCGCCGGCACCGGTAAAACCTACCTCGCCGTCGCCCTCGCGGTCTCCGCCCTTCTCAATAAACGGGTCAGCCGCATCATCCTCACTCGCCCCGCCGTCGAGGCTGGCGAGCGCCTCGGCTTCCTCCCTGGCACCCTCCAGGAAAAAATCGATCCCTACCTCCGCCCACTTTATGACGCGCTTTACGATATGATCGAGCCGGATAAAGTGGAAAAACTCCTCGAACGCAGCACCATCGAAGTCGCTCCCCTCGCCTTCATGCGCGGACGCACCCTTAACGACAGCTTCATCATCCTCGACGAGGCGCAAAATTCGACGCCCGAGCAGATGAAAATGGTGCTCACGCGGCAGGGTTTCAATTCGAAAATGGTGGTGACCGGCGACATCACGCAGATCGAC
>JAFDVS010000012.1:15409-15595 GCA_018268935.1 Acidobacteriota bacterium | reverse complement strand
TTCGGTCCCTATCTGTGGTGGGCGCAGGAGATTTGAGTGGGCCTGGCCGTAGTACGAGAGGACCCGGCTGGACGAACCTCTTGTGATTCTGTTGTCATACCAGTGGCATAGCAGAGTAGCGAAGTTCGGTAGGGATAAGCGCTGAATGCATATAAGTGCGAAACCCTCCACAAGATGAGATCTCCC
>JAFDVS010000012.1:4241-15385 GCA_018268935.1 Acidobacteriota bacterium | reverse complement strand
GCCCGTTCGGCTTGACCATAAAATTTACTACAGGCATAATGTTGGCGCGCAACAAGCGTAGCGCGCCCGTCAATCAAATTCAGCAAGTTTAGCCGCGCGGACACCACGAAGTGTTCCTAAGCCGCGGCAACCAATTTTGGGTGACCGTAGCGAGAGGGTCACACCCGTTCCCATACCGAACACGGAAGTTAAGCCTCTCAGCCCCGATGGTACTGCACGCGCGAGTGTGTGGGAGAGTAGGAAGTTGCCCGATTAATGACAAAAAGCCCGGTCACAAGCCGGGCTTTTTGCTTTCTACTCCATTCCCTCACACCACGCTTTGCCTCCCTTTCCGGTCCACAGTTGACAGCCCCTTCCTGATAAACTACAGTTAACTAAAGGCATGAAACCTTCGGTTACGCCCCTCCCGGCTCCCTCCCTCCCCGAAGTCCATGCCTCCGTCCCCACTACACAACTCTCCCCCTGGAAACGCCTCTTCGCCTTCGCCGGCCCCGCTTACCTCGTCTCCGTCGGCTACATGGACCCCGGCAACTGGGCCACCGACCTCGAGGGCGGCGCCACCTTCGGCTACCAGCT
Source organism: Acidobacteriota bacterium (assembly GCA_018268935.1). Lineage (GTDB taxonomy): Bacteria > Acidobacteriota > Terriglobia > Bryobacterales > Bryobacteraceae > CADEFT01. The sequence goes on along the minus strand of JAFDVS010000012.1, from coordinate 14,809 downwards.
CCTCTGGGTCCTCGTCCTCTCCAACGCCATGGCTGTGCTGCTCCAAACCCTCAGCGCCCGCCTCGGCATCATCACCAAACGCGACCTCGCCCAAGCCTGCCGCGACTCCTACCCCAAACCCGTCTCCGTCGCCCTCTGGATTCTCTGCGAAATCGCCATCGCCGCCTGCGACCTCGCCGAAGTCCTCGGCGCCGCCATCGGCCTCAATCTCCTCTTCGGCATCCCGCTGCTTGCCGGCGTTCTCCTCACTTCCCTCGATACCCTCCTCCTCCTCTGGCTCAGCGGCTTTGGAATCCGCAAGATGGAAGCATTCGTCATCATCCTTGTCACCACCATCGGAGCCTGCTTCTTCATCGAAATCTGGCTCGCCAAACCCAGCATCTCCGCCATGGCCGCCGGGCTCATCCCCCGCCTCGACGACAAAAGTCTGTACATCGCCATCGGAATCCTCGGCGCAACGGTGATGCCCCACAACCTCTATCTCCACTCCGCCCTCGTCCAAACCCGTCAAATCGGCCGCAGTGAAGAGGAGAAGCGCCAGGCCTGCCGCTTCAACCTCATCGATTCCGTCGTAGCCCTCAACGGAGCCCTCCTCGTCAACGCATCCATATTAATAGTCGCCGCTACCGTCTTTTACACCCGCGGTGTCGAAGTGAAGGAGATCCAACAAGCCCACCAACTCCTTGCCCCCCTGCTCGGAACCAGCCTCGCCAGCATCGCCTTCGCCCTGGCGCTCCTCTGCGCCGGCCAATCCTCCACGCTCACCGGTACCCTGGCGGGCCAAATCGTGATGGAAGGCTTCCTCAATTTCCGCATGCGCCCCTGGCTCCGCCGCCTCATCACCCGAGCCGTCGCCATCATCCCTGCCGCCGCCACCATCCTAATCGCCGGCGAATCCGCAACCTATCGATTACTCATCCTCAGCCAGGTCGTCCTCAGCCTCCAACTCCCCTTCGCCGTCATACCCCTCATCCAATTCACCTCCGACAAAGAAAAGATGGGAACGTTCGCTAGCCGCCCCTGGGTCCGGATTCTTGCCTGGGTTACCGCAGCCATCATCGTCGGTCTCAACATCCGTCTCGCCTGGACCACCCTCGGCGACTGGATCGAAAACGCAGGCCCCTGGCGCCCGGTCATGATCGGCATCGTCGTGCCCCTCGTCATCGGCTTGGCCCTCCTCCTCGGATACGTGGCACTCTTCCCCTACCTCGGCAGACGCAAGGCCGCCCACGTGCCAATCTTCCCCGAGCCGGCCCCCCTCACACCCACAACCCCCTCCTACCACACCATTCTCGTTCCCCTCGATCACACTGACCGCGACCGTACTGCCGTCTCCCACGCCGCCGCCCTCGCCCGCCAGCACTCATCCAAAATAGTGCTCCTCCACGTAGAAGAAGGAGTCACCAGCCAGGTTTACGGTCAACTCGCCTCCACCGCCGAAATCGAACAAGGCCGTGCCTACTTCGATACCATCCTCTCCACTTTGCAACAGTCCGGCCTCAACGCCGAACTGATCGTACGCCACGCTGCAGATCCGCGCCACGAAATCGTCCACGTTGCCCGCGAACTTCGCCCCGACCTCGTCGTGATGGGCGCCCACGGCCACAAAGGCATCCAGGACCTCATCTTCGGCGCCACCATCAACGGCGTCCGCCATGACCTCGACATCCCCCTCCTCATCGTAAAGTGAGTCAAGTTGTGTCCCAATGTGTCCATCGGACCCATTTCGGGACTCTGCCGCCTCCGTCATCTCATTGAAAAGAAACAAAGCGTCTTTGGACCCAGGATTGCGTTAACACGGTCACCAATGCGTATCGGGATTCTCATCATCTTGGGCTTGGGTACGCTGGGGGCGACAACGCTCCAGCAGCTCAGCCTGGACCAGATGATCCAGGATTCAACTTCGATCGTCAGCGGTAAGGTCGTGGGATCCACCTCCGTGATGCGTGGTTCCATGGTGTTCACGAAATACCATATCAGGGTCACGGACCAGTGGAAGGGAAATACCGGCTCGGAGACGGACGTGTTCGTCCCGGGTGGAAAAATCGGCTCCGTCACACAGACATACCCAGGTTCGCCAACTCTGGGGGAGGGACAAGATTACGTACTTTTTCTGTGGACCAGCCGGACCGGCCTCACCCAGGTGATTGGCTTGAGTCAGGGTTTGTTTACGATGATGCGGGACCCCAAGGGAGAGCTCCTGCTGGTGCGTAGCGCCAGTGCGGAAACGATGGTTGACTCTTCCGGAAAAGTGGTGGAGGAAACGCCGGTGAGCATGCGAATGCGCGAGATGGTCGATCGTATCCAGCGCAGGCTCGCCGGCGTGCGTCAATAAAATGGCGCGCCCCTGCCGCTCAAACGTCGAGAAGTGAAAAGACGGCGATGAGAATATTCCAGCCAGTCTTCGTTCTGTTATGCGCTGGGGCGCTTCTCTGCCCCAGCGCTTCTGCTTATTACCACTTCCTCCGCTTCCTCTCCCGTAACGCCCCCTTCTCTTCCATCCCACAAAAATACGACCTCAACGCCCTCGTCAACAAAACCGTTCCCTACTACGTCTCCGAAGTCGGTCCCGGCGCCCTCGCCGCCAACGATAGCACCACCGGCCTCATCAGCCAGATCCGCCTCGCCGCCTCCACCTGGGATAACGTCGACTCCTCAGATCTCCGCCTCGCCTTTGGAGGCATCGGAGCCGGGGCAGGGCAGAGCGGACCAGGCATCGACATCGTCTTCTCCGACGAGATTCCTCCCGGCCTCAACGCCCTCACCAGCCTCCAGACTTCTGAGCCCAACGCTTCGTTCGTTCCCATCACCCGCGCCACCATCCTTCTGCCGCGCAACCTCGCGCAACGCCCCAGCTTCGGAGAGGCGTTCTTCCTCACCATGGTCCACGAACTCGGCCATGCCCTCGGTCTGCAGCACACCTTCACCTCCAGTGCGATGTCCACTGAGATTACGCGCTCAACAACGAAAGCCAGCCCCCTTGGCATCGATGACATCGCCGGTCTTTCGCTCCTCTACCCCACGCGCAGCTTCTCCGCCTCGGTCGGCGCAATCAGCGGCCGCGTCGCCATCGGCGCGGATGGCGTTCCCATGGCATCCGTTGTGGCCATTCCCGCCACCGGCCCCGGCGTGAGCGTCCTCACTAATCCCGACGGTACCTACAAGATCGATGGCCTTCCCCCCGGCCCCTATTACCTCTACGCGCACCCGCTGCCCCCGCTCCGTTCCGACGAAGCCACCCCCGGCAACATCGTCCTCCCCATCGGCCCCGATACTCGCCCCTTCACCTCCGGCCCCTCTTTCGATACCGTCTTCTTCCCCGGTACAAAAGATCCTCAGATCACACTCACCGTCAATGCCGGTGCCACCGTGGAGAATATCAATTTCGCCGTCCAGCGCCGCAACGCTTCTTCCATCTCCTCTGTCCAGACCTACGGCTTTATCGGGCAAATCACCACCAAGCCTCCCATGCTCAATCGCACCACCGGCCGCGGATTGGTCGTCGCCAGTGGCACTGGCTTTATGTCCAGCCCGGGCAACCTCGTCGCTGGCCTTGGTGCATCCCTCGTCGGAACCGCTGGTGGATCCCTCAGTTCCGGCCCCCGCGCCTACCCCGTTGCACCCGCCTTTCTCCAGTTGGACCTCGGCTTCACCCCGCAAACCACCGACGGCGCTCACCACCTCATTTTTTCCGCCGCCAACGACATCTACGTTCTTCCCTCGGCTTACTACGTCACAGCGAAAGCGCCCCCCACCGTGGCGGCCCTTGCCCCTGCCCTCGATTCCACGGGCTCACGCGTTGTCACCATCGCCGGTGTCAACCTCGACGCCAACACCCGCATCCTCTTCGATGGCCACCCCGCCGCCGTCCGATCCTTCGATGAGCAAACCGGCCGCCTCATCGTTGCCCCTCCTCCCGCTGCCTCCAACTATCGCGCCTCCGTCATCGCCATGAACGGCGATGGCCAAAGCTCACTGCACTCGCAGGGCAACATCGTCAACACGTACACCTACGATGTCGCCGAAGCCGCGGCGCTCATCATTTCTCCTGCCGCACTCCCTGCCGGTTCCGAAGCAATGGTTGAAATCACCGGCTCCGGCCTCAATCTCGTCGATGGCATTGCCAACGCCGGATTCGGCAACAGCGACATCGCCGTGCGCCGAGTCTGGGTCACCGGCCCCAACCGCCTTCTCGCCAACATCGTCATCGCACCCAACGCAAATCCCGGCATCAACACCGTCACCGTCACCAGCGGGCTCAACATCGTCGTCCAACCCGGTGCTTTCGCCATCCAAGCCGCCAACCCACGCCAACTGGCGGTCGCCTCACCCAGCCCCGCGCAAGCCGGTGCTTCCACTTCCGTCTCTGTCCAGAATCTCCCCCCGGGCGTCACACCCGCAGCTCTCACTCTCACCCTCAATGATCAGCCGGTTACCGTCACCGGTATCACCAACAACCAGGTAACCTTCAACGTTCCCGCCGCGCTTCCCGCCGGTCCCGCCGTGCTCCGTCTCCGCACCGCCACCGATGCCGCGCAGCCCGTAATCATCGGCGTCGAAGCTCCCCCGCCGGTAATCAACCCGCTCACCGCCTCAGTCGGCAGAGGCGATACCGTTACCCTGACCGTAAATGGCTTGGCCCTCGACACCTTCACCCAGACCGTTCTCCGCCACAGCCTCACCATCACCCTTGCCGGCGTTGAGCACGATGCCACCCAGGTCAACCCCACCGCCACTCGCGGCGTTTACGAAGTCCAATTCACCGTCAAAGACTCGGTTCCCTCCGGCGCGCAGCAGCTCACCCTCACCCAATCCTTCCGCACTTCTCCCGCCATCCAGGCCATCGTCCGCTAGGCAATCGGCGTAGCAGCTTCCACTCCCGTCAACCCCTGATCGGCCTTCTCCGCCTCGAAATACGGATTCGACCTCGGCATCGTTGCCTTCACCGAAGTCCGCCAATGCCGCAGTAACTGCAACATCTGCTCCGCCACGCCCTTCTTCTTCCCCGCCAGATTCACCCGCTCGCCCGGGTCATCCTTCAGATTGAATAACTCCAGCCGCCCATCCTCGTAAAACTCAATCAGCTTCCAATCCCCGCGCCTAACCGCACCCCCCGGCGACCCACCCTGATTGCTGTAGTGCGGATAATGCCAGAACAGCGCCTCGCGCTTCGGCCCCGCCCCACTTTTCAACGTCCCCGCCAGGCTCACTCCATCCACCACTGGCGCCTCCAATCCCACCATCTGCGCAATCGTCGGCAACAGATCCGTTGAGCACACCGCATGCGCCACCGTACTCCCCGCCTTCGTCACCCCCGGCCATCGAACCAGCATCGGAATCCGGATCCCACCCTCAAATAGATGCCCCTTTCCCGCCCGCAGCGGAGCATTATCCGTCACCGCCTCCTTCTGCGACCCCTCAAACCGTAGCCCGCCATTGTCTGACAGGAAAATCACCGCCGTCCGATCGTCAATCTTCAAATCCGCGAGCTTCTTCATCACCCGCCCCACGCCATCGTCCAAACTCTCCAGCATCGCCGCATACACCGGCCTGCTCTGCGCCTTCATCCCTTCGGCCTTCTTTGCGTACTTCGCCGTCAACTCCTTCTTCGCCTGCAGCGGAGTATGCACCGCGAAATGCGGCAAGTACAAAAAGAACGGCTTGTCTTTGTTCGACTCAATAAACTGCTCCGCCCGAGCCGTTACCGTGTCCGTCAAATAGTCCTGCCCCTCCAGCCCCGGAATCTTGTACGGCGGAAAATACGATGGCGGCGAACCCCGGTCCGTCCCGCCCACATTCAGATCAAACCCCTGATCCGTCGGCAGAAACCCATCCCCGCCCAGATGCCACTTGCCGATACTCGCCGTCACATACCCGGCCGGCTTCAACATCTCCGCCAGCGTAACTTCCTTCAACGGCAGCGCCTGTTCAAACGGCGGCGTCAGCAACTTCGCCGCCGACCATTGCCGCCGCCCCGGAATCCAGTCCGTCAACTGCAGCCGCGCCGGATATTTCCCCGTCATGATGCTCGCCCTCGTCGGCGAGCACACCGGGCACGCCGCGTAAGCCTGCGTGAACCGCATCCCACTCGCCGCCAGCGAGTCCAGATTCGGGGTCTCGTGATACTTGCTGCCGTAGCAGCCCAGATCCATCGCCCCCAGATCATCGGCCAGGATCACAATTACATTCATCCTCGCCTTCGCCTGCTGCGCGAACCCGGCAACGGCCGGCAAGGTGCCCAGAAACTGTCTACGGCTCCACATTCCTTCGCGATTGTACCAGCCTTGTGACACAATCCTAACTATGCGGTACTCGCGTCGCCATATCCTCGCAGCCTCGGCTGTCTCCCTTGCCCCAGCCGCCACCACCTCATTGCGCCTGCCACGGAAAATCCGCCTCGGCCTCATCGACATAGAAGGCCACGTCGGCGAAGTGCTCAAACCCCTGCCTCAACTCCCCGACATCGAAGTGGTGGCCATCGCTCACCCCGACGCCGCCGTCGCGGAACGCCAGAAAAAGAACCCGCGCCTCGCCTCGGCCAAACACTACACCGATTACCGCCGCATGCTCGACGCCGAAAAGCTCGACATGGTCTCCGTCTGCAACGCCAACGGCCCCCGCGCCCAAGCTATCCTCGCCTGCCTCGAACACAAGGTCCACATCATCGCCGAAAAACCCCTCGCTCTCACCCGCAAAGACCTCGACAAAATCAAGACCAATCTCCACAACGCGGGCACCAAACTCAGCACCCTCCTCCCCATGCGCTTCTCGCCGCCCTACCTCGCACTGCATCAAATCGCAGCCACCGGTGCAATCGGCGAAATCATCAACATCAGCACGCAGAAATCCTACAAGGCCGGCAACCGTCCGCCCTGGATGAAGAAGCAGGATACCTACGGCGGCACCATCCCCTGGATCGGCATCCACATGATCGACCTCATGCGCTTCACCTCCGGCCGCGAAATGACCGAAGCCTTCAGCTTCCGTGCCCAGATCAAAGCGCCCCCCGGCATCGGCGAAATGGAAAACACCACCGGCTCCGTCTTCCGCCTCGACAACCAGGGCGTCGCCATGCTCCACATGGATTACTGCCGCCCCGAATCCTCCCCCACCCACGGCGACGATCGCCTCCGCCTCGCCGGCACCAAGGGTGTCCTCGAATACATGGCTGCCACCGGCGTCACGCTCCTCGAAGAAGGCCGCAAGCCCCAACTCATCGAGAAACTCCCCGAAGAACAATCCGTCTTCCTCGATTTCCTCGATCACGTCTACAACGGCAAGCCCACCGCGCTCCCCTTCGAAGACATTTTCAAAGCCAATCTCGTCACCATCGCCGCCCAGGAGGCCGCCGTCTCCGGCAAGGTCATTAAAGTATGAAGCATCTCGTTCTCGCACTCGCCCTGCTGGCGCTCGCCGGCTGCGGCAAATCCTCCTCCGATCTCGAAGAAAGAATCAACACCGCCGACGAAAACTTCGCTCCGCAATTGCTCAGCGGTTTCTATCACGTCGAAGAGCGCAGTTGGCGTTGGACCAAGCCCGCCTTCGCGGTAGCCCTCAAGCCGCCCCGCAAAGCACCCAAGGGAGCCATCCTCGTCATGCAGTACAGTCTCCCCCAGGCTGCCCTGGAGCAACTGAAAGAAGTCACCATCAGTTCATCCATTGACGGCATCCCGCTCCAGCCCGAAAAGTGCAATCAAACCGGCATGCTCGAACTCCGCCGCGAAATCCCCGCCGACGCCCTAGCCGGCAAGACCGGGGTCAAGGTTGAATTCACCGTCAACCCCCACATCGACCCCACGCCGATCGACAAACGAGACCTCGGCCTCATCGTCCACTCCATCGGCCTCATCAAAAAACAATAACCCTCTCCCCCACGGCCGCGTTTCTCTCGCAACCGCGCGTCTATTCGCCGCGCCGTTTCTGAGCCGCGACCGTGAGGGAGTTCAGATGGCCCGCGGCCNNTCCCCCCGGGCGACTTCAACGGAGCGGTCTACGAACGTCTACCTCTTCTTACAGCAATCATGCTGCCCATGATGCTGGCAGCACTCATTCATGCAGCAATCCGCCGCCACAGCGGCCCCTGCCAAACTCGCCAGCAACACCAGCGATGCAAACACTTTCTTCATGGAAAACATAATGATCCTTCTTTCTTCTTGAAATTTTCACTTCACAAACACGAAAGAAGAATCTCTCTAAATCCGCAGCACGCGCAGCAGCACATTCCTGTCCACCGCCCGCCTGCACTCCATCACTCCCCACCGTTCCGCACCTAACTCCAACTCCACCACCGTCACCCTTCCAGTCAGCACCCCATCTGCCACCACCGGAGCCTTCGGCACATCAGAAGCCGCCACCACGCACTTCGCCGGCCCCATCTTCGGGCAGTGCGATTTCCCTGTGCGATGGCAGGCCTGTTCCGGCTCCGCCCCCTGCATCGATCCGCAGAGAAGCAAACAAAACAACACCAGCCAGGATGTCGCCACGCTCAGCATTAGCACCTCCATCGACGCACCAGCCCGCAAAACGTCCCGCTCCGAGTGCTACCTATCCGAATGCCCCAAATCCCGCCCCGGCGCCACCCTGTCCCGAATCGCCTGCTTCAACTCCTTCGACTCCGGAAACCGCCCCTCCGCCGCTCGCGAGAAAATCGTCTCCCCATCCAGCCGCACTTCAAACACTCCGCCCGACCCCGGCACAATCGCCACTTCCCCCAACTCCGCCCCAAACGTCGTCAGCATCTCCTGGCTGATCCAAGCCGCCCGCAGCAGCCACCGGCACTGCGTGCAGTATTCAATCTCCAGCCGCGGTGTCCGAGCGCTCATCGCCGCGCCAGCCAGTGGTTGGATACCTCCACCGCCGTCAGCGCGCGCCCATAAACCGCCAGTTCATCCACCTTTCCTTCCCATCCCTCCAAGACTACCTCCTTGCCCGCGGGCCCCTCCAAGACCCCGGTCGTGTCCAGCCCCCCATTCCGAAACACCTGTACCCGGCTCCCTCGCCGCACAACAACAATATGCTGCCACTCCTTCGCCGGCCCCGCCTCCACCGCCACACCACCCACATTCACAACCCGCCCCTTCCCCGTCCCGCTCCAAGCCCACAACTCCACCGCGAAATTCCCACTCAACTCCGGCGCAGGCAGCACAATCCGCCCACCCGCCAGATGTACCGCCTTTTCCCCCGCCGCATGTCCCGGCAAAAAGAACGCAATCCCACCCTCATACCGCCCCGAACGTCCCCCAATCACATCCACCGCCGCCGCCCCGCCAAACTCCCCAAACCGCCAGAACGCCGCCGGCTTCGTCTCCATCACCTCTTTCGCAAATCCACCCCCCGGCTCCACATACACGCGCCGCTTCTTCCCGGCCAGTTCCTCCGACATCCGCAACAGCGTCTCACTGATCCGCGCCTCCGCCCCCACCTCCAAACCCGCCGTGCGCGCCGCCCACGTCGTGTACCCGCCTAACCGGTGCTGCTCCTCCGGCGGAATATATCCCTCCGCACCATTCGCCAACTCCACATTCATCACCCCCGCGAACGGGCTCTGCAGTTTCAGCTTCAACCCCGTCAGCGCAAACACCTCATTCGGAATTGCGTGAATGTTCAAACTCCCGATCCGCAGCGCCTGCAGCTTCAATTCCCGCTCCGGTTCCGCCGCCAAAAACACCTGCTCCCGCGCATAAATCTCCGGCTGATTCTTCGGTTTTCGCCCACCCATTTCCCCCACAATCTTCCGCGCCCACTCCAGCCGCGCCGCATCCGGCAACCGCCGGCGCAGCGTCAACCGCGTCTCCACCATCCCCAGCGGAACATCCTTCTCGTACCGAATCCGTCCGTATGCCTTCATCGCCGTCTCCACCACACCCGCCGTGTATCCATCCAGTGTTTGCGCGCTCTTCGGAGCCCCGTAGTCCATCCACATCTGGTCCCCGCTCGTCCCCTGCGACATCATCGCCACGAAATCCTTGCCCCCGCCCACCAATTCCGTCACTTTAGCCGCGAACCGTCCGAAATAATCCGGCCCCACCGCCTCTTCTCCAAAGTAATGTTGCGAATAATTCGCCAATACCGCCAGCGGTTTTCCATCCGCCGTCTGCACACTCAGCACCGTCAACCCCGCGTCCACCGGCCCCGACTCCGAAATCGCATCCGGATTCTGATACCCCGGATGCATGTTCGCCCGCACCGATCGCGCCCCAAACGGATCCATCCGCATCTTGTCCGCCGCCAAAATCCACCGCCGGCAATGCGTATGCTCCCAATCCTCCTCCACGGCCCAACCCGCCTGCGCCGGCTGCATCTTCTTCGCCGCCGCCGCAATCGCATCCGCAATCATTCCCGGCAGCGCCGCCGCATAATCCTGCTGCACATCCGATCCCAAACACGCCATCACCGAAGGCGCTGAATGCGCGTGCGTCGACGAGATCATCATCCGGTCCACCGCAATCCCCGTCTTCGCTCGGGCCAGTTCCTTCGCCTTGTCAATCAGCTCCCGCGGCATCATGCAGCTATCCACCACCGCCATCGCCATCCGCGTCTTTCCGTCATCCAGCACCAGCGCCCGCGCA
>JAFDVS010000012.1:0-4149 GCA_018268935.1 Acidobacteriota bacterium | reverse complement strand
CAAGCCCTCGGCCCGCAAGCCGCCCGCAGCCAACAACACCAGCCCCAAAGTCACAAACACGATTCCACCGCCTCCAAAGTCTTCGCCACCTGCTCCACCGTATGCGCATACGAAATCGAACACTGCTTCGTCGCCAGCGGAAAGAAATAAACCCCGCGCTCCAGCAACCGCCGCCGAAACGCATCATCGAACGCGAAATCGTGATTGCCTGCCAGATCGTGCCAGTCCACCGGAGCATGATCCATGAAATAAATACAAAACGCCGATCCCTGCCGCGCCACCGTCGCCTTCACGCCCTTCCGCGCAATCACCTCCAGCAGCCCCTTCTCCATCCGAGCCCCCATCGCCTCCGTCTGCCGGTACACCTCGCCGTCTTCATCCAGCAGCTTCTTCACCGTCGCGATTGCCGCCGCCGTCGGCACCGGATGGGCATTGTACGTTCCCGCCAGCAGCGCCCGCTTCGCCGCATCCGGATGCACAAAGTAATCCATGTATTCCCGCTTCCCACCCAGCGCCGCCATCGGATATCCATTCGCGATCGCCTTTCCATACACCGCCAGGTCCGGCCGCACGCCGCTCACCGCCGCATACCCGCCAAACGCATGCCGGAACCCCGTCTTCACTTCATCGAACAGCAGCAGAAATCCAAATTCATCCGCCAGCCGCCGCAGCCCTTCCAGATACCCCGGCAACGGTTTCACGATCCCGATATTCTGCAAAATCGGCTCCGTCAGCAGCGCCGCCACCGGATAGCGTTCGCACACCCAGCGCACCGAATCGAGATCGTTGTAATTCACGCTGTGCACCAGCGCCTTGTGCGCCTCCGGGATCCCCGCCGAAATCGGATGAAACGGATATTCTCCCGGCGACACTCGCGGCCCTAACTGCGCCAGCGGAGTCATCAGATTCCCCGCCACATCGTTGTGCCACCCGTTGTATCCGCCCTGCATCGTGATCACGTGGTCGCGCCCCGTAATCGCCCGCGCCACCCGCAGAGCCGCCGCCGTCGCCTCGCTCCCCGTGTTCAAAAACTGAACCGATTCGATCCACGGAATGTTCGTGCAGATCAGCTCCGCCAGTTCCCCTTCCAACTCCGTCGTGCCCGCCCCGAAAAGACTGGCGTGATCCTGCAGAACCTGCTCCACGGCCGCATTCACGTCCTCGTCGTTGTGCCCCAGAAAATGCGGCGCAAATGCCGCATGATAGTCAATGTAGGTATTGCCCTCTGCGTCCCACAACACCGCGCCCTCGGCGCGCGTAAAGACAATCTGTGGCGATACACTGCGGTTCACGCTCACCACGCCGCCCGGAATGTACCGCCGGTTGTGGGCAAGAATCGCTTCGGATTTTGGATAGCTGCGCATTCAGCACTAGCATACAGTAGGAGGCTCGTTTGACAGGAAAAGTTGCTTGGATTACCGGAGGCTCGCAAGGCATTGGACAGGGCTGCGCCGTCGAACTCGCCCGCGCCGGCTGCGATATCGCCTTTTGCGACATCGGCGCCGAGGCCGAAACCATCCGTCTTGTCGAAGCCCTCGGCCGCCGTGCCCTCTTCGTTGAAGGCGACGTCAGCAATCGCGAGTCGATGGAAGCCGTCGCCCAGCGCATCATGAACACCTACGGCCGCCTCGACATCCTCGTCAACAACGCCGCCTTCGGCGTCCGCAAGGCCTTCCTCGATCTCGAAATCGCCGATGTCGAACGCGTCTGGGCCGTCGCCCTATGGGGTGTCTTCCACTGCTCCCAAATCGCCGCCCGCCTCATGGCGAAAGCCGCGAACGGAGGCTCCATCATCTCCATCAGTTCCGTCCACGCCGAGCGCGCCTTCCCCATGTCCACCGCCTACAATGCCGCCAAATCCGGCGTCAACGCCATGACCCTCACCTGGGCCTCCGAACTGGCCCAGTACAAAATTCGCGTCAACGCCATCGAGCCCGGTTGGACCGACACTCCCGGCGAACGCCGCTATTTCAGTGAGGAATTGATTCGCGAAGAAGGAAAGAAGCTGCCCCTAGGTCGTCTCGCCGAGCCCGCGGAAATCGGCAAAGCCGCCCGATTCCTGGCATCCGAAGACGCCGCCTACATCACCGGCACCATCCTCAAGGTCGACGGAGGATTCCTCCTCCCCATGACCACCGTCCGTGTCTGAAGCGCAGTGACGCGGGCCTCCAGGCCGGCGGCTAACTTAAGGCAGCGTCATCAATCCCCGAGCCGCCGCCGCTAGCGTTGTCAGAAAAACAAACGCGATGGTGCCATAGTGCACCCAATGCCGTGTAAACACCACAATGTCATGCGCCCAATGCCGCCCGGTCTCGGCTTCCAGCATCTGATCCAACATGCCGCGGAGCTTGATTCGTACCGTCATAACTGCTAGTCCCATCTTCACCGCGACAAGGACCGCAAGACTATAGACTGCCCCCGCACTTCATGGCGTTTTGGTACCGGAACAAAGCGATTTCGGGTATAGAACTCTGGTCGTATGACCCGGTTAGCTCGGCGGCTGGCGCCTCGCTCCATGTCAGGGGCATCGGTTCGAATCTGTGCCCCCTCAAAGAGTGGCGAATGAAGATCGCGCTCCCCCAACCCGGACAACTCACCGCTCGCCGCCCGATGACGCCATCGGCGCGAGATGCACTGTAATGTTATCTCGCGGCCTGCGTTGCTGGCGGAAGCTAGTGGGAGTCGAACCCACCTGCGACACGAAGTACCGCACACTGGTTTTGAAGACCAAGCCCAGCACCGGCCAAGACTAGCTTCCAGCTAGATTGTACCAACTGCGCCGCGATACCCTGGATACAAGCATGGCCAGTCCCAACCTCGAAGTCGAAATCAAACTCCCCGTCCCCAACCTCCCCGCCATCCAACCCCTCATCACCCAACTTGGCTGGCGTCCCCTCACCCCCCGTACCCTCGAAATCAACATCCTCCTCGATCACCCCGATTCTTCCCTCCGCTCCCGCGGCGTCATCCTCCGCCTCCGCCAGTACGGTGACCGCTCCGTCCTCACCTATAAGGGTCCCGGCCAGGATGGCAAGCATAAGGTCCGGGAAGAACTCGAAACCCCCATCGGCGACCTCCCCACTCTCCAAACCATCTTCCTCCACCTCGGCTACCACCCCACCTTCCGCTACGAAAAATATCGCACCGAGTTCACCGACGGCGCCGGCCACCTCACCCTCGACGAAACCCCCATCGGCACTTTCCTCGAACTCGAAGGCGCCCCCGAGTGGATCGACGCCCAAGCCGCCCAACTCGGCTACGCCGAATCCGATTACATCACCCTCAGCTACGGCCGGCTTTATACGGACTACTGCCGGCGCGAAAACAGGCCCATAGGCCACATGGTGTTTGAAGGAAGTTCACCCTCCATGGATTAGGCGCAGCCGCTCCCCAGGGATCGGAGAAAACCCTTAGGGGCCTTAGTCAAAACACTCTTAGGGACCCCCTTTTCCATTGCCTCAACTTCCCCCTATAGCGTACGCTCAGATTGGAAGTCAAAAGCAAACCATGTTTGTAAGCATCGTCATCATCGCCTTATCTCTGATGCTCTTCCTCTATTGGTTCCGCTATACCTGCTTGCTCATCCTCAGCACCAAAACGGCCAAGGATTACACCACGCAGGTCGCCGCCGCGAATCAACTGGAGTTCCCAGTGATTCTCTCGCAGCTCAAAACAGCGGTCACCATCGAGGGTGGCGTCACCGAGATGAGTTCACTCCAACTTTCCCTGGAACGCGATTACCGGTTGCTCACCGGCCTTCTGCGACATGCCGCCCAGTTCCAAGTCGGTGGCCTCACCGTCGAACAGCGCATGCTCATGATCGACTACCAGGTGATGAGACTCATGTTCAGCGTTTCCCAGCGATTTGTGCAGCCTGACCACGCTCGTAAAGCCCTCTCCGAAATGGCCGACATCGTCGCCCACTTCGCTAACGCCATGGGCGAACGAGCCGCCGTCGCCGCGAAGGCGTAGTTTTTACTCTCCGCCCCGCTCGCAATCGCATAGAATAAGATTGTGTCAGCGTCTGTCGATCATCAAGTAGAGCAGGCCACTGCTCGCCTGGACAAAGTCCGCAAAGAAATCGGTAAGGTCATCGTCGGTCAGCAGGACGCCGTCGACGGCGTCCTCATCTGCATGCTCGCCGGCGGC
>JAFDVS010000129.1 GCA_018268935.1 Acidobacteriota bacterium | reverse complement strand
CCCAACATCCGTCCGCACAGCCGCCGTATCCCCTTCGTTCGTGCGCCGTTCCAGCAACCGCTTCAACTCAGCCGCTGCCTCATCGTTCCTCCCCAGCCCCCGCAAAATGCTCACCACATACCGCCGAGCCTGGATATACCGCGAATCATCCCCTGCACTCTCAAAGAACGCACTCACTTCCTTCCCATACTCCAATCCCCGCTCCAGTTTCTTCGCGTCGTTCTGATACGAAGCCAGGTTCGTCAGATTCATCTTCGCCAGCGCTTCCGTGCGCTTCGCCCCATACCTCTGCGCCAGAGCCACCGCCTGCAGGAACAACGATTCTGCCTCCTCATAATTTCTTTGCGAAAAAGGCGTCATTCCCAGGTCAGCCAATCCCCGCGCCGCCAGCGCACCCAACCCGCGAGCCTCCGCCAGGGCCACAGCATCCTTCGCCAACGCCCGCGCCTCCTCGCCTTTTCCTTGGTAGTCAATCCGCCGCGCCTGCATCAGCTTCGCCTGTATCACCAGCGACGGGCTATCAATCTGCGCCCCAACCGCCTCCGCCTTCCGAGCCTCCTCCACCGCCCGATCCGTCTTTGCCTCCAAATCCCCACGCGTCAAATGCAGCATCCCCAAGCCTTCCGCGTTCTGCATCACCCCATACATCTTCTCCGCCCGATCCAACAACCCCGGCACTTCCCCCCGCTTCCCCGATGCATGCAACAACGCCGCCAGCCGCAACGCCGCCGATGGCTGCGTCTCATCCCGCCCCAACACCTCCCGATACTCCGCCATCGCTTCCTTCGCCTTTCCCGCCCGGTCATACAATCGCGCCAAGTCCAACATCGCAGCCGTTCGATCCCCCGATGGCACACTCCCCACCCGTGCCCGCAACGCATCAGCCGCCTGCACCCAATCCCCTGTCAAATAAAACTTCGTCGCCTCCCGCAGCAGTCGCTCATGCCGAGCCCATGCCACCCCATCCAACGCCTTCACCAACTCCTCGCGAGCCTTGTCCCTCTGGTCCAATTCCTGATACGCCTCTGCCAACCGGCAATGCGCCGCTGCAAACGTTGGCTCCGCCTGTACCGCCATCCCCAGCAACTGCGACGCCTTGTGATACGCACCATCCGACAGCGCAATCACTCCATCGCGATAAAATCGGCCCGCCTGCTCCGATACCGGTTTCGCCGGCACCCAATCCCGCCCAAACCACACCAACACCCCCAAGCACGCAACACCAGCGGCCCATACAACTCCACGCCGAGGCAAACGCGCCGGCGTCCGTGCCGCCCTCACAACCGGCGCTCCACTCTCCAACGCCGCCACTAACTCCGCACCACTGCCAAACCGCCGCGCCGGATCCAACTCCAAACACCGCAGTATCGCTACCTCCCAAACCCCCGCCACCGGCCGCATCGACGAAGGCGCCACCGGAGCCTCCTTCATCCGCCGCGCCGCAATCTGCAGCGGCGAATCTGATGCATGCGGCGTCGTCCCCGTGGCCATCTCATACATCAATACCCCGAGCGAATAAAAATCCGCTGCAGGCGTCAGTTCCTTCCCCTCCAATTGCTCCGGAGCCATATACGCCGGTGTCCCCGCCGCAAACCCCGACCCCGTCGCAATCGTATCCCCACCCGCCATACTCCGCGCCACACCGAAATCCGTCACCACCGCGCGCAATCCGCCACTCGCGTCCTTCCCCAGAATCACATTGGAACTCTTCAGATCCCGATGCATCACCCGAGCCTCATGCGCCGCATCCAAAGCCGACGCCACTTGCCGGATCACTGGCAATGCCGCCTCAAACGCCATCGGCCCTTCCCGCTTCAACCGCGCCCCAAGTGTTTCACCCTCCACAAACTCCATCGTCAGGAAGTCGATCCGATTCCTTCCCGTCCCGGACGAAAAGAAATCATAAACCCGGCAAATTCCCGGATGGGTCACCTGCCGTGCCAAGCTGATCTCTCTCCGGAACCGCGCCGCGGCATTCGCCTCGCCTGCAATCTCCGGCCGGATCGTCTTGATCGCCACCATCTGCCCCAACTGCTTGTCCTCGGCTTGGTACACCTCTCCCATCCCGCCTGAGCCCAGCATCTTCACCACCTGGAACCGATCCGCCAACAGCATTCCAACCGTCACCTTCGCCGTACTGGAGACTGTGCTCTGTAGAATCCCCATCGGCAGCGGGCTCCTGTCAATCAAAGCCACCGAAGGATCATTGGCAAGCAGTCTCTCTACTTCTGTCCGCAACTCAGCATCCTCGCCACACTGTGCGCTGAGGTAACGCTCCCGCTCCTCCGCGGGTTTCGCTTCCGACTCGATAAAAAGGTCTTTCACCCTTTCCCATCGCTCTGGAGACATTCTTTTTTCCTGGAATCTAAGAGAGTGTATCACCGGAAGTCAGGCCGCGGAACAGAAAAGTGTGGAATATAGTTCCATGACCCGTCAATCCCCAATACTACGCATTACCTTCAATAGGCTTTCAAGAAACCTTTTTCGCGCGGCATGACCGATTCCGGGTCCTCGTTGCACATTGCTGAAGCCTGATTCAACGACCGGTTCTCCACCGTCTGTGCCGCCTATCGCGGCACTCACACAGGCCGTATTTTCGTCCCCCGCATGTCCATCCAAATCGGCGAAATTCCTGACCCCAAACCATTGCCGCCTCCGCCCGTGAAATGGACTCCCATCGAGTTCTGGGTCAGCGGCGAAATGGGCAATCTTGTTTTCGCCAATATCCTCAAAGCCGGCGTCATGATGCGCCTCAAAGCCAAGCCGCAGTACTGCTGGTTTTGGCCCTTCCGTATGACAATGTGGGGCAAGAGCGGCGGTTGGACTCCGCCAAGTCCTGGAACAGTCTGGGCCTGATCATGCAAAGAAGTGGGGCGGACCATCGCAGTATGTGGTCTGCCTCGGCCGAAGGCCGTGCCGGCAGCTAGTCAACGAGAACCTTAGTTCAACCGGCGGATGCGCAAACCCCGGTACCAAACCTTGCTGCTGTGAAACTGCAACGCAATCGGTGTCTCCATGTGCTGATGCATCAGCAGCGGCCCCGTGGTCGCGGCCCGAAAACTCCCGGGCTTCG
The DNA here is from genome assembly GCA_018268935.1 of Acidobacteriota bacterium. GTDB lineage: Bacteria > Acidobacteriota > Terriglobia > Bryobacterales > Bryobacteraceae > CADEFT01. Next base: position 16,290 of record JAFDVS010000129.1, on the reverse strand, counting down.
ACCATATCAGCCCCGGTGTATCCAACTCCGCTTCCATCACCTTCTCCCCATCCAACCAGTGCTCCACGTGCATCTCTCTCACCACGATCCGCCCACGATGCCACACCTCGCTCGCAGCAGGCTTCGATTTCTTCGCCCCTACGAATTCATACAAAGCTCCGGCTGCCCATTTGTCCCCGCGCTTCGTGTCCGGCCCATCCACATCGTCGATCACCTGATACTCAAACCCCAATACCGACACCGGCTTCACCGGCGGAATCTCCAGCGTGATCACTGTCTCCCCCGCCGTTTGCGCACCCCTTGCCCCCGGCAGAAAATCCAGTGTCCCCTGCAACCGGTATTTCACTCCCGCATTCGCCCCCTTCGCCACCTTCCACTCAAACTCCATCTCGAAATTGCGAAATTTCTCCACCGTCATCAAATCACCCCGTCGAGCCCCGCCCGGCACCGACGTGATCGTCCCATCCTCAATCGCCCACAACTCGTTCCGCTTATCCCACCCCGCGAACGACTTTCCGTCAAACAGCGAAATCCACTCCTGCGCCTGCGCGCTCGAAGCCAAGAGCACCACCGCCGTAAACCACATGCGGCTACCCTAACAACGCTGCAATTCGATCCGCATCGTTCGGCACAACGATGGGCTCATTCCCAAACGTCGATACAATCGCCTTCCCATCCGGAGCCTTCAATTGCCCCGTGTGGTACTTGTAAATGTAATCCGGATCCTTCAACACATTCCCTGTCAGCACCGCCACCACATCCGCGCCCTTATCAATCACTCCAGCCGCCACTAGCTTCCGAATCCCCGCCAGTGTCGCCGCCGATGCCGGTTCACACCCAATGCCGCAAAGCCCGATCTGCGCCTTCGCGTCCGCAATCTCCTGCTCCGTAGCCTTCTCCACCACGCCGCCCGTTGTCGTTACTTCCAGCAGCGCCTTCGGCCACGACACCGGATCCCCAATCTTGATCGCCGTCGCCAGTGTCTCCGGATGCTCCACTGCGCGGAAGCCCCCATCCGATCCCGGCCGCATGAAATCGAAGAACGGCGCGGACCCTTCCGCCTGCACCACCGCCAATCGTGGCAGCTTATCAATCAACCCCAGCGCCTTCATCTCCCGCAACGCCTTCCCGAACGCCGAGGTGTTCCCCAGGTTCCCGCCCGGCAGCACCACCCAATCCGGCACCTTCCAATCCCGCTGATCCATCAACTCCACCATGATCGACTTCTGCCCTTCGATCCGGAACGGATTGATCGAGTTCAATAGATAAATCCCCAGCCGCTCCGCCAGCAGGCGAATCAACGCCAGAATCTGATCGAAGTTCGCTTCCACTTGCAGCGTCTTCGCGCCATACTCCAGCGCCTGCGCCAGCTTTCCGTAGCTGATGTTTCCGTGCGGAATGAAAATGATCGGCTGCAACCCGGCCGCACTCGCATACGCCGCCATCGATGCCGAAGTGTTGCCTGTCGACACGCACGCCACTCGAGTCATCCCCAGCGCCATCGCCTGCGATGCGCCGCACGTCATCCCGTTATCTTTGAACGACCCCGTCGGGTTGAATCCCTGATGCTTGAACGCAATCCGCTCCAAGCCCGCATACCGAGCCGCCAGCGGAGCCGGCAGCACCGGCGTATTCCCCTCGCGCAGCGTCACCACATGCCCGAAATCCGCCAAAAATGGGAAAAACTCGCGATACCGCCACACCCCGCTCTGATCGAGCGCGGCATTCGACATCCGCCGTTCCCGCCATAGCTTCTTCAACTCCCCCGCATCGTGCGCGAATTCATACGTCGCCTCCAGCAATCCGCCACACTTCGGGCAGTTGTACAACACATCCGTGATGGCGTAGCGAGCGCGGCACGCCTGTTCAAAGCAAATCAGTTCAGCCTGCATGCAAACTTCTGATTATCGCACCCCACCTACGCCTTCATCTCCAACCCGCGCATCGTTCCCGTTGCCGACGCGAATTTGTCCGCCTCAATCCCCATCCGTTGAATCATGCTCACAAACAAATTCGGCAGTGGGTAATTCCGCCCCGTATCGAATCCCAAATGCTGCCCGTGCCGGAATCCACCCCCGGCCAGAATCACCGGCATGTTCGTCGTCGTGTGCTTATTCGCATCGCCGAAGTTGCTTCCATACAGCACCATCGTCCGGTCCAGCAGCGTCTCGCCGCTCTCCGGCGCGCCCTGCAATGAGCCCAGCAAGCCCCCCAGCAGCTTCATGTGCTTCTTATCAATCGCCTCTAACTGCGCCAGCTTGCTCTCGTTCTTCCCGTGATGCGACAGGTTGTGATACCCGTCCGTAATCGCAATCCCCTCCACATCGATCGCCGGCGAATTCGAGCTATCCAGAAACAACGTGATCAGCCGCGTCGAATCCGTCTCAAACGCCAGCTTCGCCATGTCGTACATCAGCCGTATCTTCTCCATGTACGCCCGGCTGTCCGGCGGATCCACCGGAGCCGGCTTGTCCGTCTTCGGTTTCGGTTTGCGCTCCCACTCCCGCGCAATCGCCATCCGCCGCTCCAATTCCCGCACTCCGGTCATATATTGATCCAGGCGCTCCTTATCCCGAGCCCCCAGATTCTTCTGCAATCCGCTGGCATGCGCCGCCACCGAATCCATAATGCTTTCCCCTAGCCTCAGCCGCGCAATCTGCCGTTCCACTTCCTCCTCACTCCCCTGCAGAAACAGTTTCTTGTAGACCCCCGCCGCACTCTCCTCGCAAGGAACCATCACGCCCGATCCTGTGAAACTCAAACTCCTCTGCCCGCGATTCACATTCACACCCAGCGTCAACGACGGAAATCGCGTCTTCACGCCAATCTGTTCCGCCATGAACTGATCGAGCGAAATCGAATTCCGAAACCCGCCATTCGCCGGATGCGGCGCCGCCGTCAAAAAGCAGATCTCCGACGAGTGGCTCCCATCCACATCCGGATGCGACACCCCACTGAACACGGTGAACTGCTCGCGATACGCCTCCAGCAATTTCAAGTACGGAGAAAGCTCATACCCCTTCCCGTTGCCCTTCGGAAAGAACCCGCCCTCCAGCAAACCCAGGTTGTTGCAGATCGCCAGCATCCGCCGTGGAGCAGCCTCTGTCGCCCCAAACGCCGGACGCATCGCATCCAACCAAGGCAGCGCCATCGCCGTGCCCGCTCCGCGCAGAAACCACCGCCGGGGCAACGCCCGCCGCAAAACTACATTCGCTGTATGCTTCATCTTCATTTCTCCCGGAACAATCGGCTCTGCACAATCTCGTGAATCAGCGTGCGCATTCCGTACCGGTCCTTCTGCGCCGCGTTCAATATCCGATCCACTTCTTCCCGATCCCCAAACGCCACCGGAGCCCCCGTCGCATACGCCACCCACTGATGCACCATATTCCGCGCCAGCTTCCGTTCATCGGCCAGCAACAGCCGCTTCAACTCCATCACGTTCTGAAACTGCGCGCCGCTTTCCAACTTCCCCGCCGCATCCACCGGCTGCGACAAACGGAACGTGAACGCATGCCCGTTCTTCCCGATCCCCTTCACCGGTTCGCCTTCCTCCGTCGAACGGTATCGTGCCCGCCACGCCCCGAAAATATCGAAGTTCTCCAACGCAAACCCCGCCGGGTCGATCTTGTTGTGACACGCCGCGCAAGACGCAATCGCCCGGTGCTTATCCAACTGCTGTCGAATCGTCGTCGCCCCCCGCGTATCCGGTTCCACCGCGGGTACCCCCGGCGGGGGAGGCGGCGGAGGCTCGCCCAAAATCCGCTCCATAATCCAAGCCCCACGCACCACCGGCGATGTCGTCGTTCCATTCGCCGTGATCTTCAACACGCTCGCCTGCGTCAACAACCCGCCGCGCACGCCATACGCAGGCAACGCCACCCGCCGCATCGCCACGCCATCCACCGGCGGCAATCCATAATGCTTCGCCAGGTGGAAATTCACCATCGTGAAATCCGCCCCTACCAGATTCCCCACCGGCAGATTTTTCCGCACCAACTCTTCAAAAAATAGCTGCGTCTCCTGCAACGCCGATTCCGTCAGCAGATCATCCAGGTAATACTCGGGATACAAAATCTGATCCGGAGTCGTATCCCCCAGCCGCCGCAGATCCAGCCAGTAATCGAGAAATGCATGCAGAAAATCCCGCGACCGTCCATCGTTCAACAGCCGCTCCGTCTGTGCCCGCAACACCTCTGGCCTGCGCAACGCACCCGATGCCGCCAACCTCCGCAACTCCGCGTCTGGCGCGCCATTCCACAGAAAATACGACAACCGGCTCGCCAGCGCATATCCGTTCAACGCCCCCGGAGCCTCTTCCATATACAGAAACGCCGGCGAACATAGCGCCGCCACATACCCGGCAATCATCGCTTCCTGCACACCGCCGCTCATCCGCGCATCGACAATTCCCCGATACCGAGCCACCTCTGCCTCCGTCACCGGCCGCCGGTACGCCCGCGCCAAAAATCCCCGCAACGCCGCATCCACGCCCGAAGCCGAACTCGGCAAACTGAATCGCATGGCAGGAGCCACCGGGCCCGTCACTTCCATCCACCGGTACGCCACTCCCGGCATCCCTTCCGCCGATGCATCCGGACTCCCCACCCATCCCGGCCGCGATCGGAACAGCCGCGACGCATCCGGCAGAATCATCTCCCCCGGCTGCAAGTACACATCCATCTCATGCACACCCGGCTCCGGCGTTACATCAAACGAGCCCAGCAGCCGTTTCTCATTCGCCTTGTTATAGGCATAGATCGTCAGCGGTTCCTTCGTGCGTCCCTTCGACGTACGCTGCCGGCTCGGCCGCCACCACCGCGGCCGGTTCTTCTGCCCTTCCGGATCCTGCACCGTCTCCAGCCACAGCGAATACGCATGGAACCGCAGCTTATACCGCCCGCCCACCGGAGCCGAAAACTGATCGAAGTGATATTCATTCCCCACATACGTGCTCGCCGGAGTCGCAAATCCCTCCAACTCCCGCACCGCCGGATTCGCCGCTCCCACCGTCATCGGAGCCTTCTCCGCAATCACTTCCGGCTGCGCTTCAAACCCTAAGATCGGAATGGTCGCCCGTTCCGGAGACCGGTTGAACGGGCTGTACTTCATGCGGTTGATCATCCGCTTCTGTTCCCGCGCATAGTAGCGCTGGGTCCGCTCCTCCGCCTGCCCAGCCGCCAACGCCCACCGCAGCGCCTGTTCCGCCGTCTCCATATACCGGGCCATCTGCACGTGCGAAACATCCAGCGCCTGTCCTGATTTATTGAATCGCGCCAGAATCCCATCCTCCGGCAGCATGTCTTTCAACTGCAGCCACGGAGCACCCAACAAATCCCGCAGCGTATTCTCATACTCGTACCGGTTTAGCCGCCGCAGCACAGAGCGCCCCTCTGTCGCCACCCGCTGCTTCTCACGAGCCAGCAACGGCCCCCGCACCGCCTTCAAAAACGCCGCCCGATCCCCATCCGCCAACTGAGCCTTCAGCGGCATCATCCCACTGCGCACCGCATCATGCACCCGTACCCACTGTCCGAACACATGCGTATCATCCAGCGCAAATCGCAGCGCATCCAGATCAATCCCAGCCGCCGCCTTCGCGCCTTTGTGACACCCCACGCAGTGCGTTCCGAGGAATCCCTTCACCGCCGCGGGAGTCTCCCCCCACAGCGCAGGCAAAGCCGCAATCGCAATCAGTATTCCTCGGAGCACTGCGAACAATATATCAAGCCCTACTCCATTCGAGCGGCCCGCCGCGCCATCTCCCGCGTGCCTGCCGCCCATGCCAGCGAATCCGGAACATTCTCCGGATAAGCGAACGATTCCGGCCGCAACCAGTTCGCCGCCGTATTCGGTTCGGTCTCCGGAATGTCGGTTCGAGTCCCCAGCACCGGCTGCAACTCCGCCAGGCTCTCCCGCAAAGGATTAATCTTCACCCAAATTCCATTCCGGTGAAAACCCTCAAACGCCTGCCGGATGTGATGATGCCCCGGTGACGTTTGCACATGATCCCGCACGCTCGCCAACAGCATCACTTCCAAATCCGAGCGCACTCCATCGTAGAACCGCACTGCCTCGCGTTCCGCCCAGAACGCCTCCGCCTGTCCCGGATTCGCCACATTCGCCGGCCACGCCGTCACCACCCGAGCCCCCGCCTCCGTCAACTGCGGCGAAAAATATCGCACCCCATTCGCCATAATTCCATTCACCGGAAAATCCTCATTCTCCGCAATCCGTCCATCCCTATTCACATCCGTCCCCTCGCAACCGCCATCCACCGGCACCGTATCTACCCGCCCATTCGCATTCCCGTCAAAAAACAACCGCGCGCCGTCCCACCGCACCTTGCTGTAATCAAACCGCAGCGCAGCCGCGCCATACGCCACAAAAAACGGATTGGTCAAGTCTCGCGACACCGGCCGTCCATTCCCCGGACACGTCACCGTGCCTCCCGGCCCCGGTTCCCCTGTGGCAATCTGTCCATTCGTCGGATTCTCCCACCCCACGAAATACCGCACACCCGTCAGCAGCGCTCCATACTTCGCCAGCACAATCGTCGATGCATTCCCGCCAAAGCTCAATCCCAGCAGCCCCACGTTATTCGTCAACACGGGGAAGGGAAGCGCCTCCCCAATCGTCTTCCCGTTCCGGTCTCGCAATCGCCCCGATGCATACAACGCCACATCGCGCAGCGCCATCACCGATGCCGGCCCGCGCGTATCGTACACTCCGCCGCTCGCCCTCCCCGGCTGCCTCCCGCCGGGGAACAGAAAACGCACATACACAAATCCCGAAAACCCCGCATCCAGCGCCGGTTGCAGTGTCCCCACATCGAACCCGCCCGGTACCTCAATTACCACCGGAGCCCCGCCCCGCAACAACGGCCGCGCTCCTTCCTCATACAGCAAGCGCACCGCGAGCGTCCCGCCTCCCGCTGCCTCCGATGGCAAATCCACATCTACGTAAGCCGTCTCTACCGGACGCATCTGCGCGCCCAGTCCCGCGGCTGTCATGGCAATCAGTATCAATCGCTTCATGACACCATCAACGAGTCTCAGCCCATTCCGGTTGACAGATCTAAGGCGATTCCGTGGCGAGCTAACATAAAAGGTGTACCACCTCTTTTTGCTTGGTGCCTTGCTCGCCGCTCAGCAAACAGACTGGCCCAAAAAGCTCACCTCAGCCCTCCCCATCACCCAAAAAGACTTCGACAAAATCAACAAAGGCGATTCCGTTGGCCGTGTTCTCCGAGTCCCCAACTCCAAATCCATCGGCATCCTCGCCATGATCCGCCTCCCGGTTACCAGCGCCCACTTCTGGGATTGGTACCGCCACCCCGAAAACTTCACCCAAAGCGACATGGTGGAAGCCTCCGGTGAAGTTCATATCCCCGCGCGGCCGGAAGATTTCAACACACTCCCACTCCCGCCTGCCGACCCCGCCGATCTCCCCAGTTGCAAGCCCGGCCACTGCGCCATCAAAGCCACCGATGCCGAAATCGAAGCCATCCAGCCGCACACATCCGCCGAGCAGCAAATCCGCCAATGGTTCCACCACACCGCGCAAGCCTTCCAGCAGCACGGCAACGAAGCCCTGCCCTCAGCCACCGACTACAAGGAACTGGGGCAAGCCTCGCAGCCCATCCTCGCACTCTTCCCTCACCTCCACGCCTGCATCGAACAATCCCCCCAGGACCCCTACTATTTCTGGACCATCGAACGCTACGGCTTCGGCCTCAAGCCCGTCGTCAACCTGATGTTCGCCTCGCCCTATCGCCCCGAGCCCGGCATTCTCGTCATCTGTTCGAAGCAACTCCGCGCCAGCCATTACTACGACGCCTCGCTCGGCATCACCATCCTCCTCGATCGCCCTGATGGCACTTCCACCATGATCTACATCAACCGCTCCCGCATTGACGCCCTCGACGAAGCCTGGAAACGCCGCGTCGTGGAACGCTTCGCCCCCCGCGCCATTCGTAAACAACTAGCCATCATCAAGCGCACCGTCACCGCATGGCGCAACGCCGCGGCTATACCGCAACCTACTTACCACAGAGCTTCGCGGAAGGAGGGATAGGCACGAACACAAACTGCGAAGCGTCCCACCGATGCAGTTCGCAAGAACTGGTTCGCCGTCTACCATCGGACTTCGTCCGCCGCACCAGAATCACCACCTCATCGTGTGGTCCTGCGCCTGCGGAGGGGAAGGTGACTTGCGCTTCTTCACTGGTACTCCAGTTGTACGCGGACTCCTTAATATCGAACACCTGGTACAAGTGGCTGTTCCAAACCCGAAAAATACGCATACGGTGTTCTCCTATGCCACTTCCATACCTCCCGCCAGTATGCAGAACGATGTCGTTGGTCCCGTACCAAACCATCTGACGTAGCTCCAGGAACGTCTCGGGCGCATGAGTCCCAGGCTGGCAGCAAGAAAATGCACCTAACGACCACCATTCTCCTGCTTGCTTCTTCAGCACGGCCACTTGCGATGCATCCGGTCCACTGGCAATCAACACACGCTCCAGATCCTCATCTGCGTCTAGGTTGACCGCCATCAGTCTGATATCCACGGCGTTTCGTTCCGCCATGTAATCCAATCCAACGCTCTCGAATGTATGCTTGCGGCTCGAGCCGATGCTCGCTAGGAGTTCTGGGAAAGTTCTGTCGGGATCCCCAACGATCCTTCTCCGCCCCATCATCTGCCCCTTGGGTTTGGCCTTCGGGACTGGTTCTGCTTCGAGGCGCACAGAGGGATATTGACCGGAAGCCTCAGTATGCAACAGCGAAACCACCACGTATACTGCAACCAGCACGACCTTAGTATAGCTCCAGGAATTTGACCTCCTCCGGCGTAACGGGCGTACTACGGGACCCGCCAATTCCTGATACTTCACTGGTTACGGGATTACGAAATGTGACGCCTGGGAATCGCTGAGCTAATTGCCGGTAATTTCTATCCATCCACCGGCACACGCCCTCCACGAAGCCTGGAAGCGCCGCATGGTCGAACGCTTCGCCCCACGCGCCATCCGCAAGCAGCTCGCCATCATCAAACGCGCCGTCACTGTCTGGTCCCCCCGCACCAACCTTCGGCCATTACAATGAAGCAAGCTACGGTATGTGATGAAGCCCCATCACTCGAGTTCCTTCCCACTAGCGGCTTGCATAGCCGTCATGGCGGTAGGCAGCCTCGCCTGCGCTCACCGAGAGACTACCCATCCTACAGAAAGTCCTCTCGACATTCGCCGCGTATCCCCCATAGACGAACATGCCTACCATAGCCCCACCATTTCACCGGACGGAGAAACCTTCGCCTTCGTCCAGAAGCCGAACGTCTACAGCATCGACAGACAGATTTGGCTGCGCGGAGTCAACGGCGGTCCCGCAAAGCAATTGACTCATTTCTCGGGAGTGGCGGTGGCCCCAACGTTCACACCGGATGGCCGGCACATTGTGTATTTTCGAGAAAAGCCCCTGCCCTGGGTCCGGTATCTCGACGGGCCGCCCCCCATCCCAGGCGCACCGCTGGAAATGATGGCCACATCGGGCGGTCCCGCCACAACATTAATCCACTCAGCCTACTCGGCGGCAATCTCCCCGGACGGTAAGTGGATCGCCTTCCTACAGTACGTACGGGTTCCGCGAAACCCACAACCCGAATGGAAGCTCATGCTGATGCCCTTCCCCGCAGGCCCAGTAAGAGAGTTGACCGCCGTCGCCCGTATAGCCCCGCAAGCGGTCATACCAGCATTCCGGTGGACACCGGATAGCACGCATCTCCTGGTTCCTGGATACCGTCAAAGTCAAAGCGGAGGCTTGGCGATCCACGATTGGTTTCTGGTTCCATTGGCCGGAACGGATGCCAGGTCCACGGGCGCGCATGAACTGTTTGCTTCGCTTGGCTGGGTCCCGGAGCCTATCGCCCTCTACCGCGATCGGATCTTCTTTCGTCTCTTCGGAGAGGCGCCGAACATCTCCGAAGTCCGTTGGGACCAATCTGGCACCCGCGTCATCGGACCGATTCGCCACACCATCGCCGGTGCATGGGTGTACGGATTTAACGTGTCTTCTTCCGGACTGGTGGCCACTTCCACCGACACTCACTACGACTTCCACTTCCTTCCGATGGATATTGCCAAGGGCGAATTGACCGGTGCCATGCGCCGGGTGAATGACAAATGGCACGGTGACTTCGATTCGTTCGTTTCTCCCCTCAGTGCCATCGCTCTTTACCGGACAAGCTATCCGGCTATGCAGTCGACTACCTCTTTGGACCTCCGGACCGGTGGCGAGGCGCTGCTGAGTCGAGGCGCCATCAGCCATCCGATTCCGGAGCCTCACCTGTCGCCGGACGGAAATCTGCTTGCCGAATATGAACGGGCATCAAGCGGCAGTCCCATTTGGCTCCGCACGATGAACGATCCAAAAACAAGTCGCAGGTTCTGTTCCAACTGCGGCCTTGCCCTCGGCTTCTCCCCCGACTCGAAGTTCCTGCTGGTCGCTGGGCAGGACCCCGGCCAAATGCTTTCCCCACCAACCTCCACTCTCTACACCCTCGACATATCTGACAGCCACCGCCATCGCTGGTTCCACTTCGACCACGATGCTCGTGTCATCTCCGTACTCGGCTCCTTCGGCCACAACTGGGATTGGATCGCCCTGCGTTTCGTGGAGTACGGCCACGAGGAAGATTACCTCATCCCATGGAATCCCGCGGGGGCGCCAGGCAGATCCGAATGGGTGCGCCTTCCCCCGAATAGCCTATTCTCAGGCGGCAGCGATTGGGTGTTCGAATGGTCCGGCGCCATGTTGAGCAAACGGCGGTTGGATCGCGCCAGTCGTCGCTTTAGCCCACCACAGCCGGTGCCGAACTGGCCAGATCGGGAACTCGCGTCCATCCGCGACCATGAAAATCAGCATTTCCCGGATCTCAGACCCAAGCATGTCCTCACACTTGGCCCCGCCGGCGTTTTGGTTGCCAGGCGTGCCGCTGCATCCGTATGGCTGATGAAACTGCCCGACCCCCGGAAAGCGGATAATGAAATCAGATCCGCTTCACCCAAATAGAGAGGTTCTTATGTCCAACTCCGTACGCTGGCTCCTCATCTTGACATTGCTCGCCCTCCCCCTCCACGCCCAGGTCACCGGCACCATCCTCGGCTCCGTCCTCGATGAGTCCAACGCCTCCGTCCCAGGCGCCGCTGTCACCATCACCAACACCCTCACCAACGAGTCCCGCCAGACCACCTCCGATCCCACCGGCAACTACATCATCACCGCCCTCCCCGTCGGTCAGTATAAAGTCGAAGTCCGCCGCGAAGGCTTCAAATCCTTCCTCGCCTCCGGCATCACCCTCGAGGTCAACCAGAACATCCGCATCGACGCCCGCCTCTCCGTCGGCGCAGTCGTCGAATCCGTCGAAGTCAAAACCGACGCCGCCCAGGTAGATACCTACCAAACCCAACTCGGAGCCATCGTCGACACCAACCGCGTCAACGATCTCCCCCTCAACGGCCGCAACGTCTACGACCTCGCCATCACTCTACCCGGCGTATCCAACACCAACTTCAACACCGTCTCCAACTCCGGCGGCGCATTCCTCAACGTCAACGGCAGCCGCACCCGCCAAAGCACCTTCATGCTCGACGGCGCTTTCAACAACGACCTTTGGCGCAACAGCGGCAACACGTCCCCCAACCCCGACGCCGTCCAGGAATTCCGCCTCATCACCTCCAACTTCAACGCCGAATTCGGCCGCTCCCCCGGCGCCGTCTTTAACGTCGTCCTCAAATCCGGCACGAACAACATCCACGGCAGCGTCTTCGAATTCCTTCGCAACGACAAACTCAACGCCCGCCCCTTCTTCCAACCCACCGTCCCCCAACTCCGCCAGAACCAGTACGGCTTCTCACTCGGCGGACCCGTCATCAAAAACAAAACCTTCTTCTTCGGCTCCTTCCAGGGCCTCAAAATCCGCAGCCTCGCCTTCGTCAATAACGTCACCACCCCAACGGCTGCCGAACGCGCCGGCGATTTCTCCGCCGCTCCCGCCAACCAGCGCCCCATTGACCCGCTCGCCAACAACGCGCTTTTCCCCAACTCCCGCATCCCCACCACCCGCTTCGATCCCGTCGCCAAAACCATCATTGACCGCTACGTCCCTCTTCCCAATACCCCCGACGGTCGTCTCCAATCCACAGGCTCCAGCAAAGACGACGAAAACCAGTACCTCGTCAAAATCGACCACATGCTGAACTCCAACCAGAAGGTCTACGGCAGCTTCTTCTGGATCAACGGTGGCAGCTACCAACCCTTCCCCTCCAGCACGCAGGTCCCCAACTACGCCAACAACACCACCCAGTACCGCCAGCGCAACATCGTTGCCAGCCACGATTGGATCATCAGCCCCACCGTCCTCAATCAGTCCCAGTTCACCTGGAGCAAGCGCGACACCCCCATCGTCGATGAGTTCACCCACTCCTGGAGCGATTACGGCAGCAAAGTCACCCTCGGCGCACTCCCCGCGCGCCCGCCGCAACTATTCATCAACGGCCGCTGGCAGATGGGCACCTTCGGCGGCAACGGCCAACTCCAGCAGTCCTTCAGCGCCTCCGACACCATCAGCTCCACCCGGGGCAAACATAGTCTCAAAGGCGGCGTCTGGTATCTCCACGGGAAATTCGACGAAGTCGGCAACTGGCTCGGCGCCGGCCAGGTCCGCTTCACCGGCAACTTCACCCGCAACACCCTCGCCGACTTCATGCTCGGCAACGCCGCCAGCTTCCGCCAGAACAACGGCCTCGCCCGCATCTTCCGCTCCACCGCCATCCACGGGTTCGCGCAGGACGACTACCGCATCTCCTCCCGCCTCACCCTCAACCTTGGAGTCCGCTACGAACTCAACATGCCGATGGTCAGCAAGACCGATGAGCTCGCCACCTTCCGCTTCAATCAGCAGTCCACGGTCATTCCCAAGGCCCCCCTCGGCCAGCTTTTCTACGGCGATGAGGGCATCCCCCGCGGCATGGCTAAAACCGACGGCAACAACTTCGCCCCCCGCATCGGCATAGCCTACGATCCCACCGGCAAAGGCCGCACCGCCATTCGTGCCGGCTTCGGAGTCTTCTACGCCATCTCCTTTGCCAATGTCACCTCAAACCTCCAGGGCCAGCCCTTCCTCATCGATGTCACCGTCTTCGGAACGCCCAACCTGGTGGACCCCTGGTCGCAAGTCCCCGGTGGCAGCCCCTTCCCCTACACTCTGAACCGTTCCAACCCATCGTTCTCCCTGCCGCTCACCACCAACTATTACGATGAAGACGCCGTCACGCCCTACGTGCAGCACTACAGCTTCGCCATCGAACAGCAGGTCACCTCAACCCTCACCGTGCAAGGCGCCTACGTGGGCAACACCTCGCGCAAGCTCTTCTTCCAGCGCGACGCCAACGCACCCATCTACACCCCGGGCCGCTCCACGGCAGGCAACGTCAATACCCGCCGCCCCTATCTTCCCGGCACCTTCGCTCAAATCGCGCACACCAACACCGGCTCCAACGCCCACTACGATTCCTTCCAGCTTTCCTTCCGCCAGCGCATGACCCGCGGCTTCACCATCAACGGATCGTACACCTTCTCCAAGTCCATGGACGAAATCTCTGATGACATCTTCAACCCCACTGCCGTCGCCATCGTCGATTCCAACAACCGCCGCCTGGACCGTGGACCCTCCGGCTTCAATGCCCCCCACGTCTTCGTGGTCAGCTATCTCTGGGATCTGCCCCGCACCTCCCGCTACGGCTGGGCCGGCAAGCAGATCGTAAACGGCTGGCAACTGAGCGGCATCACCCGCTTCGACACCGGCAGCCCCTTCACCATCACCTCCGGTACAGACACCAACCTCGATGGCAATGCCAATGACCGCGCCGACCTCATCGGCAACCCCATCATCAGCGGCAGCCGCACCCGCGACGAGTACCTCAATCAGTACTTCAACAAGGCCGCCTTCGCCCGTCCTGCCGAGGGAAGCCCCGGCAATGCCGGCCGCAGCATCATCTATGGACCCGGTGCCGCCACCTGGAACCTCTCCGCCTTCAAGAACTTCCAGATCCGTGAGACCCACCGGCTCCAGTTCCGCACCGAGTTCTTTGGCGCCTTCAATCACCCCAACTTCAGCAATCCAAACACGGCTCTGAACAATGCCAACTTCGGCCGCATCCTCGGCGCGGGCGGAGCCCGCGTCGTCCAATTCGCCCTGAAGTATCTGTTCTAAAGCCGCATACCCATCCAATCTGATATCGGAGCCCATCGGTGGGCATCGGTGTCCCCAAGAAACAATGCCCAAACCCGGGCGCGAACCATGCCTTTTGTTTTCTATAGCTTATCCACGACCAAAAAACTCAAGCCACCGCACCCTATAAAGAAAATCTATCGGCAAACCTGTTGTCACCGGACCCTCCTTCCCATGACAATTGAGTAATCGAGGCAGCGCGGGACAGCTTTTAGCTCCGGCCTCCCCGGTACCACGTTCGTAGTTGTCCGATCGGACTCGCCTCCGCCAACGCCAAGTAAAGGAATCGAATGAGCAACGAATCGCAAAACTTCCTCCGGCTTTCCTACGCCGAACTCGAAGAACTGAACCTGCATGCCAAGGAACAGCGCATGAACCGTGTTCCGATGCAACAAATCCAGGAGGAGCGCCTCAAGTACCTCACCGACGAGAAGCGGATCAAAGCCGTCACGGTGCTCTTCAGTGACCTCGAAGGCCGTCTCCACATGCTCGACTATGACAAGAAGTTCCTTGTCAAGAGCTGGGATAACCTCACCTTCGACGGTTCTTCCATCCGCGGGTTCACCGCCCAGCGCGAAAGCGATCTCCGTCTTGGCATTGACTGGTCCGCATTCTATTGGGGTCCCGCCGACATCTTTGGGCCCGGCAAAGTCCTCGTCTTCGGTGAAGTCATCGACAAGGACGGCAAGGCCTACGGTGCCGACATGCGCGCCATTCTCAAGGCATTCGCTAACGACATGCACCAGAAGAAGGGCTACACCCTCAACGCTGCTAACGAGATCGAGGGCTTCCTCTTTAAAGGCACCGACGCCGAGCGCCACTACCACATCAACGACAAGTTCGAATACGTCAGCGCGGGTGGCTACTACCACTCACTGCCCGGTGACCTCCTTCGCCTTTTCATCGATTCCTCTTCTGAAGTCCAGCGCGCCATGGGCTTCCAGAACGAAAAGGATCACCCCGAAGTCGCCCCCTCTCAGTTCGAAATCAACTATAGCTATGCCGAAGTAGTTGCTGCGGCCGACCAGATCCAGCTCTACAAGCTGATCTGCCGCCAGATCGCCACCAAAATGGGTTGCACCGCGTCCTTCCTTCCGAAGCCGATCGTCGGCGTCAACGGTAGCGGCATGCATACCAACGTGTCCATCACGAAGGACAACAGCAACCTCTTCTGGGATCCCAAGGGCCTCGAAAAGATGAGCCCGTTCGCCTGGGAATTCGTCGATCGCATCCTCACCCACGGCAACGATCTCTGCCTGATGCTCAACGCCAGCGTCAACGCCTATCGCCGCCTCGATCCTCACTTCGAAGCGCCGAACCAGATCAAGGCGTCGGCCACGGATCGCGGCTCCATGATCCGCATCCCGATCGGCAACTCCCGTAGCGCTCGCGTCGAAGTCCGCTCCGTCGGCCCCGACGCCAACCCCTACATGGTGCTTTACAGCGTCTTCAAGACGGGTCTTGACGGCGATACCGCCCAGATCGAGAACCTCCGCGACGCCCAGCGCTTCCTGCCCGACAACATCTACGACGCCATCGAGAACTTCAAAAAGGCGGAGTGGACCTCCAAGTTGCTCGGCGACGATGTCAAGGGCCGTTACATCGACCTCAAGACCGCGGCCGCAGACCGTTGCGCCCGCGCCCTTGGCACGGTGGTGAAGTCTCCCGAAGTGCAGTTCCACCACGAGGTTTACACGCAGTACCTCTGGAACATGTTCTAACCCGCTTCTCTTTCACGAAAAAGGCCGGCGCACCCCGCCGGCCTTTTTCTGTCTCCGATCACAACCTATCACCTCTGCTAAATCAACCACTTAGGTCCCAACCCCCACCCACCATCTGCTATCCTCCAAGTGGCGACGGGCCTCTAGGCCGGTCGCAGTTCAGCCTGGGAAGGCTGAACAATCATGAAACCGCGCAGTCTGTCAGCGTTTCACTTTCTAACACTTTTCGCGGTTTCCATCCGAGGCAGCGCCCCAACAAAACGAACCCAAGCGGCTACCC
>JAFDVS010000128.1 GCA_018268935.1 Acidobacteriota bacterium | reverse complement strand
TTCGCCCACCTCGACGCCACCACCAACCTTTCGCGTGACATTGCGGCCCTCGGTATCTATCCTGCCGTGGATCCACTGGCTTCCACCTCCCGTATTCTCGATCCCCGTATCGTGGGGAACGATCACTACAGCACTGCGCAGAAAGTCAAACAGACCTTGCAGCGCTACAAGGATCTCCAGGACNNATCGCCATTCTCGGTATTGACGAATTGTCCGAAGACGACAAGCTCATCGTGGCCCGTGCGCGCAAACTCCAGCAGTTCCTTTCACAGCCCTTCCACGTTGCCGAGCAGTTCACCGGTATCAAGGGCAAATACGTGAAGCTCGAGGAATCCATCCGCGGGTTCCGGGAAATCTGCGAAGGCAAGCACGACGATGTACCCCAGCAGGCGTTCTACATGCAAGGGACCATCGACGACGTGCTCGAGCGTAACGAACAGTTGAAGAAGGCGTAACGCCATGGCAGCCACGTTCGAAATCGAAATCGCCACTCCGGAGCGCCTGCTCGTCAAAGAGCAGGTCTCCGAAGCGCAGATTCCCTGCGGCGGCAGTGCCGGCGAGATCGGCGTGCTGCCCGGTCACGCTCCGCTCCTGTCCGAACTCGGCATCGGTCAACTCAGTTACGTCGTCAACGGTTCCCGCCACAAGCTCGCCGTCGCTGGTGGGGTAGTCGAAGTGCTTCCCGAGCACGTTCGTGTTCTCGCAATGGTGGCCGAAGCACCTGCCGATATTGATCTTGCCCGCGCCCAGGCCGCCGAGAAGCGCGCCATGGAGCGACTCGCCACCGTGCAGCAGAACATCGACTCCGCCCGCGCCCTCAATGCTCTGAAACGTGCCCAAGCCCGCCTTGGCGTAGCCCAGAAATAGCCTCGTCAGGCGTAACTAGACACCGCCGCCGCATTGCGAGCTCCGCGCTCCGCCGTCACGCGCTCCAGATAGCCGCTCGCGCGGAACGCCGCCAGCGGCTCCAACGGCAAACCATGGCTCTCACGCCATTCCCGGATCACCGGCTTCACATCCGCCGCGAAGGCATCCTGCAAACACTCCTCGGCGTCCACCAGTTCGCAATTGTTCTGCAGCGAAGCCAGCCGCGCATGGTCCACCAGCATTGCCTTCGCGAATAACTCCTGCGCCCGGCACACGCTCTGAATCATCGCCTCAATTTTGCCCTTCAGGTTGTGGCTCTGATCAATCATGTAAGCCACATCCGCCCGCTGTCCCGTCTCCCATTCGTAGTAACAAATCTCGTGGAAGATGCGGAACAACTGATAGGGATCAATCGACCCCAAAGTCAGATCGTCATCCGCATACCGCCGGTCGTTGAAGTGGAAACCACCCAGCATTCCTTCCGCCAGCAGCCACGCCACAATCTGTTCGATATTCTGCGCCTGATAGTGATGTCCCGTGTCCACCAGCACCTTCGCCTGCGGTCCTGCGGCCCGCGCCAGCAATAGCGCCATCCCCCAATCCGCAATGTCGGTGTGATAGAACGCCGGCTCGAACGGCTTGTATTCCACCAGCATGCGCTGGCCGGAAGCCAATTCCCCATGCAGCGCCCGCAAGCCTTCAATAAACCACTCCCGCCGGTGCCGGATATTCTGCGTCCCCGGATAGTTCGATCCATCGGCGAACCACAGGGAAATATCCCGGCTCGAGGTGGCTTTGCTGATCCTCGCGCAATCGATCATGTGCTCCGTTGCCGCGCGCCGCACCGCCGCATCCGGATTCCCCAGTGATCCGTGCTTGTAGATCTGATCCTGAAACACGTTGGGATTAATAGACCCGATCTGCACTGCATACTTCGCGGCCACGCCGCTCACCCCATCCGCATCCGATACGCCATTGGGAAAATCCCACAGCACATGTACCGCCACCGTGGGACAACACCCCGTATGCCGGTGCACCTCCCCCGCGTCGCTCAGCTTCTCCTCAATCGTGGAAGCCGCCGCGGCCTGCAAAAACTTGCCAAACCGCGTCCCCGTGTTGGCGAAACCCCAACTCGGTACCTCAATCGCAAAGCCGTCCAAGGCGGCTCGTACCCGATCGCGTTGTTCCTTCGTCATGAGTGTGGAAACTCCATTTGCGGCGGATTCTTCTGCGTCCGCGGATGCACGTGCGCCTCCGTGAAGATGCGCGTGAATTCTTTCACCAGGTCCGCCCGCGAGCCGGCCAGATCCTTCGTCTCCGCTGGATCGTCCTTCAAATTGTAGATCTCAATCGGTCCATCCGGCTGCGGCCGGACACCCTTCCACTGCCCCTTGCGAGCCGCCTGCATCGGAGCCTCGCGCCGGAACTCGCCCGTCGCTGCATCATGCCGTGGCAGCTCCCAGTACAGATACTCGTGCTCGCGCGTCTTTCCCCCGCGCAGCACCGGCAACACCGAAATCCCGTCCGTCTTCGGGGCCGGCACGCCTGCAATCTCCGCAGCCGTCGCCAGAAAATCGGCGAAATACCAGGGGTGCGAGCTCTTGCTCCCTGCTTTGATCTTCCCCGGCCACCGCGCCAGCATCGGCGCGCGAATCCCGCCCTCATAGAGATTTTGCTTGTGACCCCGGAACTTCGCGTTCGATTCGAAGAACTCTTCGCCCCACAGCCGCGTCGCGCCGCCATTGTCCGAAGTGAAAAACACAATCGTGTTCTCGTCCAGCTTCAATTCCTTCAACAGAGCCATCACCTGCCCCACCGTCTTATCCAATCGCGAAACCATCCCCGCATACGCGACCCGAGGCTCCATCTGCTTCGCATAGTGCGCCCGCGGCGGATCGTACGGTTTGCCCTCCGGCAGCTTGCTCCGATATGGCTTCATCGAATCTTCCGGCACCAGCAACTCCAGGTGCGGAATCGTGAATGGCATGTAGCAGAAGAAAGGCTGCGATGCATTGCGCCGGATGAACGCCAGTCCCTTCTCCGCGATCACATCATGAGAATAGGTGATCCGCTTGCCGTTCTCATTGCCCGGCAGCATGTCTTTGCGCTCGTTGTGAAAGAGAAACTGCGGATAAAACCAGTGTGCATGCACTTGGTGCAAGTACCCGTAGAACTCATCAAAGCCCTTTTTCCAAGGCGCGCCCTCGGTGCCGACATCGCCCAGGCCCCACTTCCCGTAGCACCCCGTCGCGTATCCCGCCTTCTTCAAAACCTCCGCTACCGTCACATCCGAAGGCAGAATCGGCACGCCGCCCGGATTGCTCCGGATTGACGTATGCCCCATATGCATACCTGTCATCAACACGCTTCGCGAGGGTGCACACACTGTGCACCCCGAATAGGCATCGCTGAACTGCATGCCTTCCGCTGCAATGCGGTCGATATTCGGCGTCTGGATATGCTTCTGTCCGTAGCAGCCCAAATCGCCGATCCCCAGATCATCCGCCATGATCCAGACAATATTCGGTTTGCGGCTTTGCCCGAACGCCTGCGCGGCGGCCAGAACGCCACCCGTGAATTCTCTTCTGGTCATCATCTCTTAGTCTCCCGCTGTTGGGGCGTACTTTGCATGCACCATGAACGTATAGGCCAGTACGCCCACCAGAAGCAAACCGCCCACCATGTACATCGGAGCCGCGTAGCTGCCCGTCACCGTCTTCAGCCACCCCGTCATAATCGGCGCCACAATGCCGCTCATGTTCGACGCCATATTCTGAATCCCCGCAATGCGCCCAATGGCCGCGCCCGGCATCAGCGTTTGTGTCAGCGCCCAATAGTTCGCCGTCGCCAGACCCAGTCCGCTCAACGACACGATCGCAAATATCAGCGCTACATCATTCGATTTCGCAAATGCGCCGATCAACTCCGTCGATGCGACCAGCAGCCCGGCGACAGTGAACCACTTCCGCGTCTGGACGGGATCGCCGCCCTTGGAGATAATCCGGTCCGCCCACCACCCCGCCAACGTCGCCACCGTCGCCATCCCGCCAAAACTGAATCCCGTGAATGCTCCTGACTTACCCAATGTCAATCCGCGGCTCTCCGCAAAATATGCCGGCAGCCAGGTCATGCAGAAGTAGACGAAGTAGTTGTAACAGAATGTGCCGATAATGATCCCCCAAATCAACCGCGTGCTGAACAGCCGCGCAAACGAAATCGGCTTCATCTTCGTCGCCTTCACCATCTGCGCTTCCAACTCACGATCGTTGTCCTTCACCAGCGTCATCCACGGAATCAACCAGAGCAAACATCCGAGTCCCAAGATGACGAACATGTTCCGCCATCCGTAGTTCAGCACCAGGAACGCCGCCATGGGTGCCCCTATCGCCGGCCCCAGCTTTGTCCCCGCCATGTACAACCCCACCGCCAGCCCGCGCTGTTTCTCGTCAATATTGAAGCGGATCCATCGCAAGCTCGCCGGAGTTACTACCGCTTCGCCAACGCCCAGCGCCACGCGCAATCCCACCAGCTGTCCAATCCCCGTAATCCCCGCGGATGCCGCGGACACCAGGCTCCACAGTGCGAACCCGATCGCATACGGAAATTTCAGACCGAAACGATCCACAAGAAAACCAGCCGGAATTTGCAGCAACGCGTACGACCAGAAGAACGCGGAATTCATCAAACCCCGATCGCTATCCGACAGCGAAAACTCTTTGATGAACGATTTATCTGCAAGCGCCACCGAGAGATTGGAGCGATCCACATAGGCGATGATCATGCCCAAGCTCAGGAGACAAACGATGGTCCAGCGTCTGGCGTTACTCATGGAAGGGCCAAGATACCATATACAGGTCGATTCTTGTTGCTTCCCGATACGTCTTTCCCACACAATATGGGTGATTGTTGCGATCCCGGTTGTATTGGATCTACCGTAGAACGATTGAGGAGCCGCATTCATGCAACTTCGCGTACTAGCCTTTGTGCTCGCCGGCGGAAAAGGTACTCGGTTGTACCCGCTGACCAAGGAGCGAGCCAAGCCCGCCGTGCCCTTCGGCGGCCAGTACCGCATCGTTGACTTCGTTCTTTCGAACCTGGTCAATTCCGGCATCTATTCCATTTATGTTTTGATTCAGTTCAAGAGTCAGTCTCTGCTGCAACATTTGCGTGACGGGTGGGAATCATCCGGTCTGCTGAAAAACCACTTCATCATCCCCGTGCCCGCACAGATGCGCACTGCGGAGGAAAGCTGGTATCGTGGCACGGCCGACGCCATCTACCAGAACATCAACCTCATTGAGCAGGCCGATCCGCACCTCGTCGCAATCTTCGGCGCCGATCACATCTATCGCATGAACGTGCGCGAGATGATCGAATACCATGAGCGCAAGCGTGCGCAGGTCACTATCGCCGGCATCCCGCTTGAAAAGAAATACTCCACCGAGTTCGGAGCCATGGAACTTGGTGGCGACTTCTCCGTCAGGGCATTCCACGAAAAGAAGGCCGATGTGCCATCCATGCCCGACAATCCAGACATGTTCTTCGCTTCCATGGGGAATTACATCTTCTCCACGGGCCTTCTCTTGCGTGAACTCTACGCCGACGCGGCCCGCGAAGACTCTACCCACGACTTCGGCCGCGACATTCTCCCACGGCTCGTCGAGCGAGGCGACATGTACGCCTACGACTTCGCCACGAACCGCATCCCCGGCGATCCCGAAAATCAAGTGGCCTACTGGCGCGACGTCGGAACGCTCGATGCCTATTACGAGGCCTGCATGGACCTGCGCGCCGTAAGCCCGCAGCTCAATCTCTACAACAAGCAGTGGCCGCTGCGCTCCGCCGCCTATGACGACGCTCCGGCGAAGTTCACTTTCGATGAAGAAGGCCGCCGTGGCCAAGCCATCGATACCATCGTTGCCGGTGGTTCTATCCTCTCCGGCGGCTCCGTGCATCGTTCCGTGGTTGGCCGTGGTGTGAAGATCCACACCGGCGCGGTTGTGGAAGATTCTGTCGTATTCGACAACTGTGACATCGGCCGCGGCGCCAAAGTCCGCCGCGCTATCTTAGACAAGAACGTCCGCGTCCCCGAAGGCGCCCTCATCGGCTACGACTCCGCACGCGATCGCCAGCTCTACCACGTCACTGAAAGCGGAATTGTCGTAGTGGAAGGCCGCCGCTCCCGTGTCGAGATTGCTTCGATGGAGATCTAACTAGAAGCATTGGAACAAACCAGTCGCAACGCTGACGATGTGGCCGGCGGCCCCTTACTTCCCCACCACCGCCTTCCACATCACCCGCACTAACTCCGCGCCAAACTTCATCCGGTCCTCCGGCATTGGCAACCTACCCAACTTCTCATTAAAAGCAATCCGCTGCTCCATGAGAAACCCCGGTACTCGAAACTCGGCCCACAATCCCTGAATCACGTTCATCCGGCCCTTCATTCCGGCGGTGGTGGAGACCTCCGAATAGAACAATCCTCGCGAAGGATGAAACGTCGTCTCCTTCGTCAACAACCCAAATAGCCGCTCCGCCAGCGCCGCATGATGCTGCCCTCCCTCCGGAGGACCCTCCAGGTACTCTCCCGTCTCCGTGTTATGCAGCGAGTAAAACAAATCCACCTTGTTCCCCGCGTCCAGCCAAGCCTTCACCGCATTCCGTTGCGCCGTGATCTCCGGCATCTTTCCCGCATCCTTCACATCCCAATTCCGGTTCAGGTCAAACCCATGCACGTTAAACCGCACGCCACCCCGAGCCACTCCATCCGGATCGCACAAAGGAAGCACCTTCCACGTCACCCCATCCCGCAACGCCGCATTCTTCACCAACTCCAGCACCGCGCCCTCACCCGTCCATGAACTGCCCGCCTCCCAACTGTGCTGGCGGAACATCAGCCAGATCGTCTTCGCCGCTTTTTTCGGTCCAATGGTCCACAACACCAGATCCCGCCCGTTCACCGTCTTACCGATCTTTTCTTCGGCAAACACCCCAGAACCCGCAATCCGCCGCCGCAGCGCCGCCAAATTCTGATTCGTGTACGGCGCCACGTGCGCTACATGCACGGAACTCCCCTCTGCCTTCACCCGCAGGCGCAACCGCGGCTCCTCCGCGTCATACTCAAATGTCTCCAGCCGCCGCCAGTTCTTCCCATCGAAGCTCACCACCGGCGGTGTGTCCTTTGTGATTGCCCCGCGGTTCGGTTTGTAGTTGTATTCCCCCGGCAGATCCACAATGTCGAACACCAGATCCTGCCCCTTCGTCACCCCATCCGCGCGAAAAGAGTACCAGTTCGCCTGCCGGTTCCGCCCATCCTGATCCTTTTCCCCCTTTGACCCTAGCCGCCAATGAGTCTCCGTCACCTTCTCCACACGCCCAAGGCTCCCGCCTTCGAAGTTTGTCAGGATCGTAATCGCAGCAAGAATAGGTACCATCACAGCCTCTCGAATGTATCAAACCCACCCCCGCTGCGCTATCCTGAAATGTTCCCCATGAGCGAAATCGTGAATGAGTTCACCATCCAAGTGCGCCAGGTCGAAGACTACCAATTCCTGGTCCAATTCGACAAGGAAAGCATGGGCGATTTGCGTACCGACGAAACCGCCCCGCTCGGGAAGGAAACGGGCCCGAGTCCGACCCGTATGCTCGCCGCCTCCATCGGCAACTGCCTCGCCGCCAGCCTCCTCTTTGCTTCGAAGAAGGCAGGCGTCACACTGGGCCCCGTCGAGGCGAGCGTCAAAGTACAAATGGTGCGGAACGAGAAAAGACGTATCCGCATTGGACAAATCGAAGTGACCCTCGACCCCAAGCTCAGCCCGGCCGACATCGAAAAGGCCCGTGGGCCGCGTGGCGTCTTCGAGGATTTTTGCACGGTGACCCAAAGCGTACAGCAGGGCATCCCCGTCGCAGTAAAGGTGAAAGGAATCGATGGCGAATAAGCGAATTGCAATCCTGACGGGCGGCGGCGACGTCCCCGGCCTGAATTCGGTAATCAAAGGAGTGGTCTATCGCGGCGACGAAATCGGCTGCGAAGTGCTTGGCATCCGCCGCGGCTGGGAAGGGCTTACCCACATCAATTTCGATGATCCGGCAAGCGTTTCCCGCTACACCCTCCCCCTCACCCGCGAGAACACCCGCACAATCGACCGTACTGGAGGCACCTTTCTCCATTCCTCCCGTACCAATCCCTCCCAGATGAAGAAGCTCCCCGCCTTCCTCGGCGGCAAAACTTTCCCATCCAAGGAGAAGACCGCAAAGGACGGCACCAAGTCCACGGTCTACGACGTTACAGACCAGGTGCTGAAGAACCTCGAGACACTCAGAGTCGACTATCTCATTGCCATCGGCGGCGATGACACGCTCAGCTACGCAGCCAAGCTCGATAAGGTCGGTGTGAAAGTTATTGCCATCCCGAAAACGATGGACAACGACGTCCGCCACACCGAATACTGCATAGGCTTTTCAACCGCCATCACGCGCGCCATGGACGCCATCCAGCGCCAGCGCTCTACCGTCGGCTCCCACGAACGCGTGGGCATTTTCCGCGTCTTCGGCCGCGACGCCGGCTACACGGCGCTCTACACCGCCTACGTCACCTCCATCCGCTGTGCCATCCCCGAATATAAGTTCGACCTCCAGAAAATGATCAAACTGCTGGTCGATGAAAAGCACTCCAACCCCAGCAATTACTCGCTGGTCATCATGAGCGAAGGCGCCGAATGGCAGGGCTACAAGGTCCGCGAATACGGCGAGCCCGACGCCTACGGCCATCGCAAAAAGATGAGCGTCGCCGAAGACTTCAGCGACGAACTGAAGAAGGCTAGCGGTGAAGAAACCGTTGTCAGCGACCTCACCTACGACCTCCGCGGCGGCGAGGCCGACTTCGTCGACAAAATGGTCGCCACTACCTTCGGCAACATGGCCCTCGATTGCATCCTCACCAACCGCTTCGGCAAGATGATGGCTATCGAGAACGGCATGTACGCCACTGTGCAAATCCCGGACCCGGCTCTTGGGCCACGCAAAGTCGACATCGAAACGAT
The DNA here is from genome assembly GCA_018268935.1 of Acidobacteriota bacterium. Taxonomy (GTDB): domain Bacteria; phylum Acidobacteriota; class Terriglobia; order Bryobacterales; family Bryobacteraceae; genus CADEFT01. The sequence goes on along the minus strand of JAFDVS010000128.1, from coordinate 63,779 downwards.
GTACAACACGGAGCGCTATCGTCCCAACTACGCAAGCAAGGTGGGCCTCCCCATCTTCCTCACCCGGGCTTAGTCCCCAAGCGTGAAAGCCTGGCTCAAAAACCTGTTCGGCGGATCAAAACCCGAGGACCCCACCCCCCTCGGTGAGATCCGCCGTTCCTTTGACCGGGCCTCCTCCGACGAAGAGCATTTCCCTTCCACCATCGATCCCCGCATCTACCACGTCCAACTCCTCCTCGAATATTTCGGCGACCAAGCCTCGGGTTGCATCCTGGATAACGGCTGCGGCAAAGGCCGCTTCGCTCGTGTCCTCCACGAACGGCACCCCCAAGCCAACATCGTCGCCTTCGATCTGTCCGAGGCCATGCTCCACTATGTCCCCGAAGGTATCCGGCCCTGCTCCGGCACCATGACGCACCTCCCTTTCGCTTCGGACTCATTTGACTGCGTCTATGCCACCGAATCCCTCGAACACGCCGTCGCCATCGATATCGCCGTCGCCGAGATGTGCCGCGTCCTCAAACCTGGCGGCCGTCTCGTCATCATCGACAAGAACGCAGAGCATTGGGGCCGCTTCAAAACCCCACAATGGGAGAAGTGGTTTCGCCGAGAAGAGCTCGAAAAACTACTGAGGCGTGATTGTAAGGACGTATCCAGCCGATTCATCTCCTATTGGGATGATGTCGAACCTGATGGTCTGTTTGTGGCTTGGCTTGCGCAGAAGTAACCGCCGCCTGGTGCTTTGCTTACCCACGCTGTTGGTGTGTGCCTGCTCACAGCCCGCGCCTGCCCCTAAACCGAATTCCGTCGCCATTCTTCCCATCCGTGCAGGCTCCTCCGCCGAGCCGATTGATTGGCTCTGCCGCGCACTCACCGTCGATCTCATCGATGCCGCAGGCACCATCCCCAGCCTCCACGTGGCCGGCCCCGTGAGTACCCTTGCGGCTGCGGAGCAGAAGGACCCTGGCGCGGCCCTCAATGTGGAAGCCATCCTTCGCACCGAGATCGACGAAAAGGGTAGCGTCTTCAAGATTCGCCTGCAGCTTTTGCGTGCCTCCAGTGGCGAAGTGCTTGGAAAGCACGAAATGGCGCGTGGCTCAGAGGAGATGATTCGTGTCCACCACGAGATCGCCAAGCTCCTTGCCGCCTGGCTCGCCAAGGACGCCCCTGAACTTCCGATGAAGAGTGGCACCGCCGACCTCGACGCCCACTACCTGTACTGGCGAGGCCTCTCAGAGCGTTTCCGCCCGGGAGGCAAAATGGAATCCGCTATAGAGTTCTACGAACAAGCGGTCCAGCGCGATTCCTACTACGCTGCCGCTCATGCCCGGCTCGCCGAAGCCCGCCTGGCTCAACTCCGCAGTGGGCGGCTCTCCCCAGACGGAGTGAATAAAGCCCGGGCCGCCGCACGCCGCGCCGTGGAACTCGGCCAGGATTCCGCCGTTGCCCATGCTGCGCTCGGCGCATTCCTCCTCTGGATTGACTGGAAGTGGGCGGAAGCCTCCCTGCAACTCAGAGAAGCCCTCGACTGGCAGCCCTCCAATGCCGCCGCCAATCAGGATTACGCCGTGCTCCTCACTGCCAGCCGGCGCTTTGGCGATGCTCTCACGCACATCGATGCCGCCTCGCGCCTCGAACCCCTCGACATTCCCGTCAATCAGTCCAACCAGTGGCTCCGTCTCTATGCTCGAGGCTGGAGTCCTGACAATGCCCGTAACGTCCCACGCGCTCCCGTTGCCCTACTCTCCGCACTTTCGGAATCCTTCGCCGGCAATCATGCCAAGGCTACCGAACTCGCCACGACAGCGCTGCAGGACGGTCTCGAATCGCCGATCGAAATCCTCCATGCCGCCCACGTTTGGCGCAGTGCTGGACGGCAGGATCGCGCCGCCCAACTGCTCGAAAAGTTCAATGGCGGAGGGCCGCTTCTCCAAGCCGCTGCATCCGCCCTTCGCATGAGCGACCGCGAAGAGGTGATCCGGCAGGTTCGCGCCGCCGTCGACCAGCATGACCCCAATGTTGTTTGGATTCACTTGCTCCCCATGTTCGACTCGCTCCGCAATGACTCCCGCTTCCTCCAGATTGTTTCGCAAATCGGCCTCACCGCCGACGAGAAATCCTCCGTCGAATAGCCCTCCGCCTGATATCATCGAAAACGCATGATCATCGCCAATCCTCGCGGCAATTACTCCTTCATTCGTGGCATCAGTCCTTACTCCGCCGGCGCCGTCGCCTCGCCCGGCTTTGGTATTGAGCACGCCCGCTTTCAGCAGCCCATCCCGCTCAAGGAGGGCTTCGCTGCTGTGGAAGCGCAGTTGAAGCGCGCCAATCGCCCCAAGCAAGCTCTTTGCGGCATGGAACTCCGCTCCCCCAAGCCCTTCACCTTCGCCGGCTTCGGCCAGTTCAACGCAGGCTACGTCGAAGTTCTAAAAGCGTGGGACATCCTCATGGAAGGTGGCCTCAATCCGGTCGCGCGCACCAACATCGCCCCTGCCGTCCGTCCCCCTGCTGAGCCCTCCATCTACGGCTTCAGCTACACCGTTCCAGCCCCAGGCTCACCGAAGACCTTCGTGGTCGCCGGCGCTGGCGAACTTCCCGAAGGCTCCCTCGATCCCAAAGACGTCATCCGTAAAGGCGAAACTTCGCCCGCTGCATTAGTCGAAAAAGCGCGCTTCGTCATGGGTCTCATGGAAGGCCGCATGAAAGAACTCGGCGTCTCCTGGGCCGAATCCACCGTTACCGAAATCTACACCGTCTTCAATCTCCACGCCTTCATTGAGCAGGAAATCCTCGCCCGCATGGGCAAAGGCGGAGCCCACGGCCTCACCTGGCACTACTCCCGTCCGCCCATCGAAACCATCGAGTTCGAAATGGACGTCCGCGGTTGCCGCCGCGAAGTCGTCCTCTAACTCATCCTTTGGCTACGCCGCCGCCGCCGAAGATTGCGTCGCCAGCGCAATCCCCGCCCCCGCGCTCAACAACCCATACGCCCCAGTCAGTATCTGGATCGCGACAAACACAATATCCGCCACCTCCTCGCCCACAATCTTCGACTCCGCCGCCGGCGCCGCAATTCCTCCAATGTCAAAGCACAGGTTCGCCGCAAACCCGACCCAGTCGCTCGCCTGATCCCCTTTCTTCGCTACCATCCCAATCGCCGGCGCCAGCCACACCGCATTGATGATGCACTCCGCCACCGGCGAAATGTAGGTGCGCCACGCCTGATTCACCTCCGAGTTCTCCTCCGTGTCCGTGTTCAACGTATCGCTGTTGTCCGTCATCGTCTTCGCCACTGCCAGCACGGTCACAATATCGTTCATCGCCATGTACCACACGCCTCCGCCCGTGAACACCCCAACTAGGTCCGGTGCCACATACGGGAAATAGGCGCACGCCGAAATGTACCGCAGCGCCTTCGATGGCGGCTGATTGCCCTCCGATTCCCCTTTCTTCGCCACCGCCATCACCACGGTGACCAGCGCGCCAAACGTGGCAAACACGTCAGCCAGAAGCGTAACGATATCCGCCAGCGAGTCCACCGCGCCCACCGTGCCCGTTCCGCTCGGCCGCGCCGCCTTCAATTCATTCGACCCACTCAAAATCGTCTGCAACGCATTGAAGTCCGCCGCGTTCGCCAGCGTCTGTGCCTGCTCTGCCGTGAACGGAGCCTGGCCCTTCACGATCTTGTACACGATCGTCGCCGGTATCGCCCCCACCAGGCACGTCAGGTCCAGAATGCTCAACTCGCTTCCCTTCGTGATGCTCTTATAGATCGGGCTCAGAATCGGAATGTGCAGCGGCGCGTCCAGCAACGCCACAATCCCATCCACCACCGCTGCGATAATCTCCAGCCCCGTCACAAGCAACTGCTCCGCCGTCGACAATAGGAAATCCAAAACAATCGCCACTGTCTTCTCAATCACCTGCACCGGCGTCAGCGTCGCAATCGGGTCAATCACATCCGTCTTCAACTGTGTGATCGCTGTCTTAATGTCCCCGATCTCCCCATCCACTAATTGCTCCAGATCAGCAAAGATGTTCTGCCACGGACTCCGGTCCGGATTCGGAGTTGTGTAACTGGTGGTCGCCTGCGACGCATTCCCCTTCGTATGATGCACTGCCCAGTTCGATTGCGGGCTCCCACAGGAACTCGATGAGGACGACGATGAACTCGATTGATAATCCCCCACCGTGTTCGTCACCGCCGGCAATTGAGCCCAGTTGTTCAACTCGTTCTCCAGATTCTGAAACGCGTTCTGCACATCCGTCGCCAGCGTCGGAATCATCCCCAGCGCACGCACCACACACTGCTTCAGGATGTTCTTCATCGCACTGTGCGTGTTCAGAATGTCGCTCCAGTTGAACAGGAACCCCAGCCACTTCACCAGGTCCTTGAAGAACACTTTGATCTTGTTGAAGACGAATTCCACCGCATGCGCTACCGAACTCAGGCAATCGAGCAGCACGTCATAGATTTGCCCCGCAATCGTGGCGATGAAGTGATACACCCCATCGACGGCCTGCACAATTACGTGCTCAATCTCCTCAAACGCGTGCTTGATCCATTGAAAGAAATCCTCCGCCGCGACGACGATCGGATTGCCGCTCGTCAGCACAGCCCCTTCCTGATACTGAACCCCTCCCGAGGCAAAGCTCACCGCAAAGGCAGTTCCCGCGGTCGACCCGCTCACCGGAGCCTGCCGTGACCCATCTTGCGGCAGCCCCGCTGCAATTTGATGAAACTGCACAATCGACTGCGCCGCCGCATCCAGATCGCCTGACGATGTCCCCGCCGGCACCAGCGGCTGCTGCGTCCCATCGCTATTCGTCACCGTCACGTTGGCCAGACTCGTCCCGTCCGTCACCGTGCCCAGCGTCGCCAGCGCATTGCTCATCGGATTGATCGACGCCGTCACCTCCGGCGTACCGGGCAGTGCCACCTGCAGGCACATCGCCGACAACGTCTGCGCCTCCTGTACCACCGTCAACACCCCGGTCGCATCGGCCGCAATCTGCAAAGGCTCCGATGGCTGCAACACATAGTAGACGCTGTTCACATACACGCTCACTCGGCTCGTCGCCGTCAGCGTCGCCGCCGTGCCCGGAGCCGGCACCCCGTTATCGTCCGTCACCTGAATGTGCGTCGTGAAGCTCTCATATTCCGCCATGTCATCCGTCGCCGTGCCCGGCAGCAGAATCGAGCGTTGCAGCCAGTTCGCCGTCACCGGATCCTGGCTCAGCGCCACCAGATTCTGCCCGTCGAGATTGGCGAAAAGCACATTCGAACCCGCATTCAGGTTCAAATAGAACGCGAATCCCTCCACACTCGGCAGCAACGGCACCGGCGCGGACCACGCCGTCGCATCGCCCTCGCTTCCTTCCGCGCACTGCACATAAAACAACCCGCCTTGCGCATTCACGCCCCAAACCGCCGTCTGTCCCCCATTCGTCGATGCCGCCAGTTGCGATGCGCCCATCGCCAGCGCATCCGTCACCACCACCACCGGCGTCGCCCCCTGCCCCTGATTCCCCGGCACAAACACCGACAACCCCGCCGATCCCGACACAAACAGATTCGTCACGCCCGCGCTGTTCACCGCCGACGCAATCGCTGTCGTTCCCGCAGGCAACGTCAACTCCACCGGATTCGCCGGCAGCTTCGGCATGAACCAGTTAAACTGCGGAACGAAAACCAGCTCCACCGCCGTCCCAATCGTTCCGTACGTATAAATCCCCGGAATCGGATCCCCCGGCCGGTTCGCCAGGCAACTCGTGATGCTCCCCGCGCTCAGTTCCACCGGCAGCAGATGCTCATTCCACTGCGGCGATCCGCCCGCCGTAATGTAATACCGGTTGATCGGATTCAGCGTGTTCCCCGGCGAACTGAGAATATCAACGAAGATGTTCTCCACCACGCCATTCGCCCCGGGAATGTTCATCATGTACAACGCCGTGACCGTGAGCGGACTCGGCGCTGTCCCCGCATCAAACGGAATCAGCGTCCACGTCACCCCATTCGCCCACGCCGCATCGGTGTTGGCGTTTCCCAACGACAGAAACAAATAGTCCACGCCCGCCACCGTCACCACCAGCCCTAGGTCAATCGCCTGCGTCTGCCCGTTCTGCGCCACACGAAACGTCTTCGCCGTCACCGCTGCGCCGTTGAACTGCGACTCGAGCCCGCTGCTCAAATCCACCTTCGTCCATCCGCTCGATGTCGCCGCCACTTCCCGCGTCAGATAGAATACGTTGTCCGTCCCGACCGAAAAGAACAACGCATCCCCATCCTGCGACTGCAACACCTCGAACGCCACATCCGGCCCCATCACCACCGCGTGCGTCTGATTCGCCATCAGCTCGGAATCGAATTGAATCTTCATCGCGTCACTCCCGCTGCATTCAAATACACAATGTGCGAAACCAGGTCCAGGTTGTCGGAAAACGCCACGTCCGCGAACGTGAATGTAGCTCCTCCCGGAAACACAAAGCTCTGCGCCGCGGCTGCCGGAATATCCCGAAGATTCGTCGCAGTAATGCTCTTCGCCCACGTCGCCACATCCGATGCCAGGTGATCCACCGGCGCCCAGAAATTGAGAAACCCGTTCGCCTTCGGAACCTTCGATGTATTCACCGGCGGCGATGTCGACGCTGCAATCTGCAACCCTCCCTGTTCGTTCACGCCGAACGAATACGTGTCTGTGATCTGAATATCAACCACATTCCCGCTCGCCGACGTTGCCAGGTGGCGGATGTAGCAATAAATCACCAGGGACTGCACAATCGTCATCTTCGTCCCAGTCGCCGTCACTGTCAGGCTGTAATTCGTCGAAAGCTTCATCCGCCCCAACTCCCCGTCATGCCCCGCCTGATCCTCCGCCTCCGGCGGCGCGTACGTCATCGTCAGAAGCGTCCCCCCACTATCCGGAATCGACACCGTAGCTGCCTGCCCCGCCGTCATCCCCCAGGCGTACTCCGGGATCGCCCCCTTCAACGTCACCTTCACCGTAGGCAAATAGCAATTCGTCGCCACATACCCCGCCAGCGCATTGCTCAAATACGAAGCGAACGCCTTCCGGTTCAATGCCGCCGCCCCGTTGTACTGTGCAACCTCCGCCGGTTCAATCCAGTTCCACCCGAAATTCGCGTTCGTCGTCGCCGGCAGCGCATCGTTGTTCATTGCGCACAGATAGTTCAGCGTCAGCGGAGCCCCTTCATTCCCCACCGCCGCCGGCGTGAAGAAGTTCAGATTCGTCACCGCCATCCCCGCCGCCGGTACTCCCGACGTCTGCTCCGCCCCGTATCCCAGCACCTCCGAACCGCCCAGCGCCTTCCAGTACGTGTTCACAAAATCCGAGGTCATGAACGAATTCAATGCGCTATTCGAAGGTAGGTTCTGAAATTGAAATTCCTGCTCCAATGTCGCGCTGTTCAAGTCGTAATAGAGCTGCTGCACGCTGAACAGATCCGGATTTCCCAGCCCTTTCAATTGCGCCTGTACCGCCGCCGGCAAGCTGTCGAAGCTCGCGCTCTGCAGGTTCAGATTCACCGGCCCGCTGAAGCTCCAGCAAGCCGTATCCCCTTGCGAATCGTAAAACCATGTCACCGATCCTCGCGGGCCGAACTCCAGTGACGTCGCGATGAACTCCGAAAACAGCAGCGTGTACAGCACGTTCGATTGCCCAGGCTGCAACTGCACAATCGGCGGCAGTGTCGACGGCGAAACCTCAGACGGAATACCCAACTTCGCCTTAATCGCAAACGCAAATGCGGCGTTGTTCATCGCCTCAACACGCGGATCCGTCGACGCTGTCCCCGCCGGTATCGAGAATGGATCCGTCCCGCCCGCCTGGGTCACAAACGTCGCATAGTCCACCGGCGTCGGATTGTTGTTGCTGTCGTACACGTAGCACAGGATCGCCTCCGGCAAACCGCCCGAAACATACTCCATCAGCAGATCGTTGATGCTGTCCTGCGTCACCGCGACAACGTAATCAAAACCCGTAGGCGCAAGATTCGATTGTGTGATGCTCATGGCGGGCCCCTCCTCTGTCCCAGCGGACTGGAACGAATTGCACCACACAAGCCAATCGAAGTCAACAATTAGAGGCGCTTCGCAGAGAATTCAAATTGCGGTCCGTGGACTTGCCCAGTTTATTGCCTGAGACGGTATACGAAAATACTCCCATCCCGAGTCACCGTGAGGGTCTTCTTGTCCCCCGACAATGACCAGCGCTCTTCCATGCGCGCCGCCAGCCCGCTTGCGCTCATCCCCGTCCGGATGATCAATTGCCCGCCGCTCCACTCCGCTTTCGATTCCAGCTTCACCCCATGCGGCGATAAGTTCTCGGTCTTCGCGCCATCCGTCTTGTACTTGTAGTCGCGGGGCAGTCCCGTTGCCGTGCGCTGCGCCACGCTCATCTCCGGATCCCGATGCACCACCGTCAGCGTCTGAGTCCGCGGCGCCGGCAATGGAGCCGTCTTACTGGCCTCCGGGTCAATCTTCCACTCCCCGCTGAAGTCCGGCCGCTCGCCGGCCGCCAGCGACACCGCCATCAGTCCCAAGACAAGAGCGTTCATACACCCCCTATCGGTCGTGCCCCATCCCCCGATCATACGCGCCCCCGAGAAGTTACACTCTCGCCAAGTGTAACGCCACAATCCCGAACGTCATCCGCTCAAACTCCACCTGCCCGAACCCGCACTCCTTCAAAATCACCGCCAGCTCCGGAGCATCGGGAAACTTCCGCACCGAATCCGGCAGATACTCATACGCTTTCGCCGACCCCGACACCGCGGCCCCAATCCTGGGCAGCACCTTCATCGAATAGAATCCATACAGCCGTGCAAACAGCGGATTCGGAGGCTGCGAAAACTCAAGAATCGCCGCCATCCCGCCCGGACGCAGCACCCGCCGCATCTCCTCAAACCCCTTCCGGTAATTCGCAAAGTTCCGCACACCGAACGCCACCGTAATCAAATCGAGCGAAGCGTCCTTCACCGGCAGCCGCAGCGCGTCCGATTCAAACAACGCCGATCCCATCTGCCGCTTTACAATCTTCTCCCCCGCCTCCCGCAGCATCGGATGACAGAAGTCGCTCCCCAGCAACCGGCGCCCCGCCGCCTTCTCCAGCGCGATCAGCAAATCGCCCGTCCCGCAGCAGATGTCCAGCACCTGTGCATCCGGCCGCCGCAATATCGGTAGAACCCGCTTTACCGTCCGTGCCCGCCACAGCTTGTCGATATTCAACGACAGCACATGATTCAGCAGGTCATAGCGCCCCGCCACCCCACCGAACATTTCCCGTACCCAGCGCGCGGTTTGCTCCTCGCCCTGCACTCCCGCCGGTGTTGTCCCGGCCTGCTTCATGCCAGCGCCGCCTCAGTCGCCGCCAGAATCTGCTCCTGCGGTAATCCAGTCAATATCTTCACCACCCCAATCTTCTCCGGCAGCACGAAGTGCACCTTGCCCTGAATCGTCTTCTTGTCCGCGCCCAATCGCGCCACCAGATTCCCCGCCGAAATCCCATCCAGCGCCGGAATCGGCCCGTACATCCGCACGCAATCGAGTATCCGCTTCGCTTCATCCGCCGGCAGCAGTCCCGCCAGCCCCGCCAGGTGCGTCGCCGCATTCATTCCGAACGCCACCGCCTCCCCATGCAGGAACCGTTTGTACTCCGTCTCCGCCTCCAGCGCATGCCCGATCGTATGCCCGAAATTCAATATCCGCCGCAGATCCCCTTCCTTCTCATCCGCCGTCACTACCTCCGCCTTGATCCGCACACTCTCCGCAATCAGCGCATCCACCGCATCCGGAGCCTGCGCCAGCACATCCGCGCGCCGCCCATCCAACAGATCGAACAACTCCGGGCTCCGAATGACCCCGCACTTGATCACTTCATACAACCCGGCCCTGTACTCTCGCTCTGGCAGCGTCGCCAGCACATCCGGATCAATCAGAACTGCCAGCGGCTGATGAAACGCGCCGAATAGATTTTTCCCCGCCACCAGATTCACGCCCGTCTTCCCGCCCATCGCCGCATCCACCTGCGCCACCAGCGTCGTCGGAACCTGCAGCACCTGAATCCCGCGCATGAACGCCGCCGCCAGAAAACCGCCTACATCCGTCACAATGCCGCCGCCAAAAGCCACAACAATGCTCGAACGGTCTGCCCCGGCGTGCACCATCTGCTCCGCCAGCGATTCCACTTCCGCCAGCCGCTTATGATCTTCGCCGCCCGGAAAAAACAGCACCTTCCGCAACCGTCCGCCCAGCGCCGCTTCCAACCGCGGGCCATGCAATTGCCAAACGTCCGCGGTCGTCACCACAAACACTGCCCCGCTCTTCGCCGGCAGGTATTCCGCGGCACGGGACACAATCCCCCGCTCTACCACCGCATCGTAATTCCGCTGCGGTGTCTCTACTCGAAATGAGGCCATATCTCCCCTTGTACCACGCTGCCCGGCGCTTACTTCCTAGCGTGGACCATCGCCCCCAGCATCGCCCCAAGAGCCCCTGCCACGAAAGCCAGACCCCAATAAAAGTCTGTCTCGCCGTCAAAGCGGTGCTTCGACAGGAACACAGCGTACGCCGATAGGCAGAACACCAGCACTCCGTGCAATGCGTACAGGACCCGCGCTTTCTTCAGCAGGGCAAGCAGAATAGAGAGGAGTCCGAACCCTCCCAGCACCACTAACCACATGCGGACATCCGCTTCCGCCCAGGGAAGCAGGTCGATTGTCAGCTCTTTCCTCCCCTCTAAATAGGCGAAGACGCCCATCGCAAACAGAAAAAGCGTCAAGGGTAAGAGGAACAGGAAGCTGTAGGCTCTGAGAATGAAATTCACCTTATGTCTCCAGATGCTCGAAAACCTTACATTCTACCAGGGTTAGGGGAAAGCTGGTATCCTTGCGCCATGACGCGGTTTCTCCTCCTGACTCTGCTCGGCGCGGTGGCGCCTCTCATGGCCCAATTGAACACCGATCAGAAGTTGCTCGAGTTCCAGCAACTGGCCGCACTCTATGCCAAACAATACGCTCCGTACGAGTGGAAACGTGACGCTATCGGCTATGATCTGCTTCAACTCGGGCCCTGGCTTGACCGCGTCCGCCGCACCAAGGACGACTTCGAATTCCTCGACCTTTGCTACGATTACGTATCCAGCCTTCGAGACGGCCACGTCCGATTTTTCATTCCCTCCAACTTCTCGGCCGACTCGGGCCTCTTCGTTGACCTCTACGACAACAAAGTCCTTGTCGACTCCATTGACCGCCAACTGCTCCCCATCCGCACGTTCCCCATTCAGGTAGGCGACGAACTCCTCAGCGTGGACGGCAAGCCCATCGCCGACCTCATCACCGAGTTCAAGAAGTTCTCCCCCTCCGGCAACGAGCGTGCGGCCGTGCGCGATGCCCTCGACCTCATCGTCTACCGTGTCCAGAGCGCCTACCCGCGCGCGCACCTCACCCCCGACATATCCCGGTTCCAGTTCCGCCGCCAATCGAACGGCGCCATGGAAACCTACGATGTGCATTGGCTCAAAGACGGCATCCCGCTCACCGCAATTGGTCCCGTGCCATCTCCCGTCCTGCAGGCCACCACGCAAGACAAACCGGCACCCGAAGCCCTGGAAAGTCCCCTCGCCCCTCGCCCGTTCCGTGGTCTGCGCGAACTCCGTAATGCCCGCATCCAGCCTCTCCGTGCTGTGCGCGGCATTGGTGCCGTGCCACCGCTATTTGCAATGCCGAGCGGCTTCCAGCAGCGCCTCGGCCGAGGCCGAGATCTCCTCTTCTCCGGCACCTTTCAAAGTGGCGGCCTTCGCATCGGATTCCTGCGCATCAGTTATATGCACGACAATCCGTTCCTCGCGAGCCAGGCCCTCTCCCAAATCGTCACCGAGATCGCCTTCTTCGATCGCAACACCGATGGGCTCATTGTCGACCTGATGCGCAACCCTGGCGGCGACCCCTGCTTCGCCCAAGACGCCGCTTCTCTCATGACCCGCAAGCCCTTCAAAATCGCCGGGGCCGAAATCCGCGCCACTCGCGATTGGATCAACAAATACGAGACCCTGATCCTTGATCTCGAATCCTCCGGTACGGCTCAATGGGTCACCCAGATCCTCCGCGCCATGCTCGGCGACATCCGTGGCGCCTACAGCGAAAACCGCGGCCGCACCGGACCCCTCCCACTGTGCGATCTCGGCCTCGATGTCGAACCTGCCCGCGACCGTTCCGGCAACCTCCTCGGCTACAGCAAACCCATCATGCTCCTCACGGACGATTACACCGCCTCTGCTGCCGAACTCTTCGCCGCCGCCATCCAGGACAACGGCCTCGGCATTGCCTTTGGTATGCCGAGCCAGGGAGCAGGCGGCACAGTCAGCGTCTTCCCCATCGCCACCGGCATGTATTCGGAAACCATGGCTAACGTCACTCAGAGCCTGATGGTCCGTCCCCGCTCCATCCGCAGTGCGGAGTACCCCGTTGCCCCCTACCTCGAAAACGTCGGCATCCAACCGGACGTCCGCGGCGACATCATGACAATGGAGAACCTCCGCAACAACGGAGGCCCCTTCGTCGCCGAATTTACCGCCGCCATGCTCAAGTACCTCCGCGGCGAGTGATCCTGAAACTCACGGAATCTTCCGGCACGCTCTACAGAGCCGCGCGCCGTCAGCAAGCGGTCCCCCTACTTGATCACACTCAGCAAACTCGAGTAATCATCCGTCCAAACCCGCAACGCCGGCTTCGGCTCCACCGGTTTCCCTGCCGACACCAACGTCGGTTGCGCAAACACCTCTTTATTCGCCGCCACCAGAATCCAAGTGGAAGAGAAGCAGCTCTTCCCCTCATCCTCTTCCGTCTCCACCTGCAGCGTCGCCTTTCCCAACGCGGTCGCAATCCGCTCCACCACCGGCTCCAGATTCAGATAGCGGTTCGAAATATGCACAGCCAGAATCCCAGTGGGCTTCAAATGCTTGAAATACAACTGCACAGCTTCCTTCGTCAGCAAATGCACCGGGATCGAATCCCCTGAGAAACAATCCACCGCCAGAACGTCAAAATTCTGCGGCTCCTCGCGCTCCAACGACAACCGAGCATCCCCTAACACCACATCCACCTTCGCCTTTGATTGCGTGATGTAGTAAAACTGCTGCCGGCTGATCTGCAGCACCAGCGGGTTGATCTCATAAAACTTGAAGTAATCCCCCGGCCGCCCGTACCCAGCCACTGTGCCGGCTCCCAACCCGAACACAGCCACTTTCTGTGGCACCCCCAACTGCCGAGTCCCTATCGCTACTCCAACCCCCGTCGCCGGGCAATAGTACGTCAGGGGCTCCAGTCGCCGCTCCGGATGAATCCATTCCTCGCCGTGATTGATCGACCCATGCAGCAGCGTCCGGTAAGCATCGCGATCTTCGCCGCCTTCCCGCACCCGCAGGGTCCCATAAAAGTTCCGCTTCACCAGGAAGTAATCGCCCAATGCCTGCCGCACCGTCTGGCCGCAGAACACACACAAAGCGAGTACTCCGGCCACCATCAGAATGACAGACCATTGCGTCCAGCCTTCGTAGAACCTCGAATTCTTATCGCTCACCAGCACCACCACGGCCATGAAACCGCAAAACACCAGCAGGATCGGAAACTCGAAATACGCCATGAATAGATACGGGGCCACCAGGCCAACGAACAATCCACCCAGCGCCCCGCCAATCGACAACATCAGATAGAACGAAGTCAGATACCGAGGATGCGGCTTCATCCGCACCATCTCCCCATGGCACACCATGCAGCACACAAAGAACGCCGCGGAAAACCCGCTCAGCAGCACCTTCATGTTGAAATCCTCAGTCCCCTTGAACAGGAAGTACGCCATCCCGGCCAATGAGGGAATCAGCAGCAGCATGAACACCGGCCTGCTATACCACCCATCTGCGTCGAAGCACAGGATGAACGACAACAGATACAGCACCAGCGGCACAATCCACAAAAACGGAATCGAGGCCACATCCTGCGTCAGGTGATTCGTCACCGCCAGCAACAGCGCCGACGGACATGACGCCAAAGCCACCCACATCGCCAGCGTCCCCGCATCGGGCTTCGCCGGTATCTCTTCCTCCGTCTCCGGAGCCGCTGTCTCAGCCACCGCCGTCACCCGCCGCGTCGTAACAATCGCCGCCACCATGCACAGCACCACAAACGCCACATACACAGCCGACCACACCGTGCCCTGCAACCGCGACGGCAGATAAGGCTCCACCACTACCGGATAGCTGATCAGCGCCAGCATCGATCCCAAATTCGACAGCGCGAACAGCCGGTACGGCAACACGCCCTTGCCCGTCTTCGAATACCACGATTGCAGCAGCGGGCTCGTCGTCGACAGCAGAAAATACGGTACCCCGACACACGCGGCCAGCAATAGCAGAATCTCAATCGATGGATTCCCGCCGCCCGCTGGCTTCCATTGCACTCCTGGAGTGATCGGCAGCAACACCAGACTCAACCCCAGCAATATGGAATGCACCCGTCCATGCGTCTTCGGATGCAGGTGCCGCACCGTCCAATACACATACAGGTATCCCAGCAACAACACCGTCTGGAAAAACAGCATGCACGTCGTCCACACCGCCGCTGAGCCGCCGAACCACGGCAGAATCATTCTGGCGATTACTGGCTGAACCTGGAACAGCAGGAAAGCACTAAGGAAGATGGTGCAAGCGTATATCAGCATGAACTCCCTAGCTTACAATGGAAGGCTTGGCTGTACCCGAGTCCCATCGTCCTCACCGCAGTCTCGGCCGCCTCTTCGGCGACCTCAAAGTCCGCCTGAAACTCATCGTTCTCCACAACACCTTCTTCCTCATCCTCGCCGGCGTCGCCTACTTCTCCCTCATCCCCCTCTTCGAAGACGGTGTCCTCACCGCCCAACTCCGCGAAAACAGCCTCCTCGTCCAGCTCTTCTCCGACGAACGCCCACTACCCAAACTCCCCGGCACCGAAATCTACGACTTCCAGGAAGGCAGCGCCCAGACCCTGCTCATTCCCCCACAGGTCCTGCAATGGCTCGACGAAAACCCCGGCCTCATCTGGAGCGATCCGCCGCGATCGAGCTTCCTTTATCGCAAAGCTCCCTCCGGCCTGTACCGCAGCATGCGGATGCCCGCTGAGTTCTATTCCAACATCGTCAACCGCGCGCAACGCACGTTGTTCGTGGTCCTCGGTACCATTTACCTGCTAGCCGTGTTCGTCCTCGAGTTGGTGATCATGCCGCTTTACGTCTACCGCCCACTCCGTAGAATGCTCAACGCCGACGCCGCTACTCAGGTCGATGACCGCGCGAACGAAATCATCCCCGAAGTGGACATCCTTGGCGACGAAATCGGACAGATCATGCGTTCCCGCAACGCCACGGTCGCTGAACTTCGCCGCCATGAAGACGAACTGGCCAAAGTGGCCGAGGACCTCCGCCGTAACAACCTCATGCTGGAAGCCGCCAAGAAAAGCCTCGAAGACCAGGACCGGCTCGCCAGCATAGGCCTCCTCAGTGCCAGCGTGGCCCATGAAGTCAACACCCCGCTCACCGTGCTCCACGGCTCCATCGAAAAGCTCATGGAAACCGCCCCCGACGAGCACACGCGGGACCGCCTCGCCCGTATGCTCCGCGTCACCCAACGGATGCGCCGCATCAGCGAATCCCTCGTCGATTTCGCCCGCGCCCGCAAGCAGGAAGTCGAACCTGTGGCCATCCGCCCCATCGTTGAAGAAGCCTGGAGCCTCCTTGCCATCGACGACAAAGCCAGCCGTGTCCGCTTCCACAACGCCGTAGACGAAGAGCACCGCGTCATCGGCAACACCGACCGTCTCATTCAGGTCTTCGTCAATCTCCTCCGCAACGCTCTGAACGCGGTTACCGCAGGGGGCAGAATCGATTTGAATTCCGACTCTATCACCGAAGGCGGGCGCAATTGGGTCATCATCCGGGTCGAGGACAATGGTCCCGGGATCCCGCCCAATGTTCTCCCCGATATCTTTGACGCCTTCGTTACCACCCGTCTAGATGCCAAAGGCACCGGACTTGGTCTCACCGTTTCCGATGGCATCGTCCGTCAGCACGGTGGAGCGATCAGCGCCTCCAACTCCCCCGGCGGTGGAGCCCGTATCGAAGTGAGGCTGCCAGCCGCACCCGCTCTAAGGAATGCTCATGCCGAATGAATCGTGGATCGACGTCGCCCTCCTCGATGACGATCCGGACTTCCGTACTTATATCGAAGACTTACTCGCCGACGAAGGCTCCTACACCGTCCGTACCTTCGCTCAACCCGATGAGCTGTTCACCGGTTGCGAGGAACGTCTCCCCGACATCATCCTCCTCGATATGAAAATGGGCGAGGCGCGTGGCGACCAGGTACTGGAGCAGTTGCAGGCCCGCTGGCCCGGCCTGTGCGTGGTAATCGTCACTGGCTACCCCTCCCTCGAAGACATGCGCAACACCTTCCGCATGAAAGTCTTCGACTATCTCCCTAAGCCCTTCACCTTGGCCCAACTCCGCCAAACACTGAAAAGCGCCGCTGACACTTTCCACTTCGGCAAATCCCCGCAGGAACTCCTCCGCGCCCGCCTTGGCGCACGCATCAAAGTCCTCCGCGCCGAGCGCAGTTGGTCCCTCAAAGACCTCGCTCAATCCACCGGACTCAGCGTCTCGCAGATCAGCTCCATCGAACGTGGCGCCCATATGCCCAGCATCGAAAGTTTCCTCGCCATTGCCCGCGCCTTCGACAAAAAGCCCAGCGAAGTGCTAGCCTCGATTGAATTCTGAACACATGAGCGCCCGCACCATCTGGTTCACCGGACTCAGCTCCGCCGGCAAAAGCACCCTCTCCCAACTCCTCCACGATCACCTCCGCGCCGCCGGCCACAAAGTCGAACTCCTCGACGGCGACACCATCCGCCGCCACCTCAGCAAAGGCCTTGGATTTACACGCGAAGATCGTGAGGAAAACCTGCGCCGCATCGCGTTTGTCGCCGAGCTCCTCGCCCGCAACGGCGTCACGGTTATCGTCGCCGCCATCGCCCCCTACCACTCCATCCGTGAGGAAGTGCGTGCCCGTCTCCTGCCCTTCGTCGAAATCTACGTGAATGCCCCCCTCGCCATCTGCGAGCAGCGCGACGTGAAAGGCCTCTATCGCAAAACTCGCGAAGGCCACATGACCGGCATGACCGGCATCGACGATCCCTACGAGCCGCCACTTTCGCCCGAAATCGAGTGCCGCACGGATCTCGAAACAATCGAGCAAAGCTTGGAAAAGATCCTCGGCTACTTGCACGCCCAACCACCGAACTCTTGATATCATGACCTTCGACTTATGAATCGCCGGGCTTTCCTTCAAACAGTCATGGGCGCAGCGGGCGCCGTCTCCTTGGCCGATCGTGCGGATGCCGCCGGTTTACCCAAAACAACCATCACCCGCATCCGCTATTACAAGACTCCCACCGATGCCGCCGGCCGCCCCAACACGCGCCAGCCGCTGTTCAACCAAAGCACCAATGTTGTCCTCGTCGAAACGGACTCCGGTTTGATCGGCGTCGGCGAAGGCGGCTCCGACGACACCATGGAGCAGTGCGCCGGGCTCCTCATCGGCCAGGACCCCTTCCGTACCGACCGTCTCTGGCAGTCCATGTACCGCGCCTACTTCTATCCGGCGGGCCGTGAAAAAGTCCATGCCCTCGGGGCCCTCGACGTTGCTCTCTGGGATCTCAAAGGCAAAGCCCTCGGCGTCCCCGTCTATCAGTTGCTCGGAGGCCAAGCGCGCGATTACGTCGAATGCTACTCCACGGGCTATCCCGCTAAAGGCACGCCCAAAGAAGTCGCCAAAGCCTGCGTCGATGCCGGCTTTCGCGCCTATCGCATTTCCACTGATGCTCGCGGCAACACCATGGATCGCTTCGCCACAGTCAACCGCGTTTACGAACTCTGCAAACAGGTCCGCGAAGGCGTAGGCCGTGATGGCGGCTGGGCCATCGACTTCCATACCGAACTCGACATGCCGGATGCCGTCACGCTCGCTAACATGATCGAGCCGCTCCGCCCCTATTTCGTCGAAGACCTCGTCCGCAGTGAAAACCCCGGCGTCTATCGCACACTCCGCCATCAAGTCAAAGTCCCCATCGCCGTTGGCGAACAGTTCGGACCCAAGTGGGAATGGAACGAACTCATCCAGAACCATCTCATTGACTACGCCCGCGCCACAGTCCCCAACGTCGGTGGCATCACTGAATTCCAGAAGATCGCCGCCCTCTGCGAAACGCATTATGTCGGCCTCATCCCGCACTTCACTGGACCCATTTCCGAATCCGCCATGGTCCATTGCTGCGCCGTCTTCTCAGGCCCCGCGCTCATGGAGATGGTGATGGGCGGCACCCGTCCCTGGCCGTATCTCAAGACACACTACGACCTCAAAGACGGCAAGCTTTGGCCCAATGATCGGCCCGGGCTCGGGGTCGAAGTCGACACATCCAAGCTGCAGCAGATCGGCGATTACAAAGACGCCTATTCGCTCACCCCCATGCTCAAACGCCCCGACGGCTCACTCACGAATTGGTGATCAGAACGCGAGCTTCAAGCCGAGTTGCGTAATCCGCGCGGGAGCCACGCTGCTCACTTGTCCGAACGTCGTCGACGAGTTTGTTGCTGGCAACGACGTCGCAATCCCGCTGAACTGGGTGTGGTTGAAGAAATTGAAGAACTCCGCCCGGAACTGTACTCGTACGCGCTCCGTCACGCGGAAGTTCTTGAACAACGACACGTCCCAGTTGTTCATGCCAGGCCCTTTGATCACGTTCGGCGCCGAGTTGCCATAGAGACCCGTCCCCGGCAGCCCGAATGACACCGTCGGGTCAAACCAGAAGTTTCCCGATACCGTCGCCCCATTCGGCAGCCGGAACGTCTGCGTCTCGCGTGGATCCAGATACTTCAGCGGAGCAATCCAATCCGGCCGCATCGAGGTCTTGCCCGTTCCCGTCGGATCGCCGTTCAGCGCGTACGTTGGCGTGAAATACGATCCACTGGCGAAATTCGTGATCCCCGATAGATCCCATCCGCCAATCGCCTTCCCTACCCAATCGCTGCGCTTGCGGAACATCGGCAGTTCCCACACGTAGTTGAATACCAGCACGTGGGTGCGATTGAAATCCGCTACTCCCCTTTCGGCCCGCAGGTTGTATGCGTTCTGAATGCCGCCAATGCTTTGTTCCGTCACTGCGTTAGTGATCACCTTCGACCACGTGTACGCCATTCCCAGGTTGAGACCCGCAGTCATCCGCCGGTCAAGTGAAGACTGGAAAGCGTGATAGTTACTCGCGCCCTGCGCCGTCAGCCAGGTGATATCGCTGATCCCCGGATACGGACGCAGCGCATCACGAGGCACGCTCGCCGCGCCGGGCCGCAGCCGCGTGCCCAAGGGCAGTTCATTCAGGTTCACACCCATCGTGATGTAGCGCGCCAGTGTCGCCGCGTACCTTGCCTCGGCCAATAGATTCGCCGGCAGTTTTCTTTGGAAGCCGAAGCTGTAGGAATAGACAGTCGGCGTCTTCACGATCGGTGCGAAACTTGTCACAGCCGAAGGGAACACCGGCCCCGCGCGGCCCGCCGCCGGTTGATCGATGTTGGCATCGAATAGTGTTGACCGCACCAGAAACGGTACGCCAGATCCTGTCAGAATCGTGCTGCCGTTGCGAATGCGGTCATAGGTGACTCCTCCGCCGCCCCGGATCGACCAGTTGCCTTTGCCCGACGGATCCCAGGCGAACGAGAACCGCGGCCCGAAGTTGTTATACCGCGCCGTGTAAACCGCGGGCGGAACTCCGCGGAACAGCCGGTCAAACTCCGGGTTCGAGGCTGCCAGCACGCGGCCCTTCGCTCCCGCTGGCCAGCCATCGCCAGGCAGGGAAAGACCGTTGACATAGAAGCCGCCCGCGTAGTCGCCAACGCCCGGAACCAGGCTCCCATCCGCATTGAATCGCGGAGCCTTCGCCGGATCGTAAAGCTGCGGCACAAACGCGATAGTGTTTCGCAGCGCGCTACCGATCGGCGGCGAAATGACGTACCGCAGCCCGTATTCGATCGATAGGTTCGGACGAATGCGCCAATTGTCCTGTGCGTAGAACTCGCTTTGTGTGTAGCGGCCCCAAACCACCGAATCATCACTCGATTCCGCGTATTGCTGGAACCTCCCCAGCAGCACATCCGCAACAACATTTCCGCTCGAGATCGACGACGACCGGTTGAAACTGACAGACCCGTTTTGACGCGGCGCACCCTGCAATACATTGGCGTTTGCGCGATACCGCTCAATCCACAACCCGAACTTCATCGAGTGATTGCCCTTCACCACGCTGAAGTCATCGCGGAAGAGGAACATGTGGTGGAACGTATCCAGATTCGATCCCACTCCATACCCTGTGTATCCTTGGATTGCCACATCCGGAGCAGTGCCGAAAGCATTGCCAGGAAAGAGTTCCGTGTAGGTCAGCCCCAGCTTCTCTCGCGTGAAATTGCCGGTGATCGGTAAGTTCAGAATGCGCGTTCCGGACCACGAGAAGTTAAACACATTGACCATCGCCGGAGAAAACGTATGACTCACGTTCGCCGACCAGATCACCCCGCTGCGGTCATTGATGTTGCCCACAATATTTAACGCGCTGCCGTTCGATGAATCCGCGAGATCGAACTGGTCTCGCACACCGCGCACAAAGATCTGTGTCTTCTGCCCTAGCGTGTAATCGAAACGGTAGATCTGCTCGTTCTGATTCTGCTTCGCCACGGTTTGCGTTACGTAGTTGAAGCCCTGCCCCTGTATGTTCGGGAGTGGGAAAGGTGCAAGCAGCGCCGGGCCGTTCTTCGACCACAAGCTGCTCGGCAACACGCGTGGATTCGATGGGTTGAACGGCTGCCGCGTCACCGGATCGGTGGGCACAGGCAATGTGGAATTGCGGAAGTCCCCGGCCCGCTCCTCGGCGGTAGGCACGTTTCCGGTCCTCGTCGTCGACCGGATATTGCGCCGCCCGGTGAGCGACACGAAGAAGAATGCCTTCGAGCGGTCTGTATTCCAGACGTTCGGAATGAACACCGGCCCGCCCAGCGTCCCGCCGAAATCGTTGAACCGCAGCGGCGGCTTCACCGTGTTTGACCGGTTGCTGATCCAATCCTTCGCGTCGAACTTGTCGTTACGCACGAATTCGAACAGCCCGCCGTGAAACTCGCGTCCACCCGATTTCGTCACAACGTTAACCTGCGCGCCTTGCGCATGGCCGTGTTCCGCGCTGAAACCACCCGTGGTGATCTTCACCTCGGCGATAGCGTCCACGCTCGGATTCACGTGCGGAGTTCCATTCGAGCCCACGTTCAGATTCCAGGAACCGTCCACCATGACCCCGCTTGTATTTCCCCGCAGACCGTTCACGTTTTGTCCTGCGGTGTTGCTCGTCAGGTCGAACCCCGACGTGTAATTCACGGTCACCCCAGGAATCAGTTGCATCAATTGAATGTAGTTCCGTCCGTTCAGCGACAGCTCCGTCACCTGCCTGCTCGAAACCACGTTGTTGATCTCACCCGTGCTTGTCTCCACCTGATTCGCCGCCGCCTTCACCTCAATGATCTCCGTCGCCGCGCCGGGTGTCAGCGTCGCATTCACCGTCATGCGCGTATTCGCGCTCAACGTAATGTTGCTTTCCACCTGCTTGCGAAACCCGCTCTTCTCCACGCCGATTTCATAAACCCCGGGTAGCAGATCCGTGGCAACGTAGTAACCGCTTTCGTTGCTGACCAGCTTGCGAGTGTTGCCGGTTGCCGTGTAGCGGATGCTGACCTCAGCACCCGGAACCACAGCGGAGGAGGAGTCAAATATCGTGCCCGAAATCTGGCCCGAAATAGATTGTGCGTAGGAATTGGCAGCCGCTAACAGCAGAGCCACGAACAGTGAACAGGTCATAAGGAACTCCCTGGCGGATGGAGCAACTATATCAGACCTTCCTGCCTGGATAGTGCGGCGAATACAGCAAGGATTCCGGCCGCATCGCCAATCGCCCCGCTCTCACAAACGGCTCTCCACGCACTTCCAGGTGCTTCAACATACGGTCCCGCCACCGTTTCAGCATCGCCGCGTGCGCGCCATCGCTCGCCAGGTCCTGGATCTCCAGCGGGTCTTTCTCCAGATGGAACAGTTGCTCCTCCCCATCCCGTGCATGATAAATGTACTTCCACTTCCCATCGGTCAACGCATTCCAGTGATTCGAGCGGTCGTAGCAGACATCGTGCTCCAGATCGATGTACTCCCGCCTCGCTTTGCCTGCGGCTGCGGCCAGCAGGCTAATTCCATCCAGTTGCCGTTCGGTGGGCGCGCCAGCCGCATCCAGCAACGTTGTCAGGACATCGCGCAATTCTACCGGCGTATCGTTCACCTGCCCGCGCTTCGCCGGGGACAACCCGTCCGGCCATCGCAGAATCATCGGAATGCGCGCCGACGGTTCGTAGGCATAGCTCTTCCGCCACAGGTGGTGATCCCCGGTCATGTCGCCGTGATCGGAGAAGTAGAGAATCAGCGTCCGGTCCAGCAGCTTCTTCCTCTCCAGTGTCTCCACGATTCTTCCGATCTGCTCATCCACCTGCGACACCACCCCGTAGTAACCTTGTCGCGAATGACGGGCCTGATCCGGCCCCAGATCGCCGCGCCAGATCTCGTTGGAGTCGTTGTTGCGCGGCCGGTTCCGCTCCGACCACTTCGCCTCGGCCCGAGCCGGAATCGGCGCGCCTTCGTACTGCCGGAAGATGCGCTCTGGCGGATCGTAGGGACTGTGCGGCCTCGCGAACGACACCTTCAGATAGAACGGCTGCTCGCGGTCGTAGGCATTAAGGAAGTTCACCGCCGCATCACCGGTCCACGCTGTGGGATGCAAGCGCTCCGGCAGCACGTATGCCCTGGCACGGAAGTCATTGAAGCTGATTCCTGTTTCGTCCGGATTCCGATGCGGCGCCTGCATCGCAAACCAGCTTCGATAGTCTGATCGGAACTCCGGCGCTTCCACTCTCCCGGATTCATCCAGCAACAGTTGATGATACCCGTGCGGATTGCGCTGCGGAGAGAAGTGGTTCTTGCCAATCGCCATCGTGAAGTAGCCTGCATCGCGTAGCGCCTGAGGCTTAGTGAAGGCATGCTTCGGGGCGACTCGCCCGTAGCCCAGCATCCCGTGATTCCAAGGGCTCAATCCCGTCAGCAACCCCGACCGAGCGGGAGTGCATGTCGGCGTCGAGGAATAGGCGTGCCGGAAGCGTGCGCCTTGCCGAGCTAGCGCATCGAGGTTCGGTGTCTTTACCGCCGCATGTCCGTCGCAGGATAGGCAGTCCCCACGATGCTGATCCGCCATGATCATCAGCAGATTCACACGTTCGCGGCGCGCCGTGTTCTGTGAGGGAGCCGTCGCGGCGGCAAGCGACGCGGTGAGAAATGTGCGGCGGGATGGGAACATCCCATCACCATATCAGAATGCCTGTCAGCTCTTGCGCGAAAAGACCTGCAGCCCCGATGGCACGCGTCCGAAGCCGTAGCCGATACGAAAGTTGAGAGGCGCGGCGCGCTGTTCATACGCTTTCCGCAAATCCGGCTGCACCAGATAGTGGAAGCTCCCGTAGGGTTTCACATAGGTGCCGAACAGCCGCACATCCCAGCGCGCTTGATCCACGTAGCGATAGGGGATCCCGGAGTCGTCCTGAACAATCGCCGAGCAGTGCTGCAACACCAGATCACGCAGCAGCGAAAACTCTTTCTTATGCGGCATGTACGACGTGGACTTGAAGAAGGCTACGGCCGGCGAGGACCGGGCTAGAAATTTCTTCAGCTCGACGTTTTCACTCAACCACTTGTCGTTCAGATTCGCCGCCAGATAGACGACACGCCCCTGTCCGCCGGAAGGTGATTCGAACTCGATCGACACACCACGGTTACGCTTCACCGTTCCACTGCGTGGCTGTATCTCTCCAGCCTCGTTCAGGGTCACCGGTTGGTGCGAAACGATGGTGTACCCGCGCCGTGCCAGTTGCACCATCATCACCTGCAGCAATCCGTCGGTCACCTGACCCCGCAGTTCCCTATCCATGCTGGCCGTGATGAAGAAGCTTCGCACCAGCAAACTCTCCAGCGTTCGCTCCAGACGCGGCAACTGCTTGTCCAGGTCGGCACTCAAAATCTGTTTCTCGGTGGGTAAGGTGCCCGGCGGCTCCAGACCCACCAGTACATAGTTCTGGCGCTTGGGGAACAATGTAGTCGCGGTAAGAACGTCGGGGCCACCAAATGGATAAAAGATGGTTTTGCCTGAAAATGCCGCCCCGGCAAATTCCTTTTCCTGGAATTCATTCATAGCCGGCAGCCGCTGCTGTTGGAATTTCTCCCACATCTGGTCAAAGCGGCGGCGGTGTTCCATCCAGGCCTGCTCCGATTCCAAAGCATGAAACGGGCTCTCGGGACGTCCTGGAATCCCTGCGAGAAAACGCGCTGTATCGTTGGCCTGTAGGTCGATCTGGCGTGGAACCGACTGCCTTGTCTCTTCCTGCTTCGGCTTGGAACAGCCAAGCATGAAAACGAGGCAAATGATGCTAATGACTAACCGGAACTTCACTTGGCCTCAGTGTAGCGAATTTGCCTTCGTTTCGCAGGAACAAACGCTCTGCAAACACCGTCTAGGACGAGATGACGCGACGCACCCTACTCGCATGTTGTGCCGGAATGTCCGCTTTCGGACAGCAGAGATCCAGTTGGACGCAATGGGGCGGTCCCAGCCGCAACTTCGTCGCACCGCCAGCCGTCATCAGCGACAAGTGGCCGGCATCAGGACCGAAACTGCTTTGGAAGCGCCCGCTGGGAGAAGGGTTCTCGGCAATCTCCGTCGATCCGCCGCTGCTCTTCACCATGTACGGAAAACCCGGCGAGGAAGTGGTGATCGCCGCCGATTCCGCAACAGGCAAGACCAAGTGGGAGCACGCCACGCCCGTCACCTTCCGAAGCGCCTATGCCGAAATGGGCATCGGCCCGTACTCCTCCCCGTTGGTCCTCAAAGATCGCATCCTCACTGCGGGCGTCACTGGACGCCTGCAGTGCCTCGAGAAGCTCACCGGCAAGCTGCTCTGGACGCAACAGCTCTGGCTCGACCACAGGGCCACCCGGCTCGACTACGGCTACGCCTCCAGCCCCATCGCATTTCGTGATTCGGTCATCGTTCCCGCCGGCGGCGCAGGCAAATCGCTGATGGCGTTTCAACTCACCGGCGGCAAACAACTCTGGTCCCGCAACGATTATCCAAACGCGTACTCCTCGCCGATTCTGATCAACCTCGATGGTTTGGAACAGTTGGTCATGCTGATGGATGGTGTGCTGTTCGCCGTCAATCCGCACAACGGGGACCCGCAGTGGCAGGTGCCGTTTCGGGCCGAGTACGGAATTGCTGTTGCGACTCCCGTGTGGTCTCCGCAAGACCAGCTCCTGTTCATCTCCGCCGAGTACGGCGCTGGAGCCAAAGTTATTCAGCTTCGGCGCGACGGGCTGCGCACAACGGCCAAGGAACTGTGGTCGTCGAACCGCCTGCGCCTGCATCATGGCAACGCAATCCGCATCGGCGACACCTACTACTTCACCAGCGGCGGTAAAGGCAGCCAGGCAATCCTCAGTGCCGTGGATGCGCACAGCGGAAAGATCCACTGGCAGGAGCGCAGCATCGAGAAAGCGACTTTCGTGCAGGCAGGAAGCAGACTTATCGTCCTCGATCAGGACGGCTACCTGATGCTTGCCGATCCCTCGCCTCAAGGATTCAAGATTCTGGCCAAAGCGCCGCTGTTGACCAACCTCTCCTGGACCCCGCCCTCCCTCGTCGGAACCCAGCTCTTTGTGCGCGACCGGCGCACCATGGCGGCGGTGGATTTGGCCTAACTCGTACAATAAGCCAAATGGGCCGCATCCAAGTTCTACCTGACGACCTGGCGAATAAGATCGCGGCCGGCGAGGTCGTCGAGCGCCCGGCATCGGTGGTCAAGGAACTGCTCGAAAACTCCCTTGATGCAGGAGCCACGGATGTCCGCATTGATGTGGAAGCGGGAGGGCGGCGCCTGATTCGCATCGTGGATAACGGCTCCGGCATGTTGCGCGACGATGCCCTGCTTGCCTTTGAACGCCACGCTACCAGCAAGATCCGCAAACCTGCTGATCTGTTCTCAATCGGCACCCTCGGCTTCCGCGGCGAAGCATTGCCGTCCATCGCCTCCGTGTCCCGGCTCACTCTGGAGACACGTTCGGCCGAGGAACAAGTCGGCAGCACCGTGGAGATCAACGGCGGCAAGATCATCCGCTACGATGAGACGGCGCTTGCCACCGGCACCACCATCACCGTGCGTGACCTGTTCTACAACGTTCCGGCACGGCGCAAATTCCTGCGCTCCGAACAGACGGAACTGGCCCATATCGCTTCGCTCGTCACACACTACAGCCTGGCCCATCCCGACAAGAGTTTCTCCCTCACTCATGAAGGCGCGGAATTGCTGCGCGTCACTCCCGTGGACACACAGCGGGAGCGCGTCTATCAGGTGTTCGGCGGCAAGTTGCTGGAGGATCTCATTGAACTTGGCGAGGTGCGGCGCGAGATCCCCGTCGACGGCGGTGGTGCCGTCATTTACGCCGTGAGCGGTTTCGTCTCGCGCCCGCAAGTACAGAAGTCCAACCGTAATTCCATCTTCCTGTTCGTCAACCGTCGCCTGATCCGCGACAAGCTACTGCTGCATGCCCTCACTGCCGGCTATCACAACCTGATCCCGCCGGGTGCATTTCCCTTCGCCTTGTTGTTCGTCGATTGCGGCGTGGAAGAGGTGGACGTGAACGTGCACCCTTCGAAGACCGAGGTGCGCTTCCAACGCGGCAGCTTCCTGCATGACTTCGTGCGCGACGCCATTCGCGAGGCGTTGACGCGCAGCCGCCCCGTGTCCAGCCTGCCGGTGCGTGATACGCCGCAACGTGGTGTGGAGTTGCCGTTCTCGGAGTTCTCTTCCCGCATGGAAACCGTGCAGTTCGGAACAGCGGAGGCGATGTTCGCTCCGCCGCTGACCCCGGAGCAGGCCGCCGGCCTGCCCGAGTTTACTCTGCATCCCACACAGAGCCCGTCGCCACGGCTCGATTTCAGTGGTCCTGGCATCGCCGTGGAGAATGTACCGCCGGTGCGGCTGCGCGTGCCCGATACGCACGGAGCATTTCCCCGCGAGGCGGTCCTCGACGCCCCGCCAAGCATGGAAGTGCTGGCGGACTTGCGCCCACTGGGGCAACTGCAGGAGTCCTTCATCATCGCCGCTAGCCGCGATGGCCTGTGGATCATTGATCAGCATGTGGCCCATGAGCGCATCCTGTTTGAGAAAGTGCTCCGCGATTGGGCCAGCGGCCGCGTGGAGCGCCAGCAGTTGCTCATGCCGCTTATCCTGGAACTGACCCCGGGACAGTGGATCGAATATGAGCGAATCCGCGAGGAATTGCTGCGCGCCGGCTTCGAGACCGAACCATACGGCGGCCGCTCCGTGGCCGTACAAACCGTTCCCGCGGCGGTGCCGGCGGGTGAGGCCGAACGCATCCTCACTGAGATTCTGGAGATTGCCGAAGGCGAGATGCGCAAAGCCTCCCTTGAGGATTTCCGCCGCGGCATGGCTGCGTCCATCGCCTGCCGTGCGGCAATCAAGATCAACATGAAACTCGATGCGGGCAAGATTGACTACCTGCTGCGCGAACTGGCGGCGACGGAGTATCCAATGAGTTGCCCTCACGGAAGGCCGGTCGCACTGCGCTACGGCATCCGCGATATTCTGAAGGGATTTCACAGGATCTAACAAACATGCTGAGAACCTTGTTGTGCGGGGCCGCGATGGCGGCCTGTCTCTTTGCCGCCGACCGGCCCGTCCCTCCGCCAGGAGTGCCAGTGCCCGATCGCGATCGGGCCGAACTGGAAGCGGGCTTGAAGAAGCTGAGCGCCTCCATCGATGGGCTGAAGGGCAGCCCTCTGGTAACCGACGTCATCATCTTCCGCGATGCCGTCCACTTCGCCCTGAAGTACAACGAATTCTTCAAGCCCGAAGAGATCGGCAAGGCGAAGGAACTGCTGCGGAATGGACAGGAACGGGCTGATCAACTCGCTCGCGGGCAGGCGCCGTGGACAACCGCAACGGGCTTGGTGGTCCGTGGATACCGTTCTCGCATCGACGATAGCGTGCAGCCTTACGGACTTGTAATCCCGCCCACCTGGTCACCCACCGCGCCTCGCAAGTGGCGTGTCGATGCCTGGTTCCATGGGCGCAACGAAACCCTTAGTGAGGTGAACTTCCTCTCTGAGCGCCAGACCCGTCCCGGCGAGTTCACTCCCGCCGACACCATCGTATTGCACCTCTACGGGCGCTACTGCAATGCCAACAAGTTCGCCGGCGAAGTCGATCTCTTCGAAGCCCTCGCCGATGTGCGCAAACGCTATCGCGTCGATGACAACCGGCTCTCCATCCGCGGCTTCAGCATGGGTGGTGGCGCTGTCTGGCACATCGCCGCGCACTATGGGGGACGCTTCGCGGCGGCAGCTCCCGGCGCGGGCTTCAGTGAGAGCCCAGCTTTTCTGAACATCGCCAAAGACCCCGTGCCGCCCACTTGGTGGGAAAAGAAACTGTTCCGCGATTACGATGCCGTCGACTACGCTATGAACTTCTTCAATCTGCCTCTGGTGGCCTATTCCGGCGAGATTGACCGGCAGAAGCAAGCAGCCGACATCATGGCTCAGTATCTGGAAAAAGAAGGCATGCGCATGTCCCACGTCATCGGACCGCAAACGCCGCACCGCTATCACCCGGATTCGAAAATCGAGATCGACCGGCGTATGGATGCAATCCTCGAGCGTGGCCGCGATCCCTATCCCCGCGTAGTCAAATTCACCACCTTCACTCTCGCCTACAACCGCATGAAGTGGGTAATCATCGACGGCATGAACGAACATTGGGAGCGCGCCACGGTGATCGCCGAGGCGGTGAATGAGCGTGAGATCAAAGCCACTACGAAAGGTGTGACCGCGCTGACCATCGACTTCGGACCTGGCGGCAGCCCGGTGGCTCCCGATGCCAAAGCAACACTGCGCATCGACGGACAGGCAGTGCTGGTGAGCGGCCCCGAAACGGACCGCAGTTGGCGCGTGCATCTGCGCAGGAACGGTGTCAAGTGGGAGCAGGTGGCGTCAGCCGAAGGCAAGGGCCTGGAGAAGCGGCATCATCTCCAAGGGCCCATCGACGACGCTTTCATGAGCCGCTTCATATTCGTGTTGCCGACGGGCGAGGCTTCCAACAAGGGCACAACGGAGCGTATCGCTGCGGAACAGATGCGGGCTGTTGTCGAATGGCGGAGGCAGTTCCGTGGAGAGCCGATCGTAAAGAAGGACACGGAAATCACTGCTGACGACATCGCCTCGGCAAACCTTGTGCTCTGGGGGGATCCTTCTTCGAACAAAGTGATGGCGCGCGTGATGGACAAGCTTCCGGTGAAGTGGGCTGGCAACTCCGTGACGATCGGCGCAAAGACATTCGATGCGGCGAAGCACTATCCCGTGGCCATCTATCCCAATCCACTCAACCCGCGTAAGTACGTGGTGCTGAACTCCAGCTTCACCTTCCGCGAGTTCGACTATTTGAACAACGCCAGGCAAATTCCGAAGCTCCCCGATTGGGCTGTGGTTGATGTGACGACACCCGCCGATGAGCGCTGGCCGGGGCGTATCGCCGAAGCCGGATTCTTCAATGAACGTTGGGAGGTGAAGCAATGAGAACCTTGTCGTTATTGATGCTGAGCGCCGCTGCATTCGCGCAGACACGACCCGTGGTGACCCTGGAAGGTAGTGTGGCCAAGGTGGAGATCGACCGCCTCGGCGGCTCGATCGTAAAGTTCGAATTCAAGGACCAGGCGCTGAACCCGCTCAAATGGGCCAATGAGAACGCGGGGATGGAAAAGCGCGCCATGGCGCATTTCCTTTGCCTGGATCGTTGGGGCCAGGTGTCGGACTCCGAGGGGAAAAGCGGCATGCCTTATCACGGCGAGGCCACCCGTGTGGAATGGTCCGCAACACCCGCCGGTTCCGGCGCCACACGCATGACGACACACCTGCCCATCGCCAACATGGACGTGACCCGCGCAGCGAAGGTGCATCCATCGCAAGCCCTTCTCCTCGTCACCGAAAGCGTGACCAATCGCAACAAACTCGGGCGTCCCTACAACATGGTGCAGCATCCCACCGTGGGCCCCCCGTTCCTGGATGAAACCGTCGTGGTGGATGCGAACGCGCGAGCTGGATTCATGCAGGGTAGCCCGATGCCCGATCCGGAGCATCCCACAGTCTACTGGCCGCAGGCGTTGAAGGACGGCCAGCCCGTCAACCTGCGCACGCTGATCAATGATCCGATGCCGAACGTGGTGTCCTATGTCGTCGATGACGAGTTGGGCTGGGTGACCGCCGTGAATGCTGCAAAGGGGCTGCTGATCGGCTATATCTGGCGCACGAAGGAGTATCCGTGGTTGAACATCTGGCGGCATGTGGACGACTCCGGTAGGCCGATGGCCCGCGGCCTCGAGTTCGGCACCACCGGCTTGCATCAACCGTTTTCCGTGTTGGTGAAGAAGGGCAAAATGTTCGGGCGTCCGGTATTCGACTGGCTGGAGCCGGAGCAGACCCACACCCGGAGCTACGCAGTGTTCCTGTTTAAAGTGCCGGCCGGATATCGCGGCGTCGAGAGTCTCACGTATCGCAATGGGAACCTGACGTTGAAGGAGCGGGACGGGAATCGCACCCTGTCTATGGATGCTGGCTCGTTGTGGCCGTAGTTACTTCGAAAAGACCGGCGGTCCTTCAGGGCAATACTTGTCGATGGTGGCTCGCAATTCCGAAAGACGGATGGGTTTGGTAACGTAGTCGTCCATCCCGGCGTCGAGGCAGGCTTGACGATCGCCTTTGAGAGCATTGGCGGTGACCGCAATGATAGGGGTATGGCGCGAAGCCTCTTCACGGGCACGGATTGCGCGCGTTGCGGCGAACCCATCCATTTCCGGCATCTGGCAATCCATGAAGATGGCGTCATAGGGAAGCTGCGACCAGAGGTCCAAAGCTTCGCGCCCGTTGGCGACCACGTCCACCTGGCACCCCAGTTTCTCAAGCAATGCCTTGGCCACTTTCTGGTTAACGAGATTATCTTCGGCGACCAGAACGCGGACAGAGCGGGCGCAGAGAACCGCTTGCGAAAGTGCGAGCAGATCCGCCGTGATTCCTTGCGGCGCCGATGTCTGAGAATTGGCTCGCAATAGGGTAAGTAGTTCCAGTGGCCGAACGGGCTTCGCAATCTCCATATGCGGATCCTGACCGCCGGCGGAAGAAGGATCGCTCACGACATCGATCGCCAGGCCCCAGTCCGCGGCGAGTGCCCGCAGGTTCTCGGCCAACACCGGGCACTTCGCTACCACCACCGCACTGGGGTATTGCGCCGGTTCATGCTGTGGAATAGGTTTGTTGAGATCAAGTGGGATCGACAACGAACACCAGAACGTCGACCCCGCGCCTTTTCGGCTGGAGACACCGACTTCGCCTCCCATGGCTCTCGCCAGGTCCCGGCAGATGGCCAACCCCAGCCCCGTGCCGATAAAGCGCCGCGAAGGGGAATCATCTACCTGGCTGAACTTTTGGAATAGCGCCGGGATGTCTTCTTCACCGATTCCGATTCCGGTGTCAACGACGGAAAGCGGATCAAGGTTTGCACGTCCGTTTCCTTTTCGGCCTGCATTTGCAGAGTGACTGAACCGCACTCGGTGAACTTGATGGCATTGCTCATCAGGTTGAGCAGGATCTGCCGGATACGCCCGTAATCGCCGATGACGTAGCGCGGCGTGCTCGGAGAGTATCGAACAAACAAATGAAGATTCTTTCGATCTGCCTGTGCTTGGAGGAGTGTGGCCACCTCTTCAACGGCGGCCCAAAGATCGAATGCGATCGGCTCAATGACAAGGCGGCCGGCTTCAATCTTCGAAAAGTCGAGAACGTCGTTGACGATGGCCAGCAGCGCCTCCCCGGAGATCCGGATGGATTCGGCGCGATCACGCTGGATGTCGCTGAGTGGAGATTCCAGCATCAGTCCAGACATGCCTATGATCCCGTTGAGCGGGGTACGAATCTCATGACTCATGTTCGCCATGAAAGAGGATTTCGCAAGGCTGGCGCGTTCTGCCAGCCGGCGTGTGCGATAGGCTCGGCGAGCCATCCACACCAGGGCGCCGGAGGCGACCAGAAGGATGAGAGAAAGCAGCCACGCGATGCGCTGGTTACTACGGATTTCTTCGAGAAGAGCAGCGGAATAGACTTCAGCGCTGGAGAACGCAGCCCAGCGGTCAAGTGCCGCGGAGAGCGACCCATCAAGCGCGAAACGGCCCAATTCCTCGCGGAGGGCATCGGCGCTGGCGGCATACGCATGATTTGCTCCGATGCTGATGGGCGTTGTGGCGGAAGGCACGGGTTCGACCGCCAGATTGACAGGACCCGTGCAGGCGGGCGGGCGCGCCAACAACAGCGCCTGAATGACGCGTTCTTCAAGAAACGCAGCTCCCGCTTCATTGCGGCAGAGTGTGGCCAGCGCCTCCTGCCGTGTTGCGGTTTCAAGGAACTGTGCTTGCGGAAACGCCTGATGCACCTTGGATCGTGTGACAGGGAGTTGCACATGGGCGATCAACTGCTCTGCGTGCGCAGCGGGACGGGCGTGCTTGACAAGAGAAAATCGATTCTGCAGCCAGGGCTTAGTCAGATGCCACTTGGTCGCGCGTTCCGGCGTGTAGCTGACCACAGGGACAAGATCGACCGTGTGGTTGTCCAGATCCTGTTCCATGGTCTCTTTGAGGATGACCCACCGAATCGGGATGTGGCGGTTGGCCGCGGCCTTGTTGATGAGATCGTACGCCAACCCTTCAATACGTTCTCCGCTCACCATGTAGTAGGGTGGCGAGTTATAGGCCGCTACGCGGAGCGGAGGTGCTGCCGGGGCAACGCAAAGCAGACCCATCGCGGCAAGCGCGGCCCGAATTGCGGTGCGACAAATTTGCCTCATGCCCGAAAGGTACGAGGAAGAAATCGGCGCAATTCCAAAGAAGGTTTACTGCGTCCAGAAAAGTAAATACTTGAGAAACGGTTACTGATTTCTAGGGAATCTCAGTAGCTCTTGCTCAGCCCGGTCCGAGCGTTCGTGACGGTGAATTTTCCGTTCGATTGAGCACTGACCGATATGTGATTTCCGGGGTCTTCACCCTTGAGATTGGCGATCAGCTTTTCGTCCGTATTGCTCTCCGTCCCGCCCGCGGCCGAATAATGCAGTTGCCACAGATCCTTGAGGCCAGGCGATTGGCGAATTACCTTCCATGCAGCAGGTGAGCCGCCCTTCTTTTCGCCGTTGTTCATCACCGCAACCGTTGGCGCAATGGCGTGAACCAAAGCCGCAGGCCCGCTGGAATCAGTTCCATGGTGGGTAGTGAGGTATAGATTCACTTTTCCAATCCTGTTCTCGGGGCAAACAAGATCCAGCTCCTTGTTCCACGTGAGATCACCCAAGTCAAGGAAGCGAAACTTGCCGTACGTGATTAGCATGCCGACAGACTGTGCGTTATCGGTGGGATCCGCTTCCTTCTTCTGTACTCCGGCGCAGAGCGGGTTCGCTTTACCGGCGCGCTTGGTGCCCGCGCCGTGAGCGGCAAGCACTTCAACTTGGAACCCCTTCACCGGCAGCTTGTCGCCCGGTTTGACCGTGATGCGTTTGGCCTTCGATGTCAGGGCTTCGTAAGAGGCGTAGAGTTTGTCGGCGTTGGCGTTCGATTCGACAGTCTTGCCGTGATCCACCAGGTTGGCGATCGGCATCTTGGCCGCCAATTGGGTCAGCCCGCCGACGTGGTCCGTATGAAAGTGCGTGATGACAAGATAGTCGATCTTGCTGATGCCCGCTTTCTGTGCGGCGGCAGCAATGCGATTCGCATCACGGTTTTCAAAGCCCGGCCAGCCCGTGTCGAAGAGGATGGATTCCCCTTCAGGAGACTTCACCAGTGTGGCCTGGCCGCCCTCCACGTCGATGAAGTAGATCTCCATGTTCTTCGCCGCGAAAACGGGCAA
Source organism: Acidobacteriota bacterium (assembly GCA_018268935.1). Lineage (GTDB taxonomy): Bacteria > Acidobacteriota > Terriglobia > Bryobacterales > Bryobacteraceae > CADEFT01. The sequence goes on along the minus strand of JAFDVS010000128.1, from coordinate 29,552 downwards.
AGCTAGCGCTAGCAGAGTAAGAAAAAGGGACTTCACGGATGTGATGGTATCACAGGCGATCCACTACGGCCCGGGCCAGCAGTTCACGGTGGTAAACGTTGTCGCCGAGCATGGTTTCGCTCACCTTGGCGCGCCGGTAGTAGAGGTGAACATCGTTTTCCCAAGTGAATCCCATGCCGCCGTGTACCTGGATGCCGCGGTTGCCGATTTCGCGATAGGCGTCGGCTGCGTAGACCTTGGCTACGGAGAGCGCGGAAGCAGCTTCGGGCAGGTCCTTGTCCAGCGCGTAGGCGGCGTAGTAAACGGCTGCCTTAGTGCTTTCGCTCCAAAGATACATGTCGGCGCACATGTGCTGCACCGCCTGAAATTTGCCAATCGGCGTATCGAACTGTTTGCGCGCCTTGGCATATTCAACCGTGATATCGAGCACCCGGGCCATGCCCCCGGCCATTTCGGCGGTGAGAGCAAGGGTGGCAATGCGGAGGGCCTTCTTGAGCGCCTGTTCCGCGGCTCCACCTGTGGCGATGGTTTCGGCGGGCGTGTTGTCGAAGCGCACTTCGTACAGCCGGCGCGTGAGATCGAGCGATTTCAAAGCGGTCACCGTGAGTCCAGGTGCGTCTTTGGCCACCCGGTAGATGCCGGGGACTCCGTGATCACGCGCGGCTACCAAAATGAATGCGGCCTCGGCGGCGTCAGGGACAAACATCTTCGCGCCGGTCAAAGTCCCGTTGGATGCCGCCGTGCTCCAGGATGCGGGATCCCAATCGGCATCGGCTTCAATCAACGCCGCGGTGGCGAGTTGCATCCCTTCGCAGATAGGGCCGAGGTGCGCAGGATCATCGAGCAGAGGCGCTGCAAGGGCCACCGTGGCGAAGAACGCTCCGGGAACGAGGGCTCTTCCCATCTGTTCGAAGGTGGCCGCAAGTTCGATCATGCCGAGTCCCATCCCGCCTTGCTCCTCAGGGATGGCGATTCCGGCCCACCCCTGGTCAGCCATCTTGCGGTGGAGCGCGGCATCGTGCGCAGTCGGAGTTTCCATAATACGGCGCACTTCGGCGATTGGGCACTCATTCGTCAGGAACTGCCGCGCCGTCTTCGCCAGCAACTGCTGGGTTTCAGAAAGTTCGAAATGCATGTTAGTAACTCTTGGGAAGGCCCAAAACAAAATGGCCGATAATGTTTCGCTGGATCTCGCTGGTCCCGGCCTCAATGGTATTGCCCCGCGTGCGGAGGAAGCCGTAGGACCACGCACCGTCGTCAATCGCGTGTGGCGAGCCTTCCTCCAGCATGCCGTAGGGCCCGAGAATCTCTTGCGCGGTTTGCTGGAAGCGCTGGTTGAACTCGCTCCAGAAGATCTTCAAAATGGATCCCTCCGGACCCGGAACTCCCGTCGAGCTGACGCGCGAAACGGCGCGCATCTGGTTCAACCGGAACACTTCGAGTTCGGTGTACGCCTGCGCCAGCTTTTGCCGGACGATGGGGTCTTCGCAGACCGCGCGTCCATTACGGCGCACCGCGCGTGTGAGTTCAACCAAGCGATCGAAGGAACGCCGGTAGAGGATGGTAATGCTGGCTCCCAGGGTGGCGCGTTCGTGCATGAGTGTACCGAGCGCCACCTCCCAACCCTGGTTCACTTTCCCCAGCACGTTCGCTACCGGAACTCGGACATCTTTGAAATAGAGCTCGGCGAACTCGCTCTCGCCGGAGATCTGGCGGATGGGGCGAACCTCGACGCCAGGACTCTTCATATCAACCAGGATGTACGTAAGCCCTTTGTGCTTGGCGGCGGCAGGATCAGTGCGGACCACTAGTGCGCACCAATCGGCGACCCAGCCGTAGCTGTTCCAAACCTTGTGACCGTTGACGATGAAGTGATCCCCGTCCAGCCGCGCTTCGGAGCGGATGCTGGCGACATCGGAACCGGCGTTGGGTTCGGAGAAGCCCTGGCACCAGATCTCCTCGGCGCTGAGGATCTTCGGCAGAAAGCGGCGCTTTTGCTCTTCGGTGCCGAAGTGGATGATGGTGGGTCCGATAAGACCAAGACCGAGCGTGTTGGCCATCGGCGGAGCTTGCGCGCGCGCCATTTCTTCAAGGAAGATTACCTGTTCGATCAGCGACGCGCCGCGTCCGCCGTAGGCCTTGGGCCAGGCGACACCAGCCCAACCTGCGTCATGGAGTTGGCGTTGCCAGCCGCGCAGTTTCTCAAAGCGCTGGGCAAGGGACTCGTTCCCCCCACGAGTGATCGGAGCAGGGGCGTTGGCTGCGAGCCATTGGCGAAGTTCGTCGCGAAAGGCGATCTGTTCGGCGGAAAGCGTGAGGTCCATAGGGATTGTTGAGCGTTGGTAGACAGGTTGCCGATTGGACGGCAGTTCCTCATCTTACGCGAGTTGGCAGGGGTGTGGGTTGCAGGATGGCTTCGAGCAGGCCGTCCATGGTGTGCCTGCTGGCTTCGACGGCGACCTGCAGGCCGTGCATGCGCGCCGTGTCGGAGGTGACGGGTCCGATGGAGGCGACCTTCACTCCCTCAAGCACCCGAGGGCCGGCGATCGCGAGAAAATTCTTCACCGTGGAGGAACTGGTGAAGGTGATCCAATCGGGCTTGCGAGCGAACGTCGTTGCCACGAGCTCTGCCGCATCCTGCGGAACGATCGTGCGGTAGGCTTCCACTACATCCACAGTTGCGCCACGCTTGCCGAGTTCCACCGGAACCACGTCCCGCGCAACGGCCGCCCTCGGAAGCAGAATGCGCTTGCCTCCCAGGGCGTGCGCGGAAAATGCTTCTACCAGACTCTCCGCGACATACTCCTTGGGAACCAGATCCACCTTGAGGTGCAACGCTTCGATCGCCCGGGCCGTGGCCGGCCCGATAGCGCAAATGCGGGCGCGTAAGCCGCGTAGATCGTAAGGCGAGGCATCCAGCCGTTCGAGGAAAAACCGCACCCCGTTGACCGAAGTGAAGATCAACCAGTCGTAGGTTTCAAGTCGCGCCACTGCTGCGTCAATTACAGATGGATCAGCGGGAGCGACCGTCGCGATGACAGGGAACTCGGCAACATCTGCTCCCAGGGCACGTAGTTGGGCAGTGAACTCAGAAGCTTGATCGCGAGCCCGCGTCACCACAATTCGCTGGCCGAACAAGGGCAGCTTACCGAACCAATCCAGCTTGTCCCGCAATTGCACCACTTCACCAATCACGAACGTCACCGGCGGCTTGAGATGTGCCGCATCCGAGGCGATTCCGGCAAGCGTCGACACCACAGTCTGCTGATCGGCCCGCGTGGCCCATCGCACGGCCATGGCAGGCGTATCCGGATGCTTGCCTTTGGCAATCAGCTCATTGGCAATGTCGCGTACGTGCGTCAAACCCATGAACAGGACCAGGGTTTCCACGTGGCCGATTCGATCCCAATCAATGGATTCGACGTTGTGGCCCGTGACGAATGTGACAGCAGACGTGTGTTCACGATGGGTCAGCGGCACCCCACAGTACGCAGCAATGCCGAGCGGTGTTGTCACACCGGGAACAACCTCAAACGGGATGCCTGCATCGGCGAGCGCCTCGGCTTCCTCCCCGCCCCGCCCAAAGATGAACGGATCCCCGCCTTTGAGGCGGACAACACACTTGCCCTCCTTGCCCTGTTCAACAAGCAAGGCGCAGATTTCGTCTTGCGTCAGTGTGTGGTGAGACTTCTTTTTTCCGACGTAGATGTGTTTGGCGTGCGCCGGAGCGAAGCGGAGTAATTCCGGATTGGCCAGATTGTCGTAGAGAACGACGTCGGCGATAGAAAGAGCTTCGCGGCCCTTGAGGGTGAGCAGGCCGGGATCGCCCGGTCCGGCGCCCACCAGGTACACCTTCTTCATTTTTCGTAAACCTGGCTGAGGATCTCTTTTGCCCCGTGATCAAGCAGCATCTGCGCCAACCGCGCGCCGAGCTTCTCCGGCTGCCGCGGGTCGCCGGTGGTCTTCTGCCGCACGACTTTCGTTCCGTCCGGGGAGACTACCACGGCCTGGATGTGGAGCAGATTATCTTTGCGGGCATGAGCACCGAGAGGCACCTGGCAACCTCCGCCAAGTGCTTCGAGCAAGGCGCGTTCGGCCGCCACGCAAATGGCTGTGCGATTGTCGGTGAGAGCGCGGGCGGCCTGAAACCCGGGTCCCTTGTCGTGGCGCGTCTCGATGGCGAGCGCCCCCTGGCCCACGGCCGGACACATCTGCTCGGGGTCCAGGTATTCGGTGATCCGGTCGGCAAGCCCCAGGCGGCGAAGCCCCGCCGCTGCCAGGACGATGGCGTCGTACTGCTTCTCCGCATGCTTGCGGAGCCGCGTGTCGACGTTTCCGCGGATGGATTCGATTTCCAGATCAGAACGCAGTGCGCGCAGTTGCGCTGTGCGTCGAAGCGAACTCGTCCCCACCTTGGCGTAACGCGGCAGATCGCGCAGTTTGTAGCCGATCAAAGCATCTCGCGGATCCTCGCGTACGGGGATGCCGGCCAGCACCAGGCCTTCCGGCAGCTCGGTGGGCATGTCCTTCAGCGAATGCACCGCGAGGTCGATACGTTCCTCCAGCAGCGCTTCCTCGATCTCCTTCGTGAAGAGACCCTTGCTGCCCACCTGCGAGAGGGGCACGTCGGTGATCTTGTCTCCGGTTGTGTGAATGATCTCGATCCGGCATTCAGTGCCGCGTTGGGCGAGTTGGTCTTTGACCCAATTGGCCTGCCAAAGGGCGAGTTGAGAACCGCGCGATCCAATGGTGAGCATTTCCTTATTCCGGGAGGCGGAAGATACGCCGGACCGTGTCGATGATGCCGCTGGTCTCGCCTTTGCTGGCGTGCCGGCGCAGTTCGGCAATAGGTCCATGCGCGATCTTGCCCAGGATTCCTTTCGTCAGTGCGTCGATGGCTTCTTCCTGCTGCGGGGAGAGCGAGCCCAGGCGGCCGCGGACGCGGTCAATTTCCGCCAGCCGGATCTGTTCGAGCTGATCCTGCAGGCTGACGATGGTTGGTGTGACTTCTCGCTCGCGCATCCGGGCGAGCATTTTTTCCACTTCCTCCTCAATGATCCGCTCGGCCTCTGCGGCCTCTTCCATGCGGTTCACGCGATTCCGCTCTACCACCTTGCCAAGATCGTCGATGTCGTAGAGAAACACGTTGTCGAGTTTGTTGATCTGGGGATCGATGTTGCGAGGAACAGCAATGTCGATAAGGAAGATAGGCCGGTTCTTGCGCTGGTGAAGAACACTGCGCATCAAATCGCGCGTGAGGATGTAGTGAGGCGCCCCGGATGACGTGATCACGATGTCTGCCTGTGCCAGGGGTGCAGCGAGATTCTCGTAAGGAACTACCGTCCCTTCAAAAACCTGCGCCATCTGTTCGGCGCGTTCCCTGGTGCGATTGGTGACCAGGATCCGATTCGCCCCGGCGCGCTGCAGGTGGCGGGCCGCAAGTTCCGACATCTTTCCCGCGCCAATTAACAGAATGGCCCGGCCATCAAGCTTGCCGAAGATCTCTCGTGCCAGTTCCACGGCGGCATAGGAAACGCTCACCGCGCTGGAGCCGATTTCAGTCTCCGTGCGGACCCGCTTGGCGACAGAAAAAGCGCGGGCACAGAGCCCGTCCAGGAAGCCGCTAACCGCGCCAAGGTTCTTGGCCGTCGTATACGCGTCCTTGAGTTGGCCAAGGATCTGCGGTTCACCGACAACCATGGAATCGAGCGAAGCTGCGACGCGAAACAGATGCCGGATCGCATCGCGCCCATGATAGTGATACAGATGTGGAGACAGATCGCCACGAGCCATGTGGCGCGAGTGTTCAAAGAACTCCTCGACTACAGATGCCGCATCGCCGTCATCGAGCGACACTGCAACCTCCACGCGGTTGCAGGTGGAAAGGATCAGTCCCTCCCGAACCCCGCCCTGGCGAATCAATTCGTTTAGCGCCGCTTCGATTCCCGTAGCGGGGAAGGCGAGCCGCTCGCGGACCTCGACCGGGGCCGTGCGATGATTCAGCCCTGTGATGTGGAATCTCATTTGGCTTCCAGCACAGGGCGCAGCCCGACGTGGGCAGCCCAGGTCATCGCCGCGCAGCCCATCAGTACCAGACACAGCAGCGCCGCCTTGCGCCCTCGCCACCCGGAAACCGTCCGCAGAAAAACTGCCCCAAGAGCGAGAATCCAGGTGATAAGGGCCACATGGATGCGGGCGTCTCCTACCCAGCGTGTGCCGGACTCAATGAACGCCCAGGTAATGCCGGCAACTACTCCGGCGGTCATCAGAACAAAGGAAATCGATAGCGAGCGCGTGATGATGGAGTCGAGCGTGCCAAGTGGAGGCAGGTGGTCGAAGAGCGCGCCAGGCCGTTTCGTCTTTAGTTGATTCTCCCTTACCAGGTAGAACAGAGATGCACCTGCCGTGAGCAGCAGCGACGCGTAACCGCTCAAAACGGCCAGAACGTGCGTGGCCAGCCACCCTTCACGCAGCCCCGCGCTCGTCCATCCCGCCACTGGCAATTGCATGGCGCCAACCAAAGTCATTACAAACACAAGGGGAAAAAGAAACACGCTCAACGGCGCAAATTGATACTTCCTCCAGACGAAGAGAAAAACAAGCGCAATGAAAAACGCGCAGACGGAAACGGACTGATAAAAGTTTGCTAAGGGAAGAGTGCCGCTAGCGCGGATCAATTCGACGAGCGAAACCATGTGCAAGAGAACGCCCGCCACAAACGCAGACAACGCCGGCCGGAGCAGAGACGTGGTACGCCCGAACAGCGTAGCCAACGCGTGCAATAAGCCGACGGAATATAGTGCGGCGGCGACTCGCAGCCAAAAAACGCTTGATTCGTGCATCCGGCCCGTTCTCTTTCATTGTAGCCATCGGGGCCGCGAGATTGGAGTTGCGGGTGCACCGGGTTCCTCGCGTAGCATACAGGCTATGGAAAAACTCAGCCGGTTCAGCCCGCTTGCGGGTCAGAAAGCGATGGTCACCGGGGGATCGCGTGGCATCGGCCGCGCAATCGCTCACACATTATTGAATTGCGGTGTGGATGTGGCTATCTGTGGCCGCAATGAAGATACCCTCCGCAAAGCGGTAGAAGATCTCTCCCAACAAGTGCGGGGAGAGGCTAAGGCAAAAATCGTAGGCATGGCCTGCGATGTAACAGATCTTGAGCAAGTACGAAAGTTTTTCACCTATGCGGACGATACATTGGGCAGCCTGAACATTCTGGTCAACAACGCCGGAGTCGGGGTGTTTCGATCTGTCGCGGATCTGAGCCCGGAGGATTGGCAGATGACTATGGACACCAATCTCACAAGTGTGTTCCATTTCTGTCACCTCGCCTTAGAGCGCTTCCGCAAAGGTCGTGGAGGTTTCGTAGTGAACATTTCCAGCCTGGCTGGACGCAATGCCTTTGCCGGCGGAGCCGCGTACAACGCAAGCAAGTTTGGCCTCAACGGCTTTACCGAAGCGTTGATGCTCGATCACCGCAATGACAACGTCCGCGTCTGCACGGTGATGCCTGGGAGTGTGTCTACCGGGTTTTCCGGGACACACGGGGTAGCAGATTGGAAAATTCAGCCCGAAGATGTGGCCGAAGTGGTACGGGCCGTTCTGGAAATGCCTGAACGAACCATGGTCAGCAGGGTCGAAATACGCCCGTCGAAACCGGGTAAGTCGTAACAAGAAAAGAGGATTGGAGTGGATACGAAAGAGCGCGGTCGAGGATTGGAAGTCAGGTTGCTCAGAGAAGCGCTAGGAGGCGGTTGGCGCAGATCAAGCCCAGCCATGGAACCCGTTGCGGGGAAAGTTCCTTCGATCCCACAGGCCAAAAGAGGAGATGGAAGTATGACTCGTTTAGGTATCCCGCTGGACGCCTCCCGTACGGGGCGCGAAGCGGAATCGTTAGATCGCCGTCTGCGGCAATATATCGTGGGCCAGAAGGAAGCGATCGATCAGATTGTCAATATCTACCAGCTCTATCTCACGGCCATGACCCCCCCCGGCCGCCCGATTGGGAATTTCCTCTTTCTCGGCCCAACTGGATCAGGGAAGACACGGATCGTGGAAGCGACAGCCGAAAGCCTCGTCGGAAATCCCCGCGCAGTGATCAAGATCGACTGTGCGGAGTTCCAGCACTCGCACGAGATCGCCAAACTGATCGGCTCGCCTCCCGGATACCTGGGGCATCGCGAAACACATCCCCTCTTGTCCCAGGAAGTCCTCAACCTCTATCACACCGACGCCTGCAAGATCAGCTTTGTGCTCTTCGACGAAATCGAGAAAGCCAGCGATGCGCTGTGGAATCTCCTTCTGGGAATCCTCGACAAAGCCACTCTAACCCTGGGGGACAACCGGCGGGTGGATTTCTCGAAGGCCATGATCTTCATGACCTCAAACCTCGGAGCCTCGGAGATGAGCGCCATGCTCGCTCCTCGGCTCGGGTTCCAGGCGGTGAGCCAGATAGCCTCGGCCAAGCCTTGTGTCATCGACGACAAAATCAACGCCAAAATCTCCAAAGCCGGTGTCGAAGCGGCACGCCGCAAGTTTACACCAGAGTTCATGAACCGGCTCGACAAGATCGTGGTCTTCAAGCCATTGGGAGAAGACGAACTGCGCAAGATCCTGGAGATTGAGCTGGGAATGGTGCAGCAGCGCGTGTTGAACAATGTTTCGGAGAACCCCTTCGTGTTCACCGCCTCGCAAGGTGCGAAGGAGTACTTGCTCAAAGAAGGCACGGACGCCAAATATGGCGCCCGGCACCTGAAACGAGCCATCGAACGATTGATTGTCCAGCCAATGTCGAACCTCATAGCCACCGATCAGGTCCGGCGTGGAGACTGGCTTCGTGTCGAATACGATCCGGCCAGCGGCCAGATGGTGTTCTACAAGGACGCGGAAGGTCTGCCCATGCAGGCCATGGCTGACCTCATGGACTCCTCGTTGTTGAACCTCAACCAGGCTCTCTCCAACGCAGCATCTGTGGAACCCCCGCGCCCGGCAGTGAATGTGCGGTCAAGCCGGCGCAGTTAGTGCGCCCGCGCCGGCTAGGGAATCGTCTTGCCGCCGCGCATCACGAACGAAATAAGGAAGACGACGAGGAACACAAAGAACAGGATCTTTGCGATTCCCGCAGCCATACCGGCAAGCCCGGAAAAGCCCAGGAACGCCGCCACCAGCGCAATCAGCAGGAAAACAAGCGAGTAATGTAGCATCGGGCACCTCCACCAAGAAGACAGCGGGTGGGAGTCCTTTGTTACGGGAAGAATCAGTGCCGCGCCGCCCCATCCATCCGCTCGGCCCATTCCAAAAAGCGCAGCATCTCAGCCCGATGCTGCCACAGGAAAGACCAGAACTGGCCCGCCGTGATCTCTTCGGCGTGAAGGCCCCAATAGGTTTCCATCCGCCAGCGAAGATAAGGGCTGCGCCACGGCATCAGCCGGTAGCCTCGCGACGCTTTCCAGAGGTATTCAATCACCGCAGAGATTGGGAGAGCTTCGCGCCGGGCTTGGGCGGTGGTGTGGCGTAGTAACCGGTGCGCGTACGCACTGTGGGCTTGCCCGCAGTGTTCACCGTCACCTTAATCTGCCGGAACGTCCCGTCGTTGGCCGAGTTGGTCGGCGAGTAGGAGATCATGAACTGGTTGCGGATTTCGTTCGCCACATCAAGAGCGATCTTTTCTACCTCAGCCAGTTCTTTCGGGAAGAAGGCAATGCCGCCGGAGGCATTGGCCAGGGCGGTAAGGGCCCGCTTCGCTTTGGCTGCCTCGCGGCGTTCTTCTTCGTTCAACAATCCGATTGCATAGATGAGCACCTCGGCGCGATGAGCTTTTTCGAGCAGCTTCTCCAGCGTGATCATGCTCGTGTTGTCGTTACCGTCGGTAACCACCAGCAGGACCTTCTTGTAGCGCTTGCCCTTATCCTTAACCTCATCAAGCGACATGCTGAGCGCATCGCGCATGGCAGTGCCGCCGCGCGCATCAATCCTCGTGAGCCCCTCCTCCATCTTCTTCACGTCATTGGTGAACGGAACATCCAGGAAGGCATCGTCATTGAAGTTGACAATGAACACTTCATCGTTGCGATTGGAGGCTTTCACCAGCGCTAGGGCAGCGGCTTCCACTTTCTGGCGCTTGTCCCGCATACTGCCGCTGTTGTCAATCACAAGACCCATCGAAACGGCTACGTCCTCGCGCAGAAACTGCCGGATCTGCTGTTCAACGTTGTTCTCGTAAACCTTGAAAGCTTCCTTCGGCAGCTTCGTCAGAAGATTCCCGTTCTTATCGACGACGCTGGCGTGAAGAACCACAAGGCGCGTGTCCGACGTGAAAGTGGGGGCTTCCTGAGCCAGGAGCACACCGCCGAGGGCGGCGACAGCCGCGAGTTTACTGAGTAGGGGCATAGTATCCCAATCGCCAGAAGGCGCGTAGCGTGGGGAATCCACGCGGCTGATTCACTTTCACTTTCACCCGCCGGTATTTTCCGTCCCGCGTCAGATTGGTAGGCGCATAGCCCAGCACATACTGGTTCCTCAGCTCTACACCGATCTTTGCCGCAACGTCCGGAAGCTCGTTAATGTTCTCGATGGGGAAATGCCGCCCGCCGGTTTGTTCGGCAATCTCGGTAAGCAGTCCTGGTCCGGACAACTCTTCCGCTGTCCGCCCGCGTCCTCCGGCTGGCTCAAAAATCCCCATTGCATAAATCTGGACGTCGGCCTCACGCACGATGTTACGAATTTCACTCTCCGTGTAGCGGCTGGAGTTGTCTCCGCCGTCGGAGAGAATGAGAATCGCCTTGCGCGGGTTCCTCCCCTTCTTCATGTGGTTGATGGCCAGATGCACCGCATCGAGCAGCGCTGTGCGCCCTTTGGCCTGGGTAAAGGTCAACCGGTTCTGTATTTCTTCCGTGTTATGCGTGAAGGGAACCATCAACTCGGCCCGGTCATTAAACTGGATGAGGAAGAACTCGTCTTCCGGGTTCGCGGTCTTGAAAAATTGGGCCGCCGCCTGGCGCGATTTGTGAAGCTTGCTACCCATGGACCCGCTCGAATCGAAGACCAGGCCGACGGACAAAGGCGCATCCTCACTCGAAAACTGCGCGATTGTCTGCTCGTTATTGTCCTCCCACAAACGGAAAAAGTCTTTGTCGAGTCCAGTGACAAAGCGGTTCATCGGGTCGGTCACGGTGACGTTGATTAACACCAGGGTGCTGTCGACGCGGATATTGGACGGGCCGCGGGATTCGGTAGGCTCGGTGGTGCCAGGTTTAGCGCGCGGTTCGATGGACACACGGGCAGGCGCCGCATTCGATTGTGCCTCTTTAGCGCCTTTCTTATCCGCAGCGGGTGCCGCTACCCAGAAGGCGGCGCACAGGAAAACAACATTCCTCCATGGCTTCATGGACCGTCCCTCCATCAAACTAGCCAAAGTATAACATGCGGCGGTTTTTCGCCTCGCACGTGTCGCACATACCTTTAGACGTGCGGCCTGAGGATTCGGCTGGCAGGAATTTTTATCGAGAATGAGATGCAACGATTCTGTTCTTTGTTGCGTCCCACTGTGTCATAAGAAATGCAGAAGGGGCTCGAAGCCGGCGGACTAGTCCATTGTCCTCCTGCTCGGGTATAGAATAAGCCAATGACTCAGGGGCAAGAACAGCGAGACGTGTCTCGGCGCCGCTTCCATCTCGGCGTGATTTATACATTGATGGGTACCATCGGCACGGCCATGGGCATACCGGCCGTGATCTACCTCCTTTTTCCACCGAAGTCGCGCAAGGCCGAGGAGTGGGTGGAGGTGACCGACTTGAATTCTCTGCCGCTCGGAGCGGCGGAAGAGGTTGTCTTCCGCAAAACCCGCGTTGACGGGTGGAAAGTCTCCAGCGAGAAGACCTCCGCTTGGGTAGTGAAGAAATCGGCGAGCGAAGTCATCGCGTTTTCGCCGCAATGTACGCATCTTGGTTGCGCCTTCCGCTATGAAGAGCAGAAGAAAACCTTCCTCTGTCCCTGCCATACATCGAACTTCGATCTGGATGGCAATGTGATCGATGGTCCCGCGCCGCGCGCGCTGGATCGCTATCTCATTAAGCTCGAGGGCCAGAAGCTCCTGCTTGGTCCCGTTCAGAAATCTCCTGAGGCGTAGAATCATGAAGCGGAAAATACTCGACTGGGTAGAAGAGCGTACCGGCATAGAAACCATCGTCAAGAATTTCCTCTATGAGGAGATTCCGGCCTCGGCTGGCTGGCACCAGGTCCTCGGGAGCGTCGCCCTGTTCTGTTTCATGGTCCAGGCGTTCACCGGAGCGCTGCTTGCCTTCAACTATGCCCCTACACCGGGTGAGGCTTATCACAGCGTAAAGTACATCATGAGCGAGCTCACCGGCGGCAGCCTCATCCGTGGCATGCACCACTGGGGCGCCAGCATGATGATCGTCATCGTGGTCCTCCATATGACGCAGGTGTTTCTTTGGGGCGCCTACAAACGTCCGCGCGAAGCCACCTGGATGGTCGGCTGTGTCTTGCTGCTGGTGACTCTCGCCTTCGGGCTCACCGGCTACCTCCTGCCCTGGGACAACCGTGCCTATTGGGGCACCGTGGTCACAACGCAGATTTCAGGACTGGCTCCCGTAGCGGGTCCGTATGTCGTTCGCCTGATGGGTGCCGATGGCGGCGTTGGTGTGGTGACGTTCGCACGCTTTTACGCTGCCCACACACTGCTCTTCCCTCTGGCCATCGTGGCCCTCATCGGAGTCCATGTTTACCTCGTGCGCAAGCACGGTGTCGCTCCAGCCGCGGGAGACGATCTGCCGAAGAAGAAGTTTTACCCCGAGCAGGTGTTCAAAGACACCGTGGCGGCTTTCATCGCCTTCGCCATTCTGTTCACCATGGCGGTGGTGCTGAAGGCTCCGCTCGACAGGTTGGCCGATCCCACCGACACTACCTATACGCCACGGCCCGACTGGTACTTCCTCTTTCTCTTCCAGACGCTTAAGTTCTTCGAAGGCAAGATGGAGGTGGTAGGCGCCGTCGTATTGCCCAATCTCGCCATCGTCGGCCTGTTCCTTGTTCCATTCCTCGACCGGACGAAGATCGCCAAGGTGACCCAGCGGAAATGGGCCATGGCCGTGGCCGCGATAGCTTTTATCGGCTGGTCAGGATTGACCGCGGCGGCGATTGCCACCACTCCTTCTGCCCCCGAAGTGGCCGAAGGGGAAGCAGCGGAGTGGGCCCAGCTCACACCGGTAGAGTTGGCGGGCCTCGGCTACTATCGCAAAGAGAACTGCTCGGCATGCCACACCCTCGGAGAACAGGGAAAGAAGCCCGGTCCTGATTTGACCGGCTCTTCTATCCATCGCGACGCCGCCTGGATGATCGCTCACTTCAAAAACCCGCAACAGATGGTGCCGGGCTCCACCATGCCGGCTACGAATCTGCCGGATGTGCAGTTGAACGCCTTGGCGGCCTTCCTGATCAAGCTCAACGCGAGCAACGCCAAAGACCTCCGCGATGCCCCCATGGCGGCTGCGGAAGGGGCAATGGTCTACCACCAGAACCGCTGCGCGGCCTGCCACCAGTTGAATGGATCCGGTGTGAAGCTTGGGCCTGCCCTCAACGGGCTCGCCAAGCGCCGCGATCGCACCTGGGTGGAAGGCCACTTCGCCGAACCGCAGAAGTTCTCTCCAGGCTCAACGATGCCGCCTTACCGGCTGGCGCCGAAGGACCTGGAGAGGCTGACAAGCTACCTCATGATGTATTGATCCAGAGCCACCTCCGTCGGCGTTAGCTTACGACTTCCGTGTCCCAACCGAACCCAGGCAACTCGCGCGGGCGCGTGTAAATGCCTTCAGGTCCACGTGAAATCTGGTATTGCTCCTCGTGGATCTTGTATACCTCTTTCGGACCGCCAGGGGCAGGCAGGAACAACTCCGCCCACGGAGCGTTGACATTCGCGATTGTCCAGTGAATGGCCCCGTTCAAGCCTCCGCCGTGAGGAATGACGGGAATATCGTAGGCCGAAGCCATTGCGCCGATACGCCGCAGTTCCGTCAACCCACCGCACCATTGGATGTCCGGCTGCCAGATCGAGGCGCCGTTGGCTTCCAGAAGGTAGCGGAACCCGTAGCGGCCATACTCATGCTCTCCCGTGGCGATGCGGGTCGATTTGATGGTCGTATTCAGCCGGCCAAACCCCTTGTAGTCGTGCGGTTGAAGCACCTCCTCCACCCAGTACACCCGGTAAGGCTCCAGCATTTCGCACATCTCAATGGTGTAGCGCTCGGTCCAGGCCATCCAGCAATCGAGCATGATGTCGCCATCCGGGCCCAGCGCCGCGCGCGCGCGTTTCACCAGATCCGCATTCTTCTTCATCCCATCGCGGCCATCGGCAGGCCCGTGCGGAATCGCCAGCTTCAGCCGCTTATAGCCAAACTCGACATGTTGCTCGATATCGTTGCCAGTGCAGTAAGCCGGTACGCGGTCTTTCACTTCGCCGCCGATCAATCGATAGACGGGCATATCCAGCGCTTTGCCTACGATGTCCCACATCGCCATATCGACGCCGCTGATCGCATTCATCGTCACGCCCATACGTCCGTACGACATGGTGGAGCGCCAGCAAATATCCCAGTTTCTTTCGATATCGAACGGGTCGCGGTTGAGCAGGAGCTTGGAGAGGTGCTCAATGACGATATTGCCGCCGCCGGGGCCGCCATTGCCATAACCTTTGATGCCCTTGTCGGTCGTGATTTCGACCGTAAAGGATGGCACCTTGCCAGGGTCTGGGTTGAATAGCGAACGCATCGCTTTGTATTCGGGATATACGGACATCGGGTTGGCCACTTCCACACCCTGGGTGGACCAGGAGTTGGCAGAGGGCGTGTAATTGGGCAGCGGCTTACGCGGACGTGTGCGAACGAGACGGATGCCGGTGATTTTGAGTTTGCTTTTCTCGCCGGCGAAGGGCAGAGGTGGAGCGGCGGAAGCGGTATCCTGGAGGCCCGGCGCAGCGAGCACGGCGGCGGGAGCGAGTCGAAGTAACTGGCGGCGGTTCATGGGTAGAACTTACACGACGATAAGGTCTGTATGCAACTGCGGCAGCAGTTTCGGCGTTGGCGCGTTCTGCGAGCGCAGGTCAAGGTATGGGCCCTCGCAGGGCTGCTCGTGCTCAATGCCGCGATGTATGTGGCTGGGCGGCAGTTCGAGTTTCGGCTGGCCCAAGGACAGTTCGATAAAGCCGCTGCACAGATAGAGCAGACAGTGATTCAGGCGTTCGAACGAAGCGGCCGCCAACTGGCGACCTTGGAGGACTATTGGAAGCTCAATGGCGCGCCAAGTCGTGTCCAATTCCAGATACTGACCCACCGCATGCTACAGAACAGTAGCTACTACCACGGAATCGGTTGGATCAGCCGGTTCGAACTGCCGCAACGGCGCCAGTGGGAGACCCAAGCCTCTCAGGAATTGGGACGCCCGGTGGACCTGGTCGATCTCAATGGCAAACCCGTTCCGCAAGAAATGCGAACGTATTACCCACTGCAGTACAGCGAGCCGGCAAGTGAGCAGGAGCGCATTCTCGGTTTTGATCTCAGCACGGACCCGGAGCGGCGGTTGGCATTGGAAAAAGCGGTGAGTCTTCGCCGACTGGTTGCCACCGTTCCCTCTCGGAGACCGGCCGTTCTCACCGGGCAGCCTGCACTGTTGTTTCTCCAACCCTTGATGCGGAACGGAACACCGCGCAGCCTGGTGGTGGTAGCTCTTGATCCCAAGCGGCTCGTCGATAGTGCCACTCAGGGAAAGGTGCTCGATGGCGTAAGCATCGTCGTCTCGGATGCCGATTCTCAAAAGGAACTGACGCGATTCAATGGTTCCCAGGAACCCCTGACGCAAATGCGAAGTACCCGCTCGTGGCGATTCGGCGAGCGGAACTGGCGTCTTGATATACAGGCGCACGATGACTTCATTGCACGCCGAAGATCGTGGCTCCCAATCATCGGCTTCTGCGCGGGCATCGGCCTCGCCATCGCCATGGGCCTCCATTTGTGGTCCACTGCCCACGCCATCGCCGAGGCTAGGCGCAGGGCAAAGCGTCACAACCGGCGCCTCCGGAAGCTGAACAAAGAGCTCAGTGCGGAAGTCCAGGAGCGGCGCCAGGCCGAAGTGCGGCTGTCGGACTATTCACAGCAGTTGGAGCAGGCAACCTTGCTCGCCGAATCATCCGCGCAGGCGAAGACCAATTTCCTGGCCATGGTCAGCCATGAGATCCGTACTCCGATGCACGCCATCATCGGCATGACGAACCTCCTGCTCGATTCCCCGCTGAATCCGGATCAACGGGAAAGCGCCGGCATTGTCCTGCGCTCAGCCGATTCGCTGCTGCAGATCATCAACGACATTCTCGACTATTCGAAGATTGAAGCGGGTAAGTTCGAGGTCGAGGATGTGCCCTTCGACCTGCAGCAGACATTGTCGGAAGTGATGGATGCCGTCTCCGTGCGCTCTGGCCAGAAGGGCATCAGCCTCATGGTGGGGTACCCGAACGACGCCCCCGTCCGTTTCCTCGGTGACGGCGGCGCCATCCGGCAGGTCCTGCTCAACCTCGCGGGCAATGCCGTGAAGTTCACCGAGCACGGCCAGATCGCTGTCGACGTGCTCGTCCTCGAAGAGGACGAGGATCTGGCTCGAATGTACATCTCCGTGTCCGATACAGGCATTGGCATCCCCGAGGATCGCCTCCACCGCCTCTTCCACCCCTTCCAGCAGGCAGACTCCTCGATGCGGCGTAAGTTTGGCGGCACCGGGTTGGGCCTTGCCATCTCGAAGCGGTTGACCGAATTGATGGGGGGAACCATCACCGCGGACAGCCAGGTCGGAGTGGGCACCATCTTCCAGTTGGATCTTCCCCTGAAAAAAGATCGCTCCGCCCAGAGCGGCGACTACTGTCCCATCGATCTGCATAACGTCGAGGTGTTGGTGGCGGAGCCGAATCCCGCCATCGCCGGGATACTCGGCAAGCAGCTCGATAGCTGCCATGTCCTGCACCGGGAGGTTGGCTCTATACCGGAAATGGTGGAGGAACTTAGCCGCGAGGAGACAGACTACAGAATCTTCCTCATTGGTGGCGACGATGCCGAAGGGTGGGATCCCGGAGCCTTGACCGCTTTGATCCGGAAGCGCCAGCGTCCGGCGCCGCATGTGTTGGTGCGCATCGCGCCCTATTCGATTGCCGGAGAGCGCGCGGCTATGGAAGAGGCGGGCTTCTCCGCATATCTGGTCATGCCGGTCTTTGCGTCTGTACTGATGAATGCTCTGGGGCAAGCTTGGGGAGCGGCCAAGCAGGGCATCATCCCCAAACCGATTCTCACCAGGCAATCCATGCGCGACGTGGCCGCGATGGGCTCTATGGCCGAACCGCTATCCTCCCTCTGTCATGTTCTCCTCGTCGAAGACAACGCCGTCAACCAGAAGATCGGCCAACGGTTGCTCGAAAAGCTCAATTGCAAGGTCGAAATTGCCGTCAACGGCCTCGCCGCCATCCGCAAATGGTCGACCGAAAGTTATGACGTCATCCTCATGGACTGCCAAATGCCCGAAATGGACGGGTTCGAAGCCACCGCCGAGATCCGCCGCCGTGAAAGCCAACTGCATTGCCTCCGCACACCGATCATCGCCATGACTGCCAACAACATGCAAGGAGATCGAGAACAATGCCTGGAAAGCGGCATGGACGATTTCCTCCCCAAACCGGTCTCGTTCAACGAGCTCAGAGAGAAGCTGGAGAGGGCGCTACAGAACAGGCCGCCGACATCCGCTATACAGCCGCAATCGGTTTCCGCCGATGAAAAAGGTGGAGTGACGGTATTTTGACGGAATTTTTACCCCAGTTTTCGCATCTATGAGTGTGAGGCCTCACCAAAAGGCGCTCCATTCAGGGGATCAGCGCCAGAGGCCGCCAAGGAGGATGGCCATGAGGAGTCTGAAAGAAAGATTGGAACAAAGCGTTGCCACCTTGGAGACGCTGGAACGAAAGCGGGCCGAGATGCGCAGCCCGGCGCATGGACAGGATACCGAATGGAGCCTCATCGAGCGCGAACTCCGGGAGATCGAGCAGAACATCCTCGACGAGCCCGGCGCCCTTGAGAAGTTTCTCGTGCGGCGGAAGTTCTAAGGCTTCTTCTTAGCCAACCACCTTGAGAAGCGGATCTGAGACACTCATTCATGAGTGCAACTTATGATCCGCTTTTTCATTTTCATCAGCAGTCTGGCCTGGGCGGAAACCTACTCCGACGCCGTATCAGGGCTTCGGATCGTCGAATTGACTGAGCCTGGACACCCAGCGAGTAATCTTTACTACCATTTCCCAAATTTCACCGCGGATTCGCGTTATGCCATCTACGTCACCGGAGGGCAGATCCACAGCTACGAAGTGGCGACAGGCAAGTCGCGCCAACTGACAACGGACGCAAAAACATCTCCCGCAACGGCATGCCCGGATCCCCGTGATCCCCGGCGCTTATTTTACCTCCAGGGTCCGGATGTGATGTCCCTCGATGTGGACACTGGCGCCACGCGCAGAGTTGGCGCCATTCCGAAACCTTATGTGGGTGGCCTGGGGCAGCCCACCGTATCGCATGATGGAAAATCGCTGGCAGTGTCCAAGCAGAGGGATGCAGCCAATTGGGAAATTGGACTGATCGATATTGCGTCGGGCGCGTATCGGCCCGTCGTGACCCAGGGCTTTCGCATCGGCCACGTGCAGCACAGCCCCACCGATCCCACCATCTTTTATGTCTGGGAGACCGGTGGCTATGCGCCGCAGCGCTCCTGGGTTGTCAACGACGATGGCAGCGGCAACCGGCCCTTCTACTATCGGACCGATCAGAAAACCTGGTTCACACCCCTCAAGGAGTGGGTAACCCACGAGGCCTGGGTCCATGGAACCGGTGAGATGACCATGGTGAATGACAAGGTTGGCGTTATGTTGGTTGCCAAGGACGGCGCCTCGAGAATGCTCAAGGAAGGCCGTTTCTGGCACGCTGCGGCCACACCCGACGGCAAGCAGGTGGTGCTCGATGATTTCGACGGCAAGCTCTGGCTGCTCGAAACACGCACCGGCAACCTGCGCCTGTTGGCGGCCGGCCTGCGTGACAAGCACCGTGAGGTGCATGCACACGCATCATTCGACTGGACCGGCCGCTATGTCCTATTCAACACCGGGCGGACGCATCCCACCGTGGCTCTCATTGACCTCGGGGCACGCTAGTAGGTCCGGGTTCCATTGGTTTTCGTCGGGAAGTGGAAGACTCCCGTCGCGGTGGCGACGTACATACCGCGGAAGCCATTGCCCCAGTTCAAATTGTTTGCCGCTTCAGGTAGATTCACCAGGCCAAGCTCGCCGCCTTGGGCGTCGTAGACCACGACTCCTTTGCCGGTGGCTGCCCAAACATTTCCCGGCTCATCTGTTTTGAGCCCCTGCGCCGCGGCACGGGCCAGAATCCGCCCTCCCTGCAGCGCGCCATCCGGGGCAATATCGTAAACACGGATCGACTGCCCGTCGGAGGCATAGAGTTTGCTCTGATTCGGTGCCAGCGCGACATACAGGGCGCCTTCCTTGGCAACGTTGCGCACTGTGCCCGCGCCGGCCTTGCCTCCCACTCCGGCGCGCTCGCGTGTCACTTGATGGATCCCGCCCTCGCCCGTGAAGTACACGCTGCCGTCGATGGAGTAGACAAGATCGTGAGGGGCGCGCGCATTGGCAAGCAGCGTCATCGCGCCGTCTTTCTCCGTTCGGCTCACACGGTCTTTCTCACAGGCAAGCAGGCGCCCCTGGTGATCGAAGGTGATGCTTGCAACGGCCGCTCCGGCCCGCGCGTTCGTTGCCTGGTTGCGCTCCCAACGCACGATGCGGCTCGATCCCGGGTCGGCGATCAGCAGATACCCGCGGCGGCTGAACAATGTGGCGCGCGGTTGCTTCACGTCGAGTGGCAGGCGTTCGATCTTCGCGGTGCGGTCGATGCATTGCCAGAAACGCTCCTGTTTGGCTTCGATCATACCCATCTATCCAATCACAAAACGGGCGAGCAGTGTCCGGCACAGACGGGCTGATAAAATTAGAAGATGCGGCGTGTCGTCCGCCCCTTGTTCCTGCTCGCCATTGCCGGGATTGGTGGATACCTCGCGATCACATATCGGGATCGCGTAGAGGAGATCCGTCGCAAGGCTCCAGCCCCCCCGAAGAAATTGCCGAAGGGGGTCAGTTCCATGGCTGACGAGGGTTGGCATTGGGAAAAGAGTTCCGGCGAAGGGCCCCCGGTGAGTGTCCGCGCGAAAAACTTGAAACAGATCCAGGAGCCGAATCGCTATGAGCTCGAAAAAGTGGATCTGCGCATCTATCGCAAAGACGGCAAGACCTTCGACCATATCCTCAGCGATCACGCCATTTTTGACCTCGCTGAGAAATTCCTCTACTGCGATGGCGAAGCCGACATCACGATGGGCGTCATGGAGGGGGAGGAACCCGCACCAGGAAGACTGATCAAAATCAAGTCCTCGGGCATCCGCTTTGATAGCGCCACCGGCAAGGCGCAGACCGATCGCGACGCACAGTTTGCTTTTGAAAAAGGCGAAGGCAAGTCAGTGGGCGCCACCTACGACCCAACCACAAAGGAATTGCATCTGAAGAGTCAGGTGGAGCTAACCTGGCGTGGCTCGGAAGCGAATCCACGCCCGATGAAAGTGGAAAGTGGCGAAGCCATCTACAAAGAGACGGAATCAAAGGTGCTCCTTTCGCCCTGGGCGAAGCTCACACGCGAGAATTTGACGCTTGAAGGCAAAGGCGCGGTGGTTTCGCTCGACAAAAACGGCATCCGCCTGGTCGAGACTACGGAAGCTAAGGGCTCAAACGTTCATCAGAACCGGCTCCTCGAATTCTCCTCGGCGCAATTAACCATGCACTTCAATGAGAAGAGCGAGGTGGAGAAAATCCAGGGCACAGGCAATGCTGTGCTGAGCACTCGCAACGATCTTTCCCTCACCACCACCCGGTCCAACGATGTGCTCCTGGAGTTCGCCGCATCGGCAAAGGAGAGTGTACTGCGTCGCGCCCTCGCCAATGGCAACACCACAGTGGAATCGAAGCCTATTCCAGGATTGGCTCGTCCGCCTGCCGAGACACGAATTCTCAAAAGCGAAACCGTGGAGATGAAGATGAGCTCCAACGGAGAACACATCGACACGGTGGATACACTCACTCCGGGAACGCTCGAATTCCTGCCGAACCGGCCGGGACAGAAGCGGCGGCATGTAAGTGGTGAGCGCTTTCATGTCGTCTATACGCCCGCCAATCAGATCGACACATTCCATGTGAACAAGGCCACTACCCGCACCGACAACGAGCCTCGCAACGGCAAGCCAATGCCGCCCGGCATTACCACCAGCAGCGAATTGCAGGCCTTCTTTGCGCCGGGTTCGGGAGAAATGACGCGGCTCGAACAATGGGGCGATTTCCGCTACGAGGAAGGCGAGCGCAGGGCACGCAGTGAGCGGGCGTTGCTCGATCAGGCCTCCAATCGCATCACCCTCCTGCAGAATGCGCGAGTGTCGGATACTACCGGATCCACCACCGCGGACCAGATTCTGCTCGACCAGAAAACCGAAGATTTTGTCGCCGACGGCAACGTGCAATCGAGCCGTCTGCCCGACGCAAAGGGCGGAAGCGGCTCGGCGATGTTGACCAAGGACCAGCCGATGCAGGCGCGGGCGGCGAAGATGACCACCTCCGACCGTCAGGCGCTAGTGATCTACGACGGCAACGCCATGCTGTGGCAAGGATCCAGCCGGCTGCAGGCCGATCGCATCGAAATCGACCGCAAGAACGGCCTTCTGCGCGCGCACGGCAAGGTGGTAAGCCAGATCCTCGACCAGCAAAAGCCTTCGGAGGCGAGTAAGGCGAAACCGAAAGCTCCCGCTGCGCCGTCTTATACACTGATCAACGCCCCCGAGATGACCTACTCCGACAAAGAGAGGCTCGCCCACTATACCGGCGGCGTATTCCTCCGCCGCGATGCGCTGGACGTGAAGTCGAAGGAACTACGAGCCTATTTGAAGGAAGAGAAGAAAGACAAGGAAAAGAAGGAAGGCGAATCGAGCCTGGAGAAGGCGGTGGCAGACGGTGAAGTCGTAATCGTGCAGGGCGGCGATGGGCGCACGCGCCGCGGCGCCTCCGAACACGCCGATTACTTCGTGGATGATGCCAAAGTGATTCTCACCGGCGGTCAGCCTCGCTTCGAGGATTCCCTAAAGGGAAATACCACGGGCAAGGAATTGATCTACTTCTCCAACGATGGTAGGCTGCTGGTGAACGGGGCGCCATCGGAACCGGCCAAAAGCAAGGTGCGCCGGAAACCAGATGCGAGTTCTTCAAACAAGCGAAATTAGTAAGTCCTATCGTGGACGCAGGGTCGTCGATGGGGTATCGGTTTCGGTATCCCAGGGCGAAGTAGTGGGGCTGCTGGGCCCCAACGGCGCGGGTAAGACGACGTCCTTCTATATGATCGTCGGCCTCGTGACTCCAGACTCAGGCAAGGTCCTTCTGGATAATCAGGAAGTCACCAACCTCGCCATGTATCAGCGGGCGCGGAAAGGCATCAGCTACCTGCCGCAGGAAGCAAGCGTCTTCCGCAAGCTCACCGTGGAAGAGAACCTGATGGCGATCCTCGAAACCATCTCCATCCCCGCCGCCGAACGCCGCGCCCGTATGACGCGGTTGATCGAAATGCTGGGATTGGAGAAGGTGGCGCAGAGCAAGGGCTACATGTTGTCGGGTGGCGAGCGGCGCAGGGTGGAGATCGCCCGGTCGCTCGTGATTGAGCCCAGTTTTCTGCTCCTGGACGAACCCTTCAGCGGCATTGATCCCATCCAGGTGGGCGAGTTGCAGCGCATCGTATTCGACCTTAAGAAGTCGGGAATCGGAATTCTCGTGACGGACCACAACGTGCGCGAGACTCTCGCGGTCACCGATCGGGCCTACATCATCAACAACGGCAAAATCTTTCGCGCGGGCACTCCCGAAGCTTTGGGCGCCGATCTGGAAGTGAAGAAGGTCTACCTCGGGGAGTCATTTACGCTATAGCCGGGTGATGGGCGGCGCAACTACGCTACTATTTTTGGGTTAGAGCACACATCCCATGAAGTTTGCCCTCGTTCTGCCCGTGCTGGCGGCGGCCGCCAGCGGAATTGTGTCCGCCGGTATCCCGCTGCACTTTGAGCCTTACGGCCCGACCTTTGTCGCCCGTACTCCCGCTTACGTCGTGCAAATGGGCCGGGAAGGCGCTGCAGTCGGATTGCGCAAGTCGCGGCTTCTGCTCCGGATGGAGGGCGGCGATCTCTCCCGGCTCGAAGGCGTGGGAAGACAGGGCGCATTCAGCAACTATCTCCACGGGCGCGATGCCAAAGGCTGGCGCCTGGCTGTGCCTCACTACTCACGGGTCCGCTATGCGCAGGTTTACCCTGGAGTGGATCTCGAATTTTACGGCAATGCCCGCGAGATTGAATACGACTTCATCGTTGCCCCGGGCGCCGATGCGGGCCGCCTCCGTATGCAGATCAGTGAGGCGCGGCGTCTATCCTTGACCCCGGCAGGCGATCTGCAAATGGAAGCAACTAACGGCGAGACCATCACGCTGAAGGCTCCCATTACGTTTCAACGCAAGGCCGGGCAGGTATTGCCAGTCGAAAGCCGGTTCACTTTGTCCGGAAACACCGTTTCCTTTGCTCTCGGCAACTACGATCGTTCGCTGCCCTTGACCATCGATCCCGTGCTGAGTTTCGCTACCTACATCGGCGGATCTGGAACCGATGTGCCAACCGCCATCGCAGTGGATACCGCAGGCAATACCTACCTCGCCGGCTACACCAATTCCACCAACTTCCCCCTCGCCGGAGATGCCTACGCCAAGAATTCCGCCGGTGATGAGGATGTCTTCGTCACCAAGTTGAGCGCGAGTGGGAATCAGTTGATCTATTCCACCTACATCGGCGGCAGCTCCTCGGAGCGCCCGGTGGGGATAGCAGTGAACCTCGCTGGCCAGGTCACCATCGCCGGAAATACCAGCTCGCTCAACTATCCCCACTTCGGCTCATCCATTCCACTGCCCGGCATTGGTCTGTTTGTCACGCGCCTGTCGGCAGACGGATCGCAGATCGCCGGCTCGCTGATGATCTCTTATGCGGAGACGGAAATTCTCGGCACCGCAACAGCACTGGCTGCCGATTCCAGCGGCAACCTCTACCTCGCCGGCCACACGGGCAGCGCGGCGTTCCCCGCTACCGCCGGCGCCTATCAACAGAGCCTCCGCGGCGAGTCCGATGCCTTTGTGGCGAAAATATTGCCCAACTTGAGCGGCCTTGTCTATGCGACGTTTCTCGGCGGATCGGCACAAGACCAAGCCTCGGCCATCACCGTGGATGCGCAGGGTAATGCCTATGTCACCGGTCTCACCCGTTCAGGCGCATTCCCCTTTACACCAGGGGCCTACATTTCTCCCAACCGCGCTGCCGCCGATGTCTTTGTATCGCGCCTCAGCAGCGACGGAAAGCTCCTGGATTATTCGGCGCTGCTTGGCGGCAACAGCGATGATTACGGACGCGCCATCAGCCTTGGGCCCGGTGGCAGTATCTATCTGGCGGGGTTGACGCTTTCCACCAATTACGTCACGACATCCGGTGCCTACCAGAGTCTGCGGCCACAGTCTTCGCCCAATGCCGCGTTTGTGACCAGGCTTTCGCCGTCCATGGATACCGTGCAGTATTCCACCTATTTCGGCGCCCCCTCGGTCTATTTCAACGTGGAGTCTGTGACGCAAATTCTGGTCGATCAAACGGGTAGTTTTCTTTTGGGCGGCTATGGGCTGGGCAATGGGTTGCCGCTTACGCCAGGCCCGATTCAATCGCCTGCCCCCGGGCTGAACGACGTATTTCTCGCGCAGTTCAATGCGGCTGGTGACCTCCTCAATTTCTCCACCTATCTGGGTGGGGCGGGGAACGACACCCTCGCTGGGATGGTCCTCGATAGCGCCGGATTCCTCTACCTCGCTGGTAGCACGACATCGTCGAATTTTCCCGCCACCACCGGTGCCTACAAAACCACAAACCAAGGCGGCGCCGATGGATTTGTCGCCAAGATCGACTTCGGCGGAATCACGACGAACTGCACAGCGACGCTCGTGACATCCAGTTACACTGGCGGCGCGGAAGGCGGTGAGGCCACCTTCGATTTCACTATCAACAATGGGTGCGCCTGGAGCGTGAGTTCGAATCAACCATGGGTGACGGTGACCAGCGCGGCGTCGGGCGCCGGAAGTGCAACTGTGACGTTCCGGCTGGACATCAACACTAACACGTCGAATCGAACGGCAACCATCACGGTCGCAGGCAAGACGTTCTTCGTAACCCAAACTGGTACGCCCTGCAACCTCACGGTGACTCCCGGCAACCGTACCATCCCGTCCACCGGCGGGGCAATGACGTTCACCGTGAACGGACTCACGGGCTGCACCTGGACAGCCACCACCGCAACACCATGGCTGCTCCTGCAAGGCTCTGTGACCGGCAACGGTTCAGGGTTGGTCCCCGTTAGCTTCGACACGAACACGGCGGTGAATCCGCGCTCGGGGCTGCTCACCATTGCCAAGCAGGGTGTCTATGTCTTGCAGCCTGCGGCGGTGCCGCAAAGTGCCTTCGTCGATGTGTCCCCAACCTATCTGTTCAACGACTACATCTCCCTCATGAAGCTGGGTAACGTCGCGGATTTCTGCAATGGCGATCCCGCTCAGTTCTGCCCGGAGAATGCGACAACCCGGGCGACGATGGCGCTCTACATCATCCGCGCTCTCTATGGCGGCGATACCTTCACTTTCCGTGCGCAGCCTTATTTCACCGACGTGCCGTCAACGCATCCGCAGTTCGCGCACATTCAGAAGATGCGCGAGTTGGGCTATACGGCCGGCTGCACGGCAACCACCTATTGCCCCAATGACAACGTGACGCGCGGGCAGATGGCGGCATTCATCGTACGCACCAAACTGCAGCGGCGCTATGACCAGACCATCACGTTCCCCGCCATCCCGTTCTTCACCGACGTTCCTGCCACCGACATGTTCTACCCGTACATCCAGAAGATGAAGGAACTGGGGGTGACCAGTGGATGCACCGAAACTACTTACTGCCAGTGGGACACGAACACCCGCGGCCAGATGGCCGTATTCGTCGTGCGGGCGCTGTTGACGCAGTAACCTCTATTCGGCGGCTGTCTCGAAGGCAACCTGAACCACCTCGAACTGATTCGCTTCGAGCGAGTCCTTCACGGTGACTGTGCAATCGCTGCCGCGCACTGCGCCCAGCACATCCGCCTTCACTTGAGCGAACAAAGCGGCTGTCGCAGCGTTGGCGGCCAGATGCAGCTCCGTCACCGCACGGCCCACGGACACCCCGGCTTCGCTCTTCGATTTGTTGATGGTGCTGAGCGCCGCACATGCGGTTTCAAACACATCCTCAGCGGTCGCCGGAAGCGCAATGGCTTCAGGCCATGGCGCCTTGTGGATGCTCGCGTGGCCGGTCTCTTCGGCGAATTGCCAGCTCCACACCTCTTCGGTGATGTAGGGCACAAACGGCGCGAACAACCGCAGCAGCACGTTGAGGGCAATGCGCAGCGTGGCGACAGCCGATCCCCGCCCGGCAGCGTCCGTCTCCGACCGGCTACGAGCCTTTACCAACTCCAGATAATTATCCGTGAGGCCGCGCCAGAAGAATTTTTCCGTCTCGCCCAGCGCATAGGAGTGTTCGTATTTCTCAAACTGCCCGGTCACTCGTGCGACCAGGGCGTTCAGTTCGGTGAGAAAGGCAATATCCAAAGGATGGCTCACCGGCGCCGCATCAGCCGTCTGCATCAGCACGAATTTACCCGCGTTGAACAGTTTCGTTACCAGACGGCGGCCGACCTTGAGAATATTCGTGTCGAAAGCCGTGTCCGTGCCCAGGCGCGCATTGGCCGACCAGTAACGTACGGCATCAGCGCCGTACTCCTCCAGCAGGTGCATCGGAGTGACGACGTTCCCCTTCGACTTTGACATCTTCTTGCGATCCGGATCCAGCACCCAGCCCGAAATGCCAACGTGATGCCACGGAATCGTGCCCGAATGCAGCCATGCCTTGACGATGGTGTAGAACGCCCAGGTGCGAATGATCTCGTGCGATTGCGGACGTAGATCGTTGGGGAAGAGGTTGTTAAAAAGCGTCTCGTTCGTCAGCCAGCCGGCGGAAATCTGCGGTGTCAACGAACTGGTGAACCAGGTGTCGAATACGTCGGACTCAGCGCAGAAACCGTTGGCCTGATTCCGCTGCGCTTCCAAAAAGCCCGGCGGCGGTGTGTCCATCGGATCCACAGGCAGCATCTCCACCGGCGCCAGAATCGGCTCGTCGTAGATGGCATTGCCTTCCCCGTCAAGCTTGTACCAGACCGGGAACGAAACACCGAAGTAGCGCTGGCGCGAGATGCACCAGTCAAATTGCAAACCCTCAGTCCACGTCTTGAAGCGCAGCCGCATGAAATCGGGATGCCACTGGATGCGCTCCCCACACGCGATCAGCTCTTCTTTCTTATCCAGCAGTCGCACGAACCACTGGCGCGTGGAAATGAACTCGAGCGGATTGTCGCCCTTCTCGAAATACTTCACTGAGTGTTCAATGGCCCGCGGCGTATCCGTCAGCGCCTCGCCGAGGAGTTGCTCCACTAGAATCTTGCGTGCCTGCTTGGTGTTCTTCCCCGCGATCTGTGCGTAGGCAGCATTGGCGGCCTCGGGGTTCAGCGATTCCCAGTTCGGCTCGCCGAAGGTGACCGGGATCAGTCGCCCGTTGCGGCCAATGATCTGCCGGTTGGGCAGCGATTGCTCCCGCCACCAGCGCACGTCGGTGGCATCGCCGAAGGTACACACCATGAGGATGCCGGTGCCCTTCTCAGGGTCCGCCAATTCAGAAGGGAAGATCGGCACGGGCACATGGAAGACCGGCGTCACGGCGCGTTTGCCAAAGTAAGGCTTGTAGCGCGGATCGTCCGGATGCGCCGTTACTCCCACGCACGCCCCCAGCAGCTCCGGACGAGTCGTGGCGATCACAAACGTGGTCTCGGAACCTTCCACCCCAAAGCGAATATTGTGGAAGTGCCCGGCCGTGTTGCGATCCTCCACTTCCGCCTGGGCGACTGCGGTCTGGAAATCCACATCCCACATCGCCGGCGAATCCACAGCGTAAATGTGCCCCTTTTGGAAGAGGTCGAGAAACGAAAGCTGCGCCGCCCGGCGGCACCGGTTGTCGATCGTCGAATACTCCTGCGCCCAATCAACTCCCAGCCCGATCCGGCGCCACAGCGCCTTAAACACAACCTCATCTTCGGCCGTCAGCTTCAGACAGAGCTCGATAAAGTTCGCGCGCGAAATGGAAACAGGATGCTTCTCTTTGGCCGCCGAGGCAGGGTCAAAATTCGCAACGTAGTGCAGGGTGGGATCGCAGCGCACGTTGAAGTAGTTCTGCACACGGCGCTCCGTGGGAAGGCCGTTGTCATCCCAACCCATCGGGTAGAAAATATTGCGGCCGCGCATGCGCTGGAATCGGGCCATCAGGTCCGTGTGTGTGTACGAGAAAACGTGGCCGACGTGCAGGGAGCCGGAAACGGTCGGCGGCGGGGTGTCGATGACGAAGGTTTCGTCGCGGCCGCGCGAAGGGTCGTACCGGTAGACGCCCGCCTGGTCCCATTTCGCGTCCCAGGAGTCCTCGGCCTGCTTCGAGTCGAAGTGTTTTGGAAGTTGGGAGATGTCCATGATTTACGTGGTGTTGAGGCCTTCGCTGCAAGCGCGGCCCAATCTTCTATCGTAGCGTAGCGGGCAAGCGGGCTGCCGCAAAGAAAAAGGGCCGGGGTTGGTCGAGGACCCCGGCCCGGATTCACTTCTGGAGGAGGGACGTTATCTTGCTGCCAGCAAAGCACGAAGATGGCGAGCACGCTCTGGGGAGCGGAGCTGCCGCAACGCCTTGGCTTCGATTTGCCGGATGCGTTCGCGCGTGACGTCGAACTCCTGCCCGATCTCCTCCAGCGTGTGCTCGCGCTCACAGCCGATGCCGAAGCGGAGACGAATCACTTTCTCTTCCTTAGGCGAAAGAGTCTTGAGGATATTGGCAGTTTCGTCGCGAACGTTGGAATCGATGACGGCGTCAACCGGGGAACCAACCCAGCGATCTTCGATCAGATCGCCAAGGGCGGATTCACCGTCGCGGCCGACAGGGGTTTCGAGCGACACAGGATCACGGGAGATCGTCTTGAGTTTCTGGACTTTCTCCACCGGGATATCCATGCGCCGGCTGATTTCTTCATTTGTAGGAGCACGCCCCAGTTCCTTTTCCAACTCGCGCGTGGCGCGCAGGAACTTGTTCATGCTCTCGTTCATATGAACGGGAATACGGATGGTACGCGATTGATCCGCGATAGCGCGCGTGATGGCCTGCCGGATCCACCAGGTGGCGTA
>JAFDVS010000127.1 GCA_018268935.1 Acidobacteriota bacterium | reverse complement strand
GACCCGTGAACTGCGAAAGACAGGTTAGCGGAATGCGGCGGCCGGATTGTTTCATTGGTCGTTCACTTTTTTTGCGCGGCGGCGGCTTCGAAGGTTTTCAGCCCGTCTTCAAGCTCGCGCTTCAGGGCCGGAGCGGCCAGGAAAATGGCATTCCCCTCAATCGCTTTGAGCGCTTTGCGCTGGACTTCGATGGCGGTGGCGGCATCGCCCAGGCGGTAATGGGCCCAGGCGAGGGTATCGAGGAATCCCGGGTTCTTCTCGTCGGAGTTGCGTACGATGCGCTGGGCGAAGCGGAGCGCGGTTTCCGGGCGCCGCAGGTCGGTGAATTCACTGCGCACCAGCCAGTTGGCGTATTCATTCATCTCCAGATCGGTTGCTCCGGGCGATTCGGCCAGCGATTGAAACAGCGAGAGCGCGTGACGCATCGCATCGCGGGCGGAAGTCTGTTCGCCGGCTTTACGCAAGGTATCCGATTGCTGTACCAGCATCGAAGCAAACGTCAAGAGCAGCGTCCGGTCCGCGGGATTGGACTTGAGCACCGCTCCCAGTGACGCCACGGCTTTGCCGAAGACGGCCACCGACTCCTGACGCTCTCCCAAGTAGAACAAGCCTTGCGCCAGATACCCCTGGCTGAGTGCGACGGAGCGCTGGTATACGGTATTGCCGCTGTCCTTGGCTAGTAGTTCCTCGAAGGCCTGCACCGCTTTGCGCCCATAGCGAACGGCCTCGGCGGCCTCTTTCGGGTTTGTTTTCAGCTTGCCGTAGGTGGCATAGCCCGCACCGAGCGAGGAGCGAACCAGGGGGTCGTTCGAAGAGGCAAAGGGTTCCAGATGGCCGATGGCGGATTTGCACTCGGCCAAAGCACGTTGCGGATCACCGCTGGCGGCGCGCATGCCGCAGAGCCGGACTTCCAGCACACCGATCATCGTTTGCAGGTTCGTGTCGGCCGGATCGGCGGCGGCCAGGGCCGACTGCGCCTTGATGTTGTCTTGGAGATTGGCGATGGCGTCCTTGAAGCTGCCGGCTCGGAATTGGGTATCGGAAGTGGTGAGCAGATTCATCGCGAGGGCGCGCTGTGCCTCCATGTTGCGCTGCGAACGGGCGCGTTCGTTGTCCGCGATGATGCGGAGGCGCTCGGCTTCTTCACGCCGTGCCTCGGCGGTGGCCCGTTCGGCTCTGGCCTGTGCAGCGGCCTGTTCGGCGAGGAGGCGTTGTTGACGCGCTTCGTTAGCGGCTTGGGTGCTGATGATCGCAGCGGTGGCCAAGGCAGCGAAGACGGCGGCGGTGGCGGCAACCAACGGCCAGCGGCGGCGCAGGAACTTGTAGGCGCGATAGCGGGCACTATCGCCCTGGGCCAGGACGGGCTCGTTGGCCATGAATCGCCGGATATCCGCTGCCAGCGCTTCCGCCGAGGGGTAGCGCCGGTCCGGTTGTTTCTGCATCGCCATGGCAACGATCTTGTCGAAGTCGCCCTTGAGGCGGCGTTTCCAGGAGGAGGAGGCGACCGAACTGGGCGGCGGCGGATCCTCTTCGCAGATCGCGCGGAGCACCTCATGGGGCGGCTTTGCCGCGCCGATGCGGTATGGATGCACGTCCGCAACCAGCTCATACAGCACAATACCGAGTAGAAACAGGTCCGCCGATGTCGATATTGCCTGGCGGGTGATCTGCTCCGGGCTCGCGTAATCGGGGGTCATGGCCTGGAGCATGGTGGTCTGCGCCTCCAGGCCGAGATCGGGCTGATGCGAGAGGATCTTGGCGATGCCGAAATCGAGCAGCTTCACCTGGCCTTCGCTGGTGACGAAGATATTGGCAGGCTTCAGGTCGCGATGGACCACCAGGTGCCGGTGGGCGAACTGGGCGGCGCCGCAGACCTGGAGAAAGAGGGCGAGGCGGGCATCAAGGCCGAGGTTGTTCTGGCGGGCATGCTGGTCAATGGGGCTGCCTTCGACAAATTCCATGACGAGGTAGGGCCGGCCGTCTCTGGTTTCGCCACCATCGAGAATGCGGGCGACGTTGGGGTGCTCCATTGCGGCGAGGATCTGGCGCTCGACGCGAAAGCGGTCTTTGAGCTCCCGGGTGAGGAGCGAAGTGCGGATCATCTTCAGGGCGACGCGCTTCTTGAACACGTCGTCGGTGCGCACGGCCTCGTAGACGACGCCCATGCCTCCCTGGCTCAGTGTCTTCACCACCTTGTAAGGGCCCACGAATTCCACTGGTGGTTCGGGGGCGGGATCGAGAGGGAGAGTGACTGGGGAGGAAAGGAAATGCCCGCGGCGATCGTGCGCTTCGAGCAGGCGCAGTACTTTCCGGGCGACTTGAGGGGAGCGCCGCGAAAGACTATCGAGCGCAGGCTGGCGGGCGGCAGGGTCCTGATGGGCGAGGGCATCGAACCAGGGTCGAACTTCGTCCGGCCCTCCGGATGGCAATTGGGCTTGCTGCTCCTCTTCCATGGTGGGGTAGGGGCTCATTATACTAGCTCCTGATGGCCGAGCCAAAGCCTGGAGTGACACGGTTGCTGGTGGAGTGGCGAAACGGCGACCAGCAAGCATGCGGCGAATTGATCACGTTGCTTTACAAGGAGTTGCGGGGGTTGGCCGGGTCCTACTTCCAGGCGGAACGAGCAGGGCATACCCTACGGCCGACGGCGCTGGTCCACGAACTGTACATGAAGCTGGCCGGCGCGGATCCGCTGGATTTGAAGGATCGCGGCCATTTTCTGGCGATTGCGGCTCGCCAGATGAGGCGACTGCTGGTGGATCATGCACGGCAGGCGGGCGCGCTCAAGCGGGGCGGCATTCGTGTGGAGCTGAACCTGGGTGACAGGGAGAGTTCCGATAGCGGATATGACGTCCGCGCCCTGAACGAGGCGCTGGACAAGCTGGAACGGGAAGATGAACGGGCGGCTCGCATTGTGGAGCTGCGCTTCTTTGCCGGGCTGACGGAGGAGGAGACCGCGAGTGCTCTGGACATCTCGCGGTCCACCGTGCGGCGCGATTGGGATTACGCCCGGGCCTGGCTATTGGCGGAGTTGACGGATTAGGGGGTGCGTTCCGCCACCACTAGGAGACGCCTGGAGGTCCCCAGTTTCAAAGGGGCTCCGTCGGTGCCGGAATAGAGGGCCGCGATGGAGAACCCCGCGGCTCCCAACATGCGGCAGATCTCGCCGGTGGTGTAGACAGCTTGCTCCAATTGGTGGCTTTCCACCTGGCCGCCGCGCGTGAAGGTGTAGACGGATTGGATCATGCTGTCCTCAAAGCGGTAATCGCGCCGGGTTTCCATGCGGATCCCCTGCACCGTGTAATCGCCATATGGCTGAAGGGTGGGAAGGATGGTCTCGGCCGCGGTTCCTGTTTCGAGGAGAAAGCGGCCCCCCGGGCGCACACACCTTCCTATGCCTGACAGGAATGCAACTGTATCCCGATGCGGGAGGTAGCCGAAGCTATTCCCGTAGCAGTAAGCGGCGTCGAATGGGCCCGCGGGTGGTGACAGCATGTTGCCCTGGATCCATTGCACGTGGAGACCTTCGGAAGCAGCGTTTTGTTCCGCGATGGCGAGGAACTCACTGCTGATGTCCAAGCCGGTCATGCGGTAACCACGGCGGGCAAATTCGATGGCGTGGCGGCCGCCACCACAAGGGATGTCGAGAATGCGCGCGCCCGCGGAAGGGGTCAGCGCCTGCTCAAAGAAGTTGACTTCGGTGAGAGTCATTTCGGGTGTGGTGACCGCTTCCCACAACTCGACCGAAAGACCCTGGAAAAATGATTCATACCAATGCGATTGCACTTGGGTAGCTCCTTACAAAGCTGAAATTGAAAAAAAAAGGGGTACTGAGCCGGAACCGGCTCACAGTGTCTGGTGCGAAGGTATGACTAGCGGATTGCGGTCAAAGGCAGCTCAGCTTCAGGATACGCTAAGATCGCGTGGATTCGCTACCATAACATTTAGGGGCACATGAAAATCGCAATTGGCGCCGATCACGCCGGTTTCCAACTGAAAGAGGAACTGCGCGCGAACCTGTCCGCCGCAGGACACGAAGTCATCGACTACGGCACGGGCAATTCGGAATCGACGGACTATCCGGATTATGCCGCCGGTGTGGCCGAAGAGGTTAGCCAGGGGAAGGCAGAGCGGGGGATCCTGGTATGTTCGACCGGCGTTGGGATGTCGATTGCGGCCAACAAGGTGCCGGGAATCCGAGCCGCGCTTGCCTGGAATGAGGACGAAGTACGTCTGACGCGGGAGCACAACGATGCCAATGTGCTGACCTTAGGCGCCAAGTATCACAATGCCGACCAGGCGGAAAAGCTAGTGGAAGTATTCTTGAGTACGCAGTTTTCGGGTGGCCGGCATTCGCGCCGCCTGGGCAAAATTGAAGACATGGAGCGCAAAGGCGCGCATCAAGGAGAGACAGAGCAGCAATGACCGAGCAGCAAAGAATGGCCCGCCCTTTGGCCGAGGTAGACCCGGAAGTCTACGAAGCGATACAGCACGAGATCGAGCGGCAGCATGCGGGGCTGGAGCTGATTGCCAGCGAGAATTTCACCTCCGAGGCCATTCTGGAAGCCACCGGCAGCGTGTTTACCAACAAATACGCGGAAGGCTATCCGGGGAAGCGCTACTACGGCGGCTGCGAGTTTACGGATGTGGTGGAGAGCCTGGCTCGCGAGCGCGCTAAGAAGTTGTTCCGCGCGGAGTACGCCAACGTGCAGCCGCATTCCGGTTCGCAGGCGAATCAGGCGGCCTATTCGGCGGTAATTGAACCGGGCGCAACGATTCTGGGGATGAACCTGGCGCACGGCGGGCATTTGACGCACGGGCATCATCTGAATTTTTCCGGCAAGACGTATAAGGTGATTCCTTACGGGGTGCGGCAGGAAGACGAAGTGATCGACTATGCCGAGCTTGCACGGCTGGCCGAGGAGCATAAGCCGAAGATGATCATCGCCGGAGGCAGCGCCTATCCGCGGATCATCGACTTCGCCAAGTTCCGTGAAGTGGCCGATTCGGTGGGCGCGATTCTGGTTGTGGATATGGCTCATTTTTCGGGGCTGGTGGCGGCGGGCGTGTATCCGAATCCGTGCGATTGGGCCGATATTGTGACGTCGACGACGCACAAGACGCTGCGCGGGCCGCGTTCCGGCATTGTGCTGGCGAAGGAGAAGTATGGGGCGGCGATCGACAAGAGTTTGTTTCCCGGCATTCAAGGCGGGCCGCTGGTGCATGTGATGGCGGCCAAGGCGGTGGCGTTCCTGGAAGCGATGACGCCGGAGTTTGCGGAGTATCAAAAGCAGGTAGTGACGAACGCCCAGGCGATGGCGGCGACACTGGCGGAAGAGGGCTACCGCATCGTATCCAAGGGGACGGACACGCACCTGTTGCTGGTGGATGTGTTCGGCAAGGGAGTGCGCGGCAAGGAGGCGGAAAAGGCTTTGGACCGGGCTCACATCACGGTGAACAAGAATGCGATTCCGTTCGATGTGAACCCGCCGCTGAATCCGAGTGGCATTCGCATCGGGACTCCGGCTGTGACAACGCGCGGCATGCGTGCGGCGGATATGCAGGAAGTGGGAAGGCTGATTGCGGAAGTGCTGAACAACGTGAATTCCGATGAGGCGATCGCTTCGGTTGCGAAGCGGGTGAAGGCGCTCACCGAGAAGTTCCCGCTGTACCGGTGGAAGCTGGCCTCGGCCGCCGTGACCCGATGAGCGAAGCCGCCGGCCGTTCCTTGCGTATCGTGATGGATGCCCGTCACGTGCGCGATTTCGGCGTCGGCACCTACATTCGTAACCTGACGCAGGCGTTTGCCAAGATCGATCAGGAGAATCGCTACACGCTGGTGACGCACAAGGGCGACGCGCACTTTCTTGCAGGCTTGCCGGAGAACTTCCGGCTGCTGCATTATGAGGGGCGCGACACCGACTCGCAGGAACATTTCCGGTTCCCGATGTTTTTGCGCGGGTTGGGGGATTTGTACCACATTCCCCTTTCCATGGTGCCGCTGCTGATGCCCCAGCCCTACGTGGTGACGATCCACGATATGAGCCGGCTGATGTTCGATCAGACGCCGGGCTGGCGCTATGATTTGCGGCGGCTGCGGTTCCGGCGCGGGCTGTTGCGGGCGAAGCAGATTATCGCCGTGTCGGAGGCGACAATGGCGGATGCGGAAAGCCTGCTGGGCATTTCGCATGAGCGGATGCGGCTGATCTATAACGCGCCCGATCCGCGGTTTTTCGAGCATGCTCCGCCTTCGGATGCGCGGGCCGGCGGACCGGACCTGGTGGCGCACGAACGGCGGCGCATTCTGGAGCGCTATCAGATTACTTCGCCGTTTCTGCTGTATGCGGGCACCATCCGGCCGCAGAAGAATATCCCCCGGCTGGTGGAGGCGTTCGCTGTCGTGCGCGGGGAATTGGAATCGCATCCGGACTATAAGGATCTGCGGCTGGTGATCATCGGCGACGAGTTGTCGCGTTATCCGGGCGTGCGCCGCGCGGTGTTGCAGACGCGGATGGAGAATGCGGTGCGGTTCCTGGGATTCGTTCCCTTCGATACGCTGCGCGTGTTCTATGAGACGGCCGAGGCATTCGTGTTCCCTTCGTTGTATGAAGGTTTCGGGCTGCCGCCGCTGGAGGCGATGGCGTCGGGGACGCCGGTGGTGACCTCAGAGGTGAGTTCGCTGCCGGAGGTGGTGGGAGAAGCGGCGATTGTGGTGAATCCGGAGAACGTGTTCGATATTGCCCGTGGGATCAAGGAAGTGCTGCTCGATCCCGAATTGCGCAAGCGCTTGTCAGCGGCGGGGCTGGAGCAGGCAAAGAAGTTCAATTGGGAGCGGACAGCGCGCCAGGTGCTGGAGGTATATCAGCAGGCCGCGCGGAGCTGAGGCTTCAAAAGAGGAAGCGCAGATTGGCGAAGGCGTTCCATCCGGGTGCGTCGACGCCGGAGCCGTGCAAGCGGTAATTCCTGTCGAGCAGGTTGCCGATGCCGCCGCCAATACGCCAGCGTTCTCCTAACGGCATTCCTCCGTGAATGTCGAAGGCGACCCAGCCCGCGGTTGTGTTGTAGAGCGGGACGCGCACGCCATCGGCGACACCGGGAAGCACGCGGTCCTGAATCTGGCGCAAGGTTTCGCCGGTGATAGTGAATACGCCGTTGGCCAGGTAAGGCGCGATGCGGGAGCCATTGAAGAAGTCGGCGATATCCTGGCGGCGGCGGGAGGCTCCGATGCGCTCATCGTCGATGTCACCGCCACTGAGACGGCGTTGGGCGCCGGAGGCCGTGGCGCGAACCTCGAACCACCATTTCCCGTCGTAGCGCAGGCTGGCCGTGCCGGACTGCGGGGGAAGGCGGCGAATGTTGCGATTGGGGAAAAGATCGCGGCCGGCAAGGAAGCTGTAGTTCGCTTCGGCGTGCCAGTGCCGGCGAAGCAGGACTTGTGTGAGCACCTCGGTCCCATAGTAGCGGCTCTGGCCGTCGTTGACGAATGCCTTTACTGCCCTGGGATCGAAGGCAGTGGCTACGGGTTGGACACCTTGCGCCTGCTGGGCCGCGGAAGGCGCGATTGGAGTGACGGTAAGGCCGGCGAGGCTGCCTGGAGTGTTGCCGATGGGGAATAGCAACGTTCGGCGCACAATGGGGTCGTAGATATCGGCGTGGAAGCCCTGCACGCGGGCATAGAGACGGTTGTGGCGAAGAGTGAATCCGGTTTCGTAGTTGCGTAGGGATTCGGCTTTGAGACCGTTGACGGGGCGCCCTAAGGATGTCGCGGTCTCACCGGAGTTGTTGCCGAGGAGGGCTCCGGCGTTGACTGATTCTACGGCAGGGATTTCATAGCCGAGGTCGTTCAGTCCGATGGCGCCAAGGTCGTTGGCGTTGGGAGCGCGGAATCCACGTCCGGCTGAGGCATGCCAGGCGAGCACCCCGGTTACCTGCCAGGTGAGACTTGCCTGGTAGGTGGCGTCGCGAAACGTCTGGTTGCCCTCGGCGACGCCAAACCCAGTGGCGTAGGTTTTGTAGCCAACGCGGGTGAAGCGGCCCGCAACCAACGCGCGGAGCTTGGATGGGACCAGAGTGACCGCATCCTGTACGAACAACCCGAGCATCCCATAGCGCGAGCCATCGGGATACAAAGGACGCTGCGGCGCCGTGCGGCCGTTGGCGGTCAAGGTACGGATGGAGTGGATGTGTTCGTCGTAGAATTCGCCACCGAAGAGCAGGGCATGGCGGCTCGCGATGCGCGCGGATGCCTGGCCAATGTAGCCGTAGCTGCGGACATTGCTGTCGTCCGCGGTGATGGAATCGGAGGAACGCAGGCCTTGACGGATGCTTCCGTCGCGCTGCTGGTTGACGGAGAATCCGCCACTGAGGGTGTCGAACCATGCCAGGTTTTGGCGCTCATAACGGGCGTAGGCGAAGTCGAGAATCTGCGGTTCGAAGAGGGACTGCATGCGGCCG
The DNA here is from genome assembly GCA_018268935.1 of Acidobacteriota bacterium. Taxonomy (GTDB): domain Bacteria; phylum Acidobacteriota; class Terriglobia; order Bryobacterales; family Bryobacteraceae; genus CADEFT01. The sequence goes on along the minus strand of JAFDVS010000127.1, from coordinate 5,642 downwards.
AGTCCTCCCCAGAGATCTTTATAGCCCTGGACACCGTCCTGTAGGCTTCGTTGATACCAGAGGGTGATGGATTGCTTTTCGCTCGGCCGGGCTGAGAACTTGGAATGGAAGCCGGATTGGAGGAATCCACTGCCGAGTTGCCGTGATCCCGTGATGTTGTGGATTTGTTCCGGGGTGAGTCCGAAGAGGCGGCGGAGGGTGTGGCGGGAATCGGCGCCGCCACCGGCACGGAGGTCGTTGAGCCCTCTGCCGGAACCACCTACCAACCACGCCCACTTCTCACGTTGGAAGGAGAGTTGTCCGAAGCCGCCGAGGGATTTGTCTGCGGATGCGCCGGTGAGAGAGAACTCGCCGTGTGGTTGAAACGGATCGCTGCTGAGTTGTAAGGCAGGAGACAGAATCTGGATGGCTCCGCCCATGGCGTCGCTGCCGTAGGGCGCGCTGAAGGGGCCAAGCACGGCTTCCACGCGCTCCGCCTGGCCGGGGTCGAGAAAAGCGAGGTATTGATTGGGACCGGAACGGAAGGTGGAATTGTTGAAGCGGATGCCATCGACGAGGTTGAGAACCTGGTAACCGGTAAGGCCGCGGAGGAAGGGTGAGACTTGGCCGTAGGTGGATTGTTGCACGAGGACGCCGGCACTTCCGTGTAAGGCGTTTCCTAAGGTTGGCATAGGCAATCGGCCCCAGATGCTGCGGTGGATGGAGTGGGCAACAGGGGCGGCAGATTCGGACTCAGCGGCCATTCCACGCTCCGCAGTGACCGTGATGGTGGTCTTGAGAATATCCGTTACCTGTCCCGGTGAAGATGGCAAGAGAAGTTGTAACGCAATAAAAACAAAGATCATATTCGGTGCAATAGATCTCTATTGTACAAGGTACTGGGAAGGTGGCTCAGGTTCCCCTAAAGTGTACCTCTCCCCGTGCCGATCAAAGGGTCATGAGCAGGAGCCTTCTGTTCGGACTGTCGTTTTTGGCGATGACGGGCGCACTCGCGGCGCAGACTGTAAGCACGACTACGATTTCAACATCCCCTCCGGGGTTGCGGATGTTTGTGGACGGAGTGCCGTACCAGAGCACACAGACGTTTCTTTGGCCGGCGGGGAGCCGTCATACGATCATGGCCGAGAGTGCCCAATACTGGTTTCCGGGCCGGCGGTCTACGTTCTCGGGATGGCAGGAATCGTCGAACAAGCTGAGTCTTTCCGGTGAGGTGATCACCGTTACGGCAGACCCGGCGATCACTTTCTACCGGGCGAACTACACCGATGAGTATCTGATCCGGTTTAATTTCTACTCCTGCAATCCTGCCTTTCCGGGCAACTGCCAGCCGCCGGGGACGATCTCGGTGGGAGGCACGGTCGTCTCGCAAGACTATGAGCAATGGTCGGCGCTGGACCAGGTGTTGGTGCTGGTGGCACAGCCGAATCCAGGCTTTGTATTCGCCGGATGGGGTCCCGCCGGGGGGAACGCAACCTCGGCGATTCTGGAATACACGGTGAAGGGGACGGCTACATTCGGCAACCTGTTCGCGGCGGCGAAACGAGTCACTTTGCTATCAGATCCACCTGAGCTGTTGGTTGCTCCGGACCGTACGCCGACGCGCGCGCCGGCAGAACTGGATTGGGGGCAAGGGACGCGGCACGTGTTGGGAGCGGTGAGCCCGCAAACAGAGAAAGAGAATGGTTCGCGCATCTGGGTGTTCAAGGACTGGAGCAACGGGGCGCAGCTCAACGACCTTTACGTAGTGAACAACACAAGCACGCCGGAGACATTGACGGCGCGGTTCGTGCGTGGCGCGGGGGCGAGTTTCGTCACGACGCCAACGAATCTGAAGCTGAAGATCGATGGCAAGGATAGCTGGGTTGCCTACAATTTCACCTGGGGTGTCGGGATGTCCTACGAGGTTTCCGCTCCGCTGGAGCAGACGGACTCGCGTGGACGGCGCTACCGATTCAAGAGCTGGTCCAACGGTGGGCCGGCGACGCAGACGGTAACGATTACGAGTGAGCACGTCACCTCCGGGTTCCGGATGATCGCCACTTACGAACCGCTGAGCCGGCTGACTGTGACCTCGAATCCTCCGGGAATGGCGTTTACCGTGGACGGACGGGAGTGCCCCGGTAGTTGCACCTTTGATAAGGCGGAGGGAGAGCAGGTGGTGATCAAGGCCAGCTCGGCGCTGACGACCTCGAACACCAGCCGGCTGCAATTTGAAGGCTGGTCTGACGGCGGGCCCGCCGACCGCACGTATGTGTTCGGCAGTGACGCCGCGGTAACGCTGGTGGCCAATTACAGGAATTACTTCCGCCTGGCGGCTTCGGCCGATCCGGGAACGGGCGCCGTGTTCCACCTGGATCCTGTGTCGGCGGATGGCTTCTATGCCTCGGACACGAATGTCATGGTGACGGCTGAGATCAAGCCGGGGTACCGGTTCCGCCGTTGGGACGGAGACCTGACCGGGACGTACCGGATGGGGAGTGTGCAGATGACGGTGCCACGTGTGGTGCGCGCACTGCTGGATATTACCCCCTATGCGGAAGAAGCGGGTGTGCGCAATGCCGCGGGCGAGACCCCGGAGCCACTGGTGGCGCCGGGATCCATCGGAACCATCTACGGCGCGAACCTGGCGTCTTCTTATGAAGTGGGGCCGAACAATCCATTGGCCCAGACGATTGGGAATGTAGTGGTTCGCATGGGTAGCCGCTATCTGCCGCTGGTCTTCGTATCGCCGGAGCAGATCAATTTGCAGATTCCTTCTGACTTAGCGGAGGGCGTGTACAACGTCGCCGTGAAGTGGAGTTCGTATCCCGAAGTGCAATCCACGATGCGGGTGGTTCGCAATGCACCGGGCTTGTTCTCGCGCAAAGTGAAGGATCAGACGCTGGCCGCGGCCATTCGGGAGAACGGGGACGATGTCACGCCGGACCGCCCGGCGCAGCGTGGGGAAACGATCACGCTGTTTGGAACGGGCTTTGGACCTTATGCGCGTCCGTCACTCGATGGCTTCCCGCTGCCTGCTGATCCGCCGAATCCGCTGCAGGATACGGTGGAAGTGCTGCTGGCGGATCGGGTAGTCGAGGCAATCTGGGCCGGTGGCGCACCGAACCAGGTGGGCACGGCTTTGGTTCGTTTCCGGCTTCCAGAGGATGCTGCCGGTCAGGACGGTGGCGTTCCCGTTCGCGTCCGCATCAACGGGCGCGAGAGCAACAGTGTATTCCTGCTGATCCAGTAGATAAGAGACCATGTCCTACGTTCAGTACGGCTACCGGATGCGGTCGCCGGAGGAGGTCCAGATGGACCTCCAGCGCTTTCTCGGATTTACGAAGGCTGACCTCGAAGCCAATCGCAAGGGTCAGTTGACGGCGCGGCAACAAAGCCGGCTGACACGCGAACTGCTGGGCTCTTGCGTCTGGATTGCGGCATCGATGCTTCTGGCGGCGGTGTGGCCGATGATCCTGCCGTTTGTGGAGGGTTTCGCCGAGGACAATACGGCTCAACTGGTGTTGCGATACCTTCCGTTGTTTCTCACAGGCATTGGTTTTTACGTGATCCCCTGGCGGGTTGTAGCGGATCTGATCGCGACTCGCGTCGATATTGCCGAAGGGAAAGGTGATGTCGAGATGCGCGGCGTAAATGACCACATCAGCCTCGATGAACGCCAGAAAGAATGGCTAGGCGACGACGCTGAGGAAGGAACCGCGCAGAGCTTCGAGGACTGGGAGGACAGCCAGCCGCTATACCATCTGCGCATCGACGGGGTGAGGTTTTGCGCTTCGAAGCAAGTGGTCAATTCCATCGAAGAAGGGCATCGATACAGGGGCTTTTACCTACGTCATTCACAACGGCTGCTGTCGGTGGAGCCGGTACACGACAATGTGGCGCGGCCTGGCGAAGCGGTGAACGGGCCGGCCTTGACGTAAGCCGGCCTGGTAACCGATATAATGAAACCCGACAAGTTCCATGCCTCGCCGTTGTGTTTTCGCATTATTTGGTCTCTTTTCCATATCCTGTAGCGGACCCTACTCCAATGACACCGTGAAGGCCACCACGGCTCCCAAGGTGACGGTGAAGGTTCGTGATGCGGCGCTGGAGGCGATTCCGGAGATCATCGCGGCAACGGGAGAGCTGCAGGCGGAAGACCAGGCGACGCTGCGAGCCAAGGTGCCGGGGCGCGTGCAAAAGCTTCACGTCGATCTGGGGACCCGGGTGCAGGAAGGCCAAGTCATCGCGGAGTTGGAGAAAGAAGATTACGAACTGCGGCTGCGGCAGGCGGAGGCTTCGATGGAGCAGACTCGGGCACGCCTGGGCCTGGGCCCGAAAGACGGCGATGAAGTTGACCCGGTAAACACCGCGATTGTGAGGCAGGCGGCCGCATCATTGCGCGAAGCCAAGCTGATGTTCGGCAATGCGAACGAACTGTTCAAGAAAGGCATCGTCTCGAACGTCGACTACCAGCGTGCCGGGGTCAATCTGCAGGCGGCGGAAGCGAGATATCAGGGAGCGGTGGAAGAGGTGCTTCGCACTCGTGCGGAGTTGTTGCAGCGGCGGCAGGAAATCGCCCTGGCTAAGCAACAGTTGACCGATACGTTGATACGGGCTCCCTTTCGAGGCGCCATCACCCAGCGGCTGGCCACGGTGGGTGAGTTTCTGGCGGTGAATGCACCGGCAGTCGTGTTGGTACGCTGGCATCCGCTGCGGGCGCGGTTACAGGTACCGGAGCGTGTGGCCTTCAAAGTACGGGCCGGGCAGCGCATTGATCTGATGTTCGAAGGGCAGGCTGCCTCGCATCCTGGCCGCGTGGTTCGCCTCAGCCCGTCGATCGAGGCACAAAACCGCTCGCTGGTAGTGGAAGGCGAAATGCCGAACGAAGATGGCAACCTGCGGGCCGGTGCGTTCATCGAAGCCACGATCACAGTGGACGCGAATGCTCGCGGGATCGCGGTGCCGCTTTCCTCCGTGATCAGCTTTGCCGGTGTGGACCGTGTTTTCGTGGTGAATAATAGTGCGCTGGAAGATCGCCAGATCAAAGTCGGGCGGAGGTTGACGAACCCTGACCGGCTGGAGGTGCTTTCGGGCCTGAAGGCGGGAGAGCGGTACGTGCTCGATCCATCGGACCGCTTTGTGCAGGGGCAGAAAGTGGAAGTGGTGAGCCAGTAATGCAAAAGCTCGCCGAAATCTGCATCCACCGCCCCGTGTTCGCCGTGATGCTGATCATGGCGCTGATCGTGATTGGGAGCGTCTCCTACAGCAAGCTCGGTGTGGACCGCTTTCCCGACGTGGATATGCCGATGATCACGGTGCGGACGCTCCTGTTTGGGGCGTCGCCTGAGGAGATCGAGTCGACAATTACACGGCGGATCGAAGACGCCGTCGCCACGGTGGAGGGCATCGACAATATTCGCTCCACTTCGACCGAGAGCCAGTCCATCGTGACCATCACGTTCGATTTGAAGCGGAATATCGACGTTGCGGCGCAGGACGTGCGGGATGCGGTGGCGACGGTAATCAGCCTGTTGCCGCGCGACGCCAAGCCGCCGTTGATTCGCAAGCTGGATACGGAGGCATCGCCGATTCTCAGCCTGGTTTTGTCGGGGTCGCGCACGCCGCGCGAATTGTATGAGATTGCCGAACGCGAAGTAAAG
>JAFDVS010000126.1 GCA_018268935.1 Acidobacteriota bacterium | reverse complement strand
AACCGCAACTTCGAAGGCCGTCAGGGCAAGGGTGGCCGCACGCTGCTCGCCAGCCCGCTGACAGCAGCCGCCAGCGCCGTCACCGGCGTAGTCACCGATGTGAGGACCATGCTGTGAGTAAATTCACTTCCTTTACCAGCCAATACGTGTCCATGCCCGTGGACAACATCGACACCGACCAGATCATCCCGGCACGGTTCCTGAAGACGATTTCGAAGGACGGCCTCGGCGACCAGCTATTCAACGATTGGCGCTACGAATCCGACGGGTCGCCGAAGCCTGATTTCATACTGAACAAGGCGGAGTCGAAGACGAAGCAGATCCTGCTGGCCGGGGACAACTTCGGCTGCGGATCGTCGCGCGAGCATGCTCCCTGGGCTCTGACGCAATACGGCTTCCGTGCGGTGATCAGCACCAGCTTCGCCGATATCTTCAAGCAGAATTCGTTGAAGAACGCGCTGCTGCCGATTGTGGTGTCGCGCGATGTGCACGCGGCGCTGTTCGCCAATCCGGCGTGGGAGCTGAAGGTGGATTTGGCTTCGCAGACCTTGGAACTGCCGGATGGACGCAAGGTGGAGTTTGCTGTCGATGGGTTCTCCAAGCACTGTCTGCTCGAAGGCATCGATGAGCTTGGGTATATCCAGCAGCAGGAAGCTTCCATCCAGGCGTTTGAAGCGCAGCGGGTCGGATCCATCAACACATTGGCGTAACTATGCGTCTCTCTTGTTTGCTCCTGCTGGCGGCTCTGAGCCAGCTTTGCGCGCAGAAGGTGGATTATCGCGTCCTTGCCACCAATCGCACTTCGACCATGGAGAAGGAGATGAACGATGCTGCTGAGGCAGGGTTCGTCTTCAGCAGTGTCATGGGCGGGGAGACCGGCATGGGTGGCAAGGAAGTGGTCACCGTGATGGCGAAGAGCGCCGATGGCTCCACCGGTAAGCGGCGGTATAAACTGTTGGCCACTTCCCGTACGGGAACTATGCAGAAGGAACTGCAGGAAGCTGGGGCCGAGGGGTTCTCCTATTGCGGGCAGACTGTGTTTCAGTCGGCCTTCGGTGGCCGGGAAGTCGCGGTGATTCTGGAGAAGAACCTGGATGGCGCGCCGCAGCGAATCGAATATCTCCTGCTGGCCACCAAGCGTACTTCGACCATGCAGAAGGAATTGCAGCAAGCTGGTGATAGCGGGTTCCGGCTGCTGGGGATGGTGGTTGGCAAGACGGCCATTGGCGGGGATGAGGTGATCAGCATCTTGCAGCGCGTGAAGTAGGCACGGGCTTCATTCCTACATGAAATTGCGCGTATGCAGCGAGGACATCTCCTCCGCCTGCGCCTCATCAAACCCCAGCTTCAACATTCTCCGGATACGCTGGGTATGCATGTCGGCAAGCAATGCGTCCATTGCGTCATAACCGAAGGCCAAATCCTCTGGATCCCAAGACCCAGCCGCCATCAGCACCAGGGCATCGAACACTTCCGCGTTCAACCCGGCCGTATGCCGCAATGCATCGTGGCGCTTGTGGACCGCGTTCATGAGCTTCGCCGCCAACGCCGGCTCGCCGGCCAAATGCGATCGCAAGTGCGACATGCCAAACGCCACGTGACGCGATTCATCCTGCGCCGCCAGGCGGCACACGGCCGCTGTCACGGGGTCCGGCGCGTAGTGCTGCAGGAACCACAGCAGGCTGAGGAACGTGCCTTCCCCTAACACCGAAAGCAGAAACGTGGCGATGGCGAAATCGGGCTCCTCCACCAACGTTTGCAACGAAGCCTGTCCGCCTGCCGTCGACAATCCTAGCTGCGATCGCTTCAGCATTGCCCGACGCGTGAATACCTCAATGTGCCGGGCCTCATCCGCGGCTTGGATGGCCAGCAGTTGCATCACCTCCTTGAAGTGCGGATGGAGTTGTGCCAGAAACCGGCTCGGCACCACCAACGCCGCGGTTTCGTTCTCGATGAGATACGTCATCACCTGCACCACTGCGTCTTCCACCTCATCCGGGAGTTCAAAGGGCGTGTCCCAGGGCACCGCGGTGGCGGGATCCCACTGCGCCGCCGCGGCCTGCGCATACAAACGGGCCGCGTCCTCTGACCACACCGGCAGCTTGTCATCCAATGCAAAACGGAACTCCGGTGTTCCCGCTTCCACCAGTGCTCCGCGCGCGGCCAGTCCCCAGCGGCGCGGCGGATGCGGATGAATCGTATCCATCCCCCCGGCGCGCTCGGCGCCTTGCCAGCGTTGCCGCACGGCGGGTCCCGCAGCGATCACTGCATCGAGTGGCGGTCCCGCTTCGCAACGCAGCAGCGTGTGCCCTTCGCCGCGGCACCAGGCGCGCAGATCAATCGCCAAGTCAGACGCACGCCCGGTGACAGCGAGTGTTTCTTCGGGCAAGCAACGAAGGATCGCCCGCCGCACCAACAACGCTCCACCACGCGCGAAGGTGAGATCACCCAGATCTAGCTGCATTTCTCCACAACCTGATCCACGAATGGATCGATGGTTCCGAAGCGGCAGATGGCGCGATCGAGCATTGCGTAGCCCTGCGCGCGTCCCTCCTTCCACTGCTTCAGGCCTTCCATATCGAGCAGGCGCCGCACCTGCGGATCGGCGTATGACATTTCAAACAGCAGCGACCGAAACTTCGCGATGGCCTCCGCCGGGGCGTCATCGAGCACCGTGAAATTGCAGTGATCGTAGAGCGGCGTCTGCAGCAGGCTGCGCGTGGCGCCGCCCGGAAGTGTGCCCTCCTGCTGGAAGAGCATGTGATTGGCGTCAATCATGCACGCGGCGTCGCACTTGCCTTCCAGCAACGCCCGCGCCGCGTCGCGCTCCCCGCCGATGTGATCGCCGTGCTTGCCCAGCAGCACATCAAATGGGACCACTTCAAAGTCGCGGTGGGGCTCCAGCCCTTCTTCGGCCAGGACCAGCAGCGGGATGAGCGTGGCTTGCGGTGAATCTTGTGCCCCGACCGCTACACGCTTGCCTTTCAGATCGGCCACGCCGCCGATGCCGCTATCGCTGCGCACGACGATCACGGAAGTGAGATCGCAATCGGAATCGCGCATGGCAATCGCCGAGGCACGCCGCTGCAACCGCGCCGCGATCTGTTCGGACTGCAGCCAGGCGAGAGGCGAGTTCCAGGCCACGTGAATGTGGCCGAGAAAATGCGCCTCCACCTGACGTTCGTAGTTGCTATAGAGGACGAAATCGAAAGGCAGGCCGCGCTCCGCGAAGTATTGCTGAAAGCCTTCCCAGATCGTGACCACCTTCGGGTCATAAGACACCGCGCCGAGCAGTAAGGTATCGTTCATCGTGGCTTCCTAGAACAGAGGCATGCCGCATACGGCCTTGCCGATGAAGTCGTAGAGTTGATCCGTGGTGGGCGACATCACACCGGCTGCGCGGGCGTCGCGGAACAGGCGCTCCACGCCGACTTCCTTGCGGAACGCGGCGCCACCGCAGACGCGCATGGCGATGTCCAGCACTTCGTTCGAGGTTTCACCCGACGCTGCTTTGCACTCCAGAACACGCAGCATCCCGTCGGCGCGCTGCGCGCCAAGTGCCGCGATGGTGTCCTGCAGCAGGGCATCGGCCATCGACGACTTCACCTGCATCCGCGCGATGTAATTGCGAATGGTGGGCAACTCGCCGAGCGAGGAGCCAGTGTCGCTGTGGCGCACGGCGGCGGCATGAGCGACGGTGCGGCGAACGGCGCCTGCCATGAGCCCGTTCGAGCAGGATGCAATTAGCACGTTGAACAAGGGCAGCACGACGCCCATCATGATGTCGAAGCCTTTGCCGTCTTCCCCGAGTTGTGCGCCGGGCGGCACGTTAACGCCTTCGGCCATCACCGGGGAGGAATCGTTGCCACGCAGCCCCATGCCGTGGAAGGGGCCTTTCACCGCGATGCCGCTGCCCGTGGCCGGAACGAGCCAGAGCGTACTGAAGCCTTCGGCCGCCAGGGGTTTTGAAGACCAGACGTAAGCCGCAGCGTGGGAAGCTGAGGTCACCCAGCTCTTGCTGGCGTTTAAAACAATATGGCCGTTTTGTGTTTCGGCGGTTCCATTGGGCGCCCAGAAGTGGCTTCGCGATCCCGATTCGCTGAAGGCGAGGGTGCTGAGGTGCTCGCCGGAAGCAGCGGCGCGCCGCACTTCCATCGAACCATGCGCTTCGAGCACGGCGGCGCCGCAGTAGTGCATGGTGACCACCATTGCCGTGGAACCGCACTCCTCGGCGATACGCCGGACGATGCGCGCCGCGCCTTGTATGCCGAGGCCGAGGCCTCCCACTTCTGTTGCGCTCACGGCGCCGAGCAGGCCGGCCTCGCGCAGTGCCGCAATTGAGACTTGGGGGAAGGCGCCTTCCTGGTCAACCTGGGCTGCGTTTTGGGCGATCGTGGTGGAAGCTACTTGCTCCAGTATTTCGGCGTAGTTTGCCGCAGTGGTATTCATCTTGATCCTCGCTGTTTCCGCGGGCTGCCGCCACCCGCGCACGAGGAATCGCCGCTAGGTCAGCACCGCCCGCTTCGTCCCGGCCACGCCGGGGTTGATTGTGATTCAGAGTCGGTAATTCATAGCGACTTCTTTGCAGTGTATCTCAACGCAACGCCTCCACCGGGTTCGTGCGGCCAGCCCGCGCCGCCGGTATCAGGCACCCGGCCACACCCGCGAGCACCAACACCATTGCAGCCCCGCCCAGCGAGAGCGGATCGTACGTGCGATGCACGTCCAACTGCCATCCGACCCTGGGGAGCAGGACGACGGCGATGATGATGCCGGCGGCAAGGCCTATGGCAATCAGCTTCATGCCGCGAAGGAGCACGAGCCTTACGATCTGGCCGAAGCCGGCGCCGACGGCCATGCGAATGCTGTATTCCTGGCGGTGCGAGGACACAACCTGTGACAGCAGGCCATAGATTCCGATCACTGCCAGCAGGAGCCCCAGCGCGGCGAACACTCCGATGAGCCAGAGATAGAAGCGGCCGCGGCTATAGACGTGGAGATCCATGAGGCTGGCCAGGGTGCGCGTTTCGTCGACGAACTGCGAGCCGTCCATTTGTTGGACATGGGCTCGGATGTGTTTGGCCATGGCCATCGGGTCACCCGCGGTGTGGACCACGAGGGCCTCAGCCAAGCCAGTGAGCGAATACGGCATGTAGATCTCGGGGTAGGGATCGTTGTTGTGAAGCTCGTGCAGAGCATCCTGCACGATGCCTGCTATTTCAAAGTGATCGTCCTGTAGTGAGAACGGAGGCTGCTTGAGGCGAGGCATACGGACGGTCTTTCCCAGCGGGTCCACGCCGCCGAAGTAGCGTTTGGCGAACGTTTCATTGACTACGGCGACGTGTCGTTGCGACGCGATGTCTGCCGCGTCGAGCCAGCGGCCACGGCGTAGCTGAATGCCCGTGGCTTGCAGGTAGCCTTCGTTGACCTGATTCATGGGTACTGGCCGCGAGTCAGCATTCGGCTCGCCCGGGATCTCTACGGGGAGTCTCCAACTGCCGAGGGGATGAATTCCTGTATTGATGCCAACGCCGAGAACTCCCGGCGTTTCGCGCAACCGATCGAGCAAATGGCGCAGGAAGGCCGTGCGGCTCTCTGCGTTGGGATAACGCGCCGCGCGCAACGGGATGCGCGCCACCAACCGGTTGTCGACGCCCACCGCGAGCGGCGCCTGATAGAGCCGCACCAACGTGTGGAGAGAAAGGGCCGCGCCCGCCAGCAGGATCACAGCGAGGCTCAATTCCACAACCACCAGCGAACTGCGGAACCAGTTCATGCGGCGGCTTCCGCTGGTGGAGCGGCCCGCTTCGCGTAGAGGCTGTGCGGGCTCCACGCCTGTGGCATGCAGCGCCGGCGCCAATCCGAACAGCAGCACGCAAGCCATCGAGATGGCTGCGCTGAAGCCGAGCACCGGCAAGTTCAGCACGACTTCGGCTTCATCGGGAATCACGCCCTGCGGCACAACGGCGAGAATCGCTTTTAATCCCGTCCACGAACCGGCGATTCCCAACAGCGTTCCCATGACACCCAGCAGTGCGCTTTCGGTGAGCAATTGCCGGAACAGCCGTCTGCGTCCAGCGCCCAGCGCGGCGCGCATCGCGATCTCACGCTGCCTCGTTGCCGCCCGCGCCAGCAATAGATTCGATACGTTGGCGCAGGCGATGAGCAGCAGTAATCCGACGGCGCCAAACATGATCCACAGTTGATTGCGGATGCTGCTGGGGAAGGATTGCTTGAAGGAGCGGAGAGACACGCTCCAATTCGGCGGATACTGTGCGGGCGATTCCTTGGCGAGGTCGCGCACGATCGGATCGAGATCGGCCTGCGCCTGTGCGTCGCTGACCCCGGCACGGCGGCGGCCGGTAATGTGGACGCCTGTTACTCCCTCCGGCGATTCGCCGCGGCGGTACACGGTGGGCAGGTACACATCCGCGCCCCGGAACATGAAGCGCGGCGGCATTACTCCCACCACGGTGCGCGGTTTTCCATTGAGGATCATGGTGCTGCCCAGCACATCCAGGCTTCCGCCGAATTGGCGGATCCAGAAGCGATGGCCGAGCACCGCCTTTGTTTCCGGGTTCTCTTCCTTGGCCGTCACGATGCGGCCGAGCATGGCGGGCACGCCCATGACTTCGAAGCCGTTATGCGAGATGTGATTCCCGCGCAGGCGCAGGGGTTCCGAGTTGTTGATCCACAGGACATCGGAAATGGTGGATGCCGCGAGCCCTTCGAAGACAGTGGCGCGCGCGGCGAAGGTGGCGTACTCGTCGACGTTGTAGTACATCTTGCCGTAGCGCTCGCCCTTGCCGCGCACTTCGATGCTCACCAGGTTGTCCACGTCGCGATAGGGAAAGGGCTCAATGACGACGCCATATATCACGCTGTACATGGATGTGGCGGCGAGGATGCCGAGCGAAAGCGAGAGAATCGCCGTTGCGGTGAACCCTTTGTCGCGGCCGAGTTCGCGCAGCCCGTAACGTGCATCCTGCAGGACGGATTCGAGCCACGGAAGCAAGCGCACTTGCCTTGTTTCCTCCTGCCAGTATATGGCGTTGCCGACCGTGCGATTGCTGTCGCGTGCCGCCATGGCGCGATGAAAGTCGATCTCTTCGGCGATTTCGCGGTCGACGTTGGCGGGCCGGAGTGTGTTGCGGAGCTTATCCCAGAGACTCATTAGACGTACCTCAGCACGCGATTGACGGCCGCGGTAATTCCCGCCCAGCGGGCTTCTTCTGACGCCAGTTGCCGTTTGCCGGCGGCAGTGATGGCATAGAAGCGGGCGCGCCGGCTCAGTTCCGACATTCCCCAAGTGGCCTTGACCCAGCCTTCCTCTTCCATGCGGTGGAGGGCGGGATAGAGCGAGCCTTCTTCCACTCGCAGGGCGTCCTCCGAGGCTTCCAATAGATGAGTAGCGATGCCGTAGCCGTGCAACGGGCCTCGCGCGGCGAGGGTTTTGAGGACGAGCAGAGTGAGTGTGCCTTGGAGGATATCGGAGGGTTTACGCGCCATACCTAGTTAACTTGGTATCACGTCCGTGTGCCCAGCGCAACTACCGTTGGCTTTGCTGCAACCTTGAAGAGAAGGCCTATGATGTGACCAGTCATTTCGGCCGGTTATTTATGCGAGAAATCCAAGCTTCTGAAGCGAAAGCGCATCTGCTGCGACTATAAACCGAAGTCGAGCGCGGTGAGACACTGGTTATCACGCGGCATGGCCGTCGCATAGCCCGGTTGGTCCCTGAGGCTGAGCCAAGGTCCGCCGAGATCAACGCCGCTATCGGCCGGATTCTCGCTCGCCGCCGCGACTTGAGGCCAGTCACGACTGTGGAAATACTATCCGCAAGAGACGATGGCAGGAATACCGGCGTTGTTCTGGTTCGAACTTCGCAACATCCTGGTGGTGTGCGAACGTCTACGAGTTGACCTCGGCGTGGACGAAGACGAAGTAATGCGGATGGCGAGGACCTATCAACTTACGGTTTACGACGCCTCGTATCTCGAACTTGCATCTCGCCACAAAGTCTCGCTTGCCACTCTTGATAAGCGGCTGGCGCAGGCAGCGGGCGCTGGAAAGTGTCCCGCTACTTTGAATCCGCTACTGCAACCGCACTATCGCCACATCCCGGTCCCCTATGGTTGCCGACAGCTTGCGTCCTTCCACGCGCACTGGCTTGGTGTCCCACGCGTCTTTCGCCGTGCGGATGGCCTCGCCCAATTCCACCACCACGGGCCGTTCCTGGCGCGTCGGATTGAGGATGTAGAGCACCTTGCCGTCCGGGCCACGGTGCAGCCGGGCTTTCACCAGTGGATCGCTCACCGTGAGCGTACGGGTGATGCCGGCCCAATCGAGCAGTCCCGCAAAGAAGGTGCGAGCCTGCGGCGTGGGGCGCTTGAAATAGCCGGCGCCGGGGAACGAGCCGATGAGCAGTGTGCGGCCTTTGCCTGATGAATGTTCTACCGCGGCCGTGCGGCCACTGGCATGCCGGCCCACAGCGCGCCCGCCCTTGGTTTCGTATTCCTGAATGAAGTAGCGCCCCGCCATGCTCTGGCCGCGCACGGTGAAGGAATAGTCTTCGAGCAAATCGGGAGTGAACTCGACATAGGACTCGCGCGCGCCAAACAATTCGTCCAAGCCGAAGTTCGGCTGTACAGTGCCTACTTTGCCGCGATCTCCGAAGTAGGCAGGCAATCCCTCGCTGACCAGCGTGCCGCCATTCCGCACATACGCGATCAGCTTCTGCACGGTTGCCTGCTTCAGATGAATCGGATAGGGCAGGTACACCAGCGGGTATTCGGCGATATGATCCAGGTGCACGAAATCGGCTTGAATATTGTTGTCGAAGAAGGCCTGGTAGGCGCCACGGGCTGACTGGGCGTAATGTTCGGTGGAACCCTGCTGCACATAGTTGAACAATTGCGATTCGGGGATCCAGACGATGCCCACTTCCCCGCGCACCGGACGGGCTTTCCACAGATCGCCGTTGGCGTTGGCCCAGCGCGCGATCTTGCCCGTCATCTCCGCGCGAGGCGTCACCGAGCCATCCATGCCGAATGCTCCAAACGCCCCGAACAATGGGCCATCGAGCAGAGGACGCCAGCGCGGATACAGAATGCCAGTGGCTCCGCCGGCGATGGAAATCATATTCCAGATCCGAATATCCTTTTCGTCGGTAATGCGCCCGTCCTCGCGGGGGCGGCCCGTCACTTGCGGCTGCATCCATAGAGGTCCGGCTTGCGCCTCGGCATGCCAGAAGGGTTTTCCGCGCGACCCGGCGCGCACCAGGTCGACGGCGTGAAACTGCTTCCAGGGCTCGGAACCTTTGCGCGAAGCGACCCAGGTGAAACCCCATACATCGACATCCGCCGCTGAGCGCCATTCGTCGTAGGTGGCTGATGGATGCCCTTCCAAGGACATTGCCACGCCATGCGCCACAACCTTGTTTTTCGTGTCGTTCTTGCGGAAGAGATCGACGCGCCATTTGGCGAGCCGGTGCGCGTTGTCAATGCGAAACTGCAGCCAGTCGAGGCTTTCGGGATAGCCGGAGAGATTCTTCGGGGGATGAATGTCGTCCCAATCGGCGTAGCTGTAGCGGTACCAGGCTTTGCCGAGCGCTTCGAGGGTTCCGTATTTCTGCTTCAGCCATTCGCGGAATTTACGTTGCGTGGCGGGGCAGTAACAGAGCATGTTCTGCGCCGAGCCGCCCTGCGCGGTGTGCTCGTTCCACAGGTCGTAGCCCATCGTTGCGGGGTGATCCTTGTAGCGTGCAATCAGCGCCAGCAGCCACTTCTCGGCCATCCCCTTGGCATCTTCATTGTCCAGACAGAGCCCCGGGAATCCGCCTGTTGCGCTCGATCCGGAAATGCCCGACTCCACCGGCTTGCCATCGGCGGCCAGATAACGCGCATGGGCGTATTTGGTGAATGCCCATTCGGGCGCCGCCGTCACCATTTCCGCCAGAATTACGCGGATATTGTTCTTCGCGGCAAGATCCATCTGCATGTCGTAATCGCGCCAGTCCATCTTGCCGGGGGCGACTTCGACGGCCGACCACATGAACCAGTGGCGGAACATGTTCATGCCGATCTTCGCGGCGGTGGCGTGATCGCGGGCCCAATCCTCTTGCGGAGGATTCGACTTGCGGAAGTACACAGCGCCGTAGGGAAAGACGGGATCGGCCGCCGGCAACGGAGCCGCGGCGAAGGAGAGCAGGAGCAGATGCAGCATAGAAGGCCTGTCGGACTCTATGATATTCGTTGCGGCTGATTGGTGCGCGCCTGTTCGCGGGCCTGGAGGATGAACTGGTATAGCTCGCGGGCGTGGGCGACAGCAATGAAAGACGGCGAGGCGCCCATGGCCATGCTGTCCCAGGCCATCATTCCCATCTGGTTGAACGGAACTGACTCTTTGAATCGCAGCGAGCCCACGTCACCGCGGCCTTTTAGCAACTCCAGTGCCGGCAGGCTGTCGAGAAACGCCGATGCCGTCTGATGCCGCGTGCCGTGTTGCACGGCGATGACACGCCGGTTGGTAAGCGCATAGAATGTCCGCTTCTTTTTCCAACTGGCATAAACAAACCGGCCCCAGATGAAGTATTGCCCCATCACGAAAAAGACGGACAGAACGATTAGCATGAACGGCGGGGGCTCCTCCGCGGCTACCTTCCGGCTCACACCCAGAGACATGAAGATCATGAAAACCACGCCGCCGCCCCAGAGCAGGCTGAATGGGATGAGAAAGAAATCTTCTTTGCGGAAATGGATACCGGGCTCGGGGCGGCCGGCCCATAGCACTGTCTCACCGGGAGAAAGTTCTATTTCGACAGCTTTCGCGGCCAGCGCATCCACCTGCAGCATGGTTCACATCCGCTTCACGATCACCATCTCGCCCAGCACCTGTTGCACCTGAACAGGAGTATTCTCGCCGATCGCCTTTCCGTCACTCGACCGCGCCACCTTATCCACCATCTCTTCGCCGATCTGGCATCGCACCTGACCCACGCCATCTTTGGGAATGCTGATGATCACGCGTGCCGTCTTCCCCACGAAATCGCCGGTCTTTACTTCCGTCGTGGCCTGCTGGCCGAAGAGAAATCGGGCGAAGGCGTAGATCATGGCGCCGAACGCGCCGCCACTGAGCAAGCCGACACCCGAAGCGGGTAGCGTGGAAAGCCCATAATAAGTGGCGATCGCGCCCGCGCCGCCGAAGGCCGTGATGAACACGCTGAGCACACGCGGGCTGAAGAAAGTCGGTCCGCCGCCGCCGTCTATATCATGGTCGATGTCGTGATCGAAACCGAAGTGATCGAACACTTCGCCAAACACAAACGAAACGACGAGGAAGACGAAGCCGATCGCGGAGATGGCGAGAAATACGGTAAAGGCGGAGAGGCTTTCAAATAATCCAGCCAAAGGATCGATACTCCTTAGAAACTGGAGTCTAACGGAGCGCTCGCGGCAATGTCAAACCGTTTCGCGCCGCAGCCCCAGTGAGCGCATGCGCTTGTGCAGATTGGTGCGTTCCATGCCGAGCGTGCGCGCGGCTCCGGATACGTTCCAGTTGGCCTGTTCCAATGCGCGCAGGATGTGTTCGCGTTCCGCCGACTCGCGTGCTTCCTGGAGAGACGATCGGGGGCCCGCCGCGCGTCCGATGCGAATCTCGGCGGGAATCGCGGCGCAGGGGATGGAATCGGTGGGGCAGAGAATCGCCATGCGCTCCACGGCATTGCGCAACTCGCGGGCGTTGCCGGGCCAGTGGTACTGCTCCAGCATGGAGTACGTTTCTTCTTCCAAACATTTGCGGCGGAAATTGTTTCGGGTGCAGAACTCGTCGAGGAAGTAGCCGGCCAGCGCCCGTATGTCGGAAGGGCGCTCCCGCAGGGCAGGGAGGCGGATGGGCACCACGGAAAGCCGGTAGTAGAGGTCCTCGCGAAACTTCTCTTTTTCCACCATGTCTTCGAGATTCCGATTGGTGGCGGCCACGATGCGCACACTGACGCGGATGGGCTTCTCGCCGCCGACACGGTGGAACTCGCCCTCCTGCAAGACACGCAGCAACTTGGCCTGCGAGGCTTGCTGCAAGTCGCCCACTTCATCGAGGAACAGCGTCCCGCCGTCGGCGAGTTCGAACTTGCCGCGCCGCAGGCCCGTGGCTCCGGTGAATGAGCCCTTTTCGTGCCCGAACAGTTCGCTTTCAATCAACTCACTGGGAATCGCCGCGCAGTTGACCTTGACGAACGTTCCCTGTGTGAACGGGCTGTGGTCGTGGATATGCGCGGCGAGCAATTCCTTTCCTGTGCCTGATTCACCGATCAACAGCACGCGCGCATCGGAACGCGCGGCGAGCGTGGCCTGCTCCACCACGGCGCGGAAGGCAGCACTGTCGCCGATCATGCGCGGCGCGGCCCCTACGATTTCCCGCAGCGATTGGTTTTCGCGTTCCAGCTTGGAGCGGTCGAGTGCATGCTGCACGGCGAGCAACACACGCTCCCGCGCGAGCGGCTTTTCGAGAAAATCGAATGCGCCCAGGCGCACGGCTTCCACCGCCATGGCAATGGTGCCGTGGCCGGAGATCATGATCACCGGTGATTGCGAGCCCTGCTGGCGGATCTGGCGCAGCAGATCAATCCCGTTGCCATCGGGCAGCCGGACATCGAGCAGATACAGATCGAAGCGATTGCCCGCGCTCTGAAACTCCGCCGCCGAGCGGCACACCGTCACCGTACAGCCATCCCCTTCGAGGATCCACTGCAGACTACGTCCAATATTCTCTTCGTCGTCGACAATCAGGATTCGCTTTGTGCCCATTCCGTTTCCGTTTCACTGAGGTGGACTGAAGAGGTGGCCGCCGGCCGTAAAGTGAGCCGGAACGCCGCGCCCCCCAACTCGCCGGGGATGCATTCGATATCGCCGCCCGACAGCAGCGCGCTTTTCCGCGCGATGGAAAGCCCCAGTCCCATGCCCGTTTTCTTGAAGGATATCGTCGGTTCGAACAGCGTCTCGCGGGCGTGCAGGCTCAGCCCGGGGCCGGAGTCGTGCACTTCAATCCGCAGTGCGCCATCGTGGATGGCGGTGATGCCAAGCACTACGCCGCCCGCTCCCGCTGCTTCGGCCGCGTTCTCCAGCAGATTCGTCAGTACGCCCCGCACCAGATCTTCGTCGGCCCGCACCAGCGGGGCTCTGGGCGCCAGCCGCAGGTTATACAACACTTCGGGATGCGCGGAGCGGAGGAATGCAATGCGCTCCTCCATCACTTCGTTGATATCGAAATCGGTGAAATGCACGGGCGGCTCGGCGGCGAGATCGGAGAAGGCTCGCACGCGTTTTTCCAGCCGGTTTACTTCATCGACAATGATGGCCGCGGCCTGCTCAAAGAACTGGCGGTCAACGCCTGCGGGTTGGCGGGCTGCCATCTCTTCGACGGTGAGGCGGATGGGCGTGAGGGAGTTTTTCACTTCATGGGCCATCTTGCGCCCGAGGGCCTGCCAACTGGAGAGGCGCGTCAAGAGGATGAGGCGTTCGCGGCTCTGCTCCAATTGTTCCGCCATGCGATTGAAGGCTTCGAGGGCAGCGCCAATCTCATCCTTGCGCCGAGGGGCGACGCGTACGGAAAGATCACCGGCAGCCAGCCGCTCCAGCGCTTGCGTGAGTTGGTGCACGGGTTTGGAAATACGGTGCGCGAAGAACACCAGCACGACGATGGTTAGTACGCCGCCCGCCGCTCCGATGAGGAGCAGCGGATAGAGGAACCCGCTGCGCAGATCGCGAGTGCGGCTTTCTTCCACGCGATCCCAGGCGCTGGTGTACATCTCCGCCAGCCGCGGCAACTGGCTCGATTTCATCTGGCGTGTGTAGCGAAGCACTTCCGTGTCGCGGCGCACCAGCATTTCCAGGCGATCGCCCTTCGGGCCGGCCAGTGCGAATCCTTCATTGCGTCCGCTTTCGTGAAATGCCGCGACTTCGGGCGGCCAAGTTGTTCGCGCCGATAAGGCGAAACGTTCCGGCCGCAGACGGCCCGTCTCCACGGCGGAGCGGAGATTCTCACAAGCCTGCTGGTAGAGCTCACGCCCGGTGGCGCGCAACGCCTTCGACAACGAATCCATCTCGCGAGTGGAATTGAGGGAAAGGCTCCGCTCCAGCAGGGCGCTGGTGACCCAGAGCGAAACGACAAGGGGACCGAGCGCGGCCAGGAGAAAGGCCAACAGCAGCCGGTTGCGGAGTTGCTTCATTTCGCCTCAGGGGCTTTGCGGCGGACGTCCTTGAGACGGATGGGTCCTGCCTGGAGGTTCCACTTCTGCTGCTGGGTGCGTGCGGGACGGCTGAAGATTTCGATCAGTGTGGTGAGGCTCACTCCGGGTTCGCTCAACCAGGCGGAGGAGGTGCGGCCATCGCCCGCGCGCACTTCCACATGCACGGTGTAGGGCGTATCCGGATCGAGCGCCGCAGTGGGGACGGAAATGTTGTCGAAGCACCAGGCAGCGGCATCTTCCTGCGAGAGATGCGACACCTGGCGGCTGGACGATTGGTCGCGGCTGAGCCTGGCCACGGAAAACTTCTCCTCCCATAAATCGTAGCTGATGGTGAAGCGCTCAATGGTGCGCGCGGCAGTGAGGGTGCCGCGCATCAGGCTCAGTTGAAAATCGAAGGGTACGGCTCGTCCGTTGCGTACGGAATCGAGACTTCGGCCAGTAAGGAACTGCAGCCGGCTGGAGACGCGCAGTTCCCTGCCGTCCCAAAGTGTTGTGAGCTCCTGGCCCATGAGGCCAAAGGAGACAGCTAGCGCCAGGGTTGCCGGAACCCAGCAAAAGGCGGGCAGTCTTGCTCGCGTTGGCATTAAAAGCTCATCCCCAAAATAAAGACCGGATCCATCCGGCCATCACGCAACGGGAATGCCACCAGCAGCGAAAACGCATCTTTCTGGTGGCCGGTGGTGAAACCTGCCGCCAATGAATGCAGGACTTTCGACTGGCCGCCCCGGTTGTAGACCGTCCCCGTGTCGTAGACGGTGCGGAACCAGCGATAGCGGTAGTCGAGCGAACCGTGCGCCATGCGGTTACCGCCGAGCGGCGCGATATCGAATTTGTTGTATCCGCGGAGAGTCTGGCTGTTGCCGAGGAGGAATCGGTCAAAAAGTGGGGCGCGCCCGGTGAGCGCGCCGCCAACGAAGGAAGCACGGATGGAATTTTTGCCTTCCCGGTACGCGTATTCGGCGTGGAAAAAATGCCGGCTATAGGCAAAGTCGCTGTCTAAGGATCTGGTGGCCGCGCGCAGATCGTAACCTGCCTCGAGCTTGTGCTTGCCGGCTCCCGTTGGCTCCCACCGCCGATCAAAGCGCAGAGAAGAGATCAGCGCGTTGGAGCTTTCGTGCCGCGCGGCCGGAAATTGGGTTTGGAATCGTTGGAGGCTGATACCGGCGCCAACAAAGACGCCTGGTAATACTTCGACTTGAACTCGTGGGGAGACGTGCAGCCGGGTGCGATAGATCCCCGGCACTTCGTCTTTCTCCTGCTGTGCGAGCGCTGATTCCACCGGCCGGCTCCATTGGATGTGGAAACTCTCCACGACGAACCCGCCGCGGAATTTGCCGCCTGCCGCCGTGCGCGAGTAACCGCCCCGGAAGCCGGAGTAGCGCTCCAGCAGTTCGTCATTGTCGGTGAGAATGCCGAAGGAGACGCGATTGTTCAAGTCGCCGAAATCCCCGATTGCGCCGAAGGTGAAGTTCTGTTTGGAGTGATAGGCGAGGCGTGGCTGGACCACGAAATCGGGGTTTTTCCGCATCACCTCGTAGATGACGCGGAGGCTTTCGGGCTTGGCGCCTTTGGTGACCTTCTGGGCGATCTGGTAGCCGCGAAGCTCCTTCTTAATACGTTGGGTGAGTTTGTCGACGGCTTCCTGGCTGAACTTGACGCCCACGATGCTCCGAATGTCGTCCTTGAGACCGTGGCTGAGCTTTGACTCAGCCTTTGGCGGGATCTCAACGGATTCGACGGTGTAACGCGAATTGACGTTTGTATCGGAGTCCTGGTTGCAGAAAGCGTAACAGGCGATCAGGGGGAGGAGAGCCAGGATACGAGGTACGACGCGCATGCCAGCCTAAGTTGCAAGCTTGCTGCCAAACCGTAACCTGTTTATTTGTAGCTAGTTCCGGTATTTTTAGCTGTGCCGGGACTTCACAGGTGTGCGGCGTGCACACCTTTACCCGACGGCGGCCACCCGCAACCGTGGCGTTTCCGCGGCTTCGCGCAGGGTGCTGGGATTAGCGATGGTCATCTTGCGCCGCCCGAGGCTCACCAGGCCGCGCCGGGCGAGGCTGTTGAGGGTGCTGGAGGTTGTTTCGCGGGTTGCTCCGACGAGGCTGGCAATCTCGCCCTGGGAGAACTGCAGGGAGTGCCCGCCGTCCTGCTCGGCCACACCCATCACCTCGGCCAGATCGGCGAGGTAGAGGAGGATCCGCTGCTCCACATCGCGCATCAGCAGCAGTTCGATCTTCTGTTCCAGACCCTGTTCGCGCTTGGCCAGCATTTCCGCCAGCATCCGCCACACCTCGGGTTTGCTGTTGCAGAAGTGGCCAAACAGATCCTTGGGAATGATATAGACGGAGCCTTCCTGCACCACCTCGGCGCAGGCCTGCCGCTGGCCCCCGACGAGGAGCGCCTCCTCGCCGAAGATTTCGCCGGCCTTCACCAGAGTGAGGAGGACTTCCTTGTTGTCAGGACCCCGCTTGACGACTTTGACGATGCCGGAGTCCAGGAAGAACACACTGTCTGCGGGACTGCCGGACGAGTAGAGAACCGTGAATCGCCGGCATTGCGGGATGCGGGTTACCCCGGCATTAGAGAGCAACTCGGCACGAAGCGTTCTTGCGAACTGCTCGGAAGGACTTTGGGAGACTGTTTGAATTGGTTCCATCGTGCAAACCTCGCCAGTTCTTGTACTGGCAACGTCATCATAACGCACAACGGAAGTTTCCTACAATTTTTTTTGCACCGCTTGTCAATAAAATCAAAAATCGCTTCGGACGCTTTTTGCCAAGCGGCACGCAGAGTCGAAGGACTGACTCATTTCCGGGGATCGAAGTGTATTCCTAAGTTCTTTTAAAACAGAGATATAGGCATCGAGAGCCGGGCCGATTTCGGACTCGTTGGTGTCGAGGATGTCCTTCCAGACGGCGTACGAACTCATGGCGAGCCGCGTCATATCTATTAGTCCTGGGCCGGCTATGCTTCTAGTACTACCAGTCCGAGAAACGGTAACTGCTAACGCTGTGGATGCAATTTGTGGAACATGGGAATAGTAGGCGATCATCCTGTCGTGGGTGTCAGGGGCGAGCTCAATGATACGGCAGCCCAACTGCCTGATCAGCTCAACCAGCGTTTGCACGTTCGCCCTTTGCGGGTGTGAGGATGGGGTGAGAATGTAGGGCCGGTTACGGAACAAGCCTCCCTCGGCGGCTTCGACGCCACGCGACTCCTTTCCTGCCATGGGATGGCCGCCGACAAAGGATCCGGGCGGGAGATGAGTCTGCGCCATGCGGTCAATCTGCACTTTGGTGCTGCCTGCGTCGGTGACCACTGCTTCGGGTCCGAGCCAGGGGCCGATGCGGGGAATGACTTCGAGGATCTGGGAGATCGGCTGCGCCAGGTAGACCAAGTCGGCTTGCCGCACTCCCTCTTCGAGCGGCACCCCCTGGTCGATCACGCTCATGCGCTTGGCTGTTTCCAGCGTACGCTCCGAGCTGACGCCCAGAATCCGGCCTTGGAAGCCGGTTTCCTTCAGGCCCAGGGCGAAACTGCCGCCAATCAGCCCGACCCCCACAATCGTGACCGTTTCGATCATGCCGTTAGATCTCGCGGTCTACTGCGGAGGCAATCATTCGCAACTGCCGGAGCATGTCCTGGAACTGGTCTGGGAAGAGCGATTGCGCGCCGTCGCTGAGGGCTTTGTCGGGATTGGGGTGCATTTCCACCAGTATCCCATCGGCCCCGGCTGCGACCGCGGCGCGGGCCATGGGGATCACCTTGTCGCGCCGTCCGGTGCCGTGGGAGGGATCGGCCATCATCGGCAGGTGGCTCAGCTTCTTCACGACAGGAATCGCGGAGATGTCCATGGTGTTGCGGGTGTAGCTCTCAAAGGTGCGGATGCCGCGCTCGCAGAGGATGACGTTGTAGTTGCCCCCCGAGAGGAGGTATTCGGCGGAGAGCAGCAGCTCTTCAATGGTGGCGGAAATGCCGCGCTTCAGCAGAACGGGGATACGCGACTTGCCGAGTTCCTTCAGCAGGTTGAAATTCTGCATGTTGCGGGCGCCAACCTGGAAGATGTCGACATACTCCGACATCATGGGAATCTGGGTGTGATCCATGACCTCGCTGACGACGAACAGATGATTGCGATCGGCGGCATCGCGCATCATGCGCAGCCCGTCTTCGCCCAAGCCCTGGAAGCTGTAGGGCGATGAGCGCGGCTTGAAGGCGCCGCCACGCAGGCCCTTGGCTCCGGCCTTGGCTACCATCTCGGCCGATTGTTCAATCTGGTCGCGGTTCTCGACGCTGCAGGGGCCGCCGACTACCACGACGCTGCGCCCGCCGATTTCCACGCCACGCACGGAGAACTGCGTGCCGGCGGGTTTGAAGTTACGGCTGGCCAGTTTGTAGGGGGAGATGATGCGATGGCATTCCTTCACGCCTTCCATCAGTTCCAGGTCGCGCGGGTCCATCTCTTCTTTCGGGCCAACGCAGCCGAGCACGGTGTGCACCACTCCGGTGGAGCGATGCACGGTAAAGCCGTTGGTCACCAGCTTGTCGATGACCTGCTGGATGCTTAGTTCCGAGGCGCCTTCTTCCATCACTACGAACATGGGTTAGGATTCCTTTTCCGCGTCTTTAGCGGCTTGCATGCGAACGCGCTGCAGGGTGCGCATTTCGTCGATGATGCGTTCAAAGACGCGTTTCACGGCGTCCGAAGGCATCGGGCCGGGATTGTTTTCGGTGACGTTGCGGAAGACGTCGTCTTCCCGTTTGGGCTCATACACCGGCATGGTCATTTGCTGCTTGATGCGGCCGATGAATTCCACGACGTTGGCGCGCTCATTGAGGCAAGCCACAATGCGGCGGTCGATTTCATCAATGGAACGCCGGTGCAGAGCGAGCTGCTGTGCCGCTTCTTCCTGGTTCACGCAGCCACTCCATGGAGAGCCGTGGAAAGGCTCCGGGCGAATTCTTCGAGCTTCCGTTCGAGGTCGGGGCTGTGGAGATTCTGTTCCACCAGGCGCACGAAGGCACTGCCGACCACGACGCCATCGGCGAGGCGGCCGACTTCGGCGGCCTGTTCCGGGGTGGAGATGCCGAAGCCCACCGCGAGCGGCGTATCGGTCACCTGGCGCATGTTGCGGACCAGCGTTTCCAGCGACGATTCGATGTTCTGGCGTTCCCCGGTCACGCCCGTGCGGGACACCAGGTAGACGAACCCCGTGGAGTACTTCGCCACCAGCTCGAGCCTTCGCTGGGGGCTGGTGGGGGATGCCAGGAATACGGTGTCGAGCCCGGCGGCGCGGATTGCGGCGACGGTGTTGTCGGCCTCTTCCACGCTTAGATCGGTGAGCAGGCAGCCGTCAATGCCGCAGCGCTTCGCTTCGCGCCCCAGGGCGTCCACTCCGAACCGGAGAATCGGATTGAGGTAAGAGAAGAGAACGAGCGGAATTTCCGAGCGGCTGCGGATTTGTTCGGCGATTTCGAGGACCGATGCCACTGACGTGCCGGCTTGTAAGGCGCGTTCGGAGGCCGATTGGATTACGGGCCCGTCGGCAATGGGGTCGGAGAAGGGAACTCCCAGCTCAATCAGATCGACGCCGCCGCGTTCGAGCGCGGCCACCAGATCGGCGGTGCGGTCGGGCGACGGATCTCCCGCGGTGATATAGGCCACCAGGGCCGGGCGTTTTTGTTCGCGCAATCGCTGAAACAGGGCTTTAATGCGCATAATCGGGTCCTTGTGCGTCGAGTTCGACGAAATTCTCGCGGTAAATATCGATGTCCTTGTCGCCGCGGCCGGAGAGATTGACAATGTGGACCTCTCCCTTGGCGGCGGGCGCGCGGCGGATGGCTTCGGCCACGGCGTGAGAGGATTCGAGGGCGGGAATGATTCCTTCGGTGCGAGCGAGCCGCCGCGCTGCTTCCAGCGCCTCTTCGTCGCCCACAGAGGTGTATTCGGCGCGGTGCTGGTCGTGGAGCCATGCATGCTCCGGGCCGATCATGGCGTAATCGAGACCGGCGGAGACGGAATGGGTCAGCGCGATCTGGCCGTCGTCGTTCTGCAGCAGGTAGCTGAACGCCCCGTGCAGGACGCCGGGCGAGCCGCCGCTCATGCGGGCCGCGTGTTCGCCTAACCCGGGCCCCTGGCCACCGGCTTCAATGCCGATCAGCCGCACCGATTTGTCTTCGAGAAACGGATGGAAGATGCCGATGGCGTTGCTGCCGCCGCCGACACAGGCGTAGATCACCTCGGGCAGCCGCTGCTCGGCTTCGAGAATCTGGCGGCGCGCTTCCACTCCGATCACGCGGTGGAAGTCGCGGACCATCATCGGGTAGGGGTGTGAGCCCAGTGCCGAGCCGAGCAGGTAGTGGGTGGTGGAAATGTTGGTCACCCAGTCGCGCATGGCTTCGCTGATGGCGTCCTTCAGGGTGCGGCTACCGGAAGCCACGCCGCAGACGCGTGCGCCGAGCAGCCGCATGCGGAACACGTTCAGCCGCTGGCGCCGCATGTCTTCCTCGCCCATGTAGACGACGCATTCCATGCCGAACAGGGCGCAGACGGTGGCCGTGGCGACTCCGTGCTGCCCCGCGCCCGTCTCGGCGATGATGCGCTTTTTGCCCATGCGCCGCGCGAGCAGCACCTGTCCGAGGCAATTGTTGATCTTGTGCGCGCCGGTATGCAGCAGGTCTTCGCGCTTCAAGTAAATCTTCGCTCCGCCCAGCGATTCGCTGAGGCGCTTGGCGTAGTAAAGCGGCGTGGGACGCCCGGCGTAGTGTGTGAGCAGGTTGTCCAATTCGGCGTGGAATGCCGGATCGGCCTTGGCTTCGAGATAAGCAGCTTCTAATGCCTCGATCGGGGCCATCAGCGTCTCGGGGACGAAACGCCCGCCGTAGGGGCCGAAGTGGCCTCCTTGATCGGGCTGCGTGGCTGCGCCTGCCGGCGAGTCCAGCTTTTGTGTACCAGTCATTGCGACTCCTCCGCCTGTGTGGCGGCTTTGAGAAAATCCATCATTTTGGCGCGATCTTTGCGGCCTGGGGACGATTCGATCTTCGAGCAGGCATCCACACCCCAAGGGTGTGCTTCGCGAATTGCCTGCCGCACGTTCGATGCATCCAAGCCCCCTGCTATCAGGATGCGCCTTGTTGCGCCCGCTGCCAAGCCCCAGGCAAACGGGATACCTGCCCCACCGAACTCACTGCCTGCGGGGCCATCGAGCAGAAAGGCTTCCACGGTGGGGAATGCGTCGAGCTCGCTGACGTCGAAATTTTCGTCTACGCGAAAGGCTTTCCACACCCGGACATTGTCGGGGATCTGATGCGGGCCTTCGTTTCCGTGGAGCTGGGCTACATGGATACCGGTCCGCCCCGCGATTAAGTCCACGGTTTCCGGCTCTTCATTGACGAATACGCCTACGGTGAGGATATGCTTGGGCAGCGAGGCTGCAATTGGTGTAGCGCGTTCGGGTTGGATATAGCGTTTGCTGCCGGGGTAGAAATTGAAGCCGATCGCCGTTGCTCCACCTTCCACGGCGGCAAGTGCATCTTCCAGAGTTGTGATGCCGCACACTTTAATGATTTCAGGGGCGCTCATACACGAAGGTCGAACAGCGCCTCCGCCGGATCGGGCGATGTCATCAGATGTTCGCCGACCAGGAACGCGTGATAGCCGGCCTGGCGCAACAGGCGGACGTCGGCGCCGGAATGAATGCCGCTTTCGCTCACGCGGGTGACATTGGCGGGCATGCGTTCGGCGAGTTGCAACGACGTTTCCAGGCGGACTTCGAAGTTGTGCAGGTTGCGGTTGTTCACGCCGATGATTTCCGCGCCGGAGTCGATGGCCCGGGTCAATTCCTCACCGTCATGAACTTCTACTAGCGAGGCGATTGCATAGGTGGCGGCGAGTTCTCGGAAGCGGCGCATTTCGGCCGTGGTGAGGATGGCCGCGATGAGCAGGATCGCATCAGCGCCCATTGCCGCGGCCTCGTGGATGTGGATCTCGGCGAAGGTGAAATCTTTTCGCAGCACCGGGATGCCGGTGTTGGCACGCGCCTTGAGCAGGTCCCCCCGGGAGCCTTGGAAGAAGCGCTCATCGGTGAGCACGGAGAGTGCCGCGGCCCCGCCTTTTTCGTAGGTGCGGGCTATGCGTGGGGGATCGAAATCCTTGCAGAGCAAACCCTTGCTGGGGGACGCTTTTTTGATTTCAGAGATGATCGCCGGGGGATCGGCGCGCAAGGCTTTGGCGAAGTCCCGCTTTTCGTCACGCCACTGCTCGGCTTGCCGTAGAAACAGCTCTCGATTCTGTTCCAGAGCGGGGAGTTCAGTGTGCTTGTGTTCGACAATCCGGGCGAGGACGTCCGGTACGGCGGTGACCATGAGAAATTACCTTCGAGTTTATCACAGGAACTGCCTGATCCCCCTCATGGCAATGGGCGTCTAAGGGTCCAGCAATGCTTCAAGCAATACTACGCATCCGAAGACAAGCACCACGCAACCGTACATCCAACTACTGGGGGGAATAGAGTAGAGACGGTGGACCCATTGAGCAAGAAGAAATGGCTGTATTTGGATGCCGCGGGCCGAGTGAACCAAGTGACCGAGGATCCGCAGGTGGGGCGATTGACAAAGGCGACACAGCCAGAGAGTGGCGACACATCCTTTGTCTACGATGGCAACGGGAACATGACGTCTCGAACGGACGAGAGGGGCGTGACCACAACGCTTGGCTACGATTCGATAAACCGGCTCACCAGCAAGAGCTACACCGATAGCACTCCGACGGTGACCTTCGGCTGGGACTCCACATTTCCATCGCGGCTGAACAGCGTGGGGAACGGAGTTTCCTTGACGAGTTTCGGTCAACATGACGTATTCGACCGGCCGAAGCAGAGCACGCAAACGACAGCGGGCTATCCGTACAGCTTTTCTTACACCTACAAGCGGAATGGTGATCTCGCGACGGAGACATACCCGTCAGGCAGAGTACTGACGTACTCGCGAGATGGAGCAGGGCGCTGGCAAGGTGTGAGTGGAACCAAAGATGGCATCGAGACGAGTTACGGTAGCGGCGCGCAGTATGCGGCTCACGGAGGGATGAAGCAGTTGACGGTTGGCAACGGGCTGTTGGAGACGATCCGGCACAACAGCCGGCTGCAGACCGACCGTGTGCAGTTGGGGACGGCGACGGTTCCCGACCAGCGAGGGAAGCTGGAGTTGTTCTACTGTGCAAGTCAGGCTTTGACGTG
>JAFDVS010000125.1 GCA_018268935.1 Acidobacteriota bacterium | reverse complement strand
CGCTCAACGTCTTGGACAGCAGTGGCCATGAACTGAGTCCTGCCCAGTAAAATGCAATTGGGGCGGAAAGCAGGTCAATGGATGCGGACTTTTTTTTATTGGACCGCGTCCGCGGTTCAGCCTTGGCGAAGAACCGTGATGGGGTCGACGCGGAGAGCCCTCAGTGCGGGCAGCAGGCTGCCCAGCAGGGTCATGGCCGCGCACACGGCTCCGGCGGTGAGGAAGACGGCGGGGTCGGAAGGCGATATCCCGTAGAGAATCGCTTCCATGCCGCGGCCGTTGCAATAGCCCCATACGGCGCCGGCAAGCGCTCCGATGAAGACGAGCGTGACGCTTTCGCGAAGCACCATGGTGAGGATCTGCGCGGGCTTGGCGCCCAAGGCTACACGGACTCCGATTTCCTGCGCCCGGCTGGAGACGGCGAAGGCGAGCAGACCGTGAATCCCGATGGCGGCAAGCAGGATGGCGATGGCGGTGAACAGGCCGAGCATGCGGAGTTGCGTGCGGCGCGGCGCTGTGTCGGCGGCCACCAGGTCGGTCAGCAGACGGACGTCGGAGATGGGAAGATCGGGGTCGGCACGGCGGATGATTTCGCTGACGGGCGCGGCCAGCGATTGCGCGTTGGCGGCGCGGATGACCAGGTCTTTGGGGACGAAGAAAGAGAAAGCGCCGTCGTTGGTTTGTTTGTAGGGCAGGTAGACCTGCGGCTCGCTGGCTGACTCCAGGCCGCGCACCTTGATGTCATCCACAACGCCGATGATCGTGCGCTTGAAGAACGCGAATTCGAACTGGTGGCCGATGGGATTTTCGTTGGGCCAGTAGCGTTGCACGAAAGACCGGCTGACGAGGGCGACGAACTGCCGGTCGCGTGTGTCCGATTCGCTCACGTCGCGGCCGGAGCGGAGCGGAATGCCCATGGTGTGGAAGAAGCCCGGGGTGATGAAGCGAAGGCTTGCGGTGTGATTCTCGGAGCGCGAAAGAGTGCGGCCGTTGATGCCGACGGGCCAGATGCCACCGCCCATGGTCATGGGCAGAAAGCTGATGTATCCGGCCGAGGTGACGCCGGGGAGTTGGCGGACTTCGCCGAGCACTTGACGGAAGAAGGCTTCCTGCTTGGAAACGGCATCGTAGCGAGGCGAGGGAAGCGCGGTGCGGAGAGAGAGCACGCCATCCGGCCGGAAGCCGGGATCGGTGGATTGGAGGCGATCCAGGGCTCGGATGAGAAGGCCGCTCGAAACCAGCAAGACGAATGACACGGCGATCTCGACGATTACGAGGGCCGAGCGGAGACGTTCCTTGCGGCCCCCGATACCGGAGCGTGCGCCTTCGCGGAGACCGTCGAAAGCTGCGCCGCGGGTGGCCCAGACGGCGGGGAGAATACCGAATCCCAGGCCCGTGAGCAATGCGAGGACGACGGAGAACCGAAGGACGCGAGTGTCGAGTTGCAGCTCGCCGGTGGGGACGGAGTTGGGAACCAGGATGGTGAGCAGGGGCAGGGCGTAATGGGCGAGGGCGATGCCCAGTGCGCAGCCGGTGAAGGCGAGCAGCGTGCTTTCGGTGAAGAGCTGGCGGAACAGCCGGTGGGCGCCGGCGCCCAGGGAGGCTCGGACGGCGAGTTCCTTGCGGCGCGCGAGGGTTCGGGCGAGGAGGAGATTTGCGAGATTGGCGCAAGCGATCAGCAGCAGGCAGAGCGAGGCGCCGGTGAGGGCGTAGAGCAGCGTGCGCGTGCGATCGGAAATTTCATCGCGAAACAGGCTCACGGTGGCCCCGGTCTTCTCGTTCTCTTTCGGGTAGGCGAGTTCCAGGCGGCGCGCAATGGTGGTCATTTCCTGGCGGGCCTGTTCGACGGACACACCGGGTTTGAGCCTGGCGAGCATTTGCAGGTAATTGTTATTCCGGTCGTTGAAGTCGATGGGAGCGAAGCGCATGGGGAGCCAGATTTGCGCTTTGCGGGAAGGGAACTGGAAGTCAGCGGGCAGCACTCCGATGATGGTGTAAGGGCCATCTTCGAGGCGGACGGTTCTGCCGATCACCGTGGGATCGGCGCCGAACGAGCGCTGCCAAATGGCGTGACTGATGATAAGGGTGGCGGGGGACTTGGGGTCGAGGTCGGAGAGAGAGAAGATGCGGCCCATGAGCGGCTTTACGCCCAAGGTGGGGAGAATCTCGTAGGTGAGCGCTGCCCCTTCGAGGCGCTGCGGATGGCCTGCGCCGGACATGTTCGTGGCGGCGAAGCTGAAGGCGCCCACTGCGGAGAAGCTGGTGGCGGCGCGCCAATCGCGGTAGTTGGCGGGCGAGAGCTCCATCTTGGCGTAGCCGGGTTTGCGTTCGTAGAGCTTCACCAGGCGGTGGGATTCGGGGAAGGGAAAGGGGCGGAGCAGAACATGATCGGTGACGGTGAATACGGCGGTGTTGGCGCCAATGCCGATGGCGGAGACAAGGATGACGGTGAGCGTGAATCCAGGGGTGTGGCGCAGACTGCGAAAGGCGTAGCGGAGATCGTGGCGGAGGATGTCCCAGTGCGAGAGCGCGGCGTTGGTGAGGATTTCATAGAAGGTGGCGAGCCAGAGCGTGAGCAGGCGTGTGCCGCGCGCGGCGGCCAGGCGTTGGGCGAACATCCACTCCATTTCGCGGGCATATTCATCCTGAAACGAGCGCGGAAAGAGACGGAGCAGCAGTCTGTAGAGCGGCATGGGAGTCAGGCCTTCGAGGGGGCGAGTCCGCTTTGGCGGGCGAGTTTCAGCATGTTGGCCAGGCGGCGGGCTTCGGCGCGGGCGGTGGCTTCTCCGAATTTGGTGATGCGGTAGTAGCGGCGGCGCTCGTCGTCGAATTCCGGTTCGGGGCGCTGGTTGGTTTCGCTGATCAGGCCCTGTTCCAGCATGCGCTGGATGGAGCGGTAGAGCGTGCCGGCGCTGAGGACGAGTTCATTGTCTGTACGGGCGGCGATCTCCTGGATGATGGCGTAGCCGTGGCGATCCTCGGAGGCGAGGGCGAGAAGGATGTGGAAGGTGGCGGTGGGAAGCGGGAGCAGCTCTTCGGGATGCATGCATACAGAATATATGCATGGTGGATATATTGTCAATGGCTAGAGATGGCAAAGGCGAACAACCCGCGCGCCGGAATGAGGTCTGCGGCGGAGGCCGGCTCCACGGCCCGGCATGGCCGCAGAAGAGGCGCTTGCTCGCTCCGGAACACGTCCGCCGCCTGGCACATCGTACGAATCCAGCCGGGATGCGAAGATTCCTCCACAGCCAGATCCGGCACCATGCGCACACCGCGGCAAATCTCCTGCGCTACTTCGCGATGCTTGCCCGGTTGCGCTTCGATGTCAGCTTTGTGGCCCGGCTCCAGAAGCATGCCTTTCTGCGGCGGAGCCCATGGAAACATTGGGGCGCGATCTCTCCGCCTGCAAATAGGGTAAGGGGCATCGGATCATCTCCCGTGTTTCAGTTTGGGGGGAGACTCGACGGGGAGCCTCCCCTGCCGATCTAGTTTGGCAGGACGACGGTGTCCACCACATGAATCACGCCGTTTGATTGGAACACGTTCGCCTGCGAGATGCGGGACATGCCGCCTTTTTCGTCTTTCAGCACGATCGTGTTGCCTTCCATCATCGCCCAGAGAGTGCCGCCGGACACGGTTTTGAGCATTGCTTTTCCGCTGCCGGCCTTAATCTGCTTTTTGATGTCGGCGCTTGACAAGCGGCCCGCCACCACGTGGTAGGTGAGTATCCTGGTCAATGTCTGCTTGTTCTCGGGCTTGAGCAGGGTGTCCACGGTGCCCGCGGGCAACATGCCGAAGGCCATATTCGTCGGGGCGAAGACGGTGAATGGGCCGGCGCCCTGCAGGGTATCGACAAGTCCTGCGGCCTTCACGGCGGCCACCAAGGTGGTGTGATCCGCGGAGTTCACGGCGTTCTCCACGATGTTCTTCTGGGGAAACATTTCCTTGCCGCCGACGACGGGGTTCTTCGCCATGGCCGGCGACGTCATCAAGGCGATAGCGCCGATCAGTGAAAACAACATATTCCGATACATTCTCAATTTCTCCTTTGCATTATCCAAGTGGATTCATTTGTGTATACGGGGCGCGGGCCTGATCGGATTGAATGCGAATCCAATATTCTTCGGCCTTCGTATCTCAAACGTGGATGCATCAATTACGGAAGTACGGCGCCGCGAACTGCTGAAGCTGAGCCCGCTGGCGTTGCTGGCGGGGTTTGCTTTACCGGGGGCGCGAAGCAGAGGTTTCAAACAAGTGCAAGGTTTCACTGAGGCTATGCTGGCGAAGCTGCCTCGCGGCCTGGCGCCGGTGTTCGACCGGAGCGAACTGACACCGCTCGCCAATTTCCCGGTGAACGCCTATCTGACGGAAGACCCGGAAGTGGACAGCAAAGAATGGCGGCTTGCGGTGGAGGGAGCAGTGGAGCACCCTGGCAGTTTCAGCCTTGCGGACTTACGGGCGATGCCCAAGCACGAACAGATCACGCGCCATGTCTGTATTGAAGGATGGGCGGTGACCGGCAGTTTCGGCGGGGTGAGGTTGAGGGATCTGCTGGCGAAGGCAGGCATGGACCCGGGCGCGCGATTTGTGGAGATGGAATGCGCCGATGATTACTACGAATCCATCGACATGGCCAGCGCGCTGCATCCGCAGACACTGCTTTGTTACGAGATGTACGGGCAGCCGCTCACGGCCGGCCATGGCGCGCCGGTACGGCTTCAAATGCCGGTCAAGCTGGGCTACAAACAGGCGAAACACCTCATCACTCTGCGCGTGTCGAGGGTGTTGGGACGCAGGCGTGGCTACTGGGTGGATCAGGGCTACCCATGGTACGGAGGAATCTGAAATGCATTCCTATTCCACACGCCTGGGCCACTGGCTGGCCGCCATCGCGATTCCCGTGCTGGCGCTTAGTGGAATCCAGATCTTCCGGGCATTTCCCAGTTTTGGGGAGAAATTGCCTCCGTCGCTGGAGCTGCATTTGCCGGATGTCATCCCGAGCCTGGGAGGCTGGTTGGGCGGCGCGCTTTCCTGGCATGTGACATTTGCCTGGTTTTTCGCCATCGCGGTGTTGTTGCAGGCTCTTGATCTCGCGCGTGGCGGCTGGCGCAGAGTCTGGCTCAGCGCTCCGGAGTGGGCGGGAGTGTGGCCGATGATTCGGCATTACTTTCTGCGGGGACCGAAACCGGAAGTGCGCGAGCTCTACAACCCGCTGCAGAAGTTTGCTTATCTATCGATGCTCGGCCTGGAAGTGGTGGCGCTCGCCACCGGATTTGCGCTGCTGCAACCGGCGTGGATGGGCTTGCGCCCGTTTTGGTCGTGGCAAGCTGTCCGCCTCATTCACTTCACGGCCCTGGCGGGATTCGTGTCGTTCCTTCCCGGACACCTCGTCATGGTGATTGTTGCGGGCCGGCGCCCCTTTCTCTCCATGGTGACCGGGGAGAAGCAGTGAGCCGGAAAGTTACTGCGGGGGCAGGAGCGAGCCACCGCGCATGACCACCCAATCCTTGGCGCTGGCGTTGGGGTCAATGAAGGCGCGGGGAACGATCAGGGTGTTGACCTGGTCCTGGAGGAGCGATGCGGCAACCTCGTAGAGGCGGTCGGCCTCGAAGGTGCGGCCGTTTTTGCGGCTGACCTCGCCCAGTTGCATCAGTGCATCAAAGACACGTATCGTTTCCGTCGAAGATTGCATCACCTCACCCTCCTACCCGATAGGACGCGCGAGGTGGGGGGAGAGTTCCGATTACTTGTCGAGAATCAGCAACTCGACTTTGCGGAACTCGACGGGGTGGCTCTCGCTCTGCAGCGAAATCCAGCCTTCGTTCAGCAGGGCTCCATCCTTTTTTACTGCAGGATCATAGTTGGAGACCGTGCCGCCGCCGATTTGGGGCTTGTCGTATTTGAGGACGAGTTTGCCGTTGACGTAGTGCTCAATGGAATCACTGCCGTTGACGCGGACTTCGACGCGGACCCACTGCTCGCCATGGAAGGTATCGGAGGTCGAGTTCAGGCAGTGGCGGGTGAACAGCTCGCCGTTGAGGACCACGTTCGTGCCGGGGGTGCAGAGATTGGCCGTCGTGCGCGGTTTCTGGCCATCGCCGCCAAGCAGTTGGACTTCGATCGAGATGGGGAAATCCTGGTCCTTACCCATGGTTTTGGGGTCCTGGGAATGCACCATGATGCCGGAATTGCGAGTGGCCCAGCCGGGGCCGTCTGTGGCTTGATTGCCAACAAAGCGATACTCGGCGGCGACGATGTAGCGGGAGAATTTGTCCTTGTAGAAGATGTGGCCGAATTTGTTGGCGAAGGTGGAGTAGTGATCGTAGGAGACTTTGAGCAAACCGTTCTCGACACGGAACGTATTGCCGAAGTTTTCGTCGAGGGGATAGCCGGTGATTTTGACGTGCCAATCCTTGAGATCTTTGCCGTTGAAGAGCTGAATCCATTTGGCGTTGGCGGGGGCGGGTTGGCAGAAGGCCGCGGAGGTGAGGGAAGAAAGAAGAAGAATGAAGGAGATCACGGTTTGAGTATAGCCCCGCGAGGCCTTGGTGGGGCGCTCGCGGGGCGTATACCTACCTCTATCGGAGAGAAGAGACGGTTGTTGAGGTGATGCCTACGGGTTCGCCGGAGACAACGATTTCAACGCGGCGATTCTGCTGCCGGCCGGCGGCGTTGTCGTTGGAGGCGACGGGTTTCGATTCGCCGAAGCCGCGGGAGACTACAGAGTTCGATGCGACGCCCATTTGGGTGAGGTAGTCGCGAACCGAGGACGCGCGGCGTTCGGACAGGGTCTGATTGTACTCATCGGTGCCCACGCTGTCGGTGTGGCCTTCGATTTCCAGGCGCAGGCCGGGGTGGGCGACGATGATGCCGGCGATCTTGGCGAGTTTTTCGCGGGCGCCGGGCTTGAGCGTGTACTTGGCGGTGTCGAACAGGACATCGGACATGTTGACGATGAGGCCGCGGGCGGACTCACGGGTTTCGAGGATCATGTTCAACTGATTGCGGATCTGATCGCGGAGGGCCTCTTTGTCGCGCTGTGCCTGGGCGAGGGCCTGATCGGCGGCTTCCTTGGCGGCGCGGGCACGTTCGGCTTCCATGCGGGCGCGTTCCTGTTCGAGCAGTGCAGCCTGGCGGGCGGCCTCGGCATCGGCCTTTTCACGGGCAGTGCGCGCGGCGGCTTCCTCGGCGAGGCGGCGATTGCGTTCGGCGTCGAGGCGAGCCTGCTCGGCGGCCTGCTTCTGCTGTTCGGCGGCGATGCGCTGCTGTTCGGCGGTGGCGCGCTGCTGCTCGGCGTCGGCGCGGGCGCGAGCTTCCTGCTCGGCCTTCAATCTGGCCGCTGTTTCGCGCTCGGCGGCAGCCTGGCGTTCCATGGCCAGGCGCTCTTCTTCCTGGCGCTGGAGGGCGATGAGGCGGGCGTCTTCGGCGGTTTGCACGGCCTCACGGGCGACCATGGCAGTGGGCTTCTTTTCCTTCCGGTCGTGGTAGGATTCGGCCTGCGCCAGCAGGGTCTGGGCCTTGCGGAAGGTATCGGCCGCATAGCGGGAAGCACCGGCTGTGTTGGCGATGTTCACGGCGTGGCGGGCTTCGTAGAGCTCAATCGGAACCTTGGGATTCGTGTAGGCCTGCACGGTGTTGGGGTCAAAGCGATACTGGCCGCGTTTCAGCAGTTCATATTTGGCGTCGATGATTTCCACTTTGCCGGTGGTGTCGGGACGGATGACGTTTTCCATCACGACGGCATCGCTCGGTTGGGCCACGGCGAAGTAGGGCTCGGCGGTGACCACAAGGCCGAAGGCCTGATATTCCGTGGTGACATTGAGTTTGCTTTTTGTGCCATTGAGAAGAATTTCGCCGAGATTTTTGGCGCGGCCTTCGGGAGTGATGGCCCACAGCACATAAGTGAGATATTCCGAGCCGAAGCGGCTGGCGGGCTGCAGGTCGTCGAATTCCACTTCAATTTCGATGTAGCCCTGTTTGCTTTCGACCTTGGCTTCTCCCCGCGATTGGGGAAGGAGAGAAGTGCCTTTGAAGTCGATTTTGGTGGCTCCGCCGCGGTGGCGGTAATTGACGGCCTTGGCCGTACGGCCAACCACTTCAATGCGATAGACGGGCATGTCGCCTTGTCTCGCTACATCCTGTTGGACGGGGTTGGGCTGGGCGGGGAGCAGGCCCGCGGCGAGCGCCAGAACTGCCGGAATCGCGAAGGTTGTCGTCATCGGTTGATAGCTCCTTTCCATGCATATCCGGTATGCAATGAGCTTGCCAAATTTCACTCTATTGCAGAATGAATGAGTTGCGCGGATTTGAGAGAACGGGGTCCGGTAATTTTTTCCGCTCGCGTAAAGAGTGGAAAAAATCTGTAAGAGATTCGCGCGGTGTGCGACTATTCCTGGTGATGGAAGCCAACGGCGGGCAGGAGGAATTATACCGGCAGGCGGTGGCCGCGTGCGGCGGCGCCTTGGCGCGCCTGGCGCGGAGTTACGAATTCGACGCGGCCCGCAGGCAGGACCTGGAGCAGGAGATCCACATTGCCCTGTGGAGAAGCATGGCGGTCTATGACGGGCGTTGCGCGATGCGGACGTGGGTCTATCGAGTGGCGCATAACGCCGCGGTCAGCTATGTGATGCGCCACCGGCGGAATGCGGGCACAGTGAGCCTGGAGGAGCTGGAATTGGCAAGCCAGGGGGATGAGCCCGCGGCCATGGACCGGCGCATGGCGATGGAGCGGCTGATGCGCCTCATCGAGCGGTTAAAGCCGCTCGACCGGCAGACCGTGCTGCTTTATCTGGAAGGGATGGAGGCGGGGGAAATCGGGGAAATTACAGGCGATTCGCCGGGAAGCGTGGCGGTGCGCATTCACCGCATCAAGCGCATCCTGGCGACTCAGTTCGCGCAAGGAGGCGGAAGATGAACGACGAATCGATCCGCGAGCTTTGGCAGGAGCAGGAAGGAGAGTCAAAGGCAATGGATATTGCAGAGTTGCGAAAAAAGGCGGCGGCGCTGGAGCGGCGCGTCCGGAACCGGAACTGGCGCGAGTACGGCGCGGCGCTGCTGGTGGCGGCGGCCTGTGTGGCGATGCTGGTGACGGCTTCGCCCCTTTATGTGAAGGCCGGGGCGTTGTTGTCCATCGCCGGCATGGCGATGGTGTGCCGCGAGCTGTACCGCAAGGGCTCGGCGGTCGCCGTGGCCGCCGAGGCGGTAGTGTCGCGCGATTGGTACCGCAAGGAATTGGAACGCCAGCGCGATCTGTTGCGTAGCGTATGGCGATGGTATCTGGGACCGATGATTCCGGGGTTGCTGGTGTGGTGTGTGGGCGGATTGTGGCACCATCCGGAGCGCCGCGGACGCATCCTGGTGACGTACCTGGTGGGGGCTGTGTTTTTCGTGGCCGTGGGCAAAATGAACGCGCATGCGGCGCGGAGATTGGATAAGGAGATTCACTCGTTATGAAGCTTGCTATTGGGATGCTGCTGGGACTCGCCTGTCTTCTACAGGCACAATCCGGGGAAGAGGTGCGGAAGATTCTTGCCACGCGTGTCGATGCCGACAAGCAGGCGGTGGGCCTGGTGGTGGGCATCGCCGAGCGCGGGGAGAAGCGCGTCGTGGCCTATGGGCGGCGCGCGGCGGGCGATGCGAAGCCGCTCGATGGGGATACCGTATTTGAAATCGGCTCGATTACAAAAGGATTTACGGGAATATTGCTGGCTGATATGGCGCGCAAAGGCGAAGTAGCGCTGGACGATCCGGCGCAAAAGTATCTGCCGGAGGGGGTGAACATGCCGCGGAAGGGAGACAAGCCCATCACGTTGCGCGATCTGTCGGCGCATCGCAGCGGGTTGCCGCGGCTGCCTTCGAACCTGAAGCCGGCCGACAGGATGAATCCTTATGCGGACTACGGAACGGCCCAGTTATACGAGTTCCTGAACGGGCACACGCTGCAGCGCGAGCCGGGTGCGATGTATGAATATTCGAACCTGGGGGCGGGGTTGCTGGGGCATCTGCTGGCGCGGCGGGCGGGCAAGAGCTACGAGGCGCTGCTGCGGGAGCGCGTGCTCGATCCATTGGGTATGAAGGATACGCGCATCGCGCTGACCGAAGGGATGCAGGCGCGGCTGGCGCAAGGGCATGGCCTGCAGTTGGAGCCGGTGAGGAATTGGGATCTGGACGTGCTGGCCGGGGCCGGGGCGTTACGCTCGACGGCGAACGACATGATGCGGCTGCTGGAGGCGATGGGGAGCGGCAAGGGACCGCTGGCGGACGCGATGCGGATGGCAGCAGGGGAACGGCGTCCGGCCGGGCCGAACCTGGCGATCGGGCTGGGATGGCACATGTGGGAAGGGGACCGCGAGATTGTGTGGCACAACGGCGGGACGGGCGGATACCGTTCGTTCGCAGGCTATGCGCCGAAGACGGGCAAGGCAGTGGTGGTGTTGAGCAACGCGGCGATTTCCGCTGATGACATCGGGTTGCATCTGCTGGATGAATCGCGCAAGCTGACGGAGTTTGAGAAGGAAGTGGTGGTGGAGGAATCGGTGCTGGAGCGGTATGTGGGCCGCTACGAACTGGCGCCAGGGGCGGTGGTGGAAGTGACGCGGGAAGGCAAACGGATGTTTGCGCAGTTGACGGGGCAGCCGCGGTTTGAGGTATTCGCCAAAAGTGAGCGCCGTTTTTTCTGGAAAGTGGTGAAAGCGGAAGTGGAATTTCGCGGGGAGGGCAAGGCCGGGGAGCTGATGCTGTTTCAGAACGGGCGGGAGATTCCGGCGAAGAGGGTGGAGTAGGTGGAGTAGCCACTCTATTTGCTGGCTCACATTCTCCCCTTTCTTACCGATGACTAGAGAAGAGGGAGGACACAGTGCGCGCCTGCCAGGAGGGTTTTCAAGAGGCTCCCTTTGCCTATCAGGAGATTGATGGAGAAGGGTATGTCCGCGTGGTGAACGAGGCGGAGTGTCACCTGCTGGGTTATTCAAGAGAGCAACTGGTAGGCAAGCCGGTGTGGGAGCTGGTGGCCCCGGAGCAGCGCGAGGCGATCCATCAGGCGGTGGTGGATACGCTCCGCAGGGAGAGAGCGCCGGAGCCCTGTACGACCGACTATGTGGATGTGCACGGGGAACGGCACACGATGGAAATACACCCGTCGCTGGTGCTGGGGGAAGACGGATCCGTGCGCGGAGTGCGATCGTTTCTCATCGATGTGACGGCGCGCGTGGCGGCGGAGGCCCGTTTGCGGCACAGCGAAGCGCTGCTGCGGGAAGCCGAGCAGATGGTGCGGCTGGGCCATTGGGAATGGGATTTGCAGACGGGCAGGGAGACGTGGTCGGACGAGAATTACCGCATGTGCGGGCTCAGCAAGACGGACCCGCTGCGGCTGGAGAGTTTTCTCGAGATGGTGCACACCGAGGATCGGGCCGACTTCACGCAATCGGTGGAGAAAGCGCTTCGCGAGCGCCGCCCCTACGATTTCGAATTCCGTCTCACGACCACCAACGGGGAGTTGCGGGTCTGCCGGGCGCGCGGCAAGGCGGTGTTCGATGCCGATGGCCATGCGCTGCGCTTGTTCGGCACGACGCAGGACATCACCGAGCAGAAGCAGGTTGCGCTGGAGTTGCAGACCACCACGAACGCGCTCGAAGGGGAGCGCGAAGTGTTGAAGATGCTGGCCGGCGGGGCCGCCCTGGACCAGGTGATGACCGCCATTCTCACCAACATCGACTACATGTGGCCGATGTCGTATTGCGCGCTGCAACTGCTTGATGAAGAGCGGCGCCGCTTTGACCGCAACTACATGCCATCGCTGCCGGTGGAGTTTGCCGAGGAATTTGGCGCCTTGCCGCTGGCGCCGGGGAACGGCTCGCCATCGGCGGCGGTGTATTTCAACCGGGCCGTGGTGTCGGAGGATATCGCCCGGGATCCGGCGTGGCGGCAATCGCGCGCGCTGGTTCTGCAGCAGGGATTGCGGTCATCCTGGACCGTGCCGGTGCGCGACCGGCAGCGGCGTGTGCTGGGGGCGCTGACCGTTTTTCATTCCGAGCCCCGGACGCCGGGGACAGCGGAGTTGGGAGCGATTGAAGCTTCGGCGGAGCTGGCCGGATTGGCGATGGAGCGCAAGCGCGAGGAAGGAATCCTCTGGGCGAATAAACAACGCTTTGAGGCCTTGACGCGCAACGCTCCGGTGGGGATTTTCCTCACCAACGCTCAGGGCGAGATTCTGTTTGCCAATGAGCGCTGGTGCCAGTTCACGGGGCGGACGGCGGATGACGCGCGGGGGCAATTGTGGGCCCAGAGTTTACATCCCGAAGATCAGCCTGCCCTGCTCAGCCAGTGGGAGATCACGCTGCGGCACGGCGGAGAGTTTCAAGCCGAATGCCGCGTGCAGTCGAAGGAGGAAAAGGCGGTCTGGGCGAGTTGCCGGGCGGTGGCGCTGCGCTCGGAGTCGGGCGAGTTGACCGGCTACCTGGGAACGCTTGTGGATATCGATGCGCGGAAGAAAGTGGAAGAGGCTCTGCGCGTCAGTGAGCACCAGTTGCGGCTGCTGGTGGAAAACCTGCCCGCCGGGGCGGTTTACCGCAAAGGAAACTTTCTGCTGCTGAATCGGGAAGTGGAGCAGTTGACCGGATACCGGAGAGAAGAGATCTCGGGCGTGGAAGACTGGTTCCGCCTGCTCGGCCGCGACCGGGCAGAGGAAGCGCGGCAGCAATATGAAAGCGCCAGAGCGCGGGGATTTCCCTCGCCGCGGCTGGTCCGTTATTACCGCAAGGATGGCGTGGAGCGGTATTACGAGATGGCGGCCTACGCTTATGAAGACGGCGAAGTGTGGCTTCTGCAGGACGTGACGCGGCGCAAGCAACTGGAGCGGGAACTGCGCGCCGGGAAGGCGCGCTTTGAACTGGCCGTGCGCGGATCAAGCGATGGCGTGTGGGATTGGGACATTCGCGGCGGCGACGTCTACTATTCGCCGCGGTTCCTCGAGTTAGTGGGCGCCGAGCGGCTGGAGCCGGCCGAAGGGACGGAGTTCTTCTCCTCGCGGGTGCATGAAGAGGACCGGCAGACGGTGCAACGGGCCATGCGCGACCACTTGCGGCATCGCACGCCGTTCGATGTCGAATGCCGTGTCCGGTTGGGAAATGGCGAATATGGCTGGTTCCGGGCGCGCGGGCTGGCGGTGTGGGGCACCGACGGACGGGCGCGGCGGATGGCCGGCTCGATCAGCGACATTACGGCAAGAAAGCTCGCCGAGCAGGAATTGCAGACGATGCTTGGGGAACTGCGCGAAGCGCACCGCAAGGCGGAGCAGGCGGCGCGGGCCAAGAGCGATTTTCTCGCCCACATGAGCCATGAGATCCGCACCCCGATGCATGGCGTGCTGGGCATGACCGGCCTGCTGCTGGAAACCGAATTGAGCACCGAGCAGCGGGAATATGCGGAAACGGTGCGGCATTCCGCCGAATCCCTGTTGACCGTCTTGAACGACATCTTAGATATATCGAAGATTGAAGCGGGCAAGCTGCAAATTGAGCGCGTGGGGTTTGATCTCGAATCGAACCTCGGCGAAGTGTTGAGTCTCCTCGCCCCGAAGGCGCGGGAGAAGGGCATTGAGCTGTTGATGAAGATCGCCCCGGACGTACCGGAGACATTGATTGCCGATCCGGCGCGGCTGCGGCAAATCCTGTTGAATCTGATGGGCAATGCCGTGAAGTTTACCGAGACCGGCTATGTCAGTGTGCATGCCGAAGTGGCGTCGTGGAAGGGCGCCGAGGCGGAGCTATGCGTGGTGGTGAAAGACACGGGCATCGGGATTCCGGCGGGCAAGCTGAGCCAACTGTTCCAGCAGTTCATGCAAGCCGACGCATCGACCACGCGCAAGTACGGCGGGACGGGATTGGGCCTGGCGATTTGCCACCGGCTGTTGCAGTTGATGGGCGGGACGATTGAGGTGGAAAGCGAATTCGGGAAAGGCACGTCGTTCACCTTTTCGCTGCCCGTGCAGGTGCCGCCGGGGGTTACCACGTTCGGAAAGGCATGCGGGCTGGACACACAGGACAGCCAGCGGGTCATGGTGGTGAGCGGGCACGAGCCGGCGCGGGGGATTCTGTCGGACATGTTGACCGCTTTAGGGCTGGAAGTGGAGCAGAGCGAGCCATCGGTGACCGTGGAGCGGCTGCGGGCCGCGGAGAGCAAGGGATGCCCATTCCGGCTGTTGGTGCTGGATCACGGCGCGGGGATCGATGCCTATGAGCTCTGCCGGTCCATTCAGACGGACCAGGATTTGGGATCGCTGCGGGTGGTGGTGTTGACGTCGTCGCGGCGCCGGGCGGACCGGTTGATGCTGGAGGCGGCCGGCGCCAGCAGTATCCTGAACAAGCCGGTGCGGCCGAAGGAGCTGCTGCTGTCGATTGCCGCATCCCTGGGTGTGCGCAGCATCGCCGCCGCGGTGAGTGAGCAGAGGACGTTCCGGGCGGTACAGGAAAAGCCCGGGCCGATGCGCATTCTGGTGGCCGAGGACAACGCCGTGAATCAGCGGCTGGCGCTGCGGCTGCTGGAGAAATTCGGCTACCAGGCGGACCTCGCCGTAAACGGGCGGGAAGTGCTGCTGCGGTGGGAAGGATTGGAGTACGACCTGATCCTGATGGATTGCCAGATGCCGGAACTGGACGGCTACGAAGCGACGATGGAGATCCGCAGAAGAGAGATTGCGCTAAGCCGCGGGCGGACGCCGATTGTGGCCATGACCGCGAATGCGCTCGAAGGGGATCGCGACCGCTGTTTGCGCGTAGGGATGGATGACTTTCTCGCCAAGCCGGTGCAACTCGAACAATTGCGGCAGACCTTGTTGCGCTGGTGGAAGCGCAAGGTGGAGGTGCCGGTAGGTTAGGCCTTGCGGGCGATTTCGAGCAGACGGCGATAGCCGGGGCCGGCCCACACTTCGGCGGAACTGCGCAGCAGCACGTTGGCCATCCACTGCTTCTTCATGCGGTCGTCTTTGAAGGGGCGTTTCTGCTCCGGGTCTTTGGCGTAGGAGCCCATGACGGCGTCGAGGCGTTCGTCAAGGGCCAGATCAAAGCCGAAAAACGCTCCGATTTCCGCCATTTTCTTCTTGTTGAGCTGCGTGTAATCGACCAGTAGCGTTTGCGGGCCGAGATTCTCTCCGGCTGATTCAAAGTAGCTGGCGAGCACACGGGCGGCGAACTCTTCGTCGGGCATGCGGTCGACGGGGCGATCGAGATCCTTCCAGCCGAATACTTCGGCGGCCATTGGCGGCGATTGCTTCATCACCATCCAGCCCGTACCGGGACGGTTGGACACCATCACTTCCATCGGGTCGCGAATGACGATGACGCAGGGCGTGGACGGGAAAAAGCGGCGGAGAGCGCTCATCGAGCGGATGCCGAGGCTGGGGAATTTGAGCACCAGCGGCTGCGGCTCACCACTGCGATAGGTAGCCAGCAGATTGAAAATGGCTTGAAACAGGCGCTGGCGGCGTGTGTCCCAACGCTCGCGCAGGAAAGCGCCCATGCCGGCTTCAAAGGG
Organism: Acidobacteriota bacterium; assembly: GCA_018268935.1. Lineage (GTDB taxonomy): Bacteria > Acidobacteriota > Terriglobia > Bryobacterales > Bryobacteraceae > CADEFT01. The sequence continues at coordinate 25,965 of JAFDVS010000125.1, read as the reverse complement.
GCGCACCAGCATGGAGAGCGCCTTCAATTCGGAGGCGACGACAACGCCGGGTACGGTTTTGAGGGCGTTCGAAACCAGCGTCGAGCCGCAGTGAGAGACATGGAAGATGAAGCCGCGGGGAGTGACGGGCGGAATGGCGAGGCCGATGCGCTCCAGTTCGGCGAGCGAGGTGTCGAGTTCGCGGCGGGGCGGCTCTTCCTTGCGAAGACGCTCCACGGTGTCGTTGACGAACGGATCGTCAAGGCCCGACTCGCGGAGTTCCATCCAGCGCACGGTGGCGTCGGAGACAAACGGGGCGCGGATGTCGAAGGCTACGGTGATGGGAATCCAGCCTTTGGAGGGAAGGGCGGCGGCGGGCTCGGGGTCAGGGGGTGGAACGGGAGCACCGAAGGGTTCGGCAAGGATGGTGAATGGTCCCTGGGCGGTGACGGCGCGGAGGAATTCTTCGAGTTCGCGCCGCTCGAATTCGGCGGCGAAGGCGTGGCAGAAATCTTCGACCGCTATGGGAGCGCGTTCGCAGAGAAATAGCGCGAGGGCCGCCCAGCGCTCATGGAACACAACGGGCTCGGCGTGCGAAGGCAGGCACAGCAACCCGTTGGCTGCGCGATGGACTTCCACCGGGCGGCGCAGCGAACTGGCGATCCAGCCGGCCTCGGCGCAGTAGGGTGCGCCTTCGATGGCCGGAGTGGCGGCAAGGTTGTCCTGTGCGCGGGCAAATTCGGGAAGCAGTTCGGGAGCGCGGAACGCGGATGACAAGGCGCGGCGCAGGGCGCGCATCTGGTTGAACTGGGTGGCGGGTGCGGCAAAGCGCGTGAGCTCGGCGGCGAACGGCGGCGCTTCGGCGAGGATGTTGGCGAGCCAGTTGACGATGTCGCGGCCTTTCGGGAGTAGGATCTCGATGGCCACAGCCGGCGGCGTGGCGGAGTCAACCGTCCAGCCCGAGGGCAGATAAAGCGCGTCGCCCGATTCGAGGTTCAGTTCGAGCCGTTCCTCCCCTTTGGCGCAGAGGCAGGAGGATTCGCCAGTCACCTGCAGCAGCAACCGGCTGTGATGGCCAGGAAGAGCATCTGCGCTCAGGCGGACAGGGGCGCGGAGCGTGCGCTCCATTTCAAGCAGCAGCGGTTGCCAATCGTGGATGGCGGCGAAGCGGCCGCGGTTTTCCGGGGAAGCGGGGCAGGGAAGCGGCCTCTGCCCGAGGTAGTCGCGCAGGAAGGTGTCCAGCGAGCAAGGGGCAAGAATCGAAGCGAGCGAGGCCATCTATTCCTGCGCCAGCGCCCGCAGTTCATTGACGCTGAGGGTGCGCTCGCGTTTCCTGGCGCCATCGATCAGTTGATCCACAACGAAGCGCTCCAGTTCGGGACCGGTAGAGGCCTTGACGCCCGCGCGGCGGCCGAGTTCGGCAAGGATGTAGCCGAGGCGGAGACGCCGTTCGGCGACAGCGCGGAGTTGTTCGGTGACGGAGAGCTGCTCCTCTTTCGCTTCGGGAAACGCGCCGCTCGACTTGGCCGCGGCGAGAATGGTGTCGAGTTCGCCCTGGATGAGGATGGGGAGGATCGGGAAGGGAATCGACTGGTTGAGATGGTCGAGGATCTGGGTGCGCAGGTGCTGGGCAAAGTGCAGTTCCGCGGTTTGGGGGGAGAGCCCCGCGGCTTCGAGATCGGCGGGGGAAGCGGTGAGTTGTTCCAGTTCGATCTCGTTCAGATCGCCGACTTCGAGCAAGCCCATTTGCGTGACGGAGACTTCGATTTCGATGGGGCCGTCGGCCTGGCCGGATTTGAGGTCCATCTGGCCGGGGACGGAACTGCGCGGGATCAGGGTGTCGAAGGCCTGGCCAATGAGGAAGCGGGCGGCCGATTCGCGGGCTTTGTGGCCGTAGCGCTGCTCGAGCACTTCCATCGGGATCTGGCCGGGACGGAAGCCGGGGAGTTTGACTTCGCGGCCCATCTCTTCCAGCCGCAGGCGGACTTCCTGATCGATGCGCTCGGCGCTGATATGGAAGGCGAGCAACTGGCGGGCGCCGTTGCGGCGGATCTCGCGGACGGTGATGTCTTTGTTTTCCGGCTCAGGGGCCGGGGCGTCGCCGGAAGCCAGTTGCAACTTATAGGCAACTGTGACGCGAAGGGCCGTGCACTGCCGGCTGGGCGCGCGGCCGACATGAAGGATGCGGGAATCGAAGAAGACCGCGCGATTGGGCCGCAGGCGTACGGCCAGGGCGACTTCTCCGGCTTCATCGTAGTAGACCGTTTCGCCGTCCCAACCATCCTTCCATTCGGGGTTGGGGTAGTAAAGAAGAGTAAAGGTGCCATCGCGGGGATCGTCGCGGTGGGCTTCGCCGCCGAGCCCGTAGGTGTGGCCGTTGGCGTAGACGCGGATCACTTCCAGGCGGCCGCCGGCCAGTTGTTCGCAGCGTGGGCGGGCAAGTTCCCAGATCTGGCTGTACGCCGATTCGTCTTCGAGGTCCATTTTCCAGAAGCGCGACCAGCCGCCGGTGTTCGAGCCATGTCCGAAAAACCAGCGCGGCTGCTGCACGGCCTGCCAGGCCGCATCATGCAGATCTTTGGGAACGATGTCATCCAGGACTTCGAGAACGGGAGTGATGGGGGCGGGATTCGGCTCAGGGTTCTGCGGCATACCGTATCAGATTGTGATAGCTTTTCCCGAGCAGCAATTGCAACTCGGCGTCGCCGTGCGATTCGGCGCGCTTGCTGGCGCGGATGAGGTCATAGAGCACGGCGCGGAGGCGCTCGTCGCGGACCATGCTTTGGATCCAGGTGACGGCGGCCAGACGCACGCCGCTTTTGATCGGGGCAACATAGTGCACGGTGCTGGAGGAGTAGATGATGGCTTCGCCGGGGTTGAGCTTCACCTCTTCGGTGCCAAGTTCCATTTCAACGACCAGTTCGCCGCCTTCGTAGCTGCCGGGCGGGCTGAGGAAAATGGTCATGGAGTAATCGGTGCGGAGCTTGCTGTCCCAGTTGGGCGATCCCATCAGTGCGTTGTCGACATGAGCGCCGTAGTGCATGCCGGGCTCGTACCTGCTGTAGATGGGCGCCATGACGCGCTTCGGCAGGGTGAAATTCTGGAAGAGGGGATTGCGCTGAAGAGAGGAAAGAATGATCTGATCGATGGCAGTGGTGTCGGTGGAATCGCGATCCACCTGGAGGTTGTCTTTGATGCTGCGGGGTGTCGTCCGCGCGGTCATGCGGCCATCGGCGAACGAACACCCCGCCAGCTCAGTGACGATTTGAGAGACCTGTTCCGGGCTCAGGACGTTGAGGATTTCAAAACCCATGGATGAGCCCGGGCTGGGTTAATTTACGGCTTTCTTGCGGCGCTGCCAGGCAAGGGCCCCGGCGAGCGCGAGTCCGGCGGGAATGACGGTGGCTGGTTCGGGGACGTCGGAGTCGGCGGTGAGGGAGACGCGGTACAGTCCGCCGCCTTCCTCAATCGAGCCGATGCGGATGTTGAGCTTCCCATCGCCAGGGACAGTACCGGTGAAGATTTGCGAGCCGCCTTCAAAGATCGCACCTTCCCCAAGAATGTTGTTCGATGTGTCCGAGATCACAAGGAATGACCGGAGGAAGAACGTAGGCTGGTTCTCGAACACGAGCGTGAAATTGCCGCCCGGGAGCAGGCCGGTGAATTGGAAGAAGTCGTCGGGGTCGTCGGAGTCAAAACGGTAGTCTGTGCTGCCGTTGACTTCGTCGGTTCCTCCGGGCAGCGCGAAATGCGGCGGGGAATTCGGCAAGTCGGTGCTTTCGTTAAAGACGCTGGCTTGCGCGGTGGCGCCAGCAGCCAAGGTGAGACAAGAGGTGGCCAGCAGATTGCGGGCGAACTTGTCCATAGTACCAGTACGTGATCCCAGAATCACAAGTACCTCCGAGGAGAAAAGAGAGATTGGACTACTGGACCAAAGGTATCAGTACTTCGGCCTGAGATGCAAGTGCCGAGAGTGTACTTAGTTACACTTTTGTTTGCGGCGCTGCCATGCGAGCGCCCCGGCCAAGGCGAGTCCGGCCGGGATAACCGTGGCTGTTTCGGGGACATCCTGGGCGGCGTCGAGTGAAACGCGATACAATCCGCCACCCTCTTCCATGGAGCCGACGAAGACTTGCAGTTTACCGTCAGCGGGGACGAAGCCATTGATTAAGACGGAGCCGCCGCCTTCGTAAATGGCGCCTTCGCCGATGTGGTTGAAGGATGAGTCGCTTACGAAGATGCCGGTCCACCAGAGCTCGAACCCGGGCTGGTTCGTGAAGATAAGGCTGAAACTGCTGCCCGGCAGGAGGCCTGTGAATTGAAAGAAGTCGCCGTCATCGAAGCAGAAACAATCGATAAGCCCGTTGACCTCAGTGGTTCCTACGGGTAAAACCTCCGGGTCAGGGAAGCCGGGGAAGTCAGTGACTTCGGTAAAGACGCCGGCTTGGGCCGAAGCGGCAGCGGCGACGGTAAGACAAGTTGTGGCGAGCAGACTGCGGACAAACTGATCGCATGCACGGGTACGTGTTCCCAGATCCACGAGTACCTCCGAGGGAGAAAGGCAATTTGAGAGCTGAATCAAAAGTACCAGGACTTGACCGGGTCAGGCAAGCTACAATTTGTCCGAGATATGCTGGTGAGCCATTTGCATCGCTTCATTTATCTGAAGACCCGGAAGACCGGTGGGACCTCGGTGGAGATCTACTTTGAGCCGTTCTGCCATGATCCGAACCAGCCTTTCCGGGAGCAGCATCAGCGCGATGAACTGGTGACGGAGTTTGGGATTGTGGGAAGCCGGGGGATGCCGATTCATGATAAAACCTGGTACAACCATATTCCAGCAAGTGGTTTGAGAGCAATGCTTGGCGAAGATTTGTTCGACGATTACTACAAGTTCTGCGTCATTCGGGACCCGTTTGACAAGACGGTGTCCGGCTTCTGGTATTGGGTTGCTCCCGAAGAGCGCGAAGTGCTACGCACCGCGCCGTTTGACGTGGTACGGAAAGCCTTCGAGCGTTGGGTGCTGGCGCAGGCGCTGCCCGTGGACAAGATTATTTACACGATTGATGGGGCGCCGGTAGCGGACCGGTATATCCGTTATGAACGGATGCATCAGGACATGGAGGCAGTGTGCCAGGATCTCGGCCTGCCGTGGGACCCAGGGCGGCTGCGGCGGTATAAATCGGGGACACGGCAGCGCGCGGAGCCGTTTGCCGAGTATTATACGGAGCGCACAGCCGCGCGGGTGGCGGAGGTGTTCGCCTGGGAACTGCAATATTTCGGCTACCGGCCGCCGGTTTAGGCGCTGATGACGCGCTGGGCGACCAGGACATCCTTCGGGTCGGGGATTTCGCCGTCGACGAAGGTCCCGATGTTGAATGTGCGCTCACCCACCGGCTTGAGGACGGTGAAGGTAGCGAGGGCGCTGGGGCGGACAGCGAGGCTGCCATCAAGGGCCCGGGAGGCCTCGAGGAAGATCTGCTGATTCACGCCGCGCAGCGTAACTCCCCCAAATACAGTCTTTCCGATGAGTTTGTTAAACGCTTCGGTAATGTCGCCCGCAAATTCCGACAAACGGACGATGGCCTTCGATGGGGCCTCGTGAGCATTACCGAGGAACCCTTGAATATCTCGGATGGCCTCGGCCGCCTTTTCCACGATGCGAGCCTCACTGAAAAGGAGGCCGGTGAGGAGATTGTCGCCTGCCCCTGAGCTGCCCTCTTCGAGGATCCGATCCACTCGATCATCCTCGTAGAAGCTGGTGGAAAGACCCGCTTCTTCCAGGCGCAGCCGGATCATAGGTAACTTCGCGGCAAGATTGGCCTTAGCGATCGAGTTCCGGGCCATCACCCGGCGCAGGCCGACATCCGGATGATTCCAGAAGACATCGTTGCCCTCGTCAAAGATGAGGCGGTCGCCATCGAGTCTGGCGTTGGTGGAAGGCCGCATCGCGGACCAGGCAAGGAGAGCGGCGGAACTTCCTAAATCCTTGTATTTCTCTACGTTCTGGAAGAAATAGAAAGGAATGGATTGCTTCAGCGATTTCTGGATCTCGATGGAAACCTGCTTGGCGGCGCCTTTGGGATCGGACACACGCCGGGCCCATGCCCCCAGCACGCGCCCGGGAATGGTGACCTCATAGGAGGCGCACACATCGCCGAACTCTTCGGCGCCGTTGTGGAGCAGGTTTTCCACGGTCTGATCGAACTGGGTGTACCAGCGGCTGAGGTTGGTGTCACCGCTGAACTGTTCCCGCATGTACTGATTGAGGAACGGGCGCGAGGCAGTCTCCAGCTCCTCGCGTTTCATACGGGATTTGGCCTGCAGCAGTTGGTAAGACCAGGTAGCGCTTTCGTCTTCATGAATGCGCACCTGCGGCAGCCCAGCCGCGCGGGTCACCGAGGCAGCAAAGGTGACGGCCAGGCTCGAGCGGAATTTGTTCTTTGTTTTCACCACATCGTCGCCCTTGGCGCTGTACAGCAGGACGCGCGAGGCGTCTTCTTCCACGGTGGCGATGGCGTTGTTGAAGCTCTCGCTCGACAGGTGGTAATAGGGTAGGGAAATGTCGAGGGTGCTCTTTTTGCGGATCTCGTGGGTGAGCACGGCAGCGCGGACGGAGATGGCCGTGGATTGGCTGGTCATCACGGCGTCGATGTTGCTGTCTTCGAGGATGCCCTGCAGCAGCGCCCGGCCATCGGCGGCCGAGGTGTCGAAGTCCACGTCGAGGACGGCGGTGGAACTGGTGGTGCGGGACCAGGTGGCGGCCACTTCCACTCCGTAGCGGGAGTGGAGCGCCTTGCGGACCTTGTCGTAGATCTCGCGGCGCTTGGTCACGACCATGTTAATCGTGTTTTTAACTTCGTTTAGATCTTCAAACTTCAACTCTTTGTCGAAGAAGGCCGATAATTTGCCCACAAGGAAGGAGTCGAGCTTGTTGAAGTCGGTCTTGGTGACGGTGTCGAGCACCTTCTGGAGATGCAGAGCTTCGATGAGCTGCTTCTGCAGGTTGGCGATGATGCCGCCATCGAGAATGCTGAGAACGGTTTGAGCCGTGGAGCGGACTTCCGGCAGCCGATCGAGCAGGGCCAGCAGGCCGCGGTCTCCCACTGCGCCGATGAAGCGGCCAATGGGCGTGCCGTCGAGGTGATTGGTCTGCAGAATGCCCAGCAGGGCTTCTTTCTGCTTGGCTCGATCAGTGCTGGCCAGCAGTTGGAGGGCGTTCTTGAACGTGGCGCTTTCGGCGGGGCCCATTTCGCCGATCAGGCCCCACAATTCGGCCGATACGCGCTGCGGCAGTTCATTCCAGAACTTGAGTCCTTCCAGCAACTTACCGCGGGCCGCATCGAATGCCGTCTTAGGGTCGATGCCGGTGACGTCTTTGATCAGTTTGAGGGCGCGCTCGTTGGCCAGGCCGGCCACCAGTTCGCCCACCGACTTCGAAGGGTCCGTCCACTTTTCGATCTGCTGCAGGGCGGAAACGATCTGGCTGCCATGCACGCCAAAGACGGCGCTGACGAATTCATCGACGTCGCCGGGGAGCGGTGTAACGCCGGTGACGCCTGCCTTCAGGTTGAGGCCGAAGTTAATGCCGTTGGAGGAGAGTTTAAAGAGGCGCAGGCGGATGTTCGTGCCGGCGGACTCACGGCCGAGAACGAGCAGGTAACGGCCACTGACGCTGAAGCCGAAGGCGGCGGAAGCGGCTGCGTCGATCTTCAGCCCGATGTCGCCATGTAGCCCCAATGCTTTGCTTTCGCGGATGAAGTTAAAGTTATACCCGAGGCGCGCGGCCACGTTGACCGCGAGCGAACCCGAGGCTTCGGTGATCAGCCAGGTGTCGGGCGCCAGGCGATTGGCGTCGTCGACGTGGCGCGGCAGCTTCCAACTGGACACGGTGTCGCCCAGGACAGTGCGGGCGCCGGCGGAGGAAGGGAACCGGCGGAGGACGGCGCTCAGTCCGGCCGCTGCTCCGGAGACTCCGAACGTGACGCTGCCGATGCCCCCTATGGGGTGGGTGCCGTTGACGCTGCCTTGTGCCTGGTAGCCGGCTCGCATCAGGGCGTAGCGGGTGGAGGGGGCGGCGCCGACGGTGACATCGAGGCCGGGTGTTTCGGCCAGCCCGAGTGCCTGGACGGCGGCGCTGCCATCGTCAAAGATGCCCACGCCCGCAGTGACGCCGGCGGAGAATGAAAAACCAACCGTGGTTTGCCCGGCCGTGAAGGCGACGGGATTGCCGCCCGAGACGCTGAGTCCGATCGAGGCAAGGTCGATGCGGGGCCGCGCCGGGAACGGGCTGTTGGCGGCGACTGCGGCCACGACGTCAGCGGCGGTGGCGCCGGTCAGTTGCAAGTTGATCGCGCTGCCTGGTCCCAGGACTTTGGGATCCAGTGCGAATGTCCGATTCAAGGCAGTGGTAGCCGAACCTGCTGCGCTCATGTTCGATATCCCCTCTTTCCGCGTCGCCACGTTTCCCATGATAGTGGGGTGGCGTCATCCTATACAGTGCGGAAGAGCGTGAAATCGTGACATAGGCCGCAAAGATTATTCAAAGTTGACATAATACATGTTATCGGATTTAGACCTCAGCCATCGAAATGACTCAGCAGATCCTTCACCAGCGGATTGGGAAACGTCCGGCTCGGGGTGATGGCGAAGAACCGCTCTTTCAACGACGGCAGCCGGCGGTGTTCAATCAGCGTACCGGTGCGGAGTTCATCTTTCACCACCACGCGCGGCACCAGAGTCACCGCCTTCGTGCGCAGGGCCATGACGCGCAGCATCGCCATGTCGTCCACTTCCGCGGCGATGAGCGGCCGCACGCCGGCCTGGTGCAGGAGCAGGTCGAAGCCGGAACGAATGTCACTTTCGAGACTGGGCAGATTCAGGGGTGTCGTGCGGCAATCCTCCGGGAACCGGAAACTTCCCTTCCCGCGCGCCGGGCGCGAGACCAGGCTCACCTCCTGTTCGGCCAGCAAATGGCTGTGGTGTTCCGATTCGGCGTCGCGGCGGAGGGCGTGGTTCGACAGCACGACATCCACCTCATGATTGCGCAGTTGCAGTGTCAGGTCGCGGATGGTGCCTGAGCGCAGCACGAGTTCCACATTGCGGCGATTGCGCAGCGGTTTGAGGAACTCCCATTGAAAGTTGCGCGAGAGCGTGGCCACGGCGCCGACGCGGAGGATCTGGCGCGTCTTGCGCGACCGGTGCTGGAGAGTATCGACGAGTTCTTCGCCGGCATGGAAGATGGAGTCGGCGTACTGCAAGGCCATCCGGCCGGCCTCGGTGAGCACGAGTTGACGGTTCTTGCGGTGGAAGAGCGGATGGCCGAGGGTTTGCTCCAGGTGGCGCAATTGGATGCTGAGGGCGGACTGGGCGACGTTCATTTTCGCGGCGGCCTTGGTCAGGCTGCCTTCGTGGGCGATGGCCCAGAAATAGCGCAGATGGTGGTAGTTGAGAAACATTGCTGCTCCATATACAGAATAGAACGACACAATATAAAACATCTATTGGAAAGAACCTGGTGCGCTGTCTTATGCTGCGAGCATATGACCGACATCGAATCCTCAAACTTGCGGGCGGGACGCAAAGCCGCGTGGTGGAGCCAGGGCTACGCGGCCATCTGTTTCCTGTCCGCACTGGCTGGCATCGCCTATTTCGACCGGCTGACCAGCGTGCTGCTGGTGCTGAGCACGTTTCTGTTCGCCGTTGTCTGCCGCTATTCGCAGCGCTATCTGCTGGGAGACGCGGGTCAGGCCCGGTTCTACTTCTGGTTGTGCGCGACGGGCAGTTTCGTGTTCGCCCTGGTGTTGGCGCGGAACCTGCTGATTTTCACTCTTGCCTGGTGCGGGATCAGCCTCAGCCTGCACCAACTGTTGCAGTTCTACGGAGAGAGGCGCGGCGCGCTGGTTGCCGCGCGGAAGAAGTTTCTCATCAGCCGGCTGGGCGATGCCGCGCTAGTGGCGGCGCTGATGCTGGCGCTGCGGGAGTTCGGCACGTGGGATTTTGAAGCCATCTTCCGCGCCAGTGAGGGCTACCGCGCGGCGGGACCGCAGAACCTGCCCACGGCGGTGAGCGCGCTTTGCGCCTTGCTGGTGTTCGCGGCGCTGCTCAAGTCCGCGCAGTTTCCCTTCCATAGCTGGCTTCCGGACACGATGGAGACGCCAACACCGGTATCGGCGCTGATGCACGCCGGGATCATCAATGCCGGGGGCATCCTGATCTTGCGCTTGAGCCCGCTGATTTCGCTCTCTGAGCCGGCGATGCTGCTGTTGAGCGTGGTTGGCGCCGCTACGGCGGTGTTTGCCTCGACGGTGATGCTGACGCAGGCGAGCGTGAAGCGATGCCTGGCTTTTTCGACGGTGTCGCAGATGGGATTCATGATGCTGGAATGCGGATTGGGCGCGTTTCCGCTGGCGCTGCTGCACCTGGTGGCGCACTCCTTATATAAGGCGTACGCCTTCCTCTCATCGGGCTCCGTGGTGCAGGAAAACAGAGCGGATCTGCCTTCGGCTGTTCATCCAGCAGCGTTCGTGGCCAGCCTCATGACCGCGTTTGCACTGAGCTTCGGCATGGGCGCGGCGCTGGGATTCGCACCGTTCGATCAACTGGCGCTGAAGGGGATTTTCGCACTGGCCCTGGCGCAGATGCTGTGGAGCGTGCGTTGGATACCCGCGGGATTGGCGTTGGGCGCTGTGCTGAGCCTGGTCTACTTCGGCCTGGAGCGGGCCGCCGGGTTCGTGGTGGCGCCGGCACACCGGGCTACCGGTTGGCCTGAGGCGGCGATCCTTGCGCTCTTCTTCCTGGCGGCGGCGGTTCCCGCCCTGTTCCACAGCCTCGCCAGGACACCGTTGGGACGCAAGTTGTACGTCCACGCGCGGAATGGATTCTATTGCAACACCGTCGCCAATCGCATCACCACCGGACTGTGGCCCGTGCAAATTTCCAAGGAGGGTTTCTAAGATGCCGCACGCACTGGTTTCGACAGAGGAGCAAGTCCGCTGGGAAGCGGCGATAGAGGAGGCGTGCCGCAGGGTTCCCCCGTTGTGGCCGCTGCAGAATTTCGTGGCGGTGAATCCGTTTCTGGGGTTGAGCGACCGGCCGTTCGAAGAGGCGGCGCGCCTGTTGGGGCGGACCGCTCATCGCGCCCCACTGATGGACGGCGCCTATTACCAGCAGCAGATACGCAAAGGGTTGATTGCCTCACAAGACGTGCGCGCGGCGCTGGCCGGGCGGCGTTGGGGCATCGACCCGACGGATCCGCAACTATGGCTGTGGGACCAGTTGCAACACGACGTCCGGGAGGAGCGGCTGCTGACGGTTGCCGAATGGCTGGATGAGATGCGCGGAGGCGGCTGGGCAGCGTTTGTCGTGGATGAGATCTCCAAGTGGTGCTCCTCTTACTATGACCGTGGACAGGGCTTCTGGAGCATGCCGTGGAAGCACCTTCCGCTGTACCAGGCCTGGAAACACGCTGCCGAACTCGACGCCAACCCCGAGGTTTTTGGCATCGCCGGATTTCGGCAGCATGTCCGTGCCCTTCCGGACACGGCCGATGAGGCGATTGCCGGCGCACTGGAGCGGCTGGCTGTCCCCGCCGCGGCGGCGCGCGATTTTCTGCATCGGGAGTTGATGAGTGTCTTTGGCTGGAGCGCCTATGCCGCGTTTCAGGACCGGCAAGGGCCTGAGCACCAGGCGCTGCGAGGCGTGCTCGCGATACGGCTTGCCTACGACACCGCGTTGTTGGCGGTGGACAGCGGATGGCGCTGCGAGATCACGCAACGGGCAACGGACGGCGCATTCAGCGAAGCGAAGTACCTCGCGCAACTGGCCTTGGAGCACGGCTTCCGGCGGCGCTTGAGCGAACAACTGCGGCAAGGCGGCAGGCGTCCGGCCGCACGGCGGAAGGCGCTGCAGGCCGTGTTTTGCATCGATGTGCGCTCTGAGGTGTACCGCCGGGCGTTGGAAGCGGAATCGGAGGAAATCGAAACGGCCGGCTTTGCCGGGTTCTTTGGGATGCCGGTGGAGTTCGCTGATTCCGCGCGGTGCCCGGTACTGATCGAACCGAAGCACCGGGTGCAGGCCGCGGAGAAGAATACGCCGGCCGGGCGATGGGCGCGGATGGGCGCTTCGATCTGGAAAGGAATGCGCCACTCGCCTTCGGCCAGTTACTCCGCAATCGAGGTTGGCGGCGCGTGGTTTGGAGGGCACTTGATGGCCCGCCTGTGGGGAGCGCCCAAGAAGCGGGCGGAAGTGGAGGATCTGCGCTGGGAAATCCCGCTGGCCGAACGCGTGGACCTGGTGGCCGGCGCGCTGCGCAACATGAGCCTGGAGGCCAGCCGCCTGGCGCCCGTGGTGCTGCTTTGCGGCCACGGCAGCAGCACGGAGAACAACCCTTATGGCTCCAGCCTCGATTGCGGAGCCTGCGGCGGGCACAAAGGAGACATCAACGCTCGCTTCGCCGCGGCCTTGATGAATGACGCCGAGGTGCGGCAAGGGCTCCGCAAGCGTGGGATTGTGATTCCGGCGGACACTGTTTTCGTCGCCGCGATGCATATCACGACAACGGATGAAGTGGTTCTATTCGACGGCGAACGGCTGCCCGGCGAGCAGCGTGTGCAACTGGAGAACTGGCTGCAATCCGCCACGCGGCGGGCCCGCAAGGAGCGCAGCCGAACGCTGCCTTGCGGCACGGCGCCCGATGACGAGTTAAAGCGCGAGATTCTGCGGCGTAGCTCAGACTGGTCGGAAGTGCGTCCGGAGTGGGGCCTGGCGGGCAACGCGGCATTCATCGCCGCGCCGCGATGGAGGACGCGGAACCTGGATCTGGGGGGACGCGTGTTCCTGCATGAATACGATCCCGATGCCGATAAAGACGGATCGGTGTTGGAACTCATTCTCACCGCGCCGGTGGTGGTGGCCAGTTGGATCAACCTGCAATATTACGGCTCCACCGTGAACAACGCGCTGTTTGGCAGCGGCAACAAGGTGCTGCACAATGTGGTGGGGACATTCGGCGTGTGGGAGGGCAACGGCGGAGACCTGCGCACGGGTCTACCGCTGCAGTCACTGCACGATGGAGAAAAGTGGGTGCATGAGCCGTTGCGGTTGCAGGTGTTCCTGGATGCGCCGCAAGAGCGAATCGACAAAGTGCTGCGGGCGAACCCGGAAATCCGGGCGCTGGTGAAGAACGAATGGATACACGTGATGGCAATCGGCGAGAATAATCGGGGGTGCGTAACCATTCCGAAGTAACACGGCGCTATCTGAAGAGGCTCATCACCTATCCGCTGCTGTTGCTTGCCGGGGTCGTGCTGCTGGTGGAAGAGGCGCTCTGGCGCCTCTCCGCGGTCCTCGCGTTCATCGGCAAGCTTCCGGTGCTGCGCGCCATTGAGGCCGCCGTCCGGGGAGTGTCACCATACAGCGCGCTGGCGCTATTCGGTCTGCCGGCGGTGTGCCTGGCGCCGGTCAAACTGCTGGCGCTCTACTGGCTGGCGGGCGGCCATCCCGTGCTGGGCATCGGCACGATTCTGACCGCGAAGATCGCCGGAACGGCTCTCGTCGCCCGCCTGTTCCAACTGACGCAGCCCCAGCTTCTCTCCATCGGCTGGTTCTGCTGGATCTACGAGCGGGTGCTGCGCCTGCGCGCCGCGGCCTACGCGCAATGGACGAACTCAGTGCCCGGCCGGTGGTGGCGCCGAACCCGCGAACGGAATCGCCACTGGATTCGCCTCCGCTGGGACGCGATCCGCACACGCTGGCGAGCGCGCCGCCGGGAAACCCGTGTACTTTGACTCTATGGCGACCAACTGGGTTTCTTTTGTGGCAGGGGTTTCGAACACTGCCGGTGTCGAGGGACGGATCACTCCTTATGAAGTAGTCTCATGCAGAGCGGTCACCGGGCCGGCGCCGGATATTGCACCAGGTTCGCCGTTGATTCGCGTGGAATCCGCCATGCCGCCGGCGCCCTGCGGCGGGCTGGTGTTTCAGGGCACGGTGCAACATCAGAACTACACAGCCGCATCGCAGCGGGCGGAACTGGACTCGATTGGCCCTATCGTGGACCGGGCCGGGTTGCACTGCGTCCTGGTTGTGCTCCACAAGACCGATGCCTGGTACCAGTTGCCGGCCGATGTCCGCGCCGGATATTTTCATCGTGGCGGAGTGCATCATCAGCATGCGGCGGTGGGGGCTCCGTATGTGAAACAGATTCACCGGCGCTTGTTTCATTCGCGATACTGCGGCGGGGCGGAGGCGCCGATCCCTTATGATTTCGTGACGTATTTCGAGTTTCCGGAAGCGCACCGCGCTGACTTCGAGGAACTGCTGGCCGGGCTGCGCGACACGGAGCGCAACCCGGAGTGGGCTTATGTGGACGGGGAGTTCGAGATCTGGATGCGCCCGGCGTAAACAAAATCCGCTCCAGAAGGTACACTCACTTGAGATGCTGAGCGTCACCGAGCTCTACCAGTCGTGGGGGCCGTCTTTGCTGCGTTATGCGGCGGCGCTGACGTCTTCCATCCCGCTGGCCGAGGATCTGGTGAATGAGGCGTTTCTGCAGTATCACCGCAACCTGTCGAACGGCGTGGAGATTCAGAATCCGCGGGCGTGGACGCTGACCGTGGTGCGGAATCTGCTGCACAAGCACAACCGGGGAGCGCGCCGGATCATTCCGTTTCCCAATCTGGAGGCGCTGCCTGCGCCGCCGGCCGAGCATCTGAGCGAATTGCGGCGGCTGCTGCATCTGCTTACGGAACGCGAGCAGCAGGTGCTGCTGCTGCGTATGGATTCGCTCAAATACCACGAGATTGCCGAGGAGTTGCAGATCGCGCCGGGTACGGTGGCGGCAATTCTGTCGAAAGCGCTGGGGAAACTGCGGCAATCGGCGAATCCGCGGGCCAAGGAGGTGCGCAGTGGCAAGGCACTGTGAGGAAGCACTTCTGTTGCGGCATTTGGACGCAGAGTTAAGCCGTGCGCAGCGGGCGGAAGTGGATGAGCACCTGGCGCGCTGCTGGCAATGCCGCGCGCGGCGGGCGCAGTTGGAGGAACAGATCAACGCGGTGGCGGGGGTATTCTCCGGTTGCGAGTTTTCCGAGGCGCAGGTGCAGCGCGGGCTGGAACGGCTGAGCAGGGAACTGCCGCAGGCGCCGCGCCGCGCCCATGTTGGATTTCGAGCCGGAATCGCGCTGCTGGCGGCAGGATTCCTGGCTGCCGGCGTTCGATATCTGCAGCACACGGAGCAGAGCGAATTCCCTGCTCCGCGGCAGGCGGCTGTGGCGGCCAAGCCGCGGCCCGAGGCCCCGGTGGCGGATGTGGGGGCCATGGCTCTGGCGCGGCGGGCCCCAGTTGTTCTCATAGCGCCGGAACCGGAGCCTGCGCCGATTCTCGAAGCGGCGCCGCGAGTGGCGGAGAATCGCATGCCGTTGCTGCATGTGGAAGTGCTGTATGCGCTGCATGCGGCGGGGGCGGATCTGGGCGAGCCGGTGACGGTGACGCGCACGCCTCAGCGGATCGTCGTGGATGGGATTGTCGATACCCAGGCGCGCCTGCGGCAGTTGCGCACGGCGCTTGAGGAGATCCATGCCGGAGAGTTGTTGGAATTCCGGCTGACGGCTGCCGAAGAGGCTCCGTTGTTGCCGCCGACGCAGCCGGCCCTGACCCTGGCGAGGGTGTCGGCGTCTCCGGCGATCCAGCCGTTGCTGGAGCAGCAGGGCATGCGGTTTCCCGTGGCAATGGGGCAATCCGCGGTGCGTATGGCCACCGCCGCACTCGATCACGCCTGGGCCATTCGGCGCCTGGACGCGGCGCTCCCGGCTGAGGATTTGGACGCGCTGCCCGTTGCCGGACGCTGGTTGCTGAAGGAGATCCGCGAGGATCATGAACAGCGGATTGCGGAAAGTCTGCGATCTCTGCGATCACTGCTGGCCCCGGTGCTGGCGTTGCGGGAAGCGAGTGCCCTGCCCTCTTTCACGCCGTTTGAACGGACCGTGTTGGTTCGCGATCTGGTGCATTCGCTGTTCGCGGGGCGGCAAGCGCCTGAGGGCTACGTGAGTGCGGATGCGATGTTGGGGATGCTGCGGGCGCTGCTCACCAGCGAATGAGAAAAGCGCGCAACGGCGCATTGGCACGCACCACCAGCCGTGTCGATTCCACTGGCGTTTCGTAAATACTGAGGTCGGTCGCATGTCGCGGGTCGGCGTCTTCCGGCGTGATGGCGGCCGGGTCGATTTGAATGTGGCCAGGCTTGGCGGGGAGTGCTCCGGAGATTGTGCCGATCGAGGCGCGGTCGCCACTGATGGTGATGAGGTCGCCGGGCTGGGCGTTGCCGGTCCAGAGCAGGGTGTGCTCGATGGGTTCGGGCGCTGAAGCGGGCGTGGGCACGGCCTTCGGGGCGGGACG
The DNA here is from genome assembly GCA_018268935.1 of Acidobacteriota bacterium. GTDB lineage: Bacteria > Acidobacteriota > Terriglobia > Bryobacterales > Bryobacteraceae > CADEFT01. Next base: position 9,594 of record JAFDVS010000125.1, on the reverse strand, counting down.
CGTGATTACGGTCCCGGCAAGCAGCAGGCCCGCGGTTACGGTGAGGCTGATGGCCGCTTCCTTCCACCTGTTGATGGGCTTGCGTGGCGCGGGCTTGACTGGCGTGGCTTCGAGGGCGCGCACGAATTCGGTGCAGGTGGGGAAACGGTCGCGCGGGTCTTTGGCCAGGCCGCGCTGCAGCACTGCGGAAATGTGCGGGCCGATGCCCGGACAGATTTCTTCCGCCGCCGGCGGCTCTTCATGGATGATCTGGTAGCAGACGCCGGTGATGTGTTCGGCGGCGAATGGAACTCGGCCGGTGAAGATGCGGTAGGCGATGACGGCCAGCGCAAACTGGTCACTGCGGCCGTCGAGTTCCCTGCCGCGGATCTGTTCCGGCGACATATACAGAGGAGTGCCGGCCATGGCGCCATCGCGCGTGGCCATGCGGGTGGAAGCGCCGGTCTGGCCGAGCATCGTCTTGGCGATGCCGAAGTCGGTGACCTTGGCTACGCCTGCCGTGGTGAGCATGATGTTCTCGGGTTTGATATCGCGATGCACCAGCCCTCGGGCGTGGGCGTAATCGAGGGCTTCGGCGACTTCGAGCAGAATGCGGCGCAGATGGGCTGGGTCTGGCGCGGGGTTGGCCTCGAGCAGTGCGGCGAGGGAGAGACCATCGACGAACTCCATGGCGATGTAGGCGAGATCGCGCTCTTCGCCAACCTGATAGATGGTGACGATGCCGGGGTGGCAGAGGCGCCCCGCCGCGCGGGCTTCGCGAAACAAGCGGCTGCGCAGCCAGGCTTGTTCCTCGGCATCGTTGTAGCCCAGCAGGCGGATGATCTTGATGGCCACGGGGCGGCCGATCATCGGATCGATGCCGCGGTAGACGGTGCCCATTCCACCGCGGCCGATTTCTTCAAGGATCTGAAAGGGACCGATGCTGGAAAGCATGGCGTGTCTAGCGCGCGCCACCCGCTGCGGCGCGTTGCGCCCAGGTTGCGGTGAGGGACACCGTGCTGCCGGCGGTGACCTGAATATTGCGCTGCCACAACTGTGCTCCGTTGCGCACCGTGATGGCGTGCTTGCCGGGCGGGAGGTGCAAGGTGGTGGGTGTGTTGCCGACGAATTGGCCGTTCAACTCAATGTCGGCGCCGGCGGTGGGTGAGGTGACCGTGACGGCTGCGGAGTGGTTGGCGGCAGGTGCCGGCGCAGCGGCGGGGGCTGGAGCAGGTTCTTTGCGCGATACCGTCACCGGCGGTTTCGGGTCGGCGAACATGTGGGCGGTATCGGTGAACACATCGAAGGTGACGCCTTTGTTGATGGTGATGTCTTTGCCTTTCATCAGCAGGAACGCGGGCGCGGCGGGCCAGAAAGCAACCGCGACACCGGCGGTGATGATGCCGGTGCGGACGGAATGGCTTTCTCCCGATTTCTTCATCAGCGTGTAGCGTACGGGGATCCACTTGCCGTCAGCGGCCGAGACGCGATCGATGGAGAAGTCGAGCTTCCCTGCCCTGCCCATGCGGCGTTTGCCGTAGGCTTGCGTCACGGTGCCGGTGGCGCGCGCGCCTTCCTTGATTACCACCGTGCCGTCCACTTCGATGGCCTCGGCGACAGCGAATTCCACCGTCTGGCCTTCCTCCGCCGTACTGGAGGAAATGGTCTGTTCCAGGCGAAGCCGCAGCTTCGTCCCCTCCGTCATTGTTACTCCGGCAAAGCAGGCGCCGGCCAGAAATAGGGTGCAAGTCAGTTGTCGCATCAGCATGGCGATCTCCTTTTTTGTGTGTGCGATTGATTCGTCACCCTCTACGCGGGAAAGCAGGCGGCAGCGGGCTCACGCGATGGAAAATTTTCCGTAAACAAAATCGCGTCCGTCCGGTACATACCTCAAACAACGCCTGGGATACAATTCCAAACAACCGAGGACGCTATCCATGTCGATCCGCTACATGCTCCCCCTGCTGCTTGCCGGCGCCTGGCTGCTGCCGGCGCAAACCGAAAAGGCCCAATTGAACGGGCAGGTCACCGATTCGACCAAGGCCAGCGTGCCGGGAGTGCAGATCGCGGCGACGAACGCGGGCACGGGGCTGCGGCGCTCGGTGACGACGAATGAACGCGGGCTGTTCACCATCCCGCTGCTCGATCCGGGCACCTACGATATCGTCGTGCAGAAGGATGGGTTCCGGACCATCAGCCAGGCGGGCGTGAAGCTGGATGTGGCGCAGGTGGCGCGGCTCGACTTTGTGCTGGAGATTGGCGCGGTGAGTGAGCAGGTGAGCGTGACGGCGGAGACTCCGCTGCTTGATTCGTCTTCGTCATCGTTGAGCCACCTGATCGAGAACAAGCGCATCGTGGAACTGCCGCTCTCGGGGCGCAATGCCTACAGCTTTGCGACGCTGGTGCCCGGCGTGCGGGCTTCGCGCGGATTCACGCGCGTGGCGGTGGACATGTATGCCGATCAGTTTGTTTCCATCAACGGGTCGCGGTCCAATCAGAACCAGTTCCAGATGGACGGGGGCACGAATACCACGGCAGGGTTCAACGGGCCGGGGCTGTTTCCATCGGTGGACATGGTGGCCGAGTACAAGGTGCAGACCAACAATTTCAGCGCGGAGTATTCAGAGACGGCCGGGGGTGTGGTGAACGTGGTGACGAAGACGGGGACGAATCAATTCCATGGCGGGTTGTATGAATTCGTCCGCAATAATATCTTTAATGCAAACGATTTTTTCTCTAATCGCGCCGGGAGAGAGCAGCCTCCTTTCCGGTTTAACCAGTTTGGCGGGACGATAGGCGGGCCGGTCCGGAAGAATACGACGTTTTTCTTCGCCGCTTACGAGGGGCTGCGCTGGACGCGCGGCATGACCGTGCAGGGCACCTTGCCGACGGAGTTGCAGCGGGCGGGAGATTTCTCCGCGACGCGCAACCAGAACGGCGCCGTGATCAGTGTTTACGACCCTTTCACCAGCCGCGCCAATCCGGCGAACCCGGCCACCTTCCTGCGCGATGTGTTCCCCGGGAACCGTGTTCCGGCGGCGCGGATCAACCCCGTATCGCGCAGCCTGATCGGGTTGACGCCGCTGCCGAACACCACCGGAAATCCGGTTACCGCGGTGAATAACTACTTTTCTGCGCGCAGTACGGCCATCGGCAAGGATCTGTTTTCCATTCGCGGCGATCATTCCATCTCAACGAATCACCGGCTATTTCTGCGCTATTCGGCGAATGACACGGCCAATCACCGGCCGAACCTGTATGGCGACGAGCACCGGCTGGTGACGCCGAGTAACGGAGAAGACGATTACCTGCAGCGCCAGGTGGTGTTGAACTATAACGCGATTCTGCGCTCGAACCTGATCTTCGACGCCAGCTCCAGCTTCCTGCGGTATTTCATCCAGCGGGCTTCGCCGGGGCTCGATTACGATCCGGTGCAACTGGGGTTCCCCACCTACATGCGCCGCCTGCAGCCCGACTTGACGCCCTGTTTCCCTGGCATCGGTGTGAGCGGGCTGGGCGTCTCGGTGAACATCCCCGACATCGGCGGCGGGTTCCTGGGCAGTTGCGCGCAGTTGGGCAATTCGTTCGACACGTTCCAGCAGAGCGCGAACCTGACGTGGGTAAAGGGATCGCACTCCATCAAGACCGGGTTTGCGCATAGCGCCAAGCGCTGGTCGGCGCGCAATTTCTTCCTTGCCAATCACACCTATTCCTTTGCTCCGAACTTCACTCAGGGGCCGAACCCGCTGGTGGCGACGGCTACCGCGGGAGTTGGCTATGCATCGTTCCTGGTGGGCGCCGGTACGGGCAACATCCGCAGCGGCGGCAGCGGCGTCAATGTGCAGACGGTGACGTGGGGTTCCTACATTCAGGACGATTGGAAAGTGTCGCGCAAGCTGACGTTGAATCTCGGCTTGCGGTACGACAATCCGCGGCCCTGGACTGAGCGGTTTAACCGCGTCAGCAGTTGGTGCTGGGATTGCTCCGCGACGCTGCCGGTGTCGAAGGCGCGAGTCACGGGCGGCCTGGCTTTCCCTGGCGTTGGCGGAGGCTCGCGATTCCTCTACAACACGGACAACCTGAATTTCGCTCCGCGCATCGGGCTGGCTTACGCGGCGTCGGCGCAGACGGTGATCCGCGCGGGCTACGGGATGTTCTACGGCCCGGTGCAAGGCGGCGCGGTGAACAACAATTCCACTCCGCGCAGCGGCTTCGACGCGACAACGACGTGGCTCAGCTCGCTCGATTCCATCACTCCGCGCAACCTTCTGTCCGATCCCTATCCCGATGGCTTCGCCCCCGCGCCGGGCAGTTCGCAGGGCTTGCTGACGCTGTTGGGACAAGGCGTGGCGATGATGGATCCCGACCGGCAATCGCCGTACGCACAGCAATGGAATCTGAGCGTGCAGCGCAATCTGCCGCTGTCGTTTGTGCTGGAACTGGCCTATGCCGGAAGCCGTGGCATTCATCTCTTCGGGCCGATGAATGTGAATCAACTGCCGGACGATCAACTGGCGCTCGGCGACGGGCTGCGGACGTTGGTGAACAATCCGTACTTCGGCTCGATCGACACAGGAGCGCTGGCGCAGCGGCAGGTGCAGCGCGGGCAATTGCTGCGGCCCTTTCCGCAGTTCACGGGAGTGACGGCGGGCAACAGCTCCTATGGAGCATCGACCTATCATTCGTTCCAGTGGAAGGCGGAGCGGAGGTTCCGCGAAGGGCTGTCGCTGATGTTCTCTTATACGTGGTCGAAGCTGCTGGACGATGTGGTGGCGTCGACGGCGGGCGCGGGTTTCCCGGGCGAGGATTTTGGCGATGCCGGCTTGCAGAATTTCTTCAACCGCTCGTCGGAGCGCGCGCCGGCGCAGTTTGATGCGCCGCATTCGTTCTCGGCGAACTGGATCTACGAATTCCCCATTGGCAAAGGGAAGCGCTGGGGAAGTGAGAATGCCGTTCTGCGCTGGGTGGCCGGCGGATGGCAACTGAACGGAATCTCGACGCTGCGCAGCGGTGTGCCACTGGCGTTGCGCACATCGACAAACACGTTGGGCAACAACGGGGGCGCGCAACGGCCGAATTATGTGGGCGGGGATCTGGGCACTTCCGGCCGCGCGCAGGACCGGCTGGACCGCTTCTTCAATGTTTCGGCCTTTGCGGTGCCGGCGCCGTATACGTATGGGAACGTGGCGCGGTTGGCGTCGTGGCTGCGGGCGCAATCGCTGGCGAACCTGGATCTCGCGCTGGCGAAAAATTTCCCCATCACGGAGCGGTTCCGCATGCAGTTCCGCTTTGAGACCTTCAATACGTTTAACCGCCCGGAGTTCGGATTGCCGAACACGGCCATCGGCGCGCCGGCCGCGGGTGTGATCAATTCGCAGGTGAATACGCCACGGGATCTGCAGTTCGGCTTGAAGCTGGCGTTTTAGAGGAGACCGATGAACCGTCGTCAATTTTTCCCCACTCTTGCCGCGGCCGCGGCTTCAGCCCAGGACACGAGTGCGGCTCCGAACATCGTGTTCTTCATGGTGGATCAGCTCTCAGCCCGCTGGCTGGAAGGCCCCACGAACAAGATCATTCCCACGCCGAACATCGATCGCATCCGGGCGCAAGGGGTGACGTTCACCCGCGCGTTCACTTCGAATCCCATCTGCTGCGCGGCGCGATCGTCACTGGCTACCGGGCTCACTACCCGCGGGCATGGGGTGCTGCAGAATGGCTACGAGCTCGACGGGAACATCCCCACCTTCATGCGGCTGTGCCAGCAGAACGGGTACCGCACTGGGGCTTTCGGCAAGCTGCATCACCATGTGCATTTTCACGGCGTCCATACGGACTACCGGCCCTACGGCTACGACGTGGTGCACAACACGGAAGACCCGCGTGCCGGGGAGTGGCTCGATTGGATCGAGAAAGAGGCGCGCGAACACTACAACGCGGCGCTGGCGACGATTTGGGCCACCGAGATTCCGGAACTGAAAGCCTATGGCCCGGATAAGATCAATCTGAGCGAGCGAATCAAACAGGTGCGTCCCGGGTTCCGCTGGGCGACGCGCGAGCATCCGTTCAACAATGCCGGGCAGTATACGCTTCCCTTCCCCGATGAATGCTCCCAGACGGAATGGATCACGCGCCATGCGCTCGACTTTCTGCGCACGGCGCCGGCCAACAAGCCGGTTCTGGCGCACATCAGTTATGTGCAGCCGCACAGCCCGTTCTGCCCGCCCGCGCGCTACATGAAAGATGTGGATGATGCGGCGATTCCGGCGCCGGCGCCCATTGAATGGCTGAACGATCCTTCGGCGCCGAAGTGTTTCTTACGCACGGAAGGAGTGCGGAAGGTGATGCCGGACACGTGGCGGAATTACCGGCATTATTACTATGCCGACATTGTGCATCTGGACCGGCAATTGGGCCGCGTGCTGGAGGCGTTGGAACAGAGCGGGCGGCTGAAGAACACGGTGCTCATCTTCCTTTCCGACCATGGGGAATTGTTCCTGGACCACGGGTTTTCGGGCAAAGGCGAGCGCCACTATGATGCCTGCATCCGCATTCCGCTCACCATCATGGGGCCGGGCTTTGAGCGCGGCGTGACGCGCCGTGAGTTTGTGCAGTTGGAAGACATGTTTCCGACGGTGCTGGAACTGGCGCGGATCGCCACGCCGAGGCCGAAAGTGCTGGGGCAGTACCTGAAGATGAGCGACGCCGATGAGCAGTATCCGGGACGCTCGCTGGTGGGGCTGTGCCGCGGGGAGAAGCCTTCGTGGCGCGATTCGGTGTATGTCGAGAGCTACAACAACATCGGGTCCACAACGCCTGCCTTCTGGGCGCGCACGGTGGTGACAGGGTCGCATCGCTACACACTGTATCCGGGCAACCAGGGAGAGCAGTTGTTCCATCTCGCCGATGATCCGCAGGAGCAGCGCAATCTGGCCCGCGCGGGCGCCGCCGTTCGCACTGAAATGCGCGACAGGCTGCTGGAAGCCGTCATCCTGCAGGATTATCCGCATACCCCAAACCAGCGGTATTCGCTGGGCGTTCACTGATCAATTCCGCGCACCGATTTCGAAGGTAGCCACAGGAGGCGTGGGACGCTGATGTGGTTCTTTGATGACGTGGCGGATTGGTGGGACGAGCAAAAGCAAAAGACCGAAGAGATCCTCACCGATTTCGTGGCCGGGACGAATTCCTGGTGGCGGATCGCAATTGCGGGCACAGTGCAGACGGCGATGAATCTCGGCGGGGGCTTCGTCGATGTGCTGCGATTGGGAGAAGGAATCAAGGAAGGCGGCTGGCGCGGCTTTGCGCAGGATGGGTTGCGGCTGCTGACGCTTGCCGGGCCGGCGGCGCGCGCGGGTCGCTCGGTGAGCCGCTTCTTCGCGCCGAATCCACGCGGGCCGATCTGCGGCTGGGTTACGGCGACACAGGCACTGCGGCAGACGGGCGTGAAGCATTTCGCCACGGTGGAAGACCTGGTGCAGGCCACGGGGCGGTCGGCTTCACCGGGGGGTGTTTCGCTGACGGAGGCCGATGGCCTGTTGCGCTCACTGGGCGCGGAGACGCGCGTGATGCCGGGAGTGACGACGATGCAGGAAGTGGCGGAGCTGGCTCGCCAGAATCCGAATGGCGTGGTCATGTTTGGGGTGTTGTGGGGAGACGATACGGGACACGCGCTGTACGCCTTTCGCGACATGTTCTTCCGTGTTCGCATCGTTGACCGCACCGGGCGGGTGGTGGGGAATCTGTCGAAGCTGGAGGATGTCTATGTGGCGATCTCGTCCACTAAGGTGGGAGGCGCAATCGTGGTGAAGAACTCCGTGCTGGCAACCACAGTGACGGGCGCGGCCACCATCGCACTGGAAGTGCGGGCGGCGATTGCGGCATCGCGTTCCGATGTGGACAAGAAGATGGACGAGATCCGGCGCAAGCGCGGGCATGCTTCCGCGGCCCCGAAGCATGCAGCGCCGCGCAAGGCGGCGAAGGCAGCGACCCCGCCGAAGGGAGATGGAAAGAAGCGGCACACCGTGAAGGCGGGCGAAACGTGGCTGTCGATCGCCTCGCAGTACACCACACCTGGAGGCGTGCCTTCCAGTATGCTGGCCGGATTGCTGAAGGAACAAAGCATGCTGGCGGGATACACACAGCCGTGGGAACCGCCAAAGGTTGGCTCCGTTCTGGTGATTCCGTAAACAAACGGGTGCGCAGCGGGTACATTGACAGTGATACAAGTAAGACATTGCACCGTTGCCGATGCTGCCCCTACTACTCACGTTCGCCGCACCCCTGCTCGCCGGCCCAGGCGAGGATTTCTTCGAGGCCAAAATCCGCCCTGTCCTGGTGGAGAAATGTTACTCCTGCCATAACGCGAAGCTGAAGTCTCCCTTCGGCGGATTGGTGCTGGACAACGCCGCTTCTTTCCGTAAGGGCGGCGATTCGGGGCCTGCGTTTCGCCCTGGCGATGCTTCAGGCGCGCTGTTGCTGGAGGCCTTACGCTACACAAGCCTGCGCATCAAGATGCCGCCGACGGGCAAGCTGCCCGACACGGTGATTGCCGATTTCGAAGCCTGGATCAGGATGGGTGCGCCGGATCCACGCGCCGGGGCGCCGGCCGCGGAAACAAAGAAGCCGCAAATGGATTTGAGCGAAGGGCGCAAGTGGTGGGCACTCCAACCGGTGCGCAAACCCCCTGTTCCGGCGGTGCGGAATCTTCCATGGGTCAAATCGCCGGTGGATGCGTTTCTGCTGGAAAAACTGGAAGCGAAGCAGCTTTCCCCCGCCGCGCCTGCCGACAAAAGAGCGTTCATCCGCCGTGCAACCTTCGACCTCATCGGGTTGCCGCCCACACCGGCCGAGGTGGCCGAGTATCTCAACGACACCAGCGCGAAGGCCGACGAACGGCTCATTGAGCGGCTGCTCGCTTCGCCGCACTATGGCGAACGCTGGGCGCGGCACTGGCTCGATCTGGTGCGCTTTGCCGAAACCAACGGGCATGAATTCGATAACGACAAACTGGATGCCTGGCGCTATCGCGATTACGTGATTCGCGCGTTCAATGAAGATGTTCCCTATCAGCAGATGATTCTGGAACACCTGGCCGGGGATCAGCTGCCGGCCAAGCGAGTGAGCCGCGATGGCCGGTTTTACGAATCGCCGCTCGGTACGGGGTATCTGTGGTTTGGCGAGGTGCTGAATAGCGCCACGGATTCGGTGAAGACACGCACGGACACCGTGGACAACCAGATTGATGTGACGGCGAAGGCGTTTCTCGGGCTCACCGTGGCCTGCGCCCGCTGCCATGATCACAAGTTCGATCCGATACCATCTGCAGATTACTATGCACTTTTCGGAATCATGGAAAGCACCCGCTTTTCGCCCGTATCAGCCACAACAACTATAGAAGATGAAAAGAGAATGCAGGATTTACAATCATTAAAAGAAAACGTGCGCAAAGCAATTGCTACAAACTGGAATAGAGACAATCAATTGACTCAACCTGTTAATGCTTTTTTTCATACCGATAATCCTGTTGCTCCACCTTGTACGATCATCGGAGATTTCAGGCAAAATTCTTTTGGCAACTGGAAAGCGGATGGACTGGCGTTTGGTACAAGAACAACA
>JAFDVS010000124.1 GCA_018268935.1 Acidobacteriota bacterium | reverse complement strand
GGATTTTTCAGCCGGAGTTGACATGGCGGACCGGGAATTGTCCGGATCCATGTGCGAACGGATTCCCCTGGGAGCGGTGCGGTAACGCCAGCGCTTGATGATTTTGTGCTTACTACAAACGACGTTCCAGAACCAGCAACTCTGGGCTTGGTAGCGTCTAGTCTCGCTGCTGTGACGGTAGGACGACGCCGCCGGAAGGCAACTCAGGTTGAGTGATCTCCAAAGCGGGCCCTTATCCCTGGTCGTGATGGACTGATAGCCTTGCCGTCGCGGCCAGTGCTCCCACAAAAACAGCCCATCTACGCTGCTGCAGAGTATGTGCAGTCTACTTAATTCACTAGAGCGGATTGACAACGACCCGTCCGCCAAGCCGCAAATGACGCGACGATAGAATCCACGCTGTCGTCGCGGATATGCCTACACCGACCGTGCGCCTGTGAGTCACCGGAATTACTGAAATTGCAGATTTTACGGGATGTTCGCCGTGCTCAGGCCTGGCACCGCCGCTACAGCCGCATCGCCTCCGCTCGCTATACTAAGAGTTAACCTGTTCGCTAAGGAGAGATGTAGTCTTGTCCCTATCTGAAGGTAAGTTGAAGCACATGAAAGCGCTGTCCGACGCGCGAGGCGTTATCGCCGCGGCAGCGATGGATCAGCGTGGCAGTCTGCAAAAGTCCATTGCCGCTGCCAAGGGTGTTGACCCCAAAACAGTGACCGACGAAATGATGCAGGAGTTCAAGATCGCCGTGACGCGAGTGCTGACTCCCCATGCCAGCGCGATCCTGCTCGATCCGGAATACGGGCTCCCCGCCGCTCAAGTGCGTAGCTCGAACGCCGGCCTGCTGTTGGCCTACGAACTCAGCGGGTATGACAACACCCAACCCGGCCGCCTGCCGGATCTGCTTCCCCACGTGTCCGTGAAGCGCATTAAGGATTGGGGCGGCGATGCCGTCAAAATTCTCATCTATTACACTCCGTTCGACGACGCCGCTGTCAACGACATCAAGCATTCGTTCATTGAACGCATTGGCGCCGAATGCGAGTATTACCAGATCCCCTTCTTCCTCGAATTCATCGGCTACGATCCCAAGGGCGGCGATGAAAAAGGCGTCGAGTTCGCCAAGATCAAGCCGGAAATCGTGAAGAAGAGCATGGAGGAGTTCTCCAAGCCCTACTACAACGTTGACGTGCTGAAGGTGGAAGTCCCCATCAACGCCAACTTCGTCGAAGGCAGCGGCGTCTACAAGGGCCAGAAGGCCCAATCCATGGAAGAGGCGAAAGACCTGTTCCGTGCTTGCGCGGATGTCGCCAAGAAGCCCTTCATCTATCTCAGCGCTGGCGTCAGCAACGATCAGTTCACCGAATCGCTGCGCATGGCCGCCGAAGCCGGCACCGACTTCTCCGGCGTGCTCTGCGGCCGCGCTACCTGGAAGGAAGGCATCCCCGTCTACGCCAAGAGCGGCGCCAAAGCGCTCGAAGATTGGCTCAGCGTCGAAGGTGTGAAAAATATCAACGCCGTCAACAACGCGTTGAAGCCCGCCAAGCCCTGGTACGCCAAGCTCGGTTTGTCCAACGTCTAAGTCTGCTCGTTCATTTGGATCTTTCGGGGCGCTGTTCGTGGCGCCCCGAAAGCGTTTCTGAGCCGCGACCGTTAGCGCGTCGGTCGTTTTCAGTACAGAATTCTCGACCGGATAGTCCCCGCCACCTGCCCCAGCTTCCTCTTCACCTGTAGCCCCTCCCCTTTCGCATCCACATCAATCACCACATATCCAATCTGCGGATTCGTCTGCAGGTACTGCCCGACAATATTCATCTTCTGCCTGGAGAACATGTTGTTGATCTCCGACAGTACACCCGGCTGATTGCGGTGAATGTGCAAAAGGCGGTGTTGCCCGGGATGCTCGGGAAGCGACACTTCAGGGAAATTGACGGCGCTCAGCGTCGATCCGTTGTTGCTGTACTTGATCAGCTTGCCGGCGACCTCGATGCCGATGTTCTGCTGAGCTTCGGCCGTGCTCCCGCCGACATGCGGCGTAAGAATGACGTTGTCGCGCCCGCGCAGCGGCGAAACAAATTCTTCGCCCGCTGTTTTGGGCTCCTCCGGGAATACGTCGAGAGCCGCTCCTGCAATGTGCCCGGAATCGAGCGCGGCAACCAGCGCGTCGATGTCCACCACAGTGCCTCGGGCCGCGTTGATGAGTTTGGCGCCACGCTTCATTTGACCCAGTTCGGCGGCGCCGATCATGCGGTGCGTTTGCGGCGTTTCCGGAACGTGTAGCGTCACGGCGTCAGCCGCAGCCAGCAGCTCGGCCAGCGAATCGGCCGGCTTCGCGTTACCCAATGCCAGCTTCGTTTCAATGTCGTAGTAGAGCACCTGCATGCCGAACGCCTCGGCCAGCAGCCCTACCTGCGTGCCGATGTGCCCGTAGCCGATGATCCCCAGGCATTTGCCGCGCACCTCGTTGGAGCCGGTGGCTGTCTTCACCCATCCGCCTCGATGCGCAATGGCATTGCGCTGCGGAATGCCCCGCATCAGAAAAATCGTCTCAGCCAGCACCAGTTCAGCCACACTACGCGTGTTCGAGAATGGCGCGTTGAAGACGGGAACACCAAGCTGCTGCGCCGCGTTCAGATCCACCTGGTTCGTCCCAATACAGAAACAACCCACCGCGATCAGCTTCGTAGCCTGCCGCAGCAGAGGCTCCGTCAGTTGTGTCGCCGAACGGATCCCCAGCAGATAGGCACTGTTGATGGCCTTCGCCAACTGCGCTTCGGGCAGCGACTTCTCGTGATATTCCACCTGCGTATAGCCGTCGTTTTCGAACAGCTTCACGGCGCTGGGATGAACACCTTCGAGCAGTAATACCTTGATCTTGCTCTTGTCGAGAGAAGTTTTCTTCATGCGGAGGGGGGTACTATTTATTATAGGATTTCCATGATGCGCCTCGTTCTTTCGCTCATACTCGCCTCGGTTGCTTTCGCCGCCCCCAAGAAAGTTCTCATCGTCGACGGGCAGAACAATCACAAGTGGCAGGAAACCACTCCCGTCATGAAGAAGCTGCTGGAGGACACCGGGCTGTTTCAGGTGGATGTGGCCACGGCCCCACCCAAAGGCGCCGATATCTCGGGCTTCCGGCCGAAATTCAAGGACTACGCGGTGGTTCTCTCGAACTACTCCGATTACGGCGGTGGCAGCGTCTGGCCGGAGCAGACGCAGAAAGATTTCGAGGAGTACGTGCGCGGCGGCGGTGGCTTTGTTTCCGTGCACGCGGCGGATAACGCCTTCCCCAACTGGGTCGCCTACAACCAGATGATCGCCGTCGGCGGATGGATGGGCCGCGATGAGAAATCCGGGCCCATGGTGCGTTGGCGCAACGGCAAAGTAGAACGGGATACAACGCCTGGCAAAGGTGGGCATCACGGGAAGGCCCACGAGTACAAGGTGGCCATTCGCGATCCCAAACACCCCATTGTGAAAGGGCTCCCCGCCGAATGGATGCATGCCAAGGACGAGCTCTACGACAGCCTCCGCGGTCCCGCGGAAAATCTGACGGTGCTCGCCACCGCCTTCTCGGACAAATCAACCGGCGGCACCGGCGAGCATGAACCGGCCTTGATGACCATCGCCTACGGCAAGGGCCGTGTGTTCCATACGATCCTCGGACATGATGTCCCCGCGATGCAGTGTGTGGGCTTCGCCGTGACGTTGCAGCGCGGCGTTGAGTGGGCTGCCACGGGCAAAGTCACCCAGAAAGTTCCAAAGGACTTTCCACGCCTTCTGAGCCGCGCGCCGTGAGGGAGTCGGTCAATACTCGCAGAGAGCGCTTTTCACCGTGTACGGCTTCACGTTCTTCTTCGGGCCGGATTCATTGTGGCAATCGAGACACGCCGCTGAGGTGAGCACGCGGCGGTGCCTCTCGAACGAGCCCGTGTGCACCACGTGGCAGCTCAAACAGGAAACATCGGAATTGTTTTCCAGCACATCGCGGATGTTGCGGTAAACATGCCGGTCACCCGCGTTGAGACCCGTGTCATCAGCCCTCCTCGGGTCCACTACAAAGTCGGTAAACAGATCGTCACCGGCCACGTAGTGCAACGGATACGGAGTTCCTTTGGCCTTTGAAGTTCCGCCGCGCAGATGACAGGACCCGCAGATGGACGCAATCTGCTTCGGATCGCGGCCACGCTTCTTCGATAGCAGGATCTTCGAAGTATCGTTGGTGTGCTCCAGATCGACTACGCCGTGGCACGCATAGCAATCAATGGAGAATTCAGCAAATGCTTTGGTAGCGCCATCCACCGCAGTGGCGTGGCAACCCGCACAGCGATCGTTGAATTTCGCCGGATCCCATGCGCCCCCGGCGGATTCCTCCATGGCGAACTTCCCATACCCCGATTTGCGCAGATTGCGTTTCCGCTCCCGCGCGCCAAGACGGTATTCACTCTCCGAGCCTTCCTTCAGCTTCACAGTAAGGTTATGCCGGTTCTTCTGCCACCCGGGGCCGATGTCATTCCGGTGGCAAAACAGGCATTGATCCCCAGCGACGAACTCGGGGAGCGTGGCACGCTGCCCGTGCAGAGGAAGCGCCGCCAGTAAAAACCACCACTTCATCGGCGCGCGGCGTGCCCCTCCACGATCTCGACCGCCAGCATATCAGGCCCTTCGACGATGACCGACCTGTGCCCGTCGTGTTTTCCCGCCTTGCGAAGAATTTTCACCCCATCGCGCCGCATCGCTTCAAGCGTGGGAGCCAATGCATCCACGCTGAACGCAACGTGGTCGAACACCGTGCCCCGCGACGTGCGAAAGCGATTGTGCTTCCGATACCCCGCGGGGTAAATGATCACGTTGACATTGTCAATCTGGAACGACGCCGAAGGACCCACCTGCACCTCGCGATACATGCGGGCCTCCGGCTTGCTCTTGCGCGCTGCAATGCCAAAGTACTTCGCATACCAATCGGCCGCCCCGTGCGGATCGTTCGAAAACAGATGCAGGTGCCCGAAGTTGTGATGCCGCGCCGTATTCAGCTCGATCAGCGCATGATCCGGCCCATCGACATACGCGTAATAAAACCCCTTGAAATTGGCCAGATCGGAGATATCCGTGATCGGCGTTTGGAACTTCGTGCCGCTTTCGGTTTGCTTCTTGTAAGTAGCCGGCATGTCCTCCGCTCCCCACCCGATATGCCACACAGCAGAATCGCTCACCACCGCCCCTGGAGCAGGCGCAGCCTTCACTCTATCGAACAGCAACCACGATTTCTGAGCCCAGATAGCGGGCTTACCCGCGTAGGCCGCTCTCTCGCAATCGAACTTCTCCGCGTAGAATCGAGTGGCCGCGGCCGGGTCAGTCGAGTTGAGATGCACGTGATGAAAGTGCGCCGTCGCCTGCCCCCACAGCGCCGCGCTTCCCATCAGCAGCAGAGTCAGCATCAGTCGTCCGCGCGAACCCAGCCGTTGGCTTCCATCGACGGCTCAGGCCCGCGATCGAAGTACGCCATCTTGATCTTGTCCAGCGCATCGGCTGGCAGGGCGTTGCGCTTCTTCTTCAGATCCACCTTGTATAGCTTCGCTGCATTCAGGCCGAAGATCCGTGCCTTGGCTTCCTTGCTGATTTTCTTATACCCGAACTTCTCGCACATCTCGTCCGAGATCTGGAAACGTTTGAAGGCGTCAATCGCCCACTGCGGTGATCCCCACCACAGGCAATCGGTCCCCCACACAACGTGATCGGACCCGAAATATTTGATGTTCTTGCCCATCCCGTGCATGCACAGCACCGGATCCTGAATCGCCAGCGGGCCGAAGAAACTGCCGATCTCCGCGTACACGTTGTTCATCTTCGGATTGCGCTTCTTGATGTCCATCAGTACCGCGTGCCACTGGAAGTCCCCTGTCGTCGGATCGTACTGGTTGGACTTCAGCCAATCGGGCTCATTCGGCCCGTGCTTGATCGCCGAGTGATAAACCACAAAGTTGAAATCGGGATGCGTTAGCGCCGCCTTCTCCACATCCTTCGGATTGGCCAGATGGCCCAGCGTGCGCGATTGGTACGAGTATCCTTTGTGCACACTGATCAGCTTGATGCCGCGCTTCTTCGACTCCTCGTAAAAGAACATCGAGTTATCGTCATCCATCTGGAACCCGCCCCCGGAACGCCCCGGATCCGTGTGGCAATACCACTTCCAGGAAGCGATCTTGTATTGCTGCACCTCGCGATCCATCTGCTCCAGCAGCATCGTCTTGTCCATCTTGTTATTGACGGTGTCCCAGTAATGATTGGGAGCGAGGTTGCCCTGCGACAGCGCACGCGTCGAACCGGCAAGCTTATTAATCTCATCGCGGGCATACGCCATCAGCCACGAAGGAAGCACACCACCACCACGGGCGCGGCCTTCCGGAACATTGCCTTTTTCGTCCCGCGTCCGTTCACGGCCCGGCACGCCGGAGATTACCAGCATGTCCGTGTCGGAATCGAAGAACATCTCCTTCACGAAATTGCGGAAGCTGTATGCCTCTTTGTCGTTGGAGAGCTGAAAGCCCATGTTCTTCACGAATTCCATGTTCCGGAAGTTCAGCGCATAGCCGTCCGTGAAGTGCGCCTGCACGTCCATCACGAAGTACTCGCCCTTCGGGTAGCGCTCCGCCGAAGCCTGCGGTTCCCAGCTTTCCTCATCCAGCACTTCGAAGTTATTGCCCCATACTTTGTTGGAAGCGAGGAAGCACGTCGCCAGACCCATCGACGTGGCCATGAACGCACGCCGGTCCATCCCCAGCTTCTTGGCGCGAACCTCCGACATTTCTCCAATCAGGTTTTCCACACGCTTCTGCGGCTCGGTCTGCGGGCGTGGGATGTACTCCTCGTTTGACACCAGTTGTGTCGGCATGGGAGAGATGACGTTCTTCTTCCGGTCGCGTTCCCCTTTGCGAATCCACATAGCGCTGCTATACACCTCGTTTCCAATTCGTGATTAGGGAATCATAGCGGGTTCAACCGGAGGGGGCAAGGGAGGTGAGAACAAAGAAAAAACGAGGGGCGCGCCTCACGCCCCTCGTGGTCCGAAACAGTCTGTGGCCGATTCTTACTGCCGGGCCACAGTCAAACGTACATTGTCGCCGCTGGTGGCCCCGTTAAGGTCCACCGTCAGAGCGATGTCGCCCGCCGTAACGCTATCCGGCACTTTCACGCGCACGATATAGACGCCCGGTGCGGCGAGAACCGCGGAACTGGCATCCACGCTCGTTCCACCGAAGTTCACCTTCGGAGTAGCCCCCAAAGCGATCGGCGATGGGATGAGACGCGAAGTGGTGAAGTCGCTTGCCGTCTTTCCTAGACCGGTGACGATAAGATCAACCTCCTCGCCCGGCAGCACTCCGCGCACAGCGCGGCTGTCGGCTTCGGGCCGCCCCAGCACGGAACCGCGAGCTTGGATCAGCCCGAGCAATCCCGCTTGACCCGCCGGCACTGCCGTAGCGAAATAGCGGCCTGCGTTGTCAGGATCGGCGACACCCAGAATGGCCGGACGCGCCGCGGCACTTCGCACCGAAACGGGTGCGGACGGCGTGCCGTCACGTTCCACGATGATGTTCACGTCACCCTCCGGAGCGTCCGCCGGCGCGATGAACAGGATCCGATCTGCACTCACCGACACCACTGCTGCATCCGTCGTGTTTACCTTCACCTTCACGCCCCCCACCGTGGTGTCCAAAGCCCGCAGCGTTGTGGGCGACCAGGATGCCGGCGCCGACGCGAGTTCCGTGCCGCTGATCGAAACCAGCATCCCCGGAGCAATCCCCTGCCGTCCGTTCCATGCATCAGTCACACCCGCCGCGGCGAAGCTCGCCGAAGGTCCGGCAGTAGTCGTGGCTGGCGCCACCTTCAGCGTCGTCGTGTAAATGCGGTCTCCCGATTCGTTGCCATTGCCGTTGGCTGCATTGCCCGCTGCAAAAAAGGTGATCGGGCCGGCATCCGCCGCCGGAGCGGTCCAGTCGAGTTCGAAAATCCCCGGGTTCGCGGAAGCCGTCCGCTGCCCGGCAAGAGTATGCGTCGCCCACTCCTGCGTCCCGCCCGGCAGAATCTGCGCGTTGGCGTTGACAGTGGCCAGCTTGCCGGCACTGATTCGCGGGTTGCTATCTGGGCGAACGCTGAGCTGAAATCCCCGGCGAGTGGCCGCCGAATCGTCTATCGTGATCCGTACCCGGTAGGTTTGTCCCGGAGTATAACTGGAGGCGTTCACCAGCTCGACAGTCACTTTTCCCGGGCCGGAGTTGGCGGTGCCGATATGGCATTCCGTGCAGTTTGTTTCCCCAGGCGCGCCGGAATGTCCTTCCACCGCCCCACTGCTGTTGGCGATCGCGCCAAGTGCGGCAATCCCCAATCCGGCAGCGATGCTCAACGATACACGAACCCACTGTTTCATCCTTAGTTATCCTCCAGTTACGTACTTATCTTAAGAGTTTGACGCCTCAACTTCACTTTACCGTTTGGGGCTCAACGGATGAGACACCTGCGAAGTGGAGCGGGAACACGAATCCTTCTCAGGAATCAGACCCGAAGCATTGTTGATAATGATGCACAGACCGTCATTTTGGTTGCGCTCACCAAGGCAAAAAACGATTTACACCCCAGCCAGCCGGGGAGTGAGAATCCATTTCAGCACCCCGCGCGGGTGGGGGCCCGCTGTTTCCACGTCAATGCGGATCAATGAACCTTTTTTCACATCGATAGGCAAATGAGCAACTCCTAACAGGAACGCGACCATCAGGCCCGTAAATGGCTCATGCGTCGTGATCAGAACCGCGGGCTCGGAAGAAAAAAGGCGAATCTCCTCCCACCCCTTGTTTGGCTCCGCCATCGGCGTAAGGTGTTGCGAGAGGAACGGCTCTGCTTGCAGCGACAGTACTTCCGCCGCAATCGCCGCCGTTTCGCGGGCCCGCCGATAGGGACTCGATAGAATGGCGCTAGGCCGCACGCCCGCACGTTTCGCTGCCTGCAACACTTCGCGAAGTTTCTTTTTTCCTTCGCCCGTGAGTGGGCGCTCCGCATCGCGCATCCCCGGCACCGGGTCTTCCGCGATTCCGTGGCGCATCAGATAAATCTCCATATCCGCCTCTTCATTCTGGCATACTGATTCTTTCGTTCGATGAACCTGGAACGGCTGGCCTTCTTCTTCGCGTTCGCTTCTGCGGCATCACTCCTGTTTTCCATTGCTGCGGCAAACATCTGTCTGGCTTTATCACTGGCCACCTTGCTGCTGTCCGGCGCCAAACTGCGCTTCCCGCCCATCGCAGTCCCGTTGGGTCTGTTTGCCCTGGGCACGGTGCTGTCGCTCGCCTTCTCGCAGGATCCGGCCGCCGGCCGGCCTCAACTGCGGAAATTCTTCGTGTTTCTCATGCTCCTCATCGTGAGCAGCACGTTTCGCGAATTGCGCCACGTACGATGGTGGGTGCTCGCCGTCAGCGCTTTAAGCACATTGTCGGCCATTCGCGCCCTGTTTCAATTCGGTTGGCAATTGCAGGAATGCCGCGGCTCATACGGGTGCCTCGTCGGTGAGCGCATCACCGGATTCATGAGCCACTGGATGACCTTCGGCGGGCAAATGATGATGGCCCTCATGCTGCTCGCAGCCTTCCTCTTCTGGTCATCGCCGCGGCCCAAGCGTCCATGGCTGCTCATAATCTGCGGCGCGGTAATCGCCGCCGCCATTTTCGCCGGTGGAACGCGTAGCATCTGGCTCGCAACGGCCGTCGCCGGATCCTACCTGCTTTGGTTCTGGAAGCGCTGGACTGTCCTCATCGCTCCTGTTGCGATCGTAATCGCCCTCCTGGTGGCCCCACCGTTCCTGCGCCAGCGCTTCACTTCAGCCTGGAAGCCGCAAGGCGAGATGGATTCAAACCAGCACCGCAGCGTTTCCTGGCGCACCGGCCTCCGTATGATCCAGGCGCATCCTCTGCTTGGCTTGGGGCCGGAGCACGTGAAGCTGCATTTCAAAGAGTATTTGCCACCCGACGTCACACACTTGCCCGAGGGCTGGTACGGCCACCTGCACAACATCTACCTGCACTACGCCGCCGAACGCGGCATCCCCACTTTGCTCGCACTGCTCTGGATGCTCGGCACAATGCTCCGCGACTTCGCCCGCGCCTTGCGAAAACTCCCTCCAGGACCATCCGATGCGCGCTTCGTTCTCCAGGGCGCAATTGCCGTGATGATCGCCATCCTCGTCGGCGGCGTCTTTGAGCACAACCTCGGCGATTCCGAAGTGCTCATGCTCTTCCTTGCAACGATGTGTTGCGGGTATGTCGCCTCGAATGCCGTGGAAGAGGAACAACATGTTGCAGGGTCGTGAGATTGTCCTCGTCGGTGGATCCGGCGGACTTGGCTCCGCCTCCGCGCGATTGTTGGCCGAAGACGGCGCGCGCCTGCTTGTCAGTTATCACCGCAATGCTTCCCGCGCGGAAAGCTTGCGCTCCATCGCCACCCTCATCGAATGCGATGTGACGAAGGCGGAAGATCGAACACACCTGCTCGATCAGGCGCCGGGGTTGTATGGTCTCGTCGTGTTCACCGGCGATCCTTCCCGCGTCAAATCGCCCGCGGACTTCGAGGCCGCCGCGCGCCATGCCCAGGAAGTGAATTATCTCGGGCCCATTTCGCTCGCCCGCCAAGCCGCCGCCAGAATGCAGGAGGCGAAACAGGAAGGCGCAATTGTGTTGTTTTCCACCATGCAGGCGGTCAGCTTGTTTTCTGGCTCCACTGCGTATGCGGCGGCAAAGGCTTCTTTGCAGCATGCCGCTCGCGTGCTCGCCAAAGAACTGCGCGCCGCCAACATCCGCGTCAATTGCATCGCTCCGGGAGTGACCGCCGCGGGTATGGCAGAGGCTTCCATTGCTTCAGGAAAGTACGACCATTTCCTCACGAGCGGCATCGTGCCGCGCTTTGGCAGAGCCGAAGACGTCGCTCGTGTGGTGCGCTTCCTCCTCACTCCGGATTGCTACGTGACAGGGCAGGTGATCAGCGTCGATGGCGGAGCGGCTCTCTAACCCCGCGATGCTCAGCGGCCCGCGAACAACATTCCGATCCCGATCAGGATCATCACCAATCCCACAAATTTGTTCCGCGTAAACGGCTCGCCGAAAAAAATCCGCGACCAGAGCATCGTCCAGAAGTAGCTCAGCGATTGGATCGGATACAGAATCGTCAGTTCGCCCTGCCGTACCCCCAGAACAAAAAAATACGAAGACAGCAGGTACAACCCGATGCCACCCGCCAGCCGGTAGTTGAGCAATATCGAAGAAAGGTTGCGATGCAGCCGTGTTGCCCCAGCCTTGAGCAACACCGCTCCGAAGCTGCCGATAAACGACGACAGCACCATCAACAACATCGATGAGATCGGAGTCGCCGTCACTTGCGCGAACCACCCCCCAGCACCGCCACTCCCGCCACGATCGTCAGAATCCCCAGCATCTTCATCGGCGACAGAACTTCATTGAAGAATACAGTGGAGAGCAGCGCCACCCACACAAAAGTGAGCGAGATAACAGGGTAAAGAACAGAGAGTTCTCCGTCTTTCAACGCCAGGATCAGAAGGATGGTGCTGAATCCGTACAACCCATATCCGCCCACCAGGTACGGATTGGTCACCATCGCCATCACGCTGGCGCCCGTAAGGCCGCTGGCCCCGGTCTTGATGAGAATCTGTGATGCTGTCCCAAATACGGAGCATCCGAACACGAGCCCTATCGTCTGATTCCGTGAAAATCGGAACGGTTTGCGGGCAGGCACACTGACATTGGGCTCTGGCAAAAAGGGCTGACCTCTAATCTCACCTATCATAGCGGATTGAAGCCGCTACCCGCCCATTCGCATTGGGCGTGAGCCCCCTCTGCGCCTCCAGCCGGTTCTCTCCTCGCAACCACTCCGACAACGGCCGCGACCCGATCCGGATCTGCGCCCGCCGCAGCATTGCGCTCAGAAATTCCACTTCCGCCAGCAGATTCCGTTGCGGAAATCCGCGCGCCTCCCGCACCACGCTGATCTTCCCTTTGTCGGTCCACAGCAGTCCCCACCGGGCCGGCAAATCCGCCACCTGGATCACGCCCGCCGGGCACAAATAATACCGCCGGTGCGCCATCCCCAGCCGCGGATCCGCCCGCGTTACCTTCGCCGCATCGCGTGTGAAATCGGCCCGCGTTACCTTGCACTCAATTAGCACCGCACGCGGCCCTGCCCACCCGATCACATCCGGAATCTCCTTGCGCACCGCCGCCGCTTCGTACAGCACCACCGGGCACTGCCGCGAAAGCCACTTCACCCCCAATTGAACCAACGTTGCGTGCTGCATTCGCCAAAACATTGTACCGCCGAAATGTTCTAGGGTGGAAACAGACGCCCCGCGCCATGAAAATCGCCACCTTCAACATCAACAACATCAACAAACGCCTCCCCAACCTCCTCGCCTGGCTCACCGCCGCGCAGCCCGACGTCGCCTGCCTCCAGGAACTCAAGTGCGCCACCACTGCTTTCCCCGCCGACGCCCTCCGTCAAATCGGCTATCACGCCGTCTGGGCCAGTGAGCCCACCTGGAACGGCGTCGCCATCCTCGCCCGCGGCCAGGCGCCCATCCTCACCCGCAACACCCTCCCCGGCGACCCCAACGACGCCCAAGCCCGTTACCTCGAAGCCGCGGTCAACGGCATCCTCATCACGTCCATTTATCTCCCCAACGGCAACCCCCAACCCGGCCCCAAGTTCACCTACAAACTCGCCTGGTTCGATCGCCTCATCGCCCATGCCTCCCAACTCCTCGCCGCCCAAGTCCCCGTCGTCCTCGCCGGCGACTACAACGTCGTCCCCACACCGCAAGACATCTACCCCACGCGTTCCCTCGACAACAACGCCCTCATCCAACCTGCAAGCCGCGCCGCCTATGCCCGTCTCCTCAACCAGGGATGGACCGACGCCCTCCGCACGCTCCAACCCGAAGGCCCGCTCTGGACCTTCTGGGATTACAAATTTCAACGCTGGGAAGCGAACAAAGGCATGCGCCTCGACCATCTCCTCCTCTCCCCAACCATCGCCCCCAACCTCACTGCCGCCGGAGTCGACCGCCACGTCCGCGGCGAACCCAACGCAAGCGATCACGCTCCCGCCTGGATCATACTGGGGGACTGATGCCCTTGCTCGAAGTCACAAGGCCGCAGATCCTCGCCTTTCGCCGTCGCACCGGCTCGCTCGACGAGCGGCTTCCCATGAGTGCCAAGTCTCTCCGCCGCGCCGCCTGGGCGGGCCTCCAGGACTCCATGCCACGAGCCGCTGTCATCTCCATCCACGCCCGCGTGCATCGCGCGACTCCCGCCATCTGGGAGCATTCCACCTTCGTCCAACTGTGGGGCCCTCGCTACCACGATTACGTGATCGCGGCCCAGGACGTCGCCATTTTCTCACTCGGCCGGCTTCCTGCCCAAATCAAAACCCGCGATCGCGCATTCACCACAGCCCAGCGTCTGCACGACTACCTCGAGGATCGCCGCATGCCCCACGATGAAGCCGAACGAGCCATTGGCTTGGGAAACAACCGGCTTCGTTACGCTGCCCTCACTGGCCGTGTACTCCTGCGTTGGGACGGCTCGCGCCAACCCATCGTCTGGACTGCTCCACCCCCCGCCGTCGATCCCTCGCACGCCCGCCTCAACCTCGCCCGCCGCTTCCTCCATATCTTCGGTCCAACCACTAGCACATCGTTTCACCAATGGGCCGGCATCCCTCGCATCGAAGCCGAAGCCGCCTTCCAAACCCTCGCCGCGGAACTCATTGCCGTGCGCACACCAATCGGTGAAGCCTTTCTGCTCGCCACAGACGAGGCGTCCCTCCGTGCCAAGCCCACTCCGCCTGCTCCCGCACGCCTTCTCCCCAGTGGCGATGCCTTCTTCCTCGCCTGGGGCGCCGATCGCGCAATCCTTGTCCCCGGCCCCAAACAGCAATCTCAACTCTGGACCTCGCGCGTCTGGCCCGGTGCTCTCCTCGTCAACGGCGAAATCACCGGCACTTGGCGCCGCTCCGCTGCTGTCGTCTCCATCGATCCATGGCGAGCCCTTTCCTCCTCCGAACGCGAAGCCGTCGAGGCCGAAGCCGCTCTCCTTCCGCTCCCCGGCCTCAAAGGACGCATCACCGTTCTCTGGAGTCGCTAATCACCACGCGCAACCGCGCCCAGCCTTATCCTCACTCACTCCGTGTCGAGTTCATCGGATACTGGATCATCTTCGACACCTCCTGCCCAGCTCCATCCGCCTGAGCTTTGCGATCAAGTGGTCGTTGTATCTCCGCCCGTCCGTGGCGTGGTGCGCCCGCCGGTGGCAGTTCGGGCACAACGCAATCACCGCCGCCGGATGGTCCGGACCTCCATCGCTCAACAGGTGAGTATGGTGCGTCTCCAAATACTGCGATCCATCCGGACAAACAAATGGCGCCGCTTCCCCGCATCCTTCGCATCTCCCATTTGCTCGGCGCAAAACATAAAGTCGAATCGCCCTGGAAGCGGTGCGCTTCGTAACGGTTCTGCGGCTGCCAACAATCTGCGCCTTGGCGCCCAACACTGCCACTTTTCTCAACTCGTGAATGCTCGCTTCTTCCAGCGCCGCCGAATCAATCTCCTCCGGCAGCCCGGTCCTTCGCCGCCGGGCTATGAGTTCACTGACCTCCTCCGCGACCTCGCTTGGCGGAGTTGTGATGCTGCGCGGATAATTCGCCCAACTCAGTTGCGGAAGCTGCCTCCGAATCGCAGCCAGTGAAATCGGTGGATCAATCAGACGAACTTTCCCCACCCTCACGCCGTATCGCTTCGCCCAATCGCGTCTCGGCGCCGCATCGCTCAACACTGTTCCAGTGGCGAAGAACCCATATCCACCGACATAGAAAACAACTTCATCCCCAGTCTTTGCCTGCTTCGGCGCAACCCAATTAGCTCTTCTCGTTGCTGCGCCTGTCGCGGCCAGTCGCTCGATGTGCGGTTTGTCTCCATCCGGATCCCCATGAACAATGTGCAGCCTCACCTCTTCCCCCAATCCACTCCCTTCACCTCCCCCAGCAAAAACAAGTAACACCCCGCCCCACCCAGCAACACCACCGACGCCCCCACAAACGCCAGCACAAACGACCCCGTAACACTCACAATCCAACCCGTCACCACCGGCGACACCACACCTCCCAGATTCCCAATCGCATTCTGGATCCCCGACCATCGCCCCGCCGCTGCCGGCCCTGCAAGCGTCTGCGTCACCGCCCAAACATTCGATGTATAGATCCCCAGCGACAAACACGCCGTCGTCAACCACCCCACCGACCAACGCGCATCCGACACCAAAACCGCCGGCAGCATCGTCGCGCCACACAGCAGCAATCCGCCCACCAGAAACGTCTTCCGCACTCGCGTCGGATTCCCCCCAGCCCGAATCCACCGGTCCGATGCCCAACCGCCGGACACCGTCGCCACCGCCATCCCCCAGAATGGCACTGACCCCAGCACCGCCATCGTCTGCATCGAGAACCCGCGCTCCTTCACCAAATACGACGGCAGCCACGACAGCAGGAAATACCACACATACCCCAACGCAAACATTCCGAGATAAGTCCCCCACGCGTCGCGCCGCACCATCAGGTCCATCATCGACGGCGATGCTCCATGATGGCCTGCGCCGCTTCCCTCTTCGCGGTGCGGATAGAGAAGCCAAGGCACTAGCCACAACAAGCTGGTCACGCCCACCACCAGGAACAAAACTCGCCAACCGTACTGGCTTACTAACAATCCGCCCGCCAGCGTGCTCAGACCCGGTCCGATCTTCGCTCCCGAATCGACGACGGCGTTGGCAAAGCCGCGCCGCGTTTCGGGAAACTCGCGCACCAGGATCTTCGAAGTCGCAGGATACGACACGCTCTCGCCCAAGCCCAACAACAGCCGTGCGCCCAGCAACTGGCCGAAGTCCGCCACCACTCCCGTCAGAGCCGTCGCGATAGACCACACCAGATAGCCCAGCGCGTAGACCCACTTCAACGGATAGCGATCCACGATCCAGCCGGAGACCACCTGCATCGCCGCATAGGTCCAGAAGAATGCGGAGAACAGTACACCGAGTTGCGTTGCCGACAAGCCGAGTTGCGTTTGAATCAGCGGAGCGGAAACGGACAGCAGTCCGCGGTCAATGTAGTTGATCCCAACCGCGGTGACAAGCAGAATGAGAATTCGATTCGACAATAGGCAAGTATACAAAGCCCGCTGCTATCCTGTGGGGACGGCATGCAACCCCTCATCGACACCCTCTCCGCTCTCATCCGCGTCAACAGCATCAATCCCGCCTACGCGCAAGGCAACGTCGAGCGCCATATCCAGGACGTCATCGGCGCATTCTTCCGCCGCCGCGACATCGGCGTGCGCGAACAGGAAGTGCTCCCTGATCGACCCAACCTCATCGCCACCATCCCCGGGCGCAATCCGAACCGCCGCCTCATCCTCGAAGCGCACTGCGATACCGCCGGCATTGAAAGCATGGACGCGCCGTTCGATCCCATCATCGCCAACAACCGCATCCACGGCCGCGGCGCTTGCGACACCAAGGGCGGACTCGCCGCCATGATGCACGCTATCGCCGATGTCCACGCGAGCGGTACGAAGCCGCCGTGCGAAGTCTGGTTCGTCTCCGCCATGGATGAAGAGCATTCCTGCCAGGGCTCCACCTTCTTCTGCCGCGACGTCGAAGCCGCCGGAGCCGTCATCGCCGAACCCACCGAACTCCGCCTCATCCGCGCCAGCAAAGGACTCGTCCGCTGGAACATCACCATCACCGGCAAAGCCGCGCACAGCGCCAAGCCGCACCTCGGCGTCAGCGCAATCCTCGGCATGGCGCGCCTGTTGCTGGAACTCGAACGCGACAACGAAGCGCTGAACGTGACACCGCACCCCTTGCTCGGCGGACCCACCTGGAACGCCGGCCAGATCAATGGCGGCACGCAGGTCAACATCGTCCCCGAGCGCTGCACCATCTCCATTGACCGCCGCATGATCCCCGGCGAAACCCCGGCCCAAGTGCTCGCCGGCTTCCAACAAACCATTGACCGCGTCTCAGCCGCCCACCCGGAAATGAAGATCGAGATGGAGCCGCCCATGCTTTCCGATTTTCCGCTCGATACATCCGAAACTGCCGGCATCGTCCAACAAACCGCCGCCGTGCTCCGCGAACTCGGGCTCCCCGATACACCCGAAGGAGTGCCCTACGGCAGCGATGCCAGCAAGTTCGGCCGCGCCGGCGTCCCTGCCATCATCTTCGGGCCCGGCAACATCGCGCATGCCCACACGCCGCACGAATACCTCGACCTCGATCAGTTGGAAAAAGCCTACCTCGTCTACCGCCGTCTCATCGAGACATTTGAATAGTGACCTTCGCCGCCCCGTCGTCGTAGTGTTCCAGCATATCGAACGCCGCGGCAATCTTATCTACCGGCCGCTGGTGCGTCAGGATCGGCAGGAACCGCTGCGGATGCTCCACCAATAGCCGGATGGCGACATCCGTTTCGTGATTGGAACGGCGCACGTTGAAAATGGACAGCTCCTTGCGCCGCATTTCGTGAAACTCCATCGGCACCACCATCTCCGACGGTATGCCCGTGTACACCACCCGCCCCGCATTGCGTGTCGCAAACAACGAATGGTTCATCGATCCGCCCTTGGCCGCGCAGTCGATCGTCAAGTCTACACCCTGATTCCGCGTGCCCTGCCGGATCATCTGCACTACGTCCTCGGCCTTCGGATCAATCACCACATCGGCCCCCAACCGTAAGGCCAGTTCCCTCCGGTGCGCCACCGGCTCAACTACGAAGATCCGTCCCACAGCCGATAGCCGCAGCACGCTCAACGTCAGCAACCCGATTGGCCCCGCGCCGAACACGGCGACGGATTCGCCCGGCCGCGGATCGGCAAACTTCATCGAGTGCATCACCACCGCCAGTGGCTCCGCCAGCGTCCCTGCCTCGAAGCTCATCTCCTTCGGCAATGGAATCACGTTCGTTAACGGCAGGTTCACGTACTCACGGAAGAAGCCAGGGTCCGTCGGTGTGCTGAGAAATCGCAGGTGCTCGCAGACGTTGTGCTTGCCCGCCATGCAGTACTCGCAGTGGTAGCAATACAGCGCCGGCTCCAGAATCGCCCGGTCGCCGGTTGACCATCCACTCACGCCCGAACCCACCTTCACCACTTCGCCCGAGGGCTCGTGTCCCAGCACCATCGGGAAGATGCAGGAGGTGTCTCCAATGCCTCCCTCGAAGTAATAGTGGAGGTCCGATCCGCAAATCCCGACGGATTTCACGCGAACCTGCACCTCTCCTGCTGAAGGGTCTCGAAGGGGGATCTCTTTCAGTTCAAAACGGCGGGCGCCAACAAGCTCTGCGGCAATCATTTCTTATTAAACAGACTATCAAAGGCCGCTCGCGCATCGTTGGAGTTGCGCGGCTCATAGATCTTCGCTCCTTGGTAGGAAGACGTGCCGGCGTTCGGGCTTGCCGAATCCCGCGCCACCGTCACGCGTGGGTTGAACAACTCACACTCGTTCGTCTGATCCTTATACGCAATCCGTGCCGGAATCGGCTTCAGGCATTGGAATCGCGTCGAGGGCTCGAAATGTGCGCATTGTTTGCAGCAATGCAGCTGCGATCCGCATTTCGGGCACGTTCCCTTGAAATCGATGTCCGACGGTAACGTGATCGCGCAGTTCCAACACCGGCTCGCCGTCACCGACTGCACCATCCGCGGCAACCGCGGCCCCGTCACGTCAATAGGCGGACGCGGACCCTTTGGCTTGCCCTGCTGATCGCGCGGCGCGCGATCCCGCTCCGAGTCCATATACCCGTTTTGTTTGTATTTGCGGTCGCTGTCCATGGCCGTTTGCAGGCCTCCTTTAGAAACACAAGGCGGATCATCGGCGCTATGGTCGCCCCCTACGAATACACCGCTTCAGCGACGTCCATAGCTGTTGAGTTGAGTCGTCCGGCAGGGACCTCGACGCCCGGCAAATTCTAGCGTCTGCCGCACCCGCGTTTGGAGGCTCTATAAGATGAAACGGAGCACAAGAAGAATTGGTTCCAGTGAATCCGTGCCCTCAAGGTCGAGACGACCCACTACCTACTTACCATAGAAACATCTTCGACGCAAACTGTTTCTTTCTTCAGGGCCTACGCGGAGACCCTTAGCCCCACCTCAGCAAACTATAGCAGGGCCGGCTCAGTGGATCCTCGTAGTGATTCGGCGAGACTCGCATCGCAAACCCAAGCCGTCCCGTCTGCGACGGCACAAACTGCGCCGCAAACACCGGAGCTCCATTCTGTACTTCTCCGCTGTGCGTCAGCGACAAAACCTGCGTCCGCTCCAGGTTCCCCTCCGCCCCCACTCGGCCCACGACTGCTTCCACCTTTACGTCCGACGGACGCAGCCCCGACAGCTCTACGGCTGCCCGCAACTGCACGGGGTCGCCGCTGAGGATGCTCGACTCCGATGTCGAAGAGATATCGACGAACCGCACGCGGTCCCAAACACGATGCACCTCCGCGTTCCAGCGCACCTTGCGCCGCGCGCTCTCAAAGCCTTCCTTGCGCACATCCATCCAGCCGCGATGCGCCAGTTCGTACATCTGCGCGTCGTACTCCTCCACCATGCGCATGCAGTTGAACTGCGGGCTCATGTTCGCCAGACACGTCTTCACGCGCCGGATCCATTCCTCCGGAATCCCTTCATCGTTGCGCCGGTAATACATCGGAACAATCTCCGATTCCAGCAGCGAGTAAAGCGCGCTGGCGTGCATCTCGTCCTGATCGTCGCTGTACACTTCGCGGTCGCCGATGGCCCAGCCGCCCGAGGTCTCGTAGGCTTCATCGAACCACCCGTCGAGGATGCTGCAGTTCAACACGCCGTTCATCGCTGCTTTCATCCCCGACGTGCCGCAGGCTTCCTCGCCGCGGCGCGGGTTATTCAGCCACAGGTCAACGCCCTGCACCATCTCACGCGCCACTTCGATCCCGTAGTCTTCCAGGAACACAATCCGCTTCGAGAGCTCCGGATCGCGCGTCAATTGAAAGATCTCGCGGATCAGCACCTTGCCCGGATGATCCTTCGGATGCGCCTTGCCGGCAAACAGAATCTGCACCGGCATCTTCGTATTGAGCAGAATCTTCTTCAGCCGCGCCACGTCGCGGAAGAACAGCGTCGCCCGCTTGTAGGTGGCAAAGCGCCGCGCAAAGCCGATGGTGAACGCGTCCGTGTCCAACGCCTCGTGCACACGCCGGATCTCCGCCGCCGATGCCTTCCGCGCCACGCTCTGCTGCACCAGCCGCTCGCGCGCGAACTGGATCATCACGCGCTTGCGATGCCGCCTCGCTTCCCACAGCTCGCTCGAAGGAATCTCCTTCACCAGATCCCACGTCTTCGGATCGGCGTGCCGGTCCCGCCAGTCCGGCTGCAGGTACTGATCGTAGATCGTCGCCAGTTCCCCATTGAGCCAGGTGGGAAGATGGACGCCGTTGGTGACATGGCTGATCGGCACTTCCCAATTCGGCAACTCCGGCCACATCCCCGACCACATCGTCTGCGATACATTCCGGTGTAGTGCGCTCACCGCGTTGCGATACGACGAGGTCTGCAGTGCGCTCACCGCCATCGAGAACGGTTCGCCCGGATCGTTCAGATTGCGTTTGCCGAGCTTCAGCAGTTGATCGAAGTGAATGCCCGAATGCTCGCAGTAATCCTTGAAGTACTGATACATGATGCCGGTATCGAACAGGTCGATTCCGGCCGGCACGGGTGTATGCGTCGTGAACACATTGTTGTTGCGAGTCGCTTCCCACGCCTCATCGAAGGAGAGCCCGTTTTCCTGCATCAGCATGCGGATCCGTTCCACCGCCAGGAACGCCGAATGCCCTTCGTTCATGTGGTAGACGGTTGGCTGCAGGCCGATCGCCCGCAACGCGCGAGTGCCGCCGATGCCGAGCACGATCTCCTGCTTGATACGCGTGTGGCTGTCGCCGCCATACAGCATATCGGTGATGTCGCGATTCTCCGCCAGCGCGTTCTCCGGGATGTTCGTGTCGAGCAGGAACAGCCGTACGCGCCCCACGTGCATCACCCACACTTTGATGTGCACCAGCCCTGACGGCAGTTGCACGGACACCTTCAGTTCTTCGTTGCCGACCCGCACCGGTTGCACCGGCAGTGTGTAGAAGTCGTTTTCCGGGTTGCGCTCCATCTGCCAGCCGTCCTGATTCAGACGCTGGTGGAGGTAGCCGCGCTGATAGAGCAGGCCCACGCCGACGAGCGGAATCTCCGCGTCGCTGGCAGCCTTCAAATGGTCGCCCGACAGGATGCCCAACCCGCCCGAGTAGATCGACATGCACTCCAGCAGCCCGTACTCCATGGAGAAGTAGGCGACGAGCTTTTCCTTCGGCTCCGTCTTCTGCATATAGTTGTCGAGCAACTCGCAGGCGCGGCGGTAGACAGCAAGGTAGCGTTGATCCTTGGCGGCCTTCTCGAGAGCGCTTTGCGAGATGTGGCCGAGCATGAGAACGGGATTATGCCCGCTCGTCTTCCACAGCACCGGATCCAGCCTCCGGAACACCGCGCGGATGGTATGATCCCAACTCCACACGAGGTTATGTGCGATCTCCGAGAGCCTGGATAAAGACTTCGGCAGTGCCGGCAGCACCAGAAACTCTTTGACGGGTTGTAGTTGAAAAGACATGTTTACAAATACGGACTAATTTGGGTTATTACGGGTGGGACGGTCAAGCTTGGACCTTCACTCGAGACCATTGTCTAGATTACCAAGACTGGCGCTTGCACCGGGAACTTATGGCTTCCTGGGAAGGCGTTGCGCCTCGGGGATGGCTGATTTCAGCGACGGGACGCAATGCGGCGGAACAGGTGTGCCGGGCCTGCTCCACTCATAGAAGACCTCCGCCGGCTTGGCCGTGAATCTGCCCGCAGACTGCACTTCTTTCTTGTAATCGTCCTCCTCATTGGCTTTGCTACCGCTCAGACAAACGATCCACGTCTCTACGTTGCGCTTCGGAACGAAATGCGCCACCACTTCATCGGTTCTTCTCGCTTCCATGCTCGCCCTGGTTATCTCATCTCGCAGTTGCTGCTGCCGCAGATCGACGTCTTCCTTGTCGGCGTCAATGACGACAACAAGGCCCGTTGCCGCCCGAGAGGAACGGTACCGATATGCCTTTACCGCATCAGCATAGTGGTCCCGAACCCACTTCTCGCCGGCACCTCCGGAGGAATGCGGAAGCGGCTCGAACCGAATATCGTGCGGTTTATACCCTAACCTGTACAGGAACCGGCGAACGAATGCTTGTTGCTGCTGATCTTCGGCCAGCACGATGATCAGCGACGGGTTGCTGCTCAATCGAGCCACCCGCGCGCAGCGAGTTCCGATGGCGTGAGGTTACTATTTTGATTCGCCGGTTCAAATTTTTTGACGCGTGTAGGTCCCCCTTGTTCTCTTGCGAACTGGACTCCCTCTGATGGCGCCCACTGATCTATGATCTCCGGATGATGTGAAATGAGGAGCAATTGGGCTTTGTGGTCTTCTACGGCATCGGTGGCCGAGGTGAGCCACGGTTGAATCTCCCTGAGGGCGATGAAGTTGTCCGGTTCGTCTATGAGAACCGTCCCGCCTTTCGCCAAAACAAAGTGCAGCACAGTGTACAGACAGATCAGGCAGCGTTGCCCCTCGGACAACTCCTGCAATGAATACGCGGTGGAGCCACCGGACGATCGGAACTCCGCCGTGAGTAATCGTACGTTCTCTCCGGCATGAACAAGTTGCAGGACCTCAAATCCGTCCAGCACGCGGCCGAGACTATCGAAGAGGGAATTGATCTGTCGTTGATCCGATTGGACCAGATGCCGGTACCATGCCGCGAAGTTGTGAAGCGACACGCTAGGGAATAGATGTTCCTCGTCGGCTCTGGCGAGTATCGCAAAAGGGTTAATCCGGAAGCAGACTACTCCGGCCAGCCAGGTTTTAAACTTCGTGAGGAGTTGATTGTCCTTGCGCGCCGCAATCGTGGCCAACGCCGAACGATGCCAGTCGAACGGGTATGTCACTATATGTTCGAGACGGTCGTTGTAGAGATGCACCTCTCCTTCCTCGAACGAAAAGATGGGTTGTCCATTGAGATGCAGGGTCTCGCTGCCTATCTTGGTGCGAACCGGGTCGCCAACGGGTTCCAGCACGAGTCGATATGTATATCGCTCTTTGTCGAACGCT
Source organism: Acidobacteriota bacterium (assembly GCA_018268935.1). GTDB lineage: Bacteria > Acidobacteriota > Terriglobia > Bryobacterales > Bryobacteraceae > CADEFT01. The sequence continues at coordinate 19,806 of JAFDVS010000124.1, read as the reverse complement.
GCCTCCAACTCAAACGTCTGCCGGGCACGATTCAGCCACCGGGTCCGTTGGCCCTGCATGTGGAATTCATCGAGGGAACCTCCCATCAGAACCACTTGTCGCAGAAAGAGCACAGCATCCACGAATGATGACTTGCCCGTGCCATTGGCTCCGAAAATCAACTGCTTCGGTGCGGGTAGGTATTCGAAGTTCTCGAAACAACGGAAGTTGTCGACGTACAGCCGGGTCAGCATATCCGCTCCAGTTCTGGCTTCATTCCATTATCTCCAGGTGGGCTACGGTCTCGATGTGATACGTCTGCGGAAACAGATCGACCATCGTCATCCGGGTGAGGCGGTATTGCTTCAGGAGCATGGCCAGGTCGCGGGCGAGTGTGGCCGGATCGCAGGAGACGATGGTGAGCCGCCGCGGTTTGCGCTCCAGCAGCCGTTCCACTACCTTCTTGCCCAGCCCGGCGCGGGGCGGGTCCGCCAGAACGAAGTCGCAGCCGGCGCCGTTCGATTCGAGATAGCCTTCCGCCGAGGTTTGCAGGGCGTCAATCGATACTCCCGCCGACTCGGCGTTCTTCTGAAGATCGCGCCAGGCGGCGACGCCCGACTCCACCGCTGAAACTCTGGCCAAGCGCTTGGCCAAGGGTAGCGTGAATAGTCCTGCGCCGGAGTAAAGATCGAGTGCCGATTCCCCCTCCGCCAGACACAATGCCTCCTCGACGAGTGCATCGACGAGAAACCGGTTCACCTGGAAGAAGGCTCCGTGACTGACGCGGAAGGTGTGCCCCGCCGCGGTGTAGTCGAGCGGTCCATCGAGGAAACCCGGCAGTTCGGCGGCGCACCAATCGAAGAAACGCCGCGCCACGGGCTTCGCGCTCGATAAAACATTTAGCTGTAGATTTGTTTCATTGGTGAACAGCTCCACGGTTTGCAGGAAACGTGGAAAACGTCGGTCTCCGCTCATACGGCGCAGCCCGCTCAACGCCTCCTGCAGCTTCGGCGACAGGATGGCGCACTGCTCGATCGCGCACAGCCGCCGCGAGCCGCCTTCGTGATAGCCGATGCGTCCCTCTTCGAGATGAAACTGTGCCCGGTTGCGATAGCCCCATTCGGGCCCCGCGATGACGTGGATCTCTTCAGGGGCTTCGATCTTTCCTACGCGGGTGAGCGCTTCGCGCAGAATGAGTTGCTTCTCCACCAATTGTTGGGAATAGGCGATGTGTTGATAGTGGCAACCTCCGCAGTTGGTAAAAGCGGGGCAGGGAGCCGGCACACGGTTCGGCGATGCTTCGGCCACCTGCTTGAGCCGCGCCCGCAGCAGTTGCGATTGCTTGCCGGTGATCTCAATTTGCGCGGTTTCGCCGGGCAGGACGAACGGCGTCAGAATCACATGCCCGTGGTCGCGTGCCAGCCCGTCCCCTCCGTATACCAGCTTCTCGAAGGTGACCGTGCGCTTGCGCGCGTTTGTTTGTGTAGTGTCCATCAAGGTACGATGAGAAATTATCCCGCATTCCTCTACCAGCATGAAACCACGTGTCCTTTCCGGAGTGCAGCCCTCGGGCAACCTCCACATCGGCAACTATCTTGGGGCTCTCAAGAACTGGGTCAAAATCCAGTACGACTTCGAGAGCATCTTCTGCATCGTCGATCTGCACGCCATCACCGTCTATCAGAAGCCCGAAGAACTGCGCGCCAAGATCCGCGAACTCACCGGGTTGTACCTGGCAGCGGGCATCGACCCGAAGCATTCGGCCGTGGTGGCGCAATCCACCGTACACGGCCACGCCGAGCTGGCATGGCTGCTCACTTGCGTGACGCCGCTCGGCTGGCTCTACCGCATGACGCAGTTCAAGGCCAAGGCCGAAGCGCAGGAAGTGGTTGGCGACGGCATCCTGCAGTATCCGGTTCTGATGGCCGCCGACATCCTCATCTATCAGGCGAGCGTGGTGCCGGTGGGTGATGACCAGAAGCAGCATCTGGAACTGACCCGCGACATCGCGCAGCGCTTCAACTCACTCTATGGCGATACGTTTGTGATGCCGGAGACACGGCTGCCCGCCGTGGGAGCGCGCGTGATGGGCCTCGATGATCCGGAGAAAAAGATGAGTAAATCCGAAACTGGCGCGGGCCATGCCATCGGCCTTCTAGACCCTCCCAACGTCATTAAGAAGAAGATCATGCGAGCCACGACGGACTCGAACCCGGCGGTGGACTTCGCCACCATGGGCGCGGGCGTGAAGAACCTCCTTTCGATCTTCCAGGCCTTCAGCGACTGGAGCGACGCCCGAATGCAGCAGCATTTTGAAGGCATGCGCTACGGCGATATGAAGAAGCAGGTGGCCGAGATGGTGGCCGGCTCTCTGGAACCCCTGCAGCAGCGCTACCGCGAGATCACCGCCGATCCGGGTTACATCGACGGCATTCTGGCCGAAGGCTGCGAGCGCGTGAGCCCCATCGCCAACTCGACGGTCGATCTGGTGAAGCAGCGGATGGGTATCTACACGCGCACTTAGCCGCACCAATGGAGTCTCCGCAAAAGGACCGCGTCTCCTTTCCCGAATACTGGCGGCTGATCCGCGGCAACGCGAACTTCCGCAGGCTTTGGATCGCGCAGATGATCAGCGAGACCGGCGATTGGATGTACATGATCGCCATTTACGATCAACTGCTGAAGCTGACGGGTGGCGCGGCCAAGTCGATCGGCTTCGCCTTCGTGCTGCAAGTGCTGCCGCAGATGCTGGTCTCGCCGATGGTGGGCGTCCTCAATGACCGCATGAGCCGGCGTACGCTGATGATTGTCGCCGACTTCGTGCGCGTGGTCGTGGTTGGGCTGATGCTGGTGGCCGCCTGGCTCGAACTCGTGTGGCTGATCTATGTGCTGCTATTCCTGGAGACCGTCTTCTGGGCCCTGTTTGAGCCGGGGCGCAGCGCCGTCATCCCGAACATCACGGAAGGCAAGGACACACTGGCCGCGAACAGCCTGTCGTCAATGACGTGGTCGTTCAACTTCGCCGCAGGCTCGGCCATTGGGGGCTTTATCGCCGCGGCGATCGGTTCGTATGCGGTCTACATTCTCAACTCCCTTTCGTTCCTCGTATCGGCGTACTTCATATCGCGGATGACGTTCCGTGAGCCGCACATGGAGCATCTGCCTCCCATGCGCTTTGCCGAGCTGTTCGACTTCTCGCCCATCGCCGAGGGCGTGCGATACGTCGCGCGGGATAAGCGCCTGCTGGCGACGATGTTCATCAAGTGCGGCCTTGGATTCATGGCCGCCAATTGGGTGCTGGTTACGATCCTTGGTGACCGTAAGTTCCCGACCGTGATTCCGGGCCTTGACCCGAAGACAGCGGGCATTGTGGGTATGAGCCTGCTGATGGGCGCGCGCGGGCTTGGCGCCATCATCGGGCCCTCGTTGGGGACGCACATTGCCGGCCCCGATCAAGCGCTGATGCGCAAGGGCATCGCGCTTGGGTTCTTCATCTCAGCGAGCGGCTACATCGCGCTCGGCTATGCGCCGGCGATGTGGGCCGCCTGTTTGTGTCTCATCTTCGCGCACGCCGGCGGGTCGATGATCTGGGTGTTCTCGTCGACGATGCTGCAGTTGAACACCGAGGACAAGTACCGCGGCCGCGTGTTCTCCTCCGAGTTCGCGTTCATGACCATCTCGATGTCAATCTCGAGCTCGTTGGCCGGGTTGTTCATTGACCGCGGCGTATCGCCCGATACGGTGGCCACCAGCGCGGGGGTGATCATGTTGTTCCCCGCGATGCTGTGGCTGCTGGCGCAGCGTCTATGGCGTCCGCAGCACGCGAACGGCTGAGAAGCCTTCTTCGAGCGACGGCGGCTGAAGGCGCTTCGACATTCTCTCCAGCACGTCGGCCGGCACTACGCGCTCACGGTTCTGGTTGCGGGCATGGCAGACCGCAATTGGCACATCGAGGTAAACGGCCTCGATGTCGGCATCATGGAGTTGCGCCGTCTTGATGTACTGCCTCCTCTCGTGCGGCGTCAGGTTCGTGGCGTCCACGCAGGTAACGGGCCGGCGTAGTTCCAGGCGCATCCGCAGCATGCGCCGCAGCAGGGCGAAGATGGTGCGGTTCGCCGTCTGGTCCGTCGCATCGTCAAGCAGGATGCGCCGGATCTCATCGGAGGCCAGCACGGGCCAGCCTTGCTGCTGGGCGTAGGTCGATTTGCCGGAGCCCGGCAAGCCGACGAGCAGAATCACTTTCGGCCGCGTCACACGAGGAAGCGTTCCGCTTCGAGCAAGCGGGTGGCAATCTTGCGGCGCAGGGCGACGGAGTTCGGCAGTTCGTGTTTGGTGAAGCGCCGCAGTACGGCGAGGTTGGTACGCAGTGCATCGCCCGAAGAGGAGGCACTCAGCACGTAGCGGGCGGCCTTTTCGATGGTCTCCATCGCTTCGGGCAGGAAGACGGCTTTCATATCGGCTGCGAGCGCGCCCTTGCCCATCGCTTCAAGCTTCTTCGTGCGGAGATAGACGGACTCCATGGCGAAGGCGCTCATGCCGATGTCGGTAATGCCGGCGAGGATCTCCTGCTGCTGGTCGAGTTCGTTGAGATAGGTTTGATATGCGACGCCGAGGCAGAGGAGGGCGATCTTCTTGGCGTTGGCGACCATGGCGGCATCGTCGATGGTTGCACCGAGCGCGGGCCCGGCGAGCACTTCAGCCTGTACCTTCTTCACGGCTTCGACAAGCGGCAGCATGCCCTTCTGTGCGCGCTTCAGAAGCATGCCTGTGGAGAGCATGCGGTTGATCTCGTTGGTGCCCTCAAAGATGCGGTTAATGCGCGAATCGCGGTAGGCCCGCTCCACCGAGTAGTCCTGATGGTAGCCGTAGCCGCCGTGGATCTGGACGCCTTCATCGACCACGTAGTCGAGCATCTCCGAGCCGTACACCTTCATGTAGGAGCACTCCATGGCGAACTCTTCGACAGCCTTCAGCATGCGCTGGGAAGCGTCGGGCATTTGCCAGGAGAACTCGCCGAGCGCGGCTTGAATCATGCCAACGACGCGATAGCTCATGGTCTCGACGGCGTAGATGCGGACGGCCATCTCCGCGAGCTTGTGCTGGATCATGCCGAAGCCGCCGATGGACTGGCCGAAGGCTTTGCGCTCCTTCGCGTACTTGAGGCAGGTTTGGAGCACGCCTTTGGCGCCGCCCGTGGCGAAGGGCCCAAGCTTGAAGCGGCCCATGTTGAGAATGTTGAAGGCGATGTGATGGCCTTTGCCGACTTCGCCGAGCACGTTCTCGACAGGCACCTTGACGTTGTCGAGGTAGATGGGCGTAGTAGAGGAACCCTTGATGCCCATCTTCTTCTCTTCGGCTCCGGGCTTGACTCCGGGGAAGGCGCGCTCGACGAGGAAGGCGGTGAACTTCTCGCCGCCGACCTTGGCGAAGATGGTGTACAAGTCGGCATGGCCGCCGTTGGTGATCCACATCTTCTGGCCATTGAGGATGTAGTGCTTGCCGTCTTCGGTCAGATCGGCGCGGGTCTTGATGGCGAGCGCGTCGGAGCCTGCTTGCGGTTCGCTGAGGCAATAGGCCGCGATGAGCTCCGCTTTGGCGAGGCGCGGCAGATAGCGTTCCTTCTGTTCGGGTGTTCCGTAGAAGAGCAATGGCAGTGTGCCGATGCCGGTGTGTGCGCCGTGCCAGGCGGAGTAAGAGCCATCGCGGGAGAGGCGCTCAGCGACGATCATCATTGATGTGAGATCGAGCTCCATGCCGCCGTATTGTTCGGGAAGGAGAACCGCTGTCAGGCCGAGTTCGGCCGACTTGCGGAGCACGGCTTGAGCGACGCCAGGTTCCTGATGTTGGATCTTCTCGACGTTGGGAAGGATCTCCTTGAGCCAGAACTCGTCGGCGGTGCGGGCCACGTCGAGGTGTTCGTCGGTGAAGTCCTCGGGGGTGTAGATCTCTTCGGGGACACGGGATTCGAGGAGGAACGCTCCGCCCTTGGTTTTGGGAAGTGCCGTCGATGCGGTTGCCATTGGTGATCCTTTTAGTTCAGTCGTTCAAAGATGCCCGCGGCGCCCTGGCCGCCTCCGACGCACATGGTGACCATGCCGTAGCGGGCATTGCGGCGCTCGAGTTCGCCGAGCAGCGTGGCTGTGAGCTTCGCGCCTGTACAGCCGAGCGGGTGACCTAAAGCAATGGCCCCGCCATTGACGTTTACGGTATCCGGGTCGAGACCGGATTCACGGATGACCGCGAGAGCCTGGACGGCGAAGGCCTCGTTCAATTCGGTGACAGCGATGTCGTCGAGTTTGAGTCCCGTCTGCTTCAGCAGCTTGGGGATGGCGACGACGGGGCCGATGCCCATGATCTCGGGCGGAACGCCGCCGACGGCGAAGCCGGCATAGCGAGCCTTTGGTTTGAGGCCGAGCTCACGGGCCTTGCGTTCGGACATGACGATGGCTGCGGCGGCTCCGTCGCTGGTCTGCGAGGAGTTGCCTGCCGTGACGGTGCCGTCGGTGGCGAAGACGGCGCGCAGCTTGGCGAGTGCTTCGAGCGAGGTGTCGGCGCGCGGGCCTTCGTCCTTGGCGAAGGTCGTCGTGGTTGTACCGCCCGGCGTTGTGTTCGTGACCTCGACGGGTACGATCTCGTTGTCGAACTTACCCTCGGCTTGGGCCTTGAGGGCGTTCTGATGACTGCGATAGGCGAAGGCGTCCTGATCCTGGCGCGTGACGCCATAGCGCTTATAGAGCTGCTCGGCGGTAAGCCCCATGCCCATATAGAGCTCGGGGCGATGATCGACGAACCATGGGTTGGGGGCGAACTTGACGCCGGTCATGGGGATCATGCTCATCGATTCGGCGCCGCCGGCGATGATGATGTCGGCTCCACCGGAGCGGATTCGGTCGGCGGCCATGGCGATGGACTGCAGGCCGGAAGAGCAGAAACGGTTGATGGTGACCGCGGGGACTGAATCCGGGAGCCCTGCGCGGAGGGCGATGACGCGGGCGATGTTCATGCCGGCTTCGGCCTCGGGCATGGCGCAGCCGATGATGACGTCGTCTATTTCAGATTTATCGATCTGATTATATTTAGTAAGGAGTGCTTGGACTACGGCTGCTCCCAACTCGTCCGGGCGGGTGTTTCGCAGCGCGCCGCGGCCGGACTTGCCGACTGCCGTACGGAGGCAGTCGATGATGACGGCTTCTTGCATTCCTACATGATAACTGGCGGTTAGCCGAAGAGGACTTGGGTGAAGTCGAAGCAGCCTTTGTTTTTGGTTTCGACGAGCCATTGGGCGGCTTTGAGGCTGCCGCGGGCGAAGCCTTCCCTGCTGCGGGCGGCGTGGCGGAGCGTGATGGTGTCGGCGGCGGAATCGAAGCCGATTTCATGAGTGCCGGGATGAGCGCCGGCGCGGTTTGAGCTGATGTCGATGGGGCGCGTGTAGCCTTCGGCCTTCATGCGATCGACGAGTTGGATGAGAGTGCCCGAAGGGGCATCCTTCTTGGTGTTGTGATGGATCTCCCAGGCCCATGCTCCGTAGGACGGCTCATTGGCGAGGAGACGGGCCGCTTCGGCGATCACACGATTGAAGACGTTGACGCCGATGGAGAAGTTGGGGCTCCAGACGAAGCCGATGCCTGCCTTTTCGACGATGCTGCGGACATGGTCGAGCTGAGCGGTCCAGCCGGTGGTGCCGACCACTGTGTTGACGCCGAGTGCGGCGAGACGCTCGATGTTCTCGACAGCGGTATGAGGCGTGGTGAACTCGATGGCGACATCGATACCCGCGAAGTGCTCTTTGGTCATGCTTGCGCCGTCGACGTTGTTGAACTCGTCGAGGCGGAGGATGGTTTCAAAGCCGTATTCGGGGGCGAGGGAGTCGATCATCTTGCCCATCTTGCCGTAGCCGACTAAAGCGAGTTTGGCCATTATGCGAAGACCTCCGGGTCGAGAGTGGAGAAGAACTCGTCATGCAGGGATTGGACCGCGGGGCGCAGTTCGGTGGCATCGATGACGAAGCTGAAGTTCAACTGCGAAGCCCCTTGCGAGATCATGAGGACGTTGATGCCCGAGAGTGCGCGGAAGATGCGGGCGCCGATGCCGGGCGTGCCGCGGACGTTATCGCCCACGGCGCAGACGATGGCTCGATTGGTTTCGACCTCCACTTCGGCGATGCGGCTCAATTCGTCTTTGATGTCGTCGAGGTTGCTGTCGTTGTCGATGGTGAGCGAGACGCTGACTTCGGAAGTGGTGACCATATCGACGGGGGTCTGGAAACGGTCAAATACCTCGAAGATTCTGTGCAGGAAGCCATGAGCCATGAGCATGCGGAGGGACTGGATCTTGACAACTGTGATACCAGTTTTGCAGGCGATGGACTTGATGACGTTGCGGCAGTGGACGGTTTCCTTGACGATGCGGGTGCCGCTGACTTCCGGGTTGCGGGAGTTGAGCACGAGGACGGGGATGTTCTTTTCGACTGCCGGGAGAACGGTGGCCGGATGGAGCACTTTGGCTCCGAAGTAGGCGAGTTCGGCGGCTTCGGCGAAGGAGATGGTTTTGATGCGATAGCCGCCGGGGACGATGCGGGGGTCGCAGGTGAGCATGCCGTCGACGTCGGTCCAGATCTGGATTTCTTCGGCTCCGATGCCGGCTCCGATGATGGAGGCCGAATAATCGGAACCGCCGCGGCCGAGGGTGGTGGTGGTTCCGTCCTGCGATGAGCCGATGAAGCCGCCCATGACGACGACCTGCTTTTCGGCGAGTGGGGCGACGGTTTCGCGCATGCGGGCGTAGGTGCGCTGGAAGATAGGCGCCGCGTGAGTATGACGGGTATCGGTGACGAGGACCGCGCGCGAATCGACGTGGACGGTATCCATGCCGGCGTGGCGGAAGCCGAGGGTGACGATGCGGGAGGAGAGCCGTTCGCCCATGCTGGAGACGGCGTCGACCATGCGCGGGGAGAACTCTTCGACCTGGGCGATTTCGGCGACCATTTGCGAGAGTTCGGTGAAGTGCTCATCGAGGAGTTGGTCGAGTTCCGCTTTGTCCTCTTCGCGGACGATTTGGACAGCTTCGCTGCGGTGATACTCGCGGAGCTCTTCGAGCTGGCGGAGCGCTTCGCTTTGCTGGCCTTCGGCCGCGGCTTTGGCGATGGCGAGGAGGCGGTTTGTGGTCTTGCCCATGGCCGAGACTACGACTACGGGCCGGCGGTCCAGCCGGGCGCTGACGATGGTTGCGACGCGGGCGATCGCGGTGGCGGATTCTACGGAGGTTCCGCCGAATTTCATGACGATCATGGGACAGTTCCTTTGAGTTTGACTGCGCCGGCCTGGAGGCCCGCGCCACTTACGCGAGGAGGCGGCGAGCTAATTGTTGGTAGAGGTCGACAGCTTCGATGAGCTCTCGCTTGGGGACACGTTCTTCGCTGGTGTGAGCGACGTGGATGGTGCCGGGGCCGATCAAGAGGGGCTCGCCCCAGGCTCCGCCGAAGGCCGGGATGTCGGTGGTGTACTTCATGACGGCGGTGCGGAAGCCGTCGAAGCTTTTTAGCCGTAGGGCTGGGATGCGAAGCATTTCGCGGACGGTGGCGCGGCCGTTGACGCAGCGGTCGATGATCTGGCGGACACGTTCGCCGTCGTCGATTAAGCGAATGAGCAATTCGGCTTTGGCGAAGTCGGGAACGACATTGGGAGCGCGGCCGCCGGTAATGGTGCCGATGTTGACGGTGCTGTTGCCGAGTACGGGATCGATGGGGAATTCGAGGGCGCGGATGTCCTGGAGGACATCGAGCAACTTATTGATGGCCGAGTCGCCGAGTTCCGGGTACGCCGAGTGCGACATGCGGCCGGAGGTTTCGATTTCGATACGCATGGCGCCTTTGGAGCCGAGGGCGAGTTGATTTTCGGTGGGCTCGCCGTTGATGAGGTACTTGGAGCCTCTGGGCGTTTTCGCGGCGAAGTAGGCTCCGGCGGAATTGCGCTCTTCGCCGACCACGAACAGAAGGGCAAGATTGCGGACGCCATCGGCGAGCAGGGCTTCGACGGCGGTGATCATGGAAGCGCTGATGCCTTTGGTGTCACAGGCGCCGCGGCCCCAGATGAATTCCTCGTCCTCGCGGGAAGGGAAGAAGGGCGGAACGGTATCCATGTGCGTGGAGAAGGTCACGATGGGGTCGCCGAAGGTGGCGAGGACGTTATTACGGTTGGGCTCGACCTCAAAGATCTCGAGGCGGCCGTCGAAGCGGTCGCACAGATCCTGGAGGATGGAGGCGAGTAGTTTGCCTACGGCGAGTTCATTGCCGGTGATGGACTCGATGTTGATCAATTGATGAGTGAGTTCAAAGACATTCATGGCTAACGTTGACTCGATTCAGGGGAAATCAGGAGGAAGGCTGGCAGGAAGAGACTGCGTGAGGTAGCGAGGCTCTGCTTCCCGATAGCACTCCATCCGGAGAACCCAGATGACAGTGGCCGGGATTTAGCCCGAACCCCCAACAATCGCGCCAGCCGTTGGCGGCGATTATCTCGGCGGGACAAACGTATGTGGCGTTTGCCGTGATGAATCCAACCCCTTTGGCCGCGCTCACCGGAACGGTCCGGGATGACGAGCGCGGCTACTATTGGTTGCCGCTCCTCTACCAGAAGACACGATTGTAGCATGGAAATGCGGTGATTCTCCACGTTACTTGGGGAGGCGGCCGGCCTCGTACTCGACGGTGAGCACGTCAACGAGCTGGCGCTTGATATCGGGGTAGGAATCGAGCACGTACATCACCTCCGGCGGCCAATGGAGCATGGGGTTCTGTGGATCGCGCTTGTAAAAAGGCGAGTTATAGCCTGGTTTGAGGCCGAGCGTTCCGGCAGGGCGGAGCTCTTCCTCAGGGAAGTTATAAGGAGGCAGGGGTTGCATGAGTTGATTGCGACCTTTCTAAGGATGGACGGAGGTTCCGGCGCAGCGCGGAAGCGATTGCGGAGAACCAGAGGACGACGACGATGGCGATTTTACGGAGAAGGCCGGGTTCGCTGGGTTTGCCCGGGTCGAAGCTGGGTTCGAACCAGAACTTTTCGCCTTCGGAGAGCTGATCGTAGGGTACGTGCTCTCGGGGCGGCTCGACGTTTTGGTTTGTTGGGATGCCGGTTTCAAGGTTGGAGAGCTGTTCCTGCGGGGGCAGGTTACGGGCGCCGCGGTGAGTGCGCAAGGCACGATAGCTGCGGAGGAAAATGCGCTGCTGGCGTTCGAGGTGATTTTCCAGGACTTCGAGGTTCTTGGCACTGGCGCGGAATGTGAGCGCGGATTGAGTGGCGGAGTCCACTTTGCCGAACTTGTAATGGATGTCGACGTGATGTTCGGCGATGGTGAGATTCATTTCCGCGGTGTGGGCCGCTTCGAGACGGCGGATCTTCCAGCGGGCGTTGATCATGTTTTCGAGGAGGTCGATTTCGAACTGATCCTGGGGTTGAAAGGCCTCGTGATAGTTGGAAGAGAGAATGTCGAAGATTTCCTGGGACTCGTGTTCGAGGACAACGCGGCACGAATACATGCCATGAGAGGTACGATTGAGCGCGGAGCGAGCGCGTCCGGCGTCAGTAACAGGGCCCTGCGAAAGGCTACCATTCCGGCGAGATTGTTCGGCGCGCGACAGTTTTTCGTGGGACATAAAGTTGTTCTCCCGGTTTCGAGTGTACCTGCGAGGGGTGGCGTACTCCGGTGTTTGGGCGGTGGTGGCGAGGTTGCGGATGCGGGGTAGGTGATTGAGGCGGGTGGGGTTGGAACGAAAGTAAATTTTTGGGGATGTGTAGTGACCGGGAGTTGGCGGAACGTAGCGGGTTGGTATAACGTATCCCTTTATAGGAGACGAAGGCGCAAATGCCGTTCTGCACACAATGCGGGGTTTCGATGGGAGAGCGAGACCAGTTTTGCGCCTCGTGTGGAACACGGCAGGGGGGTGGGGGCAGCGGTACGCAGGCAACGGGTGCGGATTTTCTGGGGAAGGTGGATTCGCGGACGGCGGCGATGCTTTGCTATATCCCGATTGTGGGGTGGATTCCGTCGATCATCGTGCTGGCGTCGTCGAAGTTCCAGGGGGATCAGAATGCGCGGTTTCACGCGTTCCAGGGGCTGTACCTGTTTATTGGGTGGCTGATTGCGGATTGGGTGCTGAAGCCGTTTTCGCGGATGATGGGGTTGCCGGGGGGATTCCTGCCTTTGGTGGCTGCGGCCAAGACGGCGATCTTTATTGGATGGGTATGGATGCTGGTGAAGGTAGGGCAGAGCCAGACTTGCAAGCTGCCGGTGATTGGGGAGCTGGCGGAGCGGTCGGTGGCGGAACAGCGGTGATGAGCGCTGTAAGTGGGGATTTTGGCTTCGATCCGAGGCTGCCATTGACCTTATTTGCCTCCCCGTGACACACTGGGCGTGGACGCAAAGGAGGCTGTTCTATGGCAAGTGTTCATGATCTAGCGGCCTACATCCTGCGCCAAACCGGCCCCGTCACGGCCATGAAGCTTCAAAAGCTGGTGTATTATTGCCAAGCTTGGTCGCTGGTATGGGAAGAGCGGCCGCTATTCCGGGCCAAGATCGAGGCATGGGCTGATGGTCCAGTCGTACCGCAGCTTTACCGGCTCCATCGTGGCACATTCAAGATATCGAAATGGCCTCAGGGCAATCCTGAGGTTCTTAGCGAGGACGACAGGTCAACCATCGACGCTGTGTTGAAGTTTTATGGCGATAAAACATCGCAATGGCTCAGCGACCTGACGCACATGGAAAAGCCTTGGAGAGAGGCGCGGCGGGGCGTGCCCCCGGGTGCCCCTTGCCGGAACGAAATCACAGCCGCAGGGATGGCAGAGTACTACGGTAGTTTGTAGCGGATTCATGTCGAAAAAACCGAAGACCGAGTTTGTCGTTCGGCCAATCAAAACGCCGCGAGTGGTTGTGGATCCAACTTCGTTCAATCAACAATTCCCTTCATGGCAGATCGGACGAATGGAATTCGTTGATCCCTTTGGATGGCATGGCCTATCTGGGCCGAAAGTCTTTGAGATTCGGGAGAAGCTTGGCCAGTTTGAGACACGGACGTGGAACGACATTCTGGTACGAGACCGCAAGCGGAACCATTCCGTTGTTGTTACCGATTTATGTCAGGATGCACAGAAGCGGCTTCGAGAGCTTCGACTGCTGACGGAGGAACTGGTATCTTTGCGTCTTAGTGGGGCTGAGCGGATTTGGGGTATCCGATCTGAGGCTGTGCTTGCGGTGCTGTGGTGGGATCCTGAGCACAGAGTGTCCCCGTCGCTGTTAAAACATACCTGATAACGAGGAGGGATATGGCAGGGTAAAGAGTGGACGGTAAGAGTTGCTTGCGTTCACTGCTTTAGAGCTCGCTGCCGCCTCTCTATATATGATTTGTTTTTTGCTGTCGGTTCTTCCAGTTGCCTGGGCCTTATGCGCCACCGTTGACATGCTCACACCGTATAGGGGGTCACGGTTCGGAGAAGAACTCAGAGGCTTCGGCACTGGAGCATTGCTCCACCCAGCCGGTTTACGAGCTTTGCCTGACCTTGGGCTCCCTACCTAAGGACACCGCAGCCCTTTTGATGATCATCATGCTGTTGGTGCCTTTCGTCGTTCACCTCGGTCATCTTCAGGAGGACGTAGTTCTTCCGCCTCTCGCTCAGCTCACCGATCCACCGTTCGCTCCGCACCGCGATCGGCGCCCGGTTCGCCACATGCCATCTGGTAGACTGCAACATTGAAGAACATTGCTTCGGAAAGGTCTCAATGGGATGCGGGGGGCGTTCGCTTTGCCGCGCAAGTGATGCTGCTGTTCGGGATCAATGTCTGGGGGTTCCGTCACGGCATTGTTCGCAATGGAAAGGTGCCCTTCGCCACAACGGGTGAGTTCATTTCCGTGGGACTGGTGGTGCTCCTTCTTATCATCATCGTGGCGACAATCGTATCGGTGAAGGTATTTTCTGATACTCCCAATGCTGAGAAGAAACTCTATCCGTTCCTGATCGGCCCATTCTTCCTCTGGTGGTTGAGCAAGAATCGGATCTTCTTCCCGAATGCCGCTTGGTCCAATGGGCTCGACGAGAACTTCGGTGACTTCGCTTGGGGCGTGATGTTCTACTCAGTTCCTCTTGGTCTACTCATTTTCTTCCTGCCGCAAAAGCTCAGGCAACATTCGGCTGAGCTAGCGCTCGTAGTGGGTTTGCTGTTGATTGTGATATTGGAGACTTGTCCAATGCCGTTCGACAACAAACCTGATCTTTTGGACGTCCCTGCCGGGTTTCTCGGTGTCGTACTTTACTATCTTGCGATTGGGCGGATGGAAGTGCAGTCGCTCTGCGGTGGAAGGCTCTCGCATCTCCTTGCATGAGTCAAGGAGTGCGGCGTCGAAGGAAGCGCCTCCCTAAGCCCCAAACTGCAACGATACCGATGATTGCCGCCGTGATCGCCAGGAGGATTGTTAGTATGGTCAGCTCGCATCCAACCAAGTGGTGTAATCTATGGTTCTTGCGGCTGCTTGCATCGAAGTCGAGGAGCATTATACCAGTAGCTACAGCGTCCCCTGCATAAACAACCAACACAACCGACGGACACTACCGAACAGCGGTGATGGTATAATTATTCACGAGGCTGAATAATTAATCACTACTATGTCGTATCGAGCGGGTATTGTCGGGTTCCGCGGGTATAGCGGGGAAGAACTGGTTGGGATACTGGAGAAGCACGGGCATGTGACGCCGTACCTGATGGAGCATCGGGCGGATTCGCAGGACCGGCCGCGGCCAATCGGGTATGAGGGACCGGCTCGGATTGCGTGCACGGCGGAAGCGGTGCGAGAGGCCAAACTGGACGTGGTGTTTCTGGCGACTCCGCCGGAGGTGTCGATGGACGTGACGCCGTGGCTGCTGGAGGCTGGGGCGAAGGTGATCGATCTAAGCGGCGCGTTCCGGCTGCGGACGGTGGAGAACTACAAGCGCTGGTACAAGGAAGAGCACACGCAGGGCGGGCTGTTGGAAGAGGCGGTATACGGTTTGCCGGAGTTTTACCGGGAGCGGATAGCGGGGGCGCGGCTGATTTCGAATCCGGGGTGTTATCCGACGGCGGCGAACCTGGCGCTGCGGCCGCTGGTGGCGGCCGGCGTTGTGGACAAGGATTATGGAGTGGTCTGCGATGCGAAGTCGGGGGTGAGCGGGGCGGGGCGGAAGCCAAGCCTGAAAACGAGCTACTGCGAGGTGACGGAGAATTTCTCCGCATATTCGATACTTGATCATCGGCACGTGCCGGAAGTTTTGATGAATAGTGAGCTGAATGAACCAGAATTCAGCTTCACTGCACATTTGCTGCCGCTGCACCGGGGGATTCTGGAAACGATCTACCTGCGGACGGTGAACATCGGATCGGCACAGGAACTGGTCGACATCTGCCAGCGTTTCTATGCAGATAGCCCATTTGTGCGGATCTACGCGCCGGGGAAGGTTCCGGATCTGGCGGCCGTACAGCGGACGAATTTTTGCGACATTGGATTGAAATGGGACGCGTATTCCCGACGAACGGTAATCGTGAGTACGATTGACAACCTGGGGAAAGGGGCCGCGGGACAGGCGGTGCAGAACATGAATCTAGTGCTTGGGTTACCTGAGGCGGAGGGATTGCTGTGAAGATCCTGGTGAAGCTGGGTGGGACGCTGCTGGATGTAGTGGAGAGCCGGGAGCGGCTGACGCGGGAACTGGCTGCCGTTTCGAAGAAAGTGGAGATGGTAGTGGTGCATGGGGGCGGGAAGCAGATGACGCGGTTCCTGGCCGAGCGCGGGGTGGAGAGCAAGTTTGTGGATGGGCTGCGGGTGACGACTCCGGAAGTTGTGGACGCCGTGCTGAAGGTATTCGCCGGGACAGTGAACCACGAACTGGTGGCGTCGTTTGTGAAGGCAGGCGCGCGGGCGGTGGGACTGACGGGGATTGATGCGAACATTGCGACGGCGCGGCAACTGCGGGAGGATCTGGGCGCCGTTGGCCAGGTTACACACTCCAATGGAGATGTGCTGCATCTTCTAGCTTCTAACGGTTTCCTGCCGGTGGTGGCTTGCGTGGCCGGGGATGAGGAGGGGCGGATCTACAATGTGAATGCGGATCAGATGGCGGTGGCCTGCGCGGCGGGTTTCGGCGCGGACCGGCTCTTCTTTTTGACGGACGTGGACGGTGTGAAGGGGCCGGAAGGATTGATCCCGGTGTTGACGCCGGCGGGCTGTCAGAAGCTGATTGCGGATGGGATTGCGACGGGTGGGATGCAGGCGAAGTTGAATGCGGCGTGTGACGGGTTGGCGCAAGGAGTTGGCGAAGTTGTGATCGTGCCAGGGGCACGTGCAGGCGTCGTGGAGGGGCTGCTTGGCGGGGAGGTGATTGGGACGCGGCTAGTACGAGAATTGGGGGCGTAATGGGAGAATTTCCAGAATTCCTACACCGAAAGGCCACATTGTCTGACATTTCTGGCCTTTTGCGGCTGATCAACGGGTTTGCTTCGAGGGGGATCATGCTGCCTCGTACGGAGCTGGAGATGGCGGAGAACATTCGCGACTTCACGCTCATTACGCGAGAATCGGAAGTGGTGGGATGCGGGGCGCTGCACATCTATACGATGCAGGCGGCGGAAATTCGGTCATTGGCGGTGGATCCGGCGTATCAGAAGCATGGGATCGGGGCGCGGATCATGGCGGCGCTGGAGGCGGAAGCGAAGGAGTTTGAACTCCATGGTTTGTTTGCGTTTACGTATGTTCCGGGGTTCTTCCGGAAGATGGGGTACCGGGAAGTGGATCGTGGGGAGTTGCCGTTGAAGGCGTGGAAAGACTGCTTGCGGTGTCCGAAATTTCAGGCATGCGATGAAATCGCGATGTTGAAGGCGCTCGATGCAAAGTTTGCACCAGGGCGGGATGCAATGGTGGCGGAACTGGTAAGGCTGCCAGTTTTGAAGCATTGAAGAGTAGTTTTGGAAAAAAATTGACTGGAAGTGAGAGAAATCTGGTTCCCCTGCAACTAAAGTTAGTGTATTAATGTTGCAGGGCCACTCGGTGGAGCTGGCTCTGACAAGGGAGTCAGGATTCATGAAGGCACAAACCGTTGACGTCAGGGAGTCGATGGGACGTATCCTGTGCTGTACGATCTTTCGCCCAGGCGGCAAAAAGCTTTTGGCAAAGGGTCATATTCTCAGCGAAGAAGATGTCCGATTGCTCGCGAACGAGGGAATGGAACATGTATGGGTGACCGAGTTGGAGGCGGGAGAAGTCGCCGAAGACAACGCGGTCATGATGGTGGCGGGGGAATTGGGATGCGGGAGTGTGGAGATTCGTCTGGCGGCGGGTGGCCGGGCGAACCTGATGGCGACTGAGGACTGCTGTGTGCTGGTGGACGATGAATTGTTGAAGCAGATCAACTGCACGGCGAGCATCGTGATCAGCACGCTGACGAACTTCAGTTTTGCCAAAGCGGGGCAGCGGATCTGCACGGTGAAGAGCGCTCCCTTTGCGATATCGAATGCGCAACTGGATGCGGTGATCTCGATACTGAAGGAGCGTGGGCCGATACTGCAGGCGCGACCGATCAAGGAGCCGGTGGTAGCGGTGTTATACACGGATCCAGTGAGCGGGGACCGTGCGAAACAACTGTTTGACAGTATCATGCGGCAGCGTCTGGAGAAGTACGGGATAGGGCCGGCGTTTGCACTGGCGACGGTTGAGGACGAAGGGAACGTGGCGCGATCGCTGCAGCATCTGCTGCGGGCGAAGCCCACAGGGATATTAGTTGCATCGACAACGGCGCCGGCGGGTCCCGAGGACACGATAGGCCGGGCCATGGCCAAGATTGGCTGCCATCTGGAGAGGTTCTTAGCGCCAGTGGAGCCAGGCAACCTATTTCTGCTAGGATATAAAGAGGACGTCCCGATCATTTCGGCACCGGGATGTTTCCGTTCGGCGAAACCGAATGTAGTGGATATGGTGTTGCCACCTGTGCTCGCCCGGTATAGGGTGTCAGGCTGGGAGATAGCCTGTTTAGGGCACGGTGGATTGTTGGCCTAGTCGTTCTCCTCCACTACCACAAGCCGTTACCTCCGAGCGGCTTGTGGGTGCTCCTCAGCCGGGCGCCCGACCAGCGCCCGGCATTTTTTGTGTGTGGATGAGACGGAACGGGTGTACGGCGCGCCAGGGGCAGTGAGTTATCTGCCACAGATTCACACAGATGAGCACGGATCTAGTTAGATTTTAGGCGTCTACGTGATCGGCGAAGAACTGGTCGAGTTCGAGCTTGGCTAGTTTGAGGTCTCCGTTGAGGGAGTGCATCTCGCTCTTGGAGAGGGGTTTGAAGGCCTTGGCGATGCGGATATTTTCGTCGAGGAACTCAAGTTTGGGCATGCCAAGGACGGCGGCGGCTACGGGCAAGGTGAGGGAATAGCGGATCAGTTTGTCGACGGCGGCTTTGCCGACGAGCCCTTCCTGGCCGAAGATTTTCATGGCGGTGACGCCCATCTTTTTCTTGTGGGCGGCGGGAAGAGCGATCAGTTCGAAGCTGTCCTTCATGGCGTCGTTGATTTCCATGCCACCTTTGCCGTTGCGCATGCCGACGCGGGCGGCGTTGAGGGCCATCTGGGTGCAATCGAAATCGTGGCGTTCGATGGCGGTTTTGAGGACAGTGGGGTCGGAATGGCAGGTGACGCCGATGAAGCGGGTGAGTTTCTGTTCGCGGGCTTTGTAGAGAGCCTTGAGGGCGCCTTCTTCCGCCTTCTTGAGATCGTCGGCATCGCCGAGAGCGTGGATGTGGAGCAAGTCGACCTGATCGGTCTGGAGGCGCTTCAGGCTGCCTTCGATGATGCGCATGGCGCCGTCGTAGGAGCGGTCCTGGACTTTGGTTGCGAGCCAGACCTCTTTGCGGCGTGTTTTCATGATTTTGCCGACACGCTCCTCGCTTTTCCCGTTGCCGTAGGAGAAGGCGGTATCGACGTAGGTGATCCCCATGTCGAGGGCTTTGGTGAGGGCTTCGAGGGCCTGATCCTCCTCTTTGTACATGAGGAAGCGGCTGCCACAGCCGAAACCGACGGCGGAGACGCGGGCTCCGGTCTTACCAAGGATGCGAGTGGGCATTCCCGTTTTGGCGTCGACGGCGGCGCCGAGGGACATCGGGGTGACCAAAGCGGCGGTTTCGAGGAATTGACGGCGGGAAAGGGACATGAATGCTCCTTAGTAGATTGTAGACGATGGGCGGACCGGACGGGGAGGATTTCCGTGGGTTAGATCACGCATTGCCATTCGAAGGATTCAGGGAGATAATGAGAGCGTAGAGATGCAGAACAGGGTTTTGGGCTTTTGGGCCCGGGGGAGTCGAACCAAGTGAAACGTACTACTTCTGACGATACGCTTCGTTGTTCGTTTTGTCACAAAAGTCAGGATGTAGTCGGAAAGCTGATCTCTTCCCCGAGCGATTATCCACGGGCGTACATCTGCGACGAATGCATCGCCGTATGCAATTCGATTCTCGAGGACGACCGTCAGGAGCATTCGCATGGCGCGCCGCACAAACTTCCGAAGCCGCTGGAGCTGAAGGAGTATCTCGACCAGTATGTGGTGGGGCAGGAAGCTACCAAGAAGAAGCTGGCGGTAGCGGTTTACAACCACTATAAGCGGATACAGATGAACAAGCAGCGTTCGTCTGAGGTGGAACTGGCGAAGTCGAATATTGTTTTGATCGGGCCGACGGGGACGGGGAAGACGTTGCTGGCGCAGACGCTGGCGAAGATTCTGGACGTACCGTTTGCGATTGTGGATGCGACGACGCTGACCGAGGC
>JAFDVS010000123.1 GCA_018268935.1 Acidobacteriota bacterium | reverse complement strand
ATGGGGCTGTTTCTGCCGTTTGCCTACCGGGCGACGAAGATGGAATTGCTGGCGAATACGCAGACGGAATATGGATCGTTTTATCCGTCGATTCATTTTGCGTGGCATTACGGGGAAGTCGGGTATGAGGTGGCGCGGCCGATTTATATGCAGGTGAGTTTCGCGGCGGATTTGTTCAAAGGGGGATGGACCGGGGCGTGGGAGAGCACCGGCGGACCACAGCAATTGACGGGGGCGAAGGGTTGGAATTACGAGCAGGGATCGACGACGCCGGGTTTTAGCGCGACGGCGGGGACGTTGAAGCAGTTGCTGCTTTCCTATTTGGCGGGGGGATTCAAGGGGGCGGGGATCTGGACTTGGAATTTCCGGCGGGCAGGGTGGGAAGGCGGGGAGTACGCGCTGCTCGATCGGAACGGGAAGCCGACGGAGAGGGCTGTGGAGGCGGGGAAGATTGCGAAGGCGGCCGAGCGGCTGCGGGATGAATTGTGGACGGCGCGTAAGGAGCCGCTGGTGGGGGTGATGTACAACTGGGACAATGACGCGATCTGGGCGGCGATTTCGCTGCGGGGGCGCGATCATTTCCGGCATTATCCGATGGAGGCGCGGGTGGGGATCAGCCGGGCGTTGATCAATGCGAATGTGCCGTGGGAGTATGTGACTCCGGCGGATTTGCAGGCGGGATTGGGGGGAAGGTACCGGATGTTGTATTTGCCGGGGCAGATTGCGGTGAGCGGGGAATTGCTGGGGTTATTGCAGAAGTATGTGGAGGGCGGGGGAAGGCTGGTGATGGACGCTCCGGGGGCGCTGTACGATGAGCGCGGGCTGGTTTTGCCGACGGCGGAAGGCACGGTGTTTGAGCGGATTTTTGGGGCGGAGTTGAGCGACTCGCAGTATTCGAGCAATGTGCCTCGGGTGGTGGAGGGAGTGAAGCTCGATGGGTTTGTGTGGACGCTGCGGCCGACGCGGGCGGCGGTGAAGCTGCGGTTCCAGACGGGGGAGCCGGCGGTGACGGAGGCGAGGCTGGGGAAGGGGAGCGCGGTGCTGCTGGGGTGGGATGCGTCGCATGCGGTGTTCCGGCCGGGGAAGGGAGTGCTGGAGGAGAAGATGCTGCGGTGGGCGATGGGGAGTTTACGGTCTCCGTATGGGTGTTCGGAGGGGTGCGTAGTGTATCGGACGGCGGCTGCGGGGGCGGATCATTACTACTTCATCAATGACGGGGAGCCTCGGGAGGTGGTGCTGGATACTCGGGGTTTCCGGTACCGGGGAGCGAGTGATGCGGTGAGCGGGGAACGGTTGGAGATGGGCAAGCCGATCGCGCTGGAGGGGTATTCGGCGCGGTGGGTGCGGTTTGAGCGGTGAGATGGTGGCGCGCGTGATGGGTTGGGCGGTCTTTGGGGGACACCGATGCGGACCGATGGACTCCGATTTTTTTGAGGGGTTAGAACATTCGCCAGAGGGATTCTTTGGGTTTTGTTAGTTTGAATTTGCGGTACCAGGCGCAGATGGGATAGAGACTGATGAGGACGATGGCCCAGCCTAAGTAGGCTTGCTCCAGGGAGCCTGCTTCTTTGAAGAATAGGAAGCCTGCGATCATGAGCAGGTAGAAGTGTGCGAGGTAGAAGAAGAGTGGGGTCTGGCCGAAGACCATGAGTGGGGAGCTATCGGATTTGACGCTTTCCGGGAGACGAAGGAGTAGGGCGAGCAGCAGGAGATTGATGCCTACGCTCATCGTCCAGAAGACCAGCGACGGTGGATATTTGACGTTGTTGAGGAATTCGATCCAACTGGAGTCGCGGGGGAGGCGGATATTGCCCCAGCCTCCGGCGGCGCGTAGAGCGATGGCTACGAAGAGGAATGCCGCTCCGATGATCCAGATGCGCTTTTCGGCTGTGGCAGGTTGGGTGCGCCACCAGCGGGCGAAGTACATGCCGGCGGCGGCGACGGCGAGCCAGGGGATCACGGGATAGACCACGAACACGTGCTGCGATAGGCCGGGAGTGAGGAGAATCGCCTGGTAGAGCGGGCCGGGTTTGCCATCGGCGGGGAGCAGCGTGTTGGTGATGAAGACGCAGAGGGCGGAGGTGGCGAGCCATGTCCATGGAGGTAGGCGGAGGAGCAGGGCACAGAGGATCATGACTGCGCCGAGTCCGGAGAGCGTGATGAAGCCCCAGTAGAGGGCTGTTCCATCGATAGGCGGGGGCGCGGTGACTTTGCTGAGACTGACGGCGGCGGGCTTCATGAGTCCTTGTAGAAAAAGGACGGGGTTTTCGAGCAATTGGCCGGTGAGGAGGATGGCGAAGCCGCGGAGAGCGGTGCGGCGGACGGCATCGCTGTAGGACCAGCCGGCGGATTGGCGGGAGGCGGCGAACCAGTAGATGCCGGCGCCCATGAGGAAGAAGAAACCGGGGGCGCAGAGGTGGGTGATCCAGCGGGTGAGGAAGGGAAAGGTGGAGGTGTAGGCGGACATGGCTCCGGCCCAGAACTCGCTGGCGTGCTGGCGGGCGAGGAAGGCGCTCGAATGGTCGATGGCCATGATGATCATGATGAGGCCACGGAGAGCGTCGACGGCGGTGTAGCGGGTGTGCATGTGGGAGCCCCTTGGAGTAGGATTCTCGCACAGATTTTGCGTTGGGTGCGGTCCTGTGCTAATACTTAAGTGTTCGCTTAACTATTGAGGCAAGGAGAAACCATGGTGACACACGGAACATTCACGATTGAGCGCTACTATCCGGTGGCGGTGGAGCGCGTATTTGGGGCGTTTGCGGATGGGGAGAAGAAGCGGCGGTGGTTTACGGGGGAGCGGAATGTGGTGGCGCATGAGCTGGAGTTTGCGGTGGGTGGGCGTGAGCGGACGAGCACGCGGATGGGGGAACAGACGCCGTTTGCGGGGCAGGTATTGACGAACGAGACGACGTATCTGGACATTGTGGAGAACGAGCGGATTGTGTTCGCCTACACGATGGCGTTTGGGGACCGGAGGTTTTCCGGATCGCTGGCGACGGTGGAGCTGATGGCGGAAGGGAAGGGAACACGGCTGCGATTTACGGAGCAGGGGGCGTATTTCGAGGGATCGGACGGGTTGCAGACGCGGGAGATGGGGTGGACGCATCTGGTGAACGCATTGGGGAAGGCGGTGGAGTGATGCGAATGGCGCAGGCGCAGAAGCTGAACCTGGTGTTTCACGCGCTGGGGGATCCGACGCGGCGGGCGATTGTGGAGCGGATCAGCCGGGGGCCGGTATCGGTGTCGCAACTGGCTGCTCCGCTTTCGATCACGCTGGCGGCGGTGGTGCAGCACGTACAGGTATTGGAAGAAAGCGGGCTGGTGCGGACGGAGAAGGCGGGGCGGGTGCGGACGTGCCGGATGGAGCCGGCGGGGTTGTCGCTGGCGGAGCAGTGGATTGCCGGGCGGCGGAATGAATGGGAGCGGAGACTGGACCGGTTGGGGGAGTTGTTGGCCGAGGATTGAACTCGGCTGCTCATTTTTGCGGTGAATTTCGCTTTTGTTGATAGAGCGGCAGAAGATCGCTCGTTACAGGAGTGAACATTTACATGGTTCGAGAAGGGATTGTGCTGTTGATGGCGGTGTGTGCTTTCGGGCAACAGGGGCCGCATCCAGGCGATTGGAAGACGTGGGTCATTTCATCGGGGAAAGAACACGGCGTTCCGCCGCCCCCCGATGCGACAGCGACGAAGGGCGAATTAGAGTGGGTGCGCAGCGCTACGAACGAGTCGAGCGCGGCGATTGGGGAGCAGATTCGCTATTGGGATTCGGGTCCACCGTCGTACCGGTGGATGGAGATGATTGCGAAGCGGCAATCGGCGGGGGAGCCGGTGGGAACGTATTTCGTGCGGGCGTATGCGTATGCGTCGATCGCGATGTACGATGCCACGGTGGCGGCGTGGAATGCGAAGCGGGAGTATGCGCGGGTGCGGCCGACGCAGGCCGATGGTGCGATTGTGGCGCGGGTGCCGGTGCCGCAGAGCTATTCGTATCCGTCGGACTATGCGGCGACGGCCGCGGCGGCGGCGATGGTGATGGCGTACCTGGTTCCGGCGGAAGCGGACATGTTCATGAAACTGGCGGAAGAGGCGGGGAAATCGCGGTTGTATGCCGGGGTGGAGCACCCTTCGGATTATTTCGCCGGTTGGGAATTGGGCAAGCGTGTGGCTGAGGCGGTGATCGCCAGGGCGAGGCAGGATGGGGCGGATGTGGCCTGGGCCGGAACCATTCCGGCGGGCCGTTGCCTGTGGACGGGGACGAATCCGGGGAACATCAGTGCGGCGAATTGGAAGCCGCTGTTGTTGAGCACTCCGGGGGAGTTCCGGCCGGCGCCGCCGCCTTCGTGCGATTCGGCCGATGTGCAGGGGCAGGTGGCGGATGTGCGGAATTTTCCGCGGACGTTGACTGCGGCGAACATGATGACGAATGCGCGGGCGCTGTACTGGCAGACGCCGGAAGGCGTGTATCCGTGGGCGATTCTGCAATTGAACCAGTGGGTGCTGGAAGACAAGATGGAGCATCAGCCAGCGAAGGCGGCGCGGGCGTATGCGCTGGTGAGCGCGGCCGGGTATGACGCGTTTGTGGCGAGCCAGGACGGCAAGTTCACCTATTGGTATCTGCGTCCGGCGCAATTGGACCCGGCGGTGACGACACTGTTTCCGGCTCCGAATTTTCCGTCGTATCCGTCGAACCATTCGACGCTGTCGTCGTCACGCGCGGAAGTGATGGCGCACCTGTATCCGGAGCGGGCGGCAGGGATTCTGGCGCTGGCGAAGGAAGCCGGGGATTCGCGGATCTGGGCCGGAATTCACTACGAAATGGACAATCAGGCTGGGGTGACGCTGGGAAAGAATGTGGCCGGCAAGTACATTGCCTGGGCTGCTAACGATGGATCTCATTAACGGAGGATGACTGGCATGTTTGCGACAGCAACGAAGAAAGAAATGACGAAAGAGATGGAAGCCCTGAAGACGAAGCTGAAGGCGACGTGGATGACGGGGCACTACGATGTGTTCGCGCGGTTCATGGAAGCCGATGCGGTGGATTTTTACCGGCGGCTGGGCTTCGCTCCGGGCGTGAAGTTGTTGGATGTGGGCTGCGGTGCGGGGCAACTGGCGCTGATTGCCTCGCGGGCCGGAGCGGAGGCGACGGGATGCGATATTGCGACGAACTGGCTGGAGAAGGCTCAGGCGCGGGCGAAGGCGGAAGGATTGACGGCGCGGTTTGAGGAAGGCGATGCCGAAGCGCTGCCGTATGAAGAAGGGAGCTTCGATGTGGTGACCAGCCTGGTGGGGGCGATGTTTGCTCCGTGGCCGAACCTGGTGGCGAAGGAACTGGCGCGGGTGTGCCGGCCGGGCGGTACGATTGCGATGATCAACTGGACGGCGGAAGGATTCATCGGGCAGATGTTCCGGGTGATAGCCAAGCACATTGCGCCGAGCGGGATGCCGTCTCCGGTGTTGTGGGGCGATGAGGCTACCGTGCGCGAGCGGTTCGGCGAGGATGTGAGCGCGCTGCAAATGAAGCGCGGGATGTATCACTTCGATTATCCGTTTGCGCCGGATGGGGTGGTGGATTTCTTCCGTGAGAACTATGGTCCGATGACGCGTGCGTTCGCATCGCTCGGGGACGCGGAGCAGGCGCAGATGCATGCCGAATTGAGCGGGCTGTGGGCTTGCCACAACCGTGCGCGTGGGGAGAGGACGAAGGTGGAGGCGGAGTATCTGGAGGTGGTGGCTACGCGAGTTTGAGCGGAGGCGCAAGTTCCATTCAAGGCATCGGGGAGTTGACTCGATAAGCTAGGCGTGGAGTATGACCTCAACGGCAGTGTGTGCTTTCCGCGCGCCGGGAGCGGATATGTGCTGGAGCATACACTTGCCCAGATTGCGCGTCCTGCCCTGATTGCCGATCAGAGTGGGCTCATTCGTTGGGGCAATGCGACATTCCGGGAGCAGCCTGGGATGGATGACGCTGCCATCGCCGGTGGCAGGGTGCGGGTGCGGTTCGGTGAGGTGGCGATCGTTACGCTAGACGGCGTAGTTTCGCGGGCCGGGCAGTGGATCAGTTTTCCGGTGGGAGACGGGAGCGGGGATGTAGTGGGGATTGGTGTGGGTGGAGTGGCGGAGATGGTGTGCCGGATCGACGCAGACGGGAAGGTGAAGAAGGTTTCCCGCGTTCTTGGCCTGGCGCTGGGATGGAATGAGGGGGAAGCATCCGGGCGGCCGTTGGAGGCGCTGTTTGCGGCGGAGGACTGGCCGCAGGTGAAGGCGGCAGTCGAGCAGGCTGTGAAGGCGGACGCGGGCGAGTGCGTGGTGACGGCAGGACTGGTGACGGGGATTGCGGCGAAGCTGACGGCGGAAGTGCGGATCGAGATTCCCGACCGGGAGGAGGGATTGGCACAACGTCTGTTCCATTCTACTCCGGACGCCCTTGCTATTTTGTCCGTAGACCGGAATGGTTTGTGGAGGTACGGGAAAGTCAACGATGCGTTCTGCAAAGCGGTTGGACTTGCCCGCGATGAGGTATGGCAGCGTACTCCGGAGCAAGTATTTGGGGATAGCTACGGAACGGCGGTGAGCCGGGCGTGTATGCGTTGTGCCGCCGAGGTGGGAAGCATCGACGTGGGTGACGGCAACATGGCGGCGGGTGGGATTCTGTGGAATCTGAAAGTGGTGCCGCTACCGGACGGTGAGGGCCCTATACGAGATGTGGTGAGCGTGTGCTGGGACGTGACGGCGCGTGTCGGGCGGGAAGAGCCGCAGCGGATGCGGGAGGAGATGTTGAACTCTGTGCTGCAACTGCAGACGGAGTTGATCAGCCGGACGACAAAGGATGGACGATTCGTTTTTGCCAATGCGGCTTGCTGCCGGTTTTTGGGCCGGACGATGGAGGAACTGAAGGACGAGCGATGGGAACGGACTGTGGTGGAAGAGGATTTGGATGCGGTGAGGAGGGTGAAGGAGCAGTTGAGCCGGGAAGCGCCGATCGGGGTGCTGGAGGTGAGGCGGTACAGCGGAGATGGGGAAATGCGTTGGATGGATTACCAGTTTGTAGGCGTATTCGACGAGTTGGGTGAACTGGTGGAGGTAATTTCGGCAGGGCGGGACGTGACGGCGCGGAAGCAGATGGAGGAGCGGCTGGCGCAAGCCTCAGCGGAACTGAAGGCGACCGCGGATCTGACACCGGGGCTGCTGTGGCGTTTTGGTGGGGACGGGCGGTTGGTGAGCGTGGGGGGCTCGTGCGAGCAGGTGCTGGGTTACCGGCCCGAGGAGATGGCAGGGGGGCTGGGGGATTGGTTTGGGGAAAGGAAGATCTCGGAGTTTGTGGAGGGCGGTCCGGCGGTACTGTTCCGGCACTGTGTCCGGGCCAGGGATGGACGCGAGGTATGGCTTGCCACCAGTGCGCGGCTGCTGGAGGGCGAGGTGCGTGCGGCATCGATCGATGTCACGGACCGGGTGATCGCGGAGCAGAAACTGGAGGCGGAGCGGAGGTTTCTGAGCACGCTGTTTGCGACGATGTCGCAGGGCGTCGTGTATCAAAACGCTGTGGGGGATGTGGAGCGGGCCAACCCGGCGGCGGAGCAGGTCCTGGGGTTGACGGTGGAGCAGATGCAGGGCCGGAACTCAACGGATCCGCGCTGGCACACGATTCACGAGGACGGCAGTCCGCTTGCGGGTGAAGATCATCCGGCAATGGAGGCGCTGCGGTCGGGGAAAGCGGTAGTGAACTTCTTGCTGGGGGTACACAATCCCGCCGAGGGAGGAGTGCGGTGGCTGAGGGTGAATGCGATCCCGCGCTACGAGGCAGGGGAAGCGAAGCCCAGCGGGGTGTATACGGTATTCAGCGATGTGACCGCAATGCGTGAAGCGCGGAAGCAGTTGGAGGAGAAGGAGACTATTCTGAGGCTGGCCCTGGAAGCGAGCAAGTCCGGGCTGTGGTACTGGGACCTGGCGTCAAACAAAGGGTTCCTGAGCCCGCAGTATTTGGAGATTCTCGGGCTGGAGCAGCCGGACATGGAGCGCTGGGTGGAGGAGCTGTTTGACTATGTTCATCCGGACGAAGTGGGGCTGGTGCGGGAGCAACTGGGAAAATGCGTCGCGGGAGAACAGAAGTCGTTCTCTCTGATTCACAGGATGCTGCACCGGAGCGGGCGGGTGGTGTGGGTTGTGGCAAGCGGGGTGGTGATTGACAAGAGCAATGGAAGAACTTTTCCTGTGATGGCGGGAACAATCCGCGATATCAGCGAACTGGTGGAAGCGAGGCAAATGGCCGAGAAGTACGCGGAACGGCGGCGGTCTTTTCTGGCCAACATGAGCCATGAGATCCGCACGCCGATGAATGGAATCGTAGGGTTGGCGGACCTGTTGGGGGCAACGGAATTGAACCAGGAACAGCGGCAGATGGTAACGAATATCCAGCGTTGCGGCAACAGCCTGGTGGCGCTGGTGAACGACATTCTGGACTTATCGAAGATTGAAGCGGGCAAGGTATCGATGGAGCGGATTGAATTCGAGCTTGCGGCGTTGTTGGAAGAGGCGTTGGAGACGGTTGGGGCAAATGCGATAGCGAAAGGGTTGCAGGTGCGGAGCGAGGTGGCGGAGAGTCTGCCGCTGACGGCGATTGGAGATCCGAACCGGCTGCGGCAGGTGATGGTGAATCTTCTTTCAAACGCGGTGAAGTTCAGTGTTTCGGGCACGGTGAGAGTAGAGATGGACGGAGAGGCGTCGGAGGGGAAGGTGCGGCTGTCGGTGAAGGTGAGTGATACGGGTATCGGGATGACGGCGGAACAGACGAGGAAGCTGTTCCGGGCATTTGAGCAGGCTGAGCGGAGTACGACGCGGCTTTTCGGAGGTACGGGACTGGGGCTTTCGATATCGAAGCAACTGGTGGAACTGATGGGCGGGCAAATCGAGGTGGTGAGCGAGCCGGGCGTAGGATCGACGTTCCAGTTCACGGTGTGGCTGCAAGCGGCCGAGGCGTGGGAGCCGAGCGCAAGGGCGACGCGGGGGGCAAGCGTTCTTGTGATGGCGGGCGAAGGGTGGGAGCGATCCCTGCGGGTGCGGCAGTTGGAGCGACTCGGCCACCGGGTGGTGGCGGATTCCTGCTGCGATGTGGTGCTGCTGGCTCCGGGTTCGGTGGCGGAGATGAGGGAATACGGGCGCAGGCTGGAGTGGGACGAAGAGCTTCGCGGCAAGCGCTGGTTGCTGATTGCGCCGCCCGATTGGCGCCGCGGGTGCTTGGATCGACAGGTGCTGCTGGGTGGGGTACAGCAGCTAGGCCGCCCGTTGTCGGGATTGAGGCTGGCGGAAGCGGTGGAGGTGGCGGCCTACGGTGATTGGCGGCACGACGAGGGGAGGGGCGCCGCGGCCATCGGGAGTGGGCGCCGGATTCTGGTGGTGGAAGACAATGCGGTGAACCGGTTGGTTGCGGGAAAGATGCTGGAGCGGATGGGTTGTGTCGTATCGTTTGCCGGCGACGGGCTCGACGCGGTGGAACAAGTGGAAAGCGGAGAGGCATTCGACCTGGTTCTGATGGATTGTCAGATGCCGAAAATGGACGGGTTGGAAGCGACGCGGCGAATCCGGGCGGGGGGAGAACGCACGCGGGGGGTCCCCATTGTTGCCCTGTCAGCGGGGGTTCTGGCAGAGGAAAAGCACGCCTGTTATCAGTGCGGGATGGATGAGTTTCTGGCGAAGCCGATCTCGGTGGAGGAATTGCACCGGGTGTTGGGGCATTTTCTGACGCCGGTGTAATGGTGTTCTTTGACCGTTACGTATACGGAGAGATTGAGCGGCGTGAATTTCCGGAGGGCGCCAACTGGTTCGCGACCGGCGATTCACCGAAAGGCGACAGGAACATCTGGGTCGACGTTCCAGTTCACGGTTTTGCTTGCAGGGGGCGGAGCGGCGAGAGCCGGGTAAAGGGGCGGCACAAGGAGCCAGAGTTCACATGATGGCGAAGCAAGGGAGGGAGCGATCGCTCCGTACCCGCCAATATTGGCGGACGCGGTGGAACAAGCGGTTTACGCGGATGTGGGAGAGCAAGAGGAACTGGCGGGAGACCTGATCCGAGGCGGGCGCCGGGAGACGGTGGAGCAACACGAGGCATCCCTATCATCCGCTGTGTCAGCCAGTGTTCTGGCGGACGAACAGCAAGCCTGCTATGAAAGCGGAATGGACGAGTTTCTGGCGAAGCCCATCTCCGTGGAGGAACTGCACAGCGTGTTGGTGCAGTTCCTGGCGAGGCCATTCGTGTCGTTGGAGAGCGAGACTACGCGCGTCTGAGATTGCGGCGCATGCGGATGGCGAATGCGAGTGCGGCGATGGATAGCAGTGCCGTGGTGGATGGTTCAGGGACATCCTCACCGATGCTGATGCCGTAGCCGCCTGTTCCGTTAAAGGATGTGGCGTTGTTGGATTTGTCGAACTCGAAGGTGAAGGTGCGGATGTCTTGGGTGGTGAAGTAGCCGAGGAGGGCTGCGTTGTCATTGAAGCCCTTGCCGAGGAATTGATAGACGCCGGCGCTGTTGCTCATGGTGGGGGCGGTGAGGGAGCCGGTCTGATCGCCGTCGGCGTTGACGTAGTCGAGGAACCCGGCGACGCCGGCGCGTTGGATGAGCCAGGCGGTAGTGATGGCCGCGGAGGACGGGTCAGTGGCGCGGAGATCGCGGATGTTTTCTTCGATGTCGACGTCGAGGATGGCGAGGATAGAGCCGGCGGGGAGATAGCCATTGGCGAGGCCGGAGAAGTCGACGGTGACGGTGTACTCATCCTGGGAATCGTTGTAGGTGACGCCGAAGTTAGGGAAAACGGGGCCAGGGTTGGTGTGATAGTTGTTGGTGAAATTCGTGGTGAGGTTGGTGGTGCTTTGTACGATCAAGCCATTGATGCCAGTTGTAGCGCCACTGCTGGCGCCGGAGACGGTGGCGGTGACGGTGCCTGCGTAGGCTCCGGCGCCTCCGGTGAAGACGCCCTGGACTTGTGTTTCGGGGTTGATCTGGGTCCAGGTAACCCATCCGGCGGCGTGGATGGCTGGCGCCATGGCGATGACCAGGGGGAAAAGGTTGGTGAGCATGGTGTTCACCATGGAGTGCGGGCTGCAATGGGAAATGGGGTCAAACAAAGACACGCGATACAATGCTTCGCTATGGACAGCCAATGTTTCAAATGCAAATCGGAGAAGATCATTCCGCAGGTGCGGGTGATGGATCGCGGGCACTACAGCGGCGATGCGGGTGATTTGAGCGTGGTGAGTTATGAAGACCCGGATGCGCTGGTGTTCAAGGGGGCAAAGCGGTCGTCGCTGTATGCGCGGATTTGCGGAGAGTGCGGGTATGCGGAGCTGTATGTGGAGAATCCACGGGAACTGTATGCGCGGTATGAGGGATCGGCGCCGGGTGGATCGCTGTTGAATTTGTGATATTCTTTGCCGAAGCAAAGGATACCCGCAATCCATGGAACGCAAGAAAGCATCTGATTTTCCCCAAGAACTGCTGAACCTCTTTGACCGTTACGTACACGGAGAGATTGAGCGGCGTGAATTTCTGGAGGGCGCCAACCGGTTCGCGACCGGTGGCTTGACGGCGGCGGCGATATTCGAGAGCCTGCGGCCGAATTTCGCCTGGGCGCAGCAGGTGCCACCGGACGACAGCCGGATCAAGTTGGAATACGCGACCGTCGATTCACCGAAAGGCAACGGGAACATCAAGGGGTATCTGGCGCGGCCGGCGAAGGCGTCTGGAAAGCTGCCGGCGGTGCTGGTGGTGCATGAGAACCGGGGGTTGAATCCTTATATCGAAGATGTGGCGCGGCGGCTGGCGCTGCGCAATTTTATTGCGTATGCTCCGGACGGATTGACGAGTGTGGGCGGATTTCCTGGGGATAACGAAAAGGGTGCGAAGCTGTTCGGGCAGGTGGACCGGGGGAAGATGATGGAGGATTTCGTGGCATCGGCGTACTGGCTGAAGAAGCGTTCCGATGCGACGGGGAAGGTGGGTGTGGTCGGGTTCTGTTTCGGGGGCGGGATATCGAATGCGCTGGCGGTGCGGATGGGCGCGGATCTGGCGGCGGCCGTGCCGTTTTACGGATCGCAACCACCGGCGGCGGATGTGGGGAAGATCAAGTGTCCGGTGCTGCTGCAGTATGCCTCGCTCGATACGCGGATCAACAATGGGTGGCCGGCGTATGAAGAAGCGCTGAAGGCGAATAAGGTGGTGTACGCGGCGCACATGTACGAAGGGGCGAACCACGGGTTCCATAACGACACCACGCCGCGCTATGACGAAGCGGCGGCGAAGCTGGCGTGGCAACGGACATTGGATTTTTTTGAGAAGTACTTACGGTAGGTGGTGGGGGCTGCTGGCGGGAATCATCGCCGCCGGGTTACTGTCGCGGGTGGTGCATACGGGGTTCGCCGTTTTTGATAAGTATTTGGGTGATGCGCTGTATGCGGCCATGGTGTATGCGCTGCTGCGATTGAGCGGGCGTGTGGAGCGTGTGGCGTTGTGGGCCGCGGTGGCGATGGTGGGGATTGAGTTGTTTCAATTGACGGGTCTGGCGGCGGGGTGGGTGCGCAGCGAGTGGCTGGTGGTGCGGGTTTGCGCGCGGTTGCTGGGGACGCAGTTTGGGGTGTGGGATCTGGTGGCGTATGGTGTGGGAATAGCGGTGATGCGGATGGGGGATGAGGCGGGCCCGGGTTAAGGGCCCGCGGCTATCAGGCGACGAGGGCGGTGAGGGCTTTGTTCCAGCGGGCGCCGATGGCTTCGGCCTTTTCGATGGCCGGGCCGTAGAGGGTGAGCATGAAGTAGAGCACGCTGTCTGTGGCGCCGGGGTAGGATTCGCAGACGATGGAGACGAGGGCGTTGTTCCACTCCTCGACGGCGCCGGCGAAGTGGCGCTCACCGTAGAGGAGCGACTTGCCGTGGACGGTTTCCTCAGGGGAGCGCAGCGTGTAGCGGCCGTTGTCGACGGTGATGGCGGTTTCGAAACGCTTCCAGGCTTCGGTGGAGTGATGCGGCGAGGGGATGGAAAGAGTGACGGGCTTGGCCGGATCGTTGGGGTGGTATTCGATCCCGTGCTTCATGACGCGGAAGAACGTAGGCCAGCCGCGCTTGGTGGATTCGATCTCGGCATCCCAGCCGGCGGATGTGCCGAAGCCGGAATGGACGAGGCGGAGAACGGTTTTGCCGCCTTCGCTTTCGAGGAAGTAGTCGACGGCAATGCGGAGAGGCTGGGGCTCGGGTTCCGCGGAAGGCGCGCCGGGGGCGCAGCCGTAGGGCTGGCTGCGATAGGTGGTGACGCAGAGGTGCTGGTTCTCTTCCCACACTTCGATGTTGGAAGTGCCTTCCATGCCGGGGCCCCAGGAGACGAAGACCGTGCCGCCCTTACCGGGGGTGACTTTGGCTTCGGGGGCGAACCATTTGGTGATGCCTTCAGCTGAGGCGATGGCCTTCCATACTTCGCTGGGGGGTGCGTCGATTTCAATGGAAACTTCGTAGGAACGGGGTTTTTCTTCGGACATGATTACTCCAGAGTGAGGTTTTGGGGTTCTGATTCTTCGATGCGGCCAAGCGCGGGATGCGCTCCGATGAGGAAACGGAAATTGCGGCCACCTTCGGCGTGTTCGTCGTGATAGCGGGTGACGAGGTTGGCGATGGAGGCGGTGAGTTCTTCGGCGAAGGCGTGGCGGTGGGCGGCGGAAGCGAAGCGGACATCGACCTGCAGGGTCATGGTGGCGATGCGCTTGTTCTGCTTCTGGGCGCGGGCGGAAAGGATGGAGAGATCGCGGATGGTGCGGGCGGATTGCGCGAGGAGATAGGCGGCGGAGAGTTTGTCGGCGACCTCTTCGGGGTTGGCGGAGAGCGGGCCGAGGACAGCGGGACTGAGGAGATAGGAACGGGCCTTGGCGCGGACGATGCGCTCGATGCAATTGCCTTTGCGGCGCTCTTCGAAGAGTTCGACGAAGCCTTCGCGCTCGAGTTCGCGGAGGTGGTAGTTGACCTGTTGGCGGGGTAAGGAGA
The DNA here is from genome assembly GCA_018268935.1 of Acidobacteriota bacterium. Taxonomy (GTDB): domain Bacteria; phylum Acidobacteriota; class Terriglobia; order Bryobacterales; family Bryobacteraceae; genus CADEFT01. The sequence continues at coordinate 58,756 of JAFDVS010000123.1, read as the reverse complement.
GGCGGCGGGCGAGGCCGGCGGCGGAGTCCGGGGAGGCGAGGAGTTCGAGGATGCGGAGGCGAGGAGGGGAGAGGAGGGCGGCGGCGGCCTGGTGAGTTTGGACGAGGTGGAGGGAAGCAGGGGGAAGCATGGAAGCGATTGTGGCACCGAAAGCTTCGTGATGTCAAGACAAATTTTCTTTTCGGTGGCCGGAGCATGCTAGCCTAGGAGGTTTAACATGTCCGATCACAAATTGCAGGTCATTCCCCTGGGAGGTCTCGGGGAGTTCGGAATGAACTGCCTGGCCTTACGGTACAACGATGACATCATCGTGATCGACGCAGGCATGATGTTTCCGGATGCGGAACTCATGGGCGTCGATGTCGTGATTCCCGATTTCACCTATCTGGTGGAGAACAAGGAAAAGGTCCGGGCGCTCATCCTCACGCATGGTCACGAAGACCATATCGGTGGAGTGCCGTTTTTTCTGCGGCAACTGAATGTTCCGGTGTACGGGACGGCGTTGACGCTGGCGCTGGTGGAACGGCGGCTGGAAGAGCACGATCTGGAGACAGAGCCGGAGCTGCATGAAGTCAAGCCGGGCGATGAGATCGAAGCGGGGCCATTCACGGTGGAGTGCATCCACGTGACGCACTCGATATCGAGCTCGCTGGCGCTGGGGATTCGCACGCCGTTGGGATTGGTGGTGCACACGGGCGATTTCAAGATCGACCAGACGCCGATGGACGATGTGCCGTTCGATCTGCACAAGTTCGCCGAGTACGGCAGGGAAGGCGTGCTGCTGCTGTTGTCGGATTCGACGAACGTGGACCGGCCGGGATTTACGGAGAGCGAGCGCGCGGTAAGGCCCCGGATGGAGGATCTGTTCCGGCGGGCTGAAGGGCGGCTGGTGATCTCGACGTTTTCCAGTTCGATCCACCGCATGCAGCATGTGCTGGATCTGGCGAAGGAGAACGGTCGCAAGGTTGCGTTTCTGGGGCGGAGCATGGTGAGCGTGAGCGAGATCGCGCACAACCTGGGACTGCTGCACATTCCGGACAATATTCTGCTGCGTCCGCAGGACATCATGCAGGTGCCGGCGGACAAAGTGTGCGTGTCGATCAGCGGGACGCAGGGCGAACCGATGTCGGCGATGGCTCGGGTGGCGGTGGATAACCATAAGCACCTCTCGCTGCGTCCAAAGGACCTGGTGGTGCTGAGCGCGCGCATCATTCCGGGGAATGAGAAGCCGATTTACCGGATGATCAATCACATGGCGCGGCGCGGAGCGGAGGTGGTGTACGGGGCGATGAATCCGCCGGTGCACGTATCGGGGCACGCGAGCGTGGAAGAGCTGAAGCTGATTCTGGCGCTGGTGAAGCCGCAGTATTTCATGCCGGTGCACGGGGAATACCGGCAATTGGTGAAGCACGCCAAGCTGGCATCGGATGTAGTGGGCGCGCACATTGATGAAAGCTTCGTGATTGAGACGGGCGAAACGCTGCTGATCGACAAGCGCGGGGCGAAGAAGGGCGAAAGCATTTCGGTGGGCCGCGTGTGCATCGATTCGGGCAGCGTGGACGAAGTGGTGGAGGAAGTCGTGATTCGCGATCGGCGCCATCTTTCCGAAGATGGGTTCGTGCTGCCGATCATCGCGATCAACAAGCATACGGGCAAGAGCGAGACGCTGCCGGAGATTGTGTCGCGGGGATTCAAGTCGCTGGAAGATGCCAGCGATTTGATGAAGGAAGCGCGGCAGGTGGTGGCTCGGACGCTGGAGAATTCGAGTGCCGAGGAGCGCACCGACTGGGGCGTGATGCAGGAGAAGATCCGGACCGATTTGCGGCGGTTTATCAATAAGCAGACGTCGCGGCGGCCGCTGATTATGCCGGTGATTTTGGAGGTTTAAGGGGCAGGGCATGGCTGTACCGGAAACTTACCTGGAAGACGCTTCCGGATATAAGGGCGAAGCGTCGGAGTTGTTTGCACCGGCGTCGGAAGCGGAGTTGCTGGAGGTGCTGGCGAAGGCGCGTGCGGCGCGGATGCCGGTGACGGTATCGGGCGCGGGCACGGGCATCGTGGGCGGGCGTTGCGCGCATGGCGGGTGGGTGATCTCGATGGAGAAGTTCCGGCGGCTGGAGGTTTCTCCGGGCCGGGCGATTGTGGGCGCGGGCGTGTTGTTGCGGGAAATTCAGAGCGCGGCGGCGCAGTCGGGGCAACTGTATGCGCCGGATCCGACGGAGAACAGTTCGGCGATCGGGGGGAACATTGCGGCCAATGCGAGCGGGTCGCGGAGTTTCCGTTATGGCGATACGCGGCGGCATGTGCGGGCGTTGCGGGTGGTGTTGATGGATGGCACGGTTTTGGAGTTGCGGCGCGGCGAGGCTGTGCCGTTCGATGTGCCGGCGATTGCGATGCCGTCGACGACGAAGCATTCGGCCGGGTACTGGCTGAAGCCGGGGATGGATTACCTGGATCTGTTCATCGGCTCAGAGGGGACGCTGGGAATTGTGACGGAAGCGGAGTTGCAGTTGCTTCCTGCGCCGAAACATTTGTTGACCGGAGTGATTTTCTTCACTGGCGACGATGCGGCGCTGGCGGCAGTGGAGGCATGGCGGGGGATTCCACGGCTGCAGATGCTGGAGTACATTGATGCTCCATCGCTCGATCTGCTGCGCGGGCGTTTTGACGATATTCCGCGCGAGGCGCGGGCGGCGCTGCTGATTGAGCAGGAACTGGATCGCGAGGATTCCGACGATATCGATGCGTGGGCGGACCGGCTGATTGAAACGGGGTCGCTCGACGAGGCTTCGTGGTTCGCGGCGACGGCAGCGGATCGGGAGCGGTTCCGCAAGTTCCGCCATGCGCTGCCGGAACTGGTGAACGATACGGTGCGGAAGAACGGGTATTTGAAGCAGAACTCGGATTACGCGGTGCCGGTGGAGCAGAACAGCGAGATGCTGCGGATTTATCGCGAGCGGCTGGAGACGGAGTTGCCGGGCCGTTACGTCATTTTCGGGCATATCGGCGATGCGCATGTGCACATCAACATTCTGCCGTCGTCGCAGGAGGAGTTTGACCGGGGCAAGGCGCTGATGGTGGAACTGGCTGGGGAGGCGGTGCGATTGGGCGGCACGGTGGGAGCGGAGCATGGACTCGGGAAACGGAAGCGGCATCTGTTGGAGCTGCAGTATACGGCGGATGAATTGGAATCGATGCGAATGGTGAAGCGGCGCTTCGATCCGGAGTGGCTGCTGGGGCGGGACACGCTGTTCGTTGCGATATAGTGTCTAGCGAGTGACACGCAGAACCTTCTTTCCTGTACTGGGCGCGGGCGCGAGTGCGTTGGCGCAGGGGGCGCGGAAGCGTCCGAACGTGGTGGTGATCCTGGTGGACGATATGGGGTTTTCCGATATCGGCTGCTATGGCGGCGAGATTCCGACTCCGAATATCGACAAGCTGGCGGCGCGCGGCGTGCGGTTTACACAGTTTTACAACACGGCGCGGTGTAGCCCGAGCCGGGCGGCGCTGCTGACGGGATTGTATCCGCATGAGGCGGGGATGGGGCATCTGGATAACGATGTGCGGCCGGGGTCGCGCGGCTATCGCGGGCGGCTGGTGGATGAGAGCGTGACGATTGCCGAGGTGTTGCAGCCGGCCGGGTATTTCACGGCGATGACGGGCAAGTGGCACGTCGGGCAGCAGCATGGAACAGGGCCGTGGCAGCGCGGCTTTCAGCGCAGTTTGAACATGGCCGCGGGCGGCGTGTATTACTCGGATCAGGCGGGGAAGGAATCGACGAAGCTGTACCTGGATGGGAAGGAATTGGCGCTGAATGCGGCCGAGGTGGGCGGGTCGTGGTACAGCACGGATTTGTGGACGAAGTACGGGTTGCAGTTCATCGATGAGGCGCGGAAAGAGAAGAAGCCTTTCTTCCTGTATTTGGCGCATAATGCACCGCATTTTCCGTTAATGGCGCCGGAGGAGGATATCGCGCGGTTCCGGGGGAAGTTCAAAGATGGGTGGGATAAGCTGCGGGCGGCGCGCTATGAGCGGCAGGTGAAGATGGGGCTGATTGAAAAGAGCTGGCGGTTGTCGGAGCGGCCTCCGGATACGCCTGCGTGGGACAAGGTGGAGGCGAAGGAGAAGGAACGGTTTGAGGAGATCATGGCGATCTTTGCGGCGACGATGGCGGCGCTGGACCGGGCGATCGGGCGGTTAGTGGATGGATTGCGGCAGCGCGGGGTTTTGGATGACACGCTGATTCTGTTTATGTCGGATAACGGCGGGAATGGGGAGAGCGGGCCGCGGGGCCGGTTGGAAGGAAGCAGAGCGGGCGGGCCTGCATCGACGGTGTTTCTGGGGATGAATTGGGCGACGCTGGGGAATACTCCGTTCCGGAGGTACAAGCATTTCACGCATGAGGGCGGGATTGCCACGCCGCTGATTGCGCATTGGCCGGCGGGGATTGCCAAGGAGCGGGAAGGGAAGTTTGAGAAGCAGCCGGGGCATCTGGTGGACATACTGCCGACGGTGGCCGATGCGGCTGGGGCGAAGGTGCCCACGCAGATTCGCGGGGTGACGGTGCTGGCGCCGGAGGGCGTGAGTTTGATGCCGGCGATTGCGGGGAAAGCATTGGGGCGGAAGCAGCCGCTGTTCTTCATGCATGAAGGGAACCGGGCGGTGCGGGATGGGAAGTGGAAGCTGGTGTCGAAGTACATGGACCCGTGGGAGCTGTACGACATGGACGAGGACCGGACGGAGTTGCGGAATGTGGCGGGGCAGCATGCGGATGTGGTGGCGCGGCTGAGTGCGGCGTATGAGGCTTGGGCGAAGCGGACGTTTGTGGAGCAGTGGACGGGGCCTCGGCGGACCGATTGGGGATCGGAGATTGGGGGCGGGGGCGCCGGGAAGAAGAAGAGTGTGGAGTGAGTATGTGGGGGTGACGTGAGGGTTTGGGGCTTTGCCTTTGGGACACCGATGCGAACCGATACGGACTGGATGAACACCGATCTGGATTGAGGCAGCCAGCGGGCGGATGCGTCGGGGCTGTCGTGGGGGATTGTGTTGAAGGCGATGGCGGCGCCTCAGCGGTCATGCCGGGGGTAACGCGGGGTCTTCGTAGCCGATCAGGATCACTCGCGCCATGGTCGGCATGACGCTATCACAAAGATGCGTGGAGCGTTTCTTGCCGTTAGACGAAGCCGAGTTTGGGCGTGGCGAAATTGGCGATGTTGGGGAAGATGGTGCTTAACTGCCCATCGGGTACCCCGTACCAGGAGGCGAGGGTGGCGGCGTATTGATCGATGGCCGTTGTGGGGATCCACAGGCCGCGGTCGCCGGCGTCGTCGGGCCCTTGCAGCGCCAGCGTGGGCAGACGGCCGTACATGCCGCCGGTGACGGGTCCGCCGAAGGCGAAGTGGTGGCTGCCCCAGGCATGATCGGAACCGGCGCTGGTGGATGGATTGCCGGTGCGGCCGAATTCGGATTCGGTGAACGTCACAACGCTGTCGACGATGGCCATCTCTTCGAGGGCTGCTTGAAAGGACGTGAGGGCGGCGTTGAGCGTGGTGAAGAGGCCGTCCTGGCTGGGAAGCAGATCGGAGTGATTGTCGAAGCCGCCCATGCCGCAGAAGAAGAGCTGGCGAGTCATGCCGAGGGCGGCGCGGGCGCGCATGACGCGGGCCACTTGCTCCAGTTGGCCGCCGATGCCGGAGTTGGGGAACTGCGTCACCAGGGGGGCCGCACTGTTGAGGGCGGCGTTGATTTCCTGCGCTCCGCGAAGGGCGCTGGACATGATGCCGTTGGCGGAGCCGATCATTTGCACGCCGCTATCGAAGGTGAGGATCTGCTGCATGGCGGCGATGCGGGCGGTGGTGGCGCTGCCGAAGGTGTCGAGGCCGAAGTTGGAGCCGGGGCTGAGATTGACGGCGCGCGCGGTCTGGCCGACGAGTTGGAGGGCATTGCCGTTGAGCGAGACGCCGGCGGGGAAGGTGGTGGAGCCGACGCTGCCGATGACGTCGTGGACGCGGCCGCCCCAGCCGGTGGCGCTGGCGCCGGAAGGATTGGAGCTTTGCCACTGCGAAACCTGGTCGGAGTGCGAATAGAGGTTGCGGGGCAACTGGGCCTGGCCCTGGCGGATCTGGTCGCGCGTGACGGGGCGGACGAGAGAGCCGACGTTGAGGATGACGGCGAGCTTGTTGCGCGTGAACTGCGTCTGGAGCATGGTGAGGCGCGGGTGCAGGCCGTAGCTGGGTCCCACGGGGAGCAGCGTGTTGGCGGCGAGAGCTAATGTGCCGCGCATGCGCTGGTAGTCGGCGAAAGCGGGGTTGGTTCCGAGCGGCACTACCGTGTTGTTGTTATCGTTGCCACCAAAGAGGAACACGCAAACCAGCGCTTTGTAGCCTCCAGTGGATTGGGCCGCCGCGTTGACCAGCCCGAGCCGGGTCACATGCGAGGCCGCGCCGGCAGCGGCGAGCCCGCAACACTTCCTGATGAATTCGCGTCTTGTGCGCATTTGGTTTGTCCTCCTAGTGGTCCACCTGGTAGTAGGGCGAAGACAGAACCAGGTACAAGGCTGTCTGCGCTTTCTCGCGATTCGATCTTGCCGCTTGCACGGCTGTGGTGATTGAGGTTCGCAATTGGGAAGGGATCTGGCCGCCGAGGAAGACGGAGGCCACTTTGTCGATGAGGGCATCGGGTGTGGTGGCGAGCGCCGTGTAGGCGGTGAGGTCGACGGTGACCGAACTGCCGAAGGAGCCGTTGAAGAGGCGAGCCACGAAATTGGCGCGCGTGAGCGCGGTGGCCGTGGTGTAGATCTGGAACTCGGGGCCGACCTGGCCGGTGCCGGGAATGCGATAGCCGGGCGAGAAGTAATTGAAGACCGAAGGCGAATGGTAGATGCGCTGGCCCATCTCCGAGGAGAGGTCGCTCATGAAGGGATGATCAGTGACGCTGGTGCTGAGCGGGCGCACGATACTGGTGATGAACAGCGCCGGTTCGAGCATTTTGCCGCTGAGCGTAGTGCCCAGTTGCTGCGCTTCGGGGTGAGTGAAGATCCTCTTCACTACCGCGCGCAGATCGCCGCGCACGCCGCTGCCGTTGTTGTTGAACACTTCGGCGACGGCCTGCACGTAGGCCGCGCTGGGATTGCTGGAGGTGAGCTTCTGAATGAGGGAGCGGGCGATGAAAGGACCGACGTTGGGGTGATTGAAGATGATGCGCATGGCCTGATCGAAGTCCTGGGTGGCCGTTTGCCCGGCGGGGAAAATCTGCCCGAAGACCGTTTTCTGCCCGGTGTCGTGCTGGCGTTCGACGGGCTCCATGGCGAAGTCGTAGCGCGCGGTGTAGTTGAGGCGCGTGGGATTGCCGGCGACGCCATCGGGGTAAGTCCAGCCGGTGAGGGCTCGGGTGAGATTCATGACCGTGGTCTGATCGTAGGTGGAGACTGGCTGGCCTTGCGGATTGAGCTTGGGCGTGCCATCGACGTTCAGTTCGGTGAGGCCGAGAGTGAACAACTGCATCAGCTCCCGGGCGAGGTTTTCGTTGGGGAGGAAGCCGCGGGTGGTATCGGCCTTGGGGTTGTTGACCATGTCGAGGTATTCGCCCATGGCGGGGTGAAGAACGACCTGGCGCATCAGGTCGTTGAAATTGCCGAAGGCGCCGTTTTGCAGGATGCGGAGGTAGTAGACCATGGCTTCGGCGCAATCGACTTCGACGGCGGAGACGACGAAGATCTGGCTGAGGGCGAAGGCGACGCGCTGGCGCAACTGGTCATTGCCTACGAGGGTGTTGCGGTAGAAATGCTCTTCGACGTATTCGACTGAGGGCGCGGTGAGGAGGGCATCGGGGAATGTGGAAGGCGTGGCGGCGAACTGCTCTTCGAGGTAAGCTTCGATGCCGATGGCGCGGACGCGGTCGAGCGTGGCCTGTGTGGGGCCGAAGCTCGATTGGCGGAGGAAGCGCCAGGCCTGCTGCAGGGTGGCCGTAGTGCTGCCGGGCGGGGTTGTGGGTGGAGGCGGCGGTGGCGGAGGAGGAGGCGCCACCGGAGTTGCCGAGACTTCCGTGGAGAACGTGCCCGTCCCCGCCGCATTCGCCGCCACAACGCGGAAGAAGTAGGGGGTTCCGTTGGTGAGTCCGGCCGAGGTGAATCCCGGCGTATTCACCGTGCCCACCTGCATGGTGGACATGCCCGCTGCTGTTCCGCGATAGATCTGATAGCTGGTGGCTCCGGTGACGGCGTTCCAGGCGAGGCTGACAAAGCGGTCACCGGCGGTTGCCGTAAGCCCGGTTGGGGCGGGGAGTGGAGGAGTTGGGGTAGGTGGCGGCGTGGTGGAACCGCCGCCGAGCCTGAGGATGCGCGCATCACCCCAGTTGGCTGCATCGCCGGCGGCGCCGTCGCCTCCGTCCTTAACGATGAGCTTCAGTGTGGTGGCCGCGGTGATATCGACGCTGATGGGAATGGATGCGTCGCCGGGCCGCAGGATGGGTGATTCGAATTTCTTCACGTCGTCCGAGTAGACTTCGTAGATCACCGAGCCGGCGGTGGCTCCATCGACGGGCCCGACCATGGCCCGGAAGGTGTTGTACTCCTTGTTGAGCAGGTAGCGGACATCGGCCGGGGCATACATGCCCAGCCCTTTGGCGTAGCGGACGGCGCCGAGGATGAGCGAGGCTCCGTCACCTGCCGTGGGGCCGCCGTTGGTTTTGTCGAGCTCGACGGGGCCGAGGCCGTTGACGCTGGTAGTGGCAGTGAGATCGCTGAGGTAGGCGCCTTGGGTGAGGCGGGCGTCGGCCCAGTCGGCATGGGGGCTTCCGAGGGATCCTTTGACGATCAATTTGAGCTCGTTTTTGCCGGCGACGGAGAAGGTGACGTAACGTGCCGGCTGAATGCCGATGATGGTGTTGGAGAGGTAGATGCGCGTGCCATCGGCCCACACCTCGAAGGTGGCGGCGGTGGCGTCGCCGGCCTCGTCATCGATGCCGATCCAGGAACTGAAGGTGAGGTATTTCCCGTTCAATGCAAACCGCAATTCGCTATCCGCATGCACGCCGAGACCTTTGATGAACTTCTGCCCCTGGATGGTCAACTGGCGGCCATCCTCGGCCGCGGAGCCGCCGTTGCTCTGGTCCTTTTCATAGGGACCGTCGCCATTGGTGGCGGCACTGGGGGTGAGATCGCTGAGCCAGGTGACGGGATCGCCGAACAGGTAGCGGGCGGGGATGGGGTGCTCCACTACGCCGGGGTAAGTCCAGAGCAGCTTGATTCCCGCGCCGCCGGTACCCTGCCAGCTTTCCACTGCGAGCCGGTATTTCATGCCTGCCTGCATGGGGATGGTGAACGTGTACTTGCCGTTGGTTTGGGCGGCCCATTTGTCGATGACGAGTGTTCCGCCAAGGTAGAGGCGAACACCATAGGCAGCCTGGACGGCGAGGGTAACGTTGCCGTTGGCGGGTGATTGCACCTGGCCGGACCAGCGTATGGCGTACTGGGAGCCGCGCATGCCCTGCAATGGGGGAGTGGTTCCCCAGTCGAAGTTCACCTCGGGGTCCGTGCGCACGGCGGAGACGGGCCCGCGCAGATCGGTGCGATTGAAGTACTCTCCGGTGAGGCCGGCGCCATGAGTGGCGGGCCAGGGGCTCAACGCGTGTGCCGTGTGGACGAATCCCACGGCTGCCAAAAAGAGGCAGAAGGTCGCTTTCACTTCGTGCATTCCTCCGAATGAATAGGTTCAGGTTACGGAAAAGGGGGCCGGTGGAACAATGAGGAGGAACGCGCGATATAGGACTCTGATCGCCTTAGTACTAGTGGCGAATGCCTTGATACGCGGAACCTGCGTGGTCCGGATTTCCGATAGCTTGAACGAGCGGGGAGAGAGACGGTGGGGAGATTAGAGAACCGCGATTAGCGGTTTGAATTCTTTGGAGTATAACGGATCTATTGTTGGTTTGACAACAAAAAAATTGATTTCTTTTCTTCGTGCTTAGGGTGGAGTCGAGCCAGGCGCCCGCAGACGGCGAGTTCGCTCAGGCTGAAGGGCTGCTCAACGCGAGCAGAACAGGTGTGGTGGCAGCGAGCGCGGGGTCCACGACCTACTTTTGGCCGAGAATGGCGAGCGTTGCTTGTGTGGCAGCGGCTACGCTTGCAAAAAGTGCCGCGATGGCGTTCATGCGCGATTGTTTCCGCATGATCTCCGTGACGGATTCGGGTCCACTGAGCCGAGTCTGCATCAGGTCGGGGATGTAGATGATCGCTGACCATAGCCAGAGAAGCGCCGCTCCAGCAGTCGCTATGAGCTGGACCGACGTGAGAATGGTTGTCATTTGAACCAGCATATCCAGCCGGTAGTTGGACCATCAAGAGCTCGTTTGATCAGGTGGACGGACCGTGGTGATTTGGGATGCCCGCAGAGATGCGAGTTCCTGCTCGACGGAACTCAGGACCAATTGTGCCCACGCTTGGAGTGCATCGCGCAGGGGTGAGAGGTTCTCGTACGGCGATGTGACTCCCAATGCTTCGGCGGTCGTGCGGAGATTGCCACTCGAGCCGTAGGCCATCCCGATCGCTTGAATGATGGTGATTGTGCTCTGGTTGTTGGTGGTGACCTGCCAGGTCGTTCGGATGCGTTTGTTGCCTGGTTGCTCGCTCACTGCCCACTCGTCGTGGTGTTTCCAGTAGTTTGCAGTCGCGTTGACGATAGTGATGGGGGGGGGAACGTCGTGGCGCAGATGCTCGCCGAGGCGGAAAGAGGTGTAGGCCTTGTTCGCGGCGCACGATAGCTGGTGAGTGAATTCCTCACGGCATTGCCGGTCGATGAGACTGATGCGTGTGCGAACTGTGGTTAGGTAGTTCTGGCAAACGACGAACGCCAAGCCCAGGAGTTCTTCGATGTGATCACACTCGGTGTCGACGATGGCGTCGTAGTAGTCTTGCTCCGCGCTCGTTTCGTCCAGACCGCGACGTTGAGCGGATTTCCGTTTGTATGACACGCAGGAGCCGATCAGTCGCGTCCAAACGAATGCCGATGCGTAGAAAGTCGTGGAAGAGACTGAGACGGTCGATCGGCATAAGTATAGGAATAGCAGCAAATCTGGCGGAGAGCGGGGCGGCGGACATTCACATTTCAGAGCACACCTATGCGGATGCGGATTACACGAGGCTCAGAGCGGCAACTCGGGTTGAGCAAGATCTCCATACACCTCCGGCCGGCGGGAGCGGATGGTGTAGTTGGGTAACTCTCTTGCCTCGTGAAGCGTGGCGGCGGGTAAGTCGGCGATGAGCATGGCTTCGCGCACGGCGTCGGAGGGTAATTCGGCGATGGTGGCGCCCATGGGATCAAGCACCATGCAGCCTCCGGCGTGATGGGGCTGATTGGGGTGGAGCGGAGGGTAGCGGGCGACGGTGCCGGCTTTTCCGGCCTGGTTGACGACGAGGCAATAGCAGGCGTTTTCTAATGCACGGGCAGGGAAGATGCGGCGGAAATAGGCGGCGATGTACTCGGCGGCGGCGCGCTCAGAGGCGGGATTGTCTTCCCACATCTTCATGCGGGAAGCGTGAGGCAGGAGCAGCACTTCGGCGCCGCGAAGGGCGAGGATGCGGCACACTTCGGGCGACCAGCCGTCGTAGCAGATGGAAATGCCGGCGCGGCAGAAGCCGAGGTCGAAGACGCTCAGTTCGTTGCCGGGCTGGAAGAACAGCACCTCGTCGCGGGAGAGATGGATTTTGCGCTGCTTGCCGATGAAACCTTGCGGGCCGATGAGCGCCTGGGTGTTGAAGACGCGATCGCCATCGCGCTCGCTGAGGCCGGCACAGAGAATGACGTTGTGCCGCGCGGCGAGGCGCACCAGCTCTTGTGTCGAAGGGCCATCGGGCACGGGTTCGGCATGGCGCAGCGTTTCGGGATCGCAATGGCCGTTGACCGAGAGTTCGGGGAAGACCACCAATTCCGCGCCTTCGGCGGCGGCGCGCGCGGTCCAGGCGCCGATGCGGGCGAGATTGCCGGTCATGTCTCCCAGAAGCGCATTGAGTGTGATGGCGGCGGCACGAAACGAACGCATCGCAACCAGTGTATACTTCGATGGTCATGACACGCCGCCTCCTCACCCTGTGTGTGCTTTACGGCACCATGCTTCCGGCCGCCGACCGGGCTTCCATTGAGCAACTGGATAAGAACTGGATCAAGGCAGTGCTCGGGAAAGACTTCGCCGCTCTGGATAAGATGTACACCGACGATATTGTGTATGCGCACGCTTCAGGCGTTGTGGACACGAAGGCGACGTATATGGAGAAGGTCAAATCGGGCAAACAGGTTTATAAGAGCATGGAGCAGAAGAACGTGAGCGTGAAGCTACACGGGGATTCGGCGATTACTCATAGCTGGATGCGGGTGACGGGGGTGAATGCGCAAGGGCCGTTCGACGATAAGGTGATGATGATTCACTTCTGGGTGATGAAGAACGGGCAGTGGCGATTGGCGGCGCATCAGACCACGCGTGTGGACAAGATGCCGTAAGGGCGATGGCGGGGGTGTTCCCCATCAGCACTTCTTACATACGATGAAGCGGCCGGTGATCGCTCCGCCGGCTTGTCCCCACGAAGTGAGTGGCACCGATATCTGAATCGGTGAGTAGTTCGCGTAGCAGCAGTCGAGCGTCAATGTTTCCGTTCCGCTTCCCCATTCGTCCCGGTTGCGCGGGATGAGCCGGTCGGTTTCATCCTCGCGTTCGACGGCGGTCAGCGTGAGTGGAACTGTTAGGGGAGAGCCCTGTTTCACGGTAACGCTGCCCACAAGACGATTGACCTGAACCCAGGGTCCGAATGGATCGGTAATCTGCTTGTGGAGTGCGAGAAAGCTGAGAGGGCTGGGATCAGGGATGCAGGCTCCGATGTTGTGAACCGGGTCGATGGAAGCGAACATCCAGATCTCCATCACACCGGCGTTGGTGTCCGCCGGGTCGACGGGATTCTGCATCTGGTCGACGCGGACATGAGACATCCAGACTTCGAACGTGCAGCATTGAGGCGAGACACACTGGCAGGGAGCGCATTTGTTATCGCAACCGCAGGGGGCGACTGGCTTGCCCGGCGTCTCCACGGCGGGAGCGGACAGCCCGCGCTGGATCGCGGTGGCTGCAGTTTCGACGCTTCGCACGGCGGCACGGAATTGCTCCTCCCGTACGCTTGCGGCTTGCACGGCAGACAGGCGCTCGCCGAGACTACCGACTAAGCGTTGTAGCTCGAGAATCTGCTGATTCTGCCGTTCGATCAAAAGCGGATCCAGTGCGCCGGTGGCGGCGGCAGGGTCCGGGGCGATGGCCGAAGGCAGAGTTTCCGCGGCTGTGAGATCGATGCCGGGCGCTGCGATTTGGCCGGTTTGTCTATCTTTCGGTTGTGACATTGTCGAATCCCTTCATTGGCTGATGCGGAGAATGCGGAATCACAGGGTCAGGGTTCGAGGGCGCCTGCCTTACGAGGTGGGATAATGTGGCTATGCACCGCTTCCTGCTCCATAACGGCGAGATACGCGATACGTCGGAAAACCTCGTCAGTCCCGGCCAGGTAGGACTGCTCAACGGGTGGGGAGTGTTCTCCACGTTGCGTGTGCAGGATGGCGTGCTGTTTGCCTGGGAGCGGCACTTTGCGCGCATGCGGAAGGATGCGGAGCTGATGCATATTCCGTTTCCCACCGATGCGGACGCAATGGAGAGGCAACTGCTGCGGCTGGTGGAAGCCAACCAGGCGCACAATTCCACGCTGCGCGTGGCGGTGATCCGGAATCGGGGCGGGATGTTTGAAGGGCCGGCGATTGCGCGGGATTATGACATTGTCGCCTTCACCAAGGATCTGGCGAATTGGACGCAGGGTGTGCGGCTGATGACCATCGCCCAGGCGCGGCACGGGGATTCGCCGTTTTCAGGGGCGAAGATTCTGTCGTGGTCGATGAACCTGACGATGCTCGAAGAAGCGCAATCGAAGGGCTTCGATGAAGCGTTGCTGCTCGATCATAAGGGGTGCGTTTCGGAGTGCACATCGGCGAACGTTTTCCTGGTGGAAGGGACGAAGGTGGTGACCCCGCCGTTGTCGTCGGGATGCCTGCCGGGGGTGACGCGGGCCATCCTGCTGGAGGAAATCACGGTTCCGGGGATCCAGGTGGTGGAAGAAGAGATCGAATTGGGGCGGATTGGGAAGGCCGATGATGTGTTTATCACATCGAGCACGCGGGACCTGCTGGGGGTGAGTGCAATCGATCAGATGACGGTGGCAGGGAATGCCGGGGTGCGGGCGTCGCTGCTTCAGGCGTTTCACCTAGTTCTTCATCAGTATGTTTCCCAACGGCGTGCGACTGCGTCCCAGTAGGCCCTCCTCCGCCGGAACTTCCCGCCGATTGTAATAGACTGAAGAAGGAGTCCGAGCCCCCCTTGACCAACGGCGACCGGCAGGTGCATTGCCCGAGTTGCGGATCTGATCACATCCGCCATGCACGATACAAATCGATTGTGGAGCGGATTGCGGCCATGTTTGGGACGCATCCGCTGCGCTGCCGGGATTGCCAGTACCGGTTTACGAGCCGCGTGTGGCGGCTGGCGGATCTGCGCTACAGCCGCTGCCCGCGCTGCTACCGCACGGTGCTGAGCAGTTGGAGCGAAGCGCACTACATCCCGCGGTTCTGGACGCTGGTATGGCTGCGGTTAGGCGCAAAGCGTTTGCGCTGCGAGTTTTGCCGGTTTAACTTTGCGGGGTTCCGGCCGGTGAAAGAGGTCTATTCGTCGCGGTACGGGCGGGGCGGGGAAGCTGCCGCGGTACGCGTGCAGGAGCCGGACAGTGATATGGATGACGACGAATAGAAATATGTCGTAAAGAAAAACAGTACTACTACCGATCTTCTTTGTATACTAGGTGAGACGGGTTGAGCTGTTCGGCCCCCTTGGCACTAACTGCGCAGTTCCTAACCGGGACAGTTGGTAGAGCCTGGACTCGGCAACCGCGCATGCGCACCCGCCTTTCTCCCAACTGAGTCCCCTGTAGACCCATGAGTCGTTAGAAGTCGCATGCTCACGCGCGGCTCGGTAGATTTCCGTGGTTACTCCACGGGCTGCTAAGGTCTCTTCTTTCTCCCCATTTAGGTGTTCCCCTGACGCATACTGTCGCCGCATCGGTCGATGGTGGGTCATGGGAACCCGCAGTACTACTCGCCGTGCACCGCGGAGGTGTGGGCCAGTCACTAAGGGAGGAATTCAAGGATGAGACTGTTCGCCGTTTTTGCCGCCATACTAACTACCGTATTTGCTCAGGATCCGACGGAATTGAAGGCCCCCGCGTGGGGGTGGATCGATCAGGCGCCGGCGTGGGAGGCTAGCTCCGTAGTCACGCGCCATGCTCCGGAAGGGGAGATTCGCGCACTGCCGCAGATTCCGGACGAGGCGTTTCAATTCTTCACCACCGACAATTCGGACCGTGTTCTGGTGCTCACGCTCTCAAGCTCCGGAGCGGCCGCAATGCGTTTGCACTTTAAGGATTTTCGACTGCCGGAAGGGGCCAGACTATATGTCTATGGTCTCGATTCGCAGAATCAGGTGACACGGATTGTGGGGCCGCTGCGCGGCGCGGGTCCGCAGCAGGCAGGGGACTTCTGGACGCGGGCGATTCCCGGCTCGCGAGTGGCCGTGGAAGTCCAGATGAACGATGAAATTCCGACGTTGCCCTTCTCGATACCGGAGATTGGGGTATCGGACGGGATCGACGAAACGGCGTGGATCGCCGAAAGCGCCCGGCCGGTGGAACGCCGGGTGTCGGTGTTTCAGGGGATGGCAGTGGAGCACGAAGTGGTGGACGGGGTTGGCGTGTGGCAGGGCGACATCCTGCTTGGCCCCGTGAATGAATTGGAAGAGTACCGCGGGGACAAGGCGCAACTGGCGCGGTCGGCGACTGGGGCAACCAACAAATGGCCGAACGGGGTCATTCCGTACACGATCGACCCGACGATGCCGAACCAGGCGCGCATCACGAGCGCCGTGGCGCATTGGAACACGCAGCTAGCGGGCTCGATTTCGCTTATCCCGAGGACTACGGAAAGCTACTATGTGACGTTCACGCGCGCCACCAGCGCCGGCTCGTGCTCTTCTTATATTGGACGGCTGGGCATGGCCGGGCAGCCGATCAACATCGGCGACGACTGCTCGACCGGCAACGTGATCCATGAGATTGGCCACTCGGTTGGCCTGTATCATGAGCATACGCGCAGCGACCGGGCGGGTTGGGTGATCATCAACACGGCGAATATCACCTCCAGCGCATTGTCGAACTTTTCTATCGCCACCAGCGGGCAGCTGGTGAACACCTATGACTATGGTTCGATCATGCACTATAGCGGGTATGCGTTTTCCTCCAACGGACTGCCCACGATCGTGACGACCAATCCGGCGGGCGCCGCGATCGGACAGCGCAGCGGTCTCTCCTCGGGTGACATTGGCGGAGTGCGGATCATGTATCCGGCTACGGTGACGACGCCGCCGCCGCCGAGCACGCCGCCGCCTCCGACGACGATTACGGCGACGATCAACTCGAACCCGCAGGGCCGGACGCTGGTGATTGACGGGGCGTCGGTGGTGACGCCGGCGACGCTGACGTGGACAGCGGGGACAAGCCATTCGGTGTCGGCGCCGAACGCGGCGGGGACGGGCGTGAGCTACACGTTCCAGACCTGGAGCGACGCGGGGGCACAATCACACCCGGTGAGCGCCGGGACATCGAACCTGAGCCTGACAGCGAACTACAAGACCAAGTACCTGGTGAGCGCGATCAGTTCGAGCACGACGCGCGGCACGGTGAGCATTTATCCGCAGACGTCGGACAACTACTACGACATGGGTTCGACGGTAGCGCTGATGGCGTCGGCATTTGCCGGCAATTGCTTCACGGGCTGGACGGGGACATTGCCTTCCACCTCCACCATGCTGCAATTTCCGGTGACACAGGCCTACAACGTGACGGCGGGATTCCAGTTGGGGGCAGTCACGGTGAGCTCAGTGGTGGTGGTTTCGGCGGCGGCGCAGAGCAGCCAGGGGAGCGTTACGGTGGCTTCCGGCTGCAGTTGGAAGGCTACGACGACGGTTCCGTGGATCACGATTCAGACGATCAGCGGGACGACGTCGGGCGTGGTGAAATTTTCGGTTGCGCAGAACACGACGGGCCTTTCGCGGACGGGGATTATCTACGTCAACGGGCGTCCGATGTGGGTGGCTCAGTCGAGCAATTAAACGGAACGGAGTTAGAGCAACAAAGGCCGCGGGGGTTAACCCCTTGCGGCCTTTGTTGTGCTTGGAGGGGAACGGTCCGGGCTGCGCCCGATACGCAGATGTGGCTTGGCCGCAGGCCAGGGGCCCTGCGCTACACAGTTCAAAGGCCGCCAGGTGAACCCTGGCGGCCTTTTCCTTAGTTCGGAATATTCAACCGGAAAAACGCGGGCCAAAAAGAATTGGTTCCAAGTGACCAACTTTCCAGTTCGCTCACCCGCCGTGCATGCTCGGCGTGAGCTTGGCGAAACAATCTTGTTGTGCGCTGCCCTCCAGCTCCCCGCCACCGGATTTGCCGGTAACGCTTCGCCGCTGTCGGGTTCGCCTGCTCACCAGATTGCCCGAAGCCGATTCACTCGCGATGGCCTTTCTCTAGCCTGCCATGACTTCCGGTCTCCCGGTCCGCCGTTGCAGGATCGAACGATCCCGGCCTTTTCGCTTCGCGATTCACAGCAGTCTTCCACCTGACCCGGTCCGCTTCCCAATTTCCGGCCTCGCTCGTTTCCGCATTCGGGGCCGATCTACACTGGAAAACCCGTTGCCAAGCTTTCAACCGCCGTTCCCGTCTCTCGCCCTGCCCGCGCTCCCCTTCGGGACTTTCATCCCTCCGGCTCTCCAGCCTTGCGGCCTTCGGCTCGCCCTTGCGGGTCTGCCACGCGCCAACAGGTCAACTTACAGGATGGCTTACCATAACCGAACGCCCGATCTCTCATCACTCCCCACGGAGTTTCCCCCGCGGCTCATCGGTCCGAGTCCGCTACGTCCCGTCTGGCTCACTGTTCCGTGTGCCTCTTGGAACCATCTGCAGTATGGCTCCAACCAGTGCTTTCTGTCAAAGGAAATCTCAGTTTTTCACACAACTCTATTTCCTTTGTCATCATCTATTTATGCGGCAGCAATGTTGCAAAACGTGTGAATAAAACATTTGTGATGAAAACTGTTTGCCGGCGGGATGGGAGAGACGAAATACTCCGGGAGACAGGGTCTTCGCCCGTACTTCGCTGAATCGTTCTGCGTGGCGGTGGTGTTGCTGCGGGGACGCGGCTAGTGGCCGACGGTTTCGCGCGCCTCGAGCATCTCGACGAGGTTGCCGTCGGAGTCGAATTCGATCTCGCGGGCGTCACCGATGATTTCGAGGATCGGGTTACGGCGAATGTCGTCGAGCAGATTCTCGCTCATGAGCAGCGGGGAGAGCTCCAACGTATTGCGGATCCAGGCGATAGTAACGTCCTTGGAAGAGAACTTGCCCACCGTGGGCAGGATCTTCTCGAGGCACTCGCGATCGGATGGAAAGTGGATGGGCACGCGGATGGCGGCGGGCGTGGATGCGGTGAGTGAGTTGATGCGGGTGGGCACCCAATCGATTTTTTTGATCAAGCGGTCCGTGGTGACGTCGGCCATGCCGATGCCGACGGCGTTGTTGTAGGTAAGGGAGCTGAGGTCGCGGACGAAGACGCGGTCGATTTTCGGCGTATCGGGCCAGGGGTTGTACTGGCCGTGGACGCCGCGGTTGACGACCTTGGTATCCATGCCGGCGCCGCTGATGTTCTTGCCGATTTCATCGAGGATGAGGATGTCCAGTTGCGGCACGGGGATTTTGCCCATCCAGGACTTGGTGAGGGCGAGGAGCTGCTCTTCCTTCTGCTCCATCTCTTCGACAAAAACTGGGGTCAACTGGGCGGTGTTGTGATAGGCGTCTTCGAGAATCGCCAGGCCGCCGAGCACTTTGCCGGACTGGAGCACCTGGCGGCCGACGCCGCGAATCACGTTTTCGAGGCCAAGCTTGTAGGCATAGGTGTGATAGCGCTGGGCGCCGGCGAATTTGCCGAGGCCGATGGCCATCATTTTGAAGAGGCCGCTTTCGATGTTGCCCTGGAAGTCGGTGTGCCATTTGACGCGGCCGATGAGCATGACGCCGTCGCTGTCGAAGGCGGTTTTGTCCATCCAGGCTTCGATGCCGTCGGGAGTTTTGCCGAGCGGCACGACTTCCAACTGGCTGATGACGGGGCAGCCCATGGTGGCCTCATGGATGCCGTAGTGGGCGAGTACGTCGGCCTGCCCTTCGGCGGTGGCGGCGCCGTGGCTGCCCATGGCGGGGAAAATGTGCGGCTGCAAGCCCTGGGATTTGAAGTAATCCACCACGGCGCGGACGATGGTGGCGATGTTGGAAATACCGCGGCTTCCGACGCCAATCGCGACACGGCCACCGGGTTTCACGCGGGAGGCAAAAGAGGCATCGGTGAGCTGTTTCCTGACTTCACCGGGAATGTCGTGAATGCGGCGGTCGGGAAAATTCTGTTGCACCAGTAAGAGACGCGATAAGTCCATAGGGCCAAGTATATCAACCCTGCGGAATGGGGAGGCACAGCGGATTCTGATTTATTCGCGTGGTGCGGCCGGGCCGGCGATTTCGGCTTCGAGCCAGGCGCGGGCGACGGCCCAATCGCGTTTCACTGTCTTTTCGGAGATGTCCAACGCCGCGGCGGTCTCTTCGACGTTCAGGCCGCCGTAGAAGCGCAACTCGACCACTTTGGCCTGCCGCGGATCCAACTGCTCGAGGCGGTCCATGGCGGCGTCGAGGAGGAGAAAGCGATCGGGGTCCTCTTCCACCATGAGCATGTCTTCGCGCAGGGGGGCGCGGACGGGAGCACCACCGCGGCGCTCGGCGGCGCGCGTGCGCGCGTAGTCAATGAGAATGTTGCGCATGACGCGGGCGGCGGCGGCATAGAAATGGCCGCGGTTCTGCCAGGGGACATCCTGGGCGCCGATTAACTTTACGTAGGCTTCGTTGACCAGGGCGGAAGGCTGCAGGGTGTGATCTTTCCGTTCCCTGCGCATGTAGGAAGACGCCAGCCGGTGGAGCTCGGAGTAGACGAGTTCGAGCAAGGCGGACTCCGATCCTTTGTCGCCCTGCCCCACTTTCTGCAGCAGCAACGTGATCGGCTGTGGATCCATAGAGGGAAAGTGTAACACCAGCGAGGAAGGGAAGAAAATGAATCCCGCGGCTCAGCGATCACAGTACTAACAGGTGAAAGGAGAAGGAACGATGGAAACCGTTTTCACCGCGGTCCGGTCGCTGCTGTATGCCACGGGCTTCTTCACCGTATCGCTGTATATCGCTTTGTGGATCCGCACGCTGGATGGGCGCATGCCGGCGGACCTTCCGGCCACTTCGGCAGGGCTGGTGCTGATCGCAACTGGACTGGCGCTAGCCTTGGCCAGTGTCGCTGCCTTCGTCACACGCGGCCGGGGCACGCCCGCGCCGTTCGATGCTCCACGGCGGTTTGTCGCCGTATGGCCGTATTCGATGGTTCGCAACCCGATGTACATCGGAGGGCTGACGGCATTGTGCGGGCTGGCGCTGTACCTTGGGTCACTGGCGGTGCTGGTGTTTGCGATTGTCTGGTCGATGTTCGCGCACCTGTTTGTTGTGCTATACGAAGAACCGGTGCTGCGGGCGAAGTTTGGCCAGGAGTACGAAGCCTACTGCGCCCAGGTGCCCCGATGGTTTCCCTGGCGGTGATGCGTGCCCCTCGATGGCGGCGAGTTTGAAGCACTGTTTCGCGCGCACCAGGCTGTGGTTTATGCCTGGATTGCCAGGATGGTGCGCGATCGCACGGCAGCGGAGGATCTGACGGTGGAAACCTTCTGGCGCGTGTGGAAGCACCGCTCCACCTACGATTCTTCGCGGCCGTTTGCGCCGTGGGTGAGGCGCATCGCAACGCGCGTGGCGCTGGATCACCTGCGGCACGCGCCGCGGCTGGTGGAACTGACGGTTGCGCCTTCGGCTGTGGATGCTCCCTACGCCGAACAGCGGCAACTGCAGGCCCGCCTGGAGACAGCTTTGCATTCGCTGCCGGCAAAGTTTCAGGCTGTGGCCGTGCTGTCGTTGATTGAAGAAGAACCGGTGGAGCAGATTGCGCAGGCGCTGGATATCCCGGTGGCGACGGTGAAAACGCGCCGGGCGCGGGCGTTGCAGCTTCTGCGGCGCAAATTGGAATCGATGGGAGTGAAGCCATGAACGACGATTTTCTGGTGGAGCGGCTGCGGGCGATGAAACATGAGTCGCGATTGGAGAAGGATCTTTGGCCGCGCATGGAACAGCGCCTGGCGCAACGCGGGCCGCGTTTCAGCGAGTGGGACTGGGCCATTGCGGCGGGGATTGCGGCGGCGGTGCTGCTGTATCCCGAACTGGCGGCTGCTCTGCTGTATCACCTGTGAGGAGTGCATATGAATCGACATCCCTATCTGCGAGCGTACATGGCAGGCATACTGCTTCCGACGCTGATGTTGCTGGTGATCCTCACGGCGCTGGTGGTGGCGCATGCCTTCTACCGTTTGCCGGCTGCCATTGAACGGGCGGTGGTGTTTCCCATGGCCGTGGTTCCCAATCTGTGGGGTTTGTGGAATGTGCTGTATCAGGCGAAGCCGCGGCTGCCGTTCGGGGTGCACGGAGCGCTGCTGCCGATCCTGCTGGTGCCCTGCGGGTACGCACTGGCCTCCTATTTTCAACTGGCGTTCATTCCGTTCTCGCTGGCGGCGATGTTCACGCCGGTGGGCATGGCTGCCTACTACCTGGTGTGGAAGCATCTGGTTTCCTACCTGAACGGCATTTTAGGCTTGCGTTGCTGAACAGCGGCGCTATGCTGGAGGCATGATAAGGAAAGGGGTTTGTCTTTTTTTTAGCCTCCTCGTATTTCTTTTTGCGCAATCCCCCGAGGCAACCATCAGCGGAATTCTGACGGATCCGCAGGGCGCAGTAATTCCTGACGCCGAAGTTGTGGCGGTGAGTGTGGAACGCGGTGTTCGCACCAGCACTCGCAGCAATTCTTCCGGTTTTTATTCTCTTCGTTCGCTCCCCATCGGCGGCTACACGGTTTCGGCGACCGTGGAAGGGTTCCGGCGGGCGCAGCGCGAAGGGATCGTATTGACGACGGGACAATCGCTGGAGCTGGCGATTACGCTCGAAGTGGGCAGCGTGAATGAATCGGTGACGGTGACGGGGCAGACGGCGCTGCTCGAGACGCGCACGTCCGATGCCAGCCAGTTGATTGAATCGCAGACCATCGAGGACATGCCGCTCGGCGACCGGCGGGCGATGAATCTGATTGAGCTCACCGGGGGCGCTGTATTCGTCGATTACGACAATGGCGGGAAGCCGAACTTCAGCCTGGCCGGGGGACGCACGCAGAGCCAGATGATGTTCATCGACGGGGGCGGGGCACAGAACATGCGGGTGGGCGTGGGGCAGATCGACACGGATCCGCCGGTGGAATCGCTGCAGGAAGTGAAGATTCTCTCGAATGGTTTTTCGGCGGAATATGGCGGCTCGGCGAGCGGGGTGATCATTGCGAACACGAAATCGGGCACCAATCAGATCAAGGGGAGCCTGTTTGAGTACATGCGCAACCAGAAGCTGGATGCGCCGAATTTCTTCTCGCCGATTGTCAATGGGGAGCGGCAGAAACCGGCCCTGCGATACAACGTGTTTGGCGGAACCGTGGGCGGGCCTCTACGGCGGGACCGCACGTTCTTTTTCGTGTCGTATGAAGGCTCGCGGCGGCGGGACGGGTCGATACGGACGCTGACCGTGCCCACCGAGTTGCAGAAGGCGGGGAATTTCTCGCAAACATTTAATGGCCGCAATGTTCTGGTGGCGATGTACGATCCGGCGACAGGGCGGACGGAAGCGGGCAACGTGGTGCGCGATCCGTTCCCGGGCAACATTCTGCCGCAGGCGCGGATGGATCCGGTGGCGCTGCAACTGCTGCCCTTCTATCCGGTGGCGAACCGCGCGCCGGACGATCTGGCGGGGGCGAACAATTTCCGGGCGAACGATGTGACGTCGCTGACACGGGACAACTACATCGTGAAGATCGACCACAATCTGACGAGTTACAACAAGATCACGGCGCGCTATCTGTATAACAGCGACAACACCCGCGGGAATAGCGTGTTCCCTGTGCGGGCGGCCGATCCGGCGAATGACGCAGACCGGCATCAGCAGTTCTGGTACGGGACGTGGACGCGGATCTTCAGTCCGGCCCTGCTGCACGAACTTCGGTATACGTTCGGGGATCGCATCAATCACGCTTATGCGCGGGGATTGGGCGGTGGATGGCCGAGCAAGCTGGGGCTGAAGGGATTGCCGGACGATGCGTTTCCGCAATTCGGCGCGGCGGGGTTTGCGGCGCTCGGTTCGGGTACGCAGGAGCGGCGGCAGTTTCCGATTCGCCAGCATCAGGTGGTGAGCAATGCTTCGTGGATTCGCAACCGGCACACGTTCAAGTTCGGCGGTGAATTCCGGCCTTCGTTAAACCGGGAATTGTTCCGGCCTTCGATTTCGGGGGACTTTGCGTTCAGCCGCGGTTATTCGGGGTTGCCTGGCAATGCGAACACGGGCAGCGGACTGTTGACGATGCTGCTGGGCGTGCCGACGAATCTGGCGCAGCGCGAGACGCCGGTGGTGGAGCGCAGCAGTTGGTATATCGCGGGATTTTTCCAGGACGATTGGAATGTGCGGGAAGGGCTGACGCTGAACATCGGGCTTCGGTGGGAAACGGATACGCCGTTGCGCGATGCCAACCTGCGGATGAATGCGTTCGACACGACGACGGTGAATCCGGTATCGGGGACGCCGGGCGTGGTGAAGTTTCTTGGCGTGGATGGATACCGGTCGACGCCGTTCGATGGGGATTACAACAATTTTGGGCCGCGGTTCGGATTTGCGTGGAAGCCGCTGCGGCGCTCGCGGACGGTGCTGCGCGGCGGATTCGGCGTGTTCTACGCGCATCCGTTTGACCGCGCGGAAGCGAACACGGCGACGCTCGGGTTTGAGCGCTCATCGACGCTGGTGCTGCTGGATAACACGATCGGCATTCCGTATACGATGGGCGGCGGATTGCCGTTGCGTCCGCTGGAGACGCCGGTGCTGAGCGATTCGTTCGGCGCGGTGCCTGTTTCGGTGGCGCCCAATCAGGCGGTGACGTTCTTTGAGACCAACCGCCGCATCGGGTATTCGCAGCAATTCAACATGCGGGTGCAGCATGAATTCGCGGGCTCCATTCTGATGGAAGTGGGATATCTCGGGAATCTTTCGCGCAAGCTGGGTGGAGATAATCTTTCGCTGAACCAGATTCCGCCATGGATACTGGGGCCGGGCCGCACGGGGCGCCAATACCGGCCGTTTCCGCAGTTCAGCAACGTGTCGGTGCTTGCGCCGAGCCTCGGTGTGTCCAGTTACCATGCGGGGACGCTGAAGATGGAGAAGCGCTTCTCGCACGGGCTGAATCTGCTGTCCACGTATACATGGGCGAAGTTTCTGGATAACACGAGCGGCGGCGGGGCCACGCTCGGCGATGAAGGCGCGGCGTACTCGAATTTCTACAACCGGCGGATGGACTGGGGTCCTTCGGAGAACGACATCCGGCACCGGATGACGTTCAGCTCTGTGTACCAACTGCCGTTTGGTGCGAAGCGCCGTTACTGGCGGCAGCATCCGCTGCGGTATGCCGCGGGCGGATGGTCGATTGGCACGATCGTGACGCTGCAAACCGGGGCTCCCATCACGGTGCAGACGCAGACGAACAGCTCAAACGCGAACTCAGCGGGAGCGCAGCGCGCCGATGTGCTGCGCGATCCGAACCTGCCGGTGAGTGAGCGCCGGGTGGAGCGCTGGTTCGATACGCTCGCCTTCGCGCAGCCTGCCCTGTATCAATTCGGCAATCAGGGGATCGGGCTGGTGCGCGCCGATGGGCGCATTAATTGGAACACGTCGCTCATCCGCAGCTTCCGGCTGGGGGAAAAGAAACAGGTTCAGTTCCGCGGCGAATTTTTCAATCTGCCGAACCATCCGAATTTCAACAATCCGGCACATCAGTTTCAAGGCGCGGGATTCGGGATTGTCAACGCGGCACGGCCGGGCCGGCAGGTGCAGATGGGATTGCGAGCTACCTACTGACGAGTGTTGCTTGCCGGGAGCGCCAGGCGGCATAGCGGCGCAGCGAGAGCGCCACCCCTGTGTAGACGAGCATCACGCCGGCGAGCGATGCGGCGCCTGCTAGTGTTTGCCCGGCGATGCCTCCTGCTTCTCCGGTGTGGAGCCAGCGGACCCAGGTGCGGGCGCGGCGGCCTGCATCCTGATCGGCGAACTCTTCGTGGCGCAGGAGTTGCTTCGTGGATGCGTCGAAGGTGAGCGTGGTGCGCAGATCGGGGCGCGCTCCGTTGCCTTTGTCGACGGTGAATTGCCAGGGCGCGCGCGGGGAGGCAGGAAGACGAAAGCTGATGCTGGCCCAGCCGGTGTGGGATTGTTCCACGCGCGTCCAGAATTCGTCGAGGCCGGTCAATTGCAGATTGGCGGGCGGGGCAGGGAAGCGCTGCGGAGGGCCTCCGCCCTTCTTCTTTGGAACACCCGCGGAGGGCGGCTTGCCATCGGCGATGCGGAACAACAGATCGTTGGCCCAGGTGTAGGACATCACTGCCCCGGTGGCAACGACGACCGCGAGCGGAAGCGCCATCCAGATGCCGAAGACGTTGTGCCAGTTGAACTCGCGGGCTTTGGCGGCAAGGCTGCTCCGAAAAAACAGAATGGCGCGGAAATGTTGCCACGTGTAGAAGCGCGGCAGCCACAGGTAGATGCCACTCAATACCAGAAAGAGGAAGGCGAGGTTGCAGGCTCCGGTGATGGCGCGGGCGGTTTCGCGGCCTGCGCCGTCCTGTCCGAGCCAGCGGTGCCAGTCGGTCATGAGGCGGAAGAAGCGGCGTGCGCCGACGGGCCCCGCACCGGCCTCTTCGCCGGTGTAGGGATTGAGGTAGGCGGTTCCTTCGCGGCCCATCTGGAACTCCACGGGCGCGCTGGCATCGGCGCGCTTGAGAATGGCAGTGGGCAGCGCGCCGTGGCGCTGCCTGTGTTTTTCGACTAATGCTTCCATGCCGTGCGGAACCACGCCGCTATCTGCGTGGATGCGGGGAGCGCCGGCGGCCAGGATCTGGCGCTCGTAGGTGAGCGCCACTCCGGTGAGGGACATGAGGAACACGACGGCTCCGGTGGTGAGTCCGGTGATGAGGTGAACCCAGAACAGTATCTTTCGCATGCGCCTCTATACCTCCGCCCAGCGGCGCAGCAGATTGTGATAGACGCCAGTGAGTTGCACCAGCGAGGGATGATCGGGGACATCCATGGTGATTCGTTGCACTCCCATATCGAAGTCGAAGAGCAGTGTGCGGGCGAAATCCTCGCGCACCATGCTTTGGATCCAGAAGAAGGAACAGACGCGCGCCCCTTGGGTGACGGGGCGGACATGATGCAGGCTGGTGCCGGGATAGAGCACCAGATGGCCGGGCGGCAGTTTCACGCTATGCACGCCGTAGGTGTCTTCTACGACGAGTTCGCCGCCTTCGTACTCGTCGGGGCCCGTGAAGAAGAGGGTTGCGGAAAGATCGGTCCGCACGCGGTGGGGCGTCCCCTTCACCTGGCGGATGGCGTTGTCCACATGAGTGCCGAAGTTCTGCCCGCCTTCATAGCGATTGAAAAGCGGGGGAAACACTTTGTGGGGGAGAGCCGCGGAGAGGAAGGTGGCGTTCCTCTCGAGGGCGTTGAGAATGAGGCTGCCCATTTCCTGGGCAGCGGGATCGGATTCGTCGAGTTGCTGGTTGTCCTTCGTTTTCGCGGATTGGTAACCGGCGGTCACTTTGCCATCGATCCAGGCGGCGTTATCGAGCGTGCGGCGGCAGTGGGCGACCTCTTCCTGCGTCAATACATCGGGGATGTGTAAGAGCATGGCTTCCTCCTAGAACCGGAACCCCATGGCGATGCTGGCGCTGCGCGCGGCGCCGGGGATCAAGTGTCCGCCACCCAGCCGGTCAAAGTAGTAGGCGTTATTCAGGTTGTAGAGATTGAGCCTCAGATCGACTTTGCTGCTGACCGGGAAGGAGGCAAGGGCATCGAGCGTCCAGTAATGGGGCACGGAACGCGTGTTGCTGTTGTTGCCGTAACGCTTGTCGACGAAGCGCGGCCCCACGCCGAGGCTGAGGCGCTTCACGGTGTAGCTGGTCCAGATGCTGAACGAATTCTTCGGCGTGTTCTGGAAATACATGCCCACTTCGGCGGGCGTGTTCGATTTGATGATCTTGCCGTCGATGTAGGTGTAGGCCGCAAACAGGCGCAGCTTGCTGGTGATGTTGCCGGTGGCCGAAAGTTCGAAGCCGTTGGCGCGCTGCGTTCCGGCCAGCACCTGCGGCGGATCGTCCGGCAGCACGCCGGGGGTGCGTGCATTCTGCTTGTCGATGCGGAACACGGCCGCGGCCAGCAGCAGCCGCGCCTGCGACACTTCCCACTTGCTGCCCGCTTCGACGGTGTAGGTTTTCTCGGGCTCGATGGAGGTATTGGCGGGCTGGTAGTTCAACCCTTCGAGCGATGGATTGAGCGACGTGCCGTAGGAGACGTAGAGGCTGCCGCTTTGCGCCGGCTTGTAGATGAGCGCGCCGCGGAGGCTGTTCATCGTGTCGGTGCGCTTCACGGGCAGCAGCGTGGTGTTGACTCCATCGACGGCGAAACGCTCAAAGCGAAGGCCGCCGGAGGCTTCCCATCGCCGGCCGAGCTTCACGGTATCGAAGAGATAGCCTGCCTGCGAGTTGCCGGTGACGTCGCCCGTGTTGGGCGTCATGGTGATAGTGCCGGTGAAGGGTTGATGCGGATCGGGAGAGAAGAGGGTGGTGGTGGGCGCACCGGCCACTGTTCGTGTTTCCCTGATGTTGGTTTCCCGCGTGAGGCTGAGCCCTGTTACCAAGGAGTGTTCCAGGCGCCCGGTGCGGAAGCGTGCGCGCAGATCGGCCTGGTTGTCCCAGATGTTGTCGTTGGTGATCCACGACGGGCCGTTGCGATTGATGACGAGACTGTCGTTGCCGGCAAAGCGCGGCGCGGTGGTGATGGAATCGCGAGTGGAATGGCCGAAGCGGAGTTGATTGCGGAATTGGAGGGAATCGCTGAAGTCATGTTCCAGTTTCACGGTGGCGGTGTGCGAGCCCATCTTTTCGATATCGCGGGAGCGCAGGCCGTAGTAGGAATCGCGGGGCACGGGCGCGGGCTGATCGCGATAGGCGCTGAGAACGTTGTGAGTGGCGGTGACCCAGGGGATGCCGTAATCGGGGAGGTTGTCCTGCTGCAGGGTAAAGTAGCTGAGCGTGAGCCGCGTGGGGCGGCCGAGGCCGAGGGCGAGCGATGGCGCGAGGCCCCAGCGGCTGTTGTACACCTCATCACGGCCGGCGACTCCGGCATGATGCGAGAGCATGTTCATGCGGAAGGCGGTGCGCTCGCCGAGTCCGATGCGGCCCAGGGGCACGTTCATGTCGCCGGCAAAGCGGCGGGTACGGTCCGTGCCGAATTGCACGGTGCCGCCGAAGGCCGGGCTCAACGATGGGGCTTTGCTCACAAGGTTGATGCTGCCTCCGGTGGAGCCGCGGCCGTTGAAGGCCGAGGATGGCCCCTTGGTCACTTCCACCTGCTCCATGTTGAAGGGGTCGCGGGCCTGGGGACCGAGATCGCGAACGCCATCGATGAAGATGTCGTTGCGGGCGCTGAAGCCGCGCAAGGTGAGGTTGTCACCGGCGGGGGCGCCGCCTTCGCCCGCGGCCACGGTCAAGCCGGGCACGTTGCGGAGCACGTCGCGGAGCGTGGTTGCGCCTTGCTCTTCGATCACCTGCTTGGGGATGATCATGATGGTCTGCGGAGTGTTGCGCAGCGGCTCAGTGTACTTGGCCGAGGAAAGCGGCGTGACCTTGTCCTTCACTTCCAGCACGGTGTGCGGGCCGGAGATGCCTTTCTTCTGCAATTCGCTTGCAGACTCGGATTGCGTCTTCGGATCCTGCTGCTGCGCGGCGAGGGAAGCGGCGAGAGTGCCGGCCGCGAGCCACCGCGCGGCATCCTTGCGCCATCCGCTTTGCCGCGGTGTCATCGCCTTCGGGAGGCGCTTTCTGCGTTTCCACTGATATTTGGGAATAGCTGTCATGCCTATGTCTCCTTCACTTGAAAAGAAGGCATGGCGACGCCTACAATCTGAGGAGATCGCCAGCCCCTGGTTGTCGATTCGCAGTTCCGGGCGCGGTCTCGGCCAAGAGTGCGGCGCCCGGACTGATTCAGTCCGATATAGTTCGCAGATTATCCTACCTGCAACTGGATGTCAACAACATTCTCGCCATGTCCGCTGTTACTGGAGGTCTTTTGAGCAATCTTCATCCATCGCCGGAAGCGGAAGAGTGCGCAGCGTCACTGGCTCCGGCGCCGGTCGTACAGGCGTTGGCGGCGCGTGTCTCGTCGCTAGGGGCGCTGCCGATCCGGCGCGCGCTGCCATTGCGCGAACGGCGGCTGGTGGGCCCGTGGTGCTTTCTCGATCGCTACGGCCCGCTGTCGTTTGCCGGCGAGAAACCGATGGATGTGGCGCCGCATCCGCATATCGGGCTGCAAACGGTGTCGTGGCTGCTGGAGGGGGAAATTATTCACCACGACAGCATCGGGTCAGAGGCGCTGGTGCGGCCGGGCGAATTGAGTTTGATGACCGCGGGCAGCGGCATCGCGCACACCGAGGAGACGCCGCAATCGAACTCGGGGAAGCTGAATGGAGTGCAGTTATGGGTGGCGCTGCCGGATGCCGCTCGCAACGGGCAGCCTGCATTTCATCACTACCGGGAGCTGCCGGTGGTGGAGGAACGGGGCGGGTTGGTGCGCACGATTATGGGCGGGCGCGCGGCGACGAACCATTTCTCACCTTTGATTGCGGCGGAGTTGACCATCCATCGCGGCGCGGCGCTGGAACTGCCGCTCGATGCCGCGTTCGAGCACGCATTACTGATTCTCGATGGCGAGGCTTCACTGGCGGAGCAGCGGCTGGTTCCGGATACGCTGTATTACCTGGGGCAGCACCGCAGGTCGATG
The DNA here is from genome assembly GCA_018268935.1 of Acidobacteriota bacterium. Taxonomy (GTDB): domain Bacteria; phylum Acidobacteriota; class Terriglobia; order Bryobacterales; family Bryobacteraceae; genus CADEFT01. Next base: position 28,557 of record JAFDVS010000123.1, on the reverse strand, counting down.
GCGCTAGGCTCGGTGGACGGAGCGCGCTGCCTGCTGATTGGAGGGACGCCGCTGGAGGAGCCGGTGCTGATGTGGTGGAACTTTGTGGCGCGCAGCAATGCGGAACTGGAGGCGGCACGCCGGGATTGGGAAGCGCACCAGCGCTTCGCGGAGGTGAAGGCTTATCGCGGGCCCCGGCTGGATGCGCCTGCATTTGTTCCGCGGCCGATCCGGTAACCGCCCATGGAAACCTTCAATACTGATCTTTTTCTTTTCACGCTGGCGCTGATTGGCGCGGTGATCATGGTTTCGGCGCTGCTCTCAGGGCTGGTGGAGCGCACCGGCCTGCCGCAGGTGGCGATTTTTCTGGCGCTGGGCGCGGCGATCGGTCCGGCAGGGCTGGGGCTGCTGGACGCCGGGATTCAATCGCCGATTCTGCGCGTAGTGTCGACGTTGAGCCTGGTGCTGGTGCTGTTCACGGACGCGGTGTCGCTGAACCTGACGGAAGTGCGCACACACAAGCTGTTGGCGATTCTGGTGATCGGCCCGGGCACGCTGCTATCGGCCGGGCTCACGGCGGGGGCGGCCTACTGGATGCTGGGGCTCACCGTACCGATGGCGCTGATTCTCGCTTCCTCGCTGGCTTCGAATGATCCGGTGCTGCTGCGCGGCGTGCTGAAACGGCCGCAGCTTTCGGCGCGGGTGAAACAGGCATTGCGGCTCGAAAGCGGGATGAATGACGCGGTGCTGCTGCCGATTGTGCTGGTGGCAATGACGGTGCTCTCGCAGGGCGGATTGGACGGCGCGGGATGGTCGAAGTTGCTGGTGAAGATTCTGGTGCTGAGCCCGGCGGCGGGCGTGCTGACGGCGCTTGCTGCGATCGGACTGCTGGAGTTTGTGCGGCGGCGTATCGGCGTGCGGCGGGATTATGAATCCATCTACTCGCTGGGCGTGGCGTTCGCTGCTTTCGCCGCCGCGGAGTCCATTCACGGCAGCGGATTTCTGGCGGCGTTTGCCGCGGGGATCGCCATCTCGGCAATCGATGTGGAGCTGTGCGACTGCTTTCTGGAGTACGGCGAAACAACCGCGGAGATGGCGCTGATGTTCACCTTTGTGTTGTTCGGCACGTCGATCATCTGGACGGGATTGGCGGCCATCACTCCGGCGACGTTGCTGTTCACGGCGATGGTGTTTCTGATCCGGCCGGCGGCGTTCGTGCCTGCCTTGACGCCGGCGCATCTGGGCTGGCGGGAGCGGCTGCAGATCGGCTGGTTCGGGCCGAAGGGGCTTTCGTCACTGCTGCTGATTCTGTTGCCGGTGTTTGCGGGCATCCGCGGCAGTGAGCCGCTGCTGACCATCTGTTGTTTGATCGTGCTGTTTTCGGTGGTGATTCACGGGCTTTCTCCGCTGTTGCTGAAGGGTGAGCCCAAGGCGCCGGGGGAAGCGCAGACGCAGAGCCCGCAGACGATCACGATTGACGAAGTGCGGGCGCTGGCGGAGGAGGGCACGCAGCACTACATCATCGACTCGCGCTCCGAGCGGACCTATGATCCGAAGATCACCATTCCAGGGTCGATCCGGGTGCATCCGGACCGTCCGGTGACTGCGGCCAATGAGACGCAACTGGCGCGGGATGCGATTCTGGCGGTGATTTGTGCTTGACCGAACGAAGCTACCAGCGCCCGTGTGGCGCAGGAATTGAGAAAAGCCGGGTGGCCCAATGCGCGGGCGTTGATTGGCGGCTGGAACGCGTGGAAAGCGGCGAACCTGCCGATCGACACGCACTAGGCCATGGCCCGGCGGGTGCGCATGGGCGCGCGGCGGACTACTTTCGCGGGGCGTTCTTCCTGGGGGAAGATGCCTGCCTGCTTGACGAGCCCCACCGGATAGATGGCGTTCTTTGACGGCTCATCGGGCAGGTAGACGACGCAGACTCTCTGGCCCACGAAGTGGTTCTGCTTTTCGGGGATGGTGTGCCCTTTGCCTACACCTCCGCTCAGCAGGGGAAACTCGAAGGTCGTGACGTAACGCTGGCCGTGCTGGCTGTGCTTGTTCTTCACTTCGGTGACGATGCCGGGAGCGAGGCGGCCTTCGGCGAGCAGGTGTCGCTGGCTCCGCAGCAAAGCCGCGGGGACGAGCGCAATCGCCAGACAAAGCCCACCCACGAGATAGGGCACGAAGATGGGCGTTTGCGAAGGGGCGATGTGCGCGGGATGATGGATGCGCGGATTGGAGCGGGCATAGCGAATGCGCCACTCGCCACCGAGTTGCAGCATGCGCCACGCGCTGAGGCGGACTTTAGAGCGTCCCGTGTACTTCTGGCCGGCCACTTCGAATTCGTAGGCGACCCAGGGTTGCTTGGAATCGCCGGAGCCGCGCCAGAGGCGTGTGATCCAGCCAGCGGTTTCGACGCCTTCGGTTTGGAGCAGGCGCGCCTGCCCCGCCTCACGATCGGCCTTTGCGCCCAAACCCACCAGGGCAGCGAATCCACCCGCCAGGCAGAGCCAGAAAGCGCCCCAAACGACCCACCCCGCCTTGGTGTAGGTCACATCACGCGGGTGGGACTTGCGGACACCAGCGGGGGGCCGCCATCCTTCCAGAAGATAACCAAGCCGATTTTTCCGGTAATGCATGACTACTCCTCGTCAGCCGAAGCGGGGGCGCCGGACTTCGTGCCCGGCAACCGCCCCGCTTCCTTCAATGCCTTTCGCAACAAAAACTCAATCTGAGAGTTCAAACTGCGCAACTCGGCATCGGCCCAGCGCTGCAACGCTTCATGCGTTACCGGGTCCAGCCTTAACAGAAATGGTTTTCGTTGCGCCATGACGGTTCCGCCTTACTGATAGAGCGTCCCCGTATTGACCACCGGTTGTGCATCGCGGTCGCTGCAGAGGACCACGAGGAGGTTGCTCACCATCTGGGCTTTGCGTTCTTCATCGAGATGGACGACACCCTTTTCGCTGAGGGCGGCGAGGGCCATCTCCACCATGCCGACCGCGCCTTCCACGATACGGGTGCGGGCGGCGATGACAGCGCTCGCCTGCTGGCGGCGCAACATGGCGCTGGCGATCTCCGGCGCGTAAGCCAGGTGGCTGAGGCGCGCTTCAATCACCTCGACGCCTGCTTTATCCAGCCGCTCCTGCACTTCCTTGCGGAGTTGGAGGGCAATCTCGCCGGCGGACATGCGCAAGGAAAGGTGGCCGTCCTGATGCGCATCGTAGGGGTAGGATGTCGCCAGGTTGCGCACCGCGGCTTCGCTTTGCACATGGACGAAGTCTTCGTAGTCGTCGACGTGGAAGACAGCTTCCGCCGTCTCCACCACGCGCCACACTACGACGGCGGCAATTTCGATGGGGTTGCCGTCGTGATCGTTGACCTTCAAGTGGCCGCTCTCAAAGTTGCGCACGCGGAGCGAAACGCGTCGGCGGCTGGTAAGCGGGTTCACCCAGCGCATCCCCTGCGTTTTGAGTGTGCCCTGATAGGCGCCGAATAACTGGACTACTTTCGCTTCGTTGGGGTTGACTACGGTCAGGCCGGCCAAACAGACGAGGTCGACGAACAGCACGACAATCCATACCACAACCATCAAGCCTGACTCGTCACGGGATACGTCTTTGATCGCCCCGATCAACGACACGACGGCGAACAGCGCCACTGCAATCATCGCCAATAGCATGGGCCAACCGGCCAGGCCCTTAATCTCTTTCTCGCGGAGCATAGTTCTTGTTGTCTCCTTCTGACATCATTATGATATCACTTTGATTTCAAGCGAGTCAATGGAAATCGGAACACGGGAAAATAGTTTTCACCAGTTGTCGATTCCGGCTCTCCCCGTTCGACGCCTCAGTAGAAAGGAAAACCAAGCCGATGCGATGCATAGTATTGATCAAGGCCACGAAGGATTCGGAAGCGGGCGTGATGCCCAGCGAGCAGTTATTGAAGGAGATGACGGATTATAACGAGGAGTTAGTGAAGGCGGGCATCATGCTGGATGGGCAAGGCTTGCAGCCGACCGCGAAGGCGGCGCGAGTGCTATTCAGCGGGGAGAAGCGGACGGTGGTGGATGGGCCGTTTGCGGAGACGAAGGAGCTGATTGCGGGATACTGGCTGTGGCAGGTTCGCGACTTGCAGGAAGCCATTGAGTGGGTGAAGCGGTGCCCGAATCCGACGGGGGAGGAGAGCCAGATTGAGATCCGGCCGCTGTACGAGCTTGCAGATTTTGGGGCTGAGTATACGCCGGAGTTGGTGGAGCGGGCGGAGAAGATGCGGGCAGATATAGAGAAGCTGCGCTGACCACGGATTCAGAAAGCCTGGCCGATGCTGAAGAAGAATTGGCCAGTGCTTTCTCCGGGTCTGCGGCCGAGTTTGACGCCATAATCGACGCGGAGCAGGACGTAGGGTGTGCGCAGGCGGAGGCCGAAGCCCGCCGATTTGCGCCACTCGGAGTTGCTGAAGTTGGAGACGCGCGTGGAGAGGTTGCCGGCATCGAAGAAGCCGGCGCCGTCGATCATTTTGTAGAGCGGGAAACGGATTTCCTGGTTGAGGATGGCGACGGCGTTTCCGCCCAACGGGGTGCCGTCGAAATCGAGCGGGCCGAGGAAATTGCGGTCGAAGCCGCGGACTGTGTTGGCGCCGCCGGCAAAGAATCGCTCGCTTTGGATTACCGTCTGCCCTCCTAAGCCGGTGGCCAGGCCGAGACGCACTCCACCGGCGTAGGTGAAGCGGGGGCGAATGGCACGGGCCCAGGGCACTTCGCGTGTTCCACCGAAGGAACGGTAGTGGAAATATTGCCCGTAGTATTTGACGTAGCGCAACTGCGAGCCGAGGGTTTCGGGGGCGATTTCGAAGGCGTGTGAAGAGAACGAGCCGCGCGTGGCGTCGAGGATTTCATCGCGTGTGTCGCGGCTGATGGCGGCGGTGAGCGGAGCGATGCGGAGACGCACATCGAAGGGGAAGAAGGGATCAGGCGCCTTTTCGAACGTGTGCGTGTTTTCGAGACGATAGCCGAAATCGAGGCGGTAGTAACCTTTGAAACGGTATTCGCCGTTGATTGAGCCGCCTACGCGGTCTGTGTAGAAGCCGGGGTTCGATTCGCGGCGGGCGAATAGGGTGGCCGTCGTTTTCACCGGGAAGCGGAGCAGCGTGGGCTGATCGTAGTAGGCGCGGGCCTCGCGCAAGGTGGAGTCATAGCGGGTGCGCAAGCCCACCGTGCGAGCGCCGCCAAGCATGTTGCGATTGGTGATGTCGACGATGCCGCCGGCGCCGCGCTCGGTGTCGTAGAAGCCGCCGTAACGGATTTCAAACGGACGCACCTCCTGGACCTTGGTGTTGAGCGTGACCAGCTTCTTTTCCGGATCGGGTTGCCGGGCGAGCGGCTCCATCTCGACATCGGCGATGGTGAAGGCGCCGGTCGAATAGAGGTTGCGGCGGGCTTGCGCGACCTTGCCGTCGTGCAGCACTTCACCGGGACGGATGGCCAACTGGGTGCGGATCAGGTTGTCGCTGGTGTACTGATTGCCCGCGATCTGCACATCGGATACGACGCGCTGCGGGCCCTCTTGAATGGTGTAGGCGAGGTGGACGAGGCCGGTGAAGGGATCGCGGCGGAGGCGCTGTTCGATTTGCGCGTCGCTGTAGCCGGAATCGCCGTAGGCGAGGAAGAGGGAATCGATGGCCCGGTTGTCGAGTTCCGGAGTGTAGACGGCGCCGGCGAGGAAGGGAAGGCGGGCGCGCAGAGTGTTTGCGGGGAGTTTGTCAGCCCCCGCAAAGGCGATGTCTCCGATGCGGTATTGGGGCCCGAGTAGGATGTCGTAAGTGGCGAGCGCCGTCGAGGAAGACTCGTCGTAGGTGAAGGGCGGCGTTTTGACCTGCACATCGAGGAAGCCTTCGCGCTGAAAGCGGTCGCGGATAAGGGCGGCTGCGCGCGACGGATCGGAGTAGGCGACGGGCTCGATGAGTTTGTGCAGGGCGCGTTCACGCTCGGGCGGGAGGCCGAGGAACCGCGGCCGCTGGCGGCTGTAGCGCTTGCCGCGCACCGCTTCAATGAGGATGAGCTTGCCGCTCGAATTGGCGCGCGGCTTTACTTCGACCGTGGCCTGTAAATAGCCGTCGGCGGAAAGCTGTTGCGAGGCTTTGCGTTCCACGGCGCGGAGGCGGAGCGCTTCGAATGCCGCGCCACGCCAGGTGTCGCGCAGGGCCTGGCGCTCGGAACGCGAAGGGTCCCAACCTTCGTAGGCGAAGCGGATGCGGGGACCCGCTTTGACCTCGACGTTGAGCTCCACCTGATTCGCATTTTCCTGGCGGGTGTTGGTGACGCGGACTTCCAGATAGCCTTTGTCGGCGTGTTTCTGGCGGATCTTGTCCATGCCTTTGCGCAGTTGAAAGAAATCGTAGCGGCTGCCGTCGTGGATGCCGAGCCAGCCTTCCACTTCCTTGGCGGGGAAAGGGGAATCGCCGATGATGGTGACTTTTGAGACGCGCTGCGCGGTGCGTTTCTTTTGCGCCTGCGTTTCCGGTTGGCGACCGCCGAATTGCAAATCGTGCTGGAACTGAAAACGGTAGGTTTCATCGCTCTGGCGGATGGCGCGGGTGGTGAAGCGGCGGGTGACGTCGTATTTACCGATCCAGATCTGATCGCTCGAGTCGCGCAGATTCATGGAGTAGACAAGGCCGAGCTGGCGGGTGAAATCCTGGCCGAGAGTGAGGCGCGCGGTAGGCTCGGTTTCCGAGGCGATGAGGCTGGGCTCAATGCGGACCTGGCTGAGGCCGATGGCGCGGCCTGCTCTTGAGGTAATGCCGCCGCCCACGGATCCGGCGAGGTAAGAGAGCACCTGCTCGCGCAGTACGGCGCTCTCCGAGCCTTCGAGTTCGCTCATGCGGCGCCCGGTGGCGAGCACGGCGAGCACGTCCTGTTCGGGGAGCGGCGGATCGGCCGATAGCGTGGTTTGTAGCTCGCGGCCGGGCGGGCCTTGTAGGCGCAACGTGATGTCGTATTCGTTGACGCGGGTGCGGGCGGCGATATCGAGTGTGGGCGCGATGCGGCGCTCATCGGTGAACACCACCGTGCCGCGCTCCACGGTGTAGGTGCGCTCGTTGAGGAAAAGCTGGCTGCCTTCGTCGATGCTGAGGCGTCCGGTGAGGCCGGGTTTGTTCACCGTGCCGCGCAGGCGGAGGTCAGCATCGACGGCGGCGCGCAGCAGGTTGTTGTTGATCTGCAGCGGAGCGAGGGTGCGCACGAGGACGTTGAGAGCCACGGGGATTCCGGCGGCGGATTCTTCCAATGTGGTGACGGTAGTGGTGGTGCGCAGCGAGTTCAACAACGCCTGTTCGAACTGGATGGGTTCGTCATAGCTGCTTTCCTGCGCGGTGATGTCGCCACTGACGGAGAGCCCCGCGCTGGAGCCTTCCACACGAAGGGTGGCATCGGTAAGGGTCTTCAAGCCTGCCACCGGTTCAAGGTACATGTTGGCGGCTTTGAGACGCAGATCGACGTTGCGGGCTTCAAAGCTTTGGTTCGAGCTGAAGAGGGCATTGGCGCCGCCCTGTGCTTCGAATGTGCCGCCGTTCAATTCACCTTTCAGGCTTTCGAGCGTGATCTTGCTGCCTTCAAAAGACACGCGGGCGTGGATGGCGGAAGCATCGAGCGATGGCTGCTCTTTGCTCGCCAGGCCGTCTTTCAATTCGAGGAATCCGGCCATGGTGGGCTGCGAGAGCGAGCCGCGGATGGCGAATTGGAAGGCGGATTCGCCGGACAGTGTCCAATCGGGAAGGAAGGCGGAGATGAGCGCGATGTCGAGATTGCCATCGGTGGAGAGATTGGCGGCGTAGGGCGCGGCGGCGCGGATATAGCCGCGGGTGCGCAGTTGTGTTTCCGGGCCCTTTAATTCCAACTGATCGAGCTGGAGCAGGTTTTTGCGGAGCGTGGCGAGAGCGGGTTTGACGAGGGCCACGTCGAATTCGCCGAGGCGGAGCTTGGCATCGGGGATCTGCAGTGTGGCTTCGACGGAGGCGGGGTCTGCGGTAGGCGCGGTGGCATCGAGGGCGAGCGAGAATGAGCCCTGGAGTTTCTCGGGGCGGCCGGGGATGGCTTCCACGGGGAGTTGATCGGCGCGCAGTTGGAGGCGCGCGGGGGCGCGCTCAGGCAGCGAGAGATATTCGTGGGGGACGAAGAGATGGAGCGGGATCACGCCTTCGCCGCTGATCTTACCGCTGGAGTAAGTGGCCGCGAGCCGCGCGATCTGGAGTTTTTCGCCGCTGATGTTGCCCTGCAATTCGACGGCTTCGAAAGCAAGCGGAGTGGCCAGGGGCTGGATGGAAGCTTTCTCCAGCCGAACGGCGGACTCGATCTGCGGCTTACGCAGAGAGCCCCGGATGGTGGCATCGAGTTGGAGTTCGCCACTGGCGGCGCGGATCTGCTGCGGCAGGAGCGTCGGCAGATCGGTCAGTTGGAGGCGCGCCTTGAGGTTCAGGCCCGGGATGGCTGCGCCGGGTTCGATGGGGAGAAGGCCGGAGAATTCGGCGAAGGAACTGGCGATTTGCAGGCGCGCCGGTTGGATGGTGGCCATCCCCTTGGCGAGGCTGAACTGCAGTGGGCCGGTGGTCCGGATGGGCTGGGCGCGATAGGTGGCATCGAGCCGGGTGATGGAGGCTGTGGCTTCGGCGGTGGCGAGATCGCCTGTGTAAACGCCGGCGACATCGCCATCGAAGCGCCCTTCGACATCTTGCGGGGCCTGACCCGCGAGGGCGGCCAGGGTGGTGATGGAGGAGTTGCGGAAGCGCGCGTCGAATTCGAAACGCTGCGGGCCCTTGATGGGGGCTTTGACGTTGCCTTCCACTCCGAGTGAAGGGACTTGAAGAGAGGCGGCCACGGTCTGATTGCGAAGTGTGCCGGTGGTTGTGAATGGGCCGATGGTTTTCGCTTCGTAGACGATGCCGGGGGCGGAGAATTGGAAATCGCCTTCGGGGTTTTCCATGGTGCCGTGGAGATTCACTTTGCCGTCGAGGATTGCTTTGGCATAGCGGCTGACGGCGAATTGAGAGAACTGCGCCTGCAGCGCGATGAGGCCGGATGAAACTGCGTAAGCGCCTTCGCCACGGATGTGGCCTGCGTCTCTGGTGAACTTAAACCCAGGAACGGCGAGGCGCCCGGCAGTGAAGTTGGCGGTAGCTTGCAGAGTGCCGAGCTGTTCTTCCCATGCCACGAGCGAGGTGGCCTCAAGCGATGCCGTGGCCTGCGGATCGCGCGGGTTTCCGGTGATCTGCGCCTGCGCCGTGAGCCGGCCGTCGATGGGGATGGCCGTGTTGTTGGGGACAAGCGAAAGAAGGCCGCGGATGCTGGCTTGATCGAGACCGGCGCGCAGGTCGAGTGATTGCGGGCGAATCTTTCCTTCGAGTGTGGCTTGTTCTCCCGCAGCGCCGATCTGAAGACGCGCGATGGTCAATTCGCGCGAATTGGCTTCCAACTGGCCGGTAGCGGTGAGTGCTTTGAATTCGCCGATGTCGAGCGCGGCCCGGTCGAGTTGAATGGATGCCTGCGGTTCGCGGAGCTTGCCGCGAAGTGCAACTTGAGCAGCAATGCGTCCGGCGATGGGCGGGAGTTGCTTGCGGTAGGGAGCGACGGCTTGGGCGGCATCGAAGACTTCGAGTGAGAGCCTGCCGCTGAGGTTCTCTTGCGCGGTGATCTCGATATCGCCCCTGGTACGCACGCCTGGAATTTGTAGGGAGTGGATGCCGGCCCGCAGCTTCTCATTGGCCAGATGCAGCGTAGCGTCACCGCTGAGTGGAATGCCACCGCCGGCGCCGCGCAGCAGGAGGCGCGCTTCGGCGGTGAGGCGTTTCCTGTCGAACTCGGGAAAGTCGAGTTTTCCCGTAAGCACGATATCGCTCGATACGGGGCTTGGCTTGCCGGTCAGCGCCGCCAGTTGCGCCAGTGAGCTGACCGCTTTGAACTGGAGCGCGGTGGGAACACCGGATACTTCAATGCGGCCGAGCGAGGTGTCCGCGCCGAGCAGTTCGATCCGCGGGTTCTCGAATGCGGCGTTGGTATGCAGGACCGCTTGCAGTGTGCTGGCGCGCCAATCGCGATCGGCATAACGGAGCTGCAGCGCGGGCACGGTGAGTTTGGCTTCATATTGACTGGCGAGGACGCCGTAATCGAGTGCTGCCTCGAAGGCGGGGATTTGCGCGAGCAACCCGCTGCCGCGGTCTTCCACGCGCACGGCGCCTTTCGTGGCGCGCAGGTTTTGAATGCGGTAGTTCACCGGGCCAGGCTTCGATTCGCGAGGCAGGGGCAGGTTCGAAGTGCCGTCGGGGAAGTAGATCACCTGCAGCCGCGGCGAATCGATGGTGGCGCCGGTAATGACATAGAAACCGCGAATCGCTTGCCAAAGGTCAATGGTGGCGTCGATGCGGGCGGCGGTGAACAAGTCGGGCAGATCGGGCTTATGCGCGGCGCGCAGCTTCACGCCGCCCAGACTGACGGACATGCGGCGAAGGTTGAAGTGCAATCGCTCGATTTCCAGCGCAAGGCCCTGCCGCTGGAGCAAGCGGTTGGCTTCAGCCACCAGCCTGCGCTCCATGGCAGGGCTTTGCACATACCAGGCGAGTGCGATCACTACCGCCAACGCGACGGCGCCGAGAGCGATCGCGATCGTGCGCTTGCGGGATGCCACGGCGGGATGGCCTTATCGAGTGGCGCGCAGCAGGGATTCGACCTTGGGCGCTTCCGGTGCGTCAGGCGCAAGCTTCAGAAAGGTGCGGAAGTGCTCTACCATTTTGTCGGGTTGCTTCAAGCCATTGTAGGCCAAGCCGGCGTAGTAGTGGGCGTAGGCGGCGTCAGGCTTCTTCTGCGCAGCCTGTTCCAGCCACTTGGCGGCGTTGCGGTAGTCGCGCTTGGCGACGGCGATGGCGCCGCGATAGAGAGGGACGTCGGGATTGGAGTCGTTCAGTTCGGCCGCGCGGCTGGCTTCGCGTTCTGCTTTGTCCAGTTGCTTCTGCTCCAGGTAAGCGCGGGCGAGGCCGATCTTGATGGCATCGTTATCGGGAGACAACTCGTCGGCTTTGGTGAGGTCAGTAAGAGCGGCAGAGTATTTGCGGAGTTCCAGGCGGGTACGTCCCAGATACTCGATGGCGCGGGCGTTGGCGGGATCGGCCTCGACGGCCGCCGAAAGTGCGGACTCGGCATCCTGGAATTTTCCTTCTTCAAATAATTGGACGCCGCGGTCGAGATCGGAATGGTCGAAGGCGGCATCGAAGTCTTCATTGGCGAAGGCCAGGGAGGCGGTGAGTGCCGCGGTGAGGATCCAGATTCGTTTGTTCATCATTATTTTTCCTCCATTCCAGATTGGTGCAACTTCACTGCCAGACGCGCCGGGCAGCGCGCAAATGTTTCAGTTTACTGGACGTTGTGGGTGCGGGATACGTTTCCGTTGGAGGTGCGGCGCGAATCCCGAACATGGAAAGATTCGCCGGGAGCGAGTAATTTTGTCCGTATCCGCGGTTCCATACATAAGGGGCTATGTGAAAGAAAAAGAGGGAAATGCCGGATTGGCACACTGCGTGCAAACTTCCGTTGCAACGCCGGCTGGGGGTATCCGGGAAAACCAAAAGGAGCTTTGAAAATGTCACCAGAAACTTTCGGCATCGCCTACGAAAAAGGATTTGCGGCCACTATCGGCTTTCTGCTGTATCGTGGCGCGCGTCGCGAAGAGGCCGAGGAACTGGCGCAGGCCGCATGGGCTCGTGGCTGGGAAGCGCGAGCGCAGTTGAAGGAAGAATCACGCATCGTTGCCTGGGTGAACAGCATCGCTTACCGCAATCTGTGCAACGCCAAACGGCGTGGCGGACGGTTCGCCGAATTGATGGAAGCCTGTGCCGCGGCGGTGTCCGGTGGTGACCGGGTGAGGACGCGGGTGGACTGCGAGAAGCTGCTCAACCTGTGCGATGGGCTGGATCGCAAGCTGATGGTGGAACGCTACCTGGAAGAGCGGGAGATTGGGGAAGTAGCGAAGCGAACCGGAATGACCGAAGTTGCGGTGCGCGTCCGGTTGCATCGCTGCCGGGTGGGGTTGAAGTCTCTGGTGGACGCGACCGTCGGTTGCGATCCGTTGCCGGCGGCAGCCTGACGGATTCATTCGTTGACCTCTGTCTGCGTGGGGCGTTCAGGGCTTGAAACCCGGCGCCCCAATCTGTCGTATCCTCCATACCAGGGGGATGATGATCCAGATGGCGAAGCCGCCGACAGAGGAAAGCCTGAGACGAATCGGAAAGTTGGTAGAGAGCTACACCAACAAGAGCGGGACCACGACGCACCCGAATCCGGAAGTGACCGAAAGCGTGGTGCTGGGATTGGCCAGCAACCTCGACAACCTCAAGCGGCCGCTGTGTCCCTGCCGCTTCTATCCGGACAAGAACGAGGAACTGAAGCATCGCACCTGGATCTGCCCATGCGACGACATGCAGATCTACAAGTACTGCCATTGCCTGCTGTTCGTTCGCATTGATGGATTGCCCATCACCGAACACCTGCCGGCGGATCATGAAGGACGGCAGGCATACGGCGAGGTATCCGATCCGACGCCGACGCAGGGCCGGGCCTTGAGAGACAAAGCCGCGGAGCGGGAAGCAGAGCGCAAGCTGCGCTCTTCCTAAGCGGGCCAGATTCCAAGAGGACTATTCCAGATGCGAAACCCAAGCAAATACCGCGAGGCGATTCAAAACCTCACTCCGGAGCAATATCGAGTCACACAGAACAGCGGCACCGAATACCCTGGCAGCGGCGAGTATCTGCATCATCATGAACCGGGCATTTATGTCGACATCGTGTCCGGCGAACCGTTGTTTGCATCCTCCGACAAGTTCGAATCCGGCTGCGGATGGCCCAGTTTCACCAAGCCCATCGAACCGGCGAACATCAACGAATTGCGCGACACCTCGCACGGCATGGTGCGCATTGAAGTGCGCTCAGCGGATGCCGACAGCCATCTGGGGCATGTATTTCCCGATGGGCCCAAGGATCGCGGCGGACTGCGTTATTGCATCAACTCCGCTTCGCTCCGGTTCGTGCACCGCGACAGGATGGAGGCTGAGGGATACGGGGCTTACTTGAATCAGGTGGAGGAAGTGCGATGAGTACCGAACGCGCAGTTCTGGCCGGCGGTTGTTTCTGGGGCATGCAGGACCTGATCCGGCGCCGTGAGGGCGTGCTCTCCACGCGGGTCGGTTACACCGGCGGCGACGTGCCGAATGCCACTTACCGGAACCATGGCGCGCATGCCGAGGCCATTGAGATCATCTTCGATCCGGAGCGGCTCAGCTACCGGCGGATCCTCGAATTCTTTTTTCAGATCCACGATCCCACCACGCGCAATCGCCAGGGCAACGATATCGGGACCAGCTACCGGTCGGCGATTTTCTATACCAGCGAGGAGCAGCGGCGGATTGCCGAAGAGACGATCGCCGACGTCGATGCTTCGCGCCTGTGGCCGGGCAAGGTGGTGACCGAGGTTGTGGAGGCAAGCGATTTTTGGGAGGCTGAACCGGAGCATCAGGACTACCTGGAGCGCTACCCCGGCGGCTACACCTGTCATTACATCCGCCCCGGGTGGAAGCTGCCGTCGCGCTAGCTTACCCCACGTGATCCCGCACCGCCGCCTCAATCCAGCCGGTGCCGAAGCGAACCAGCTCCGCGGCTTCGAACAAATAGGACGGCGCCTGCCCGATTGGGCCGTGCGCTGCGCCGCGTGCGGCGATGAAATCGAGGGCAATCCGCTCGAAGCAGTTTTCCGGAAGGCTGGAGTGCACTGGGTCCGCCGTGTCGTATTCCTCGAATGTGATCCACTGCGGCCCGTCCACTGACGGCATCAGCCGCCGGTACCGGACCACGTGCTTGTCCGGGATTTGCGCCATGTGCTCGGCATAGTGGAGCAGGGTGATGGTGTCGAGCGGCGCTCCGATCATCAGGATGCGGCCGCCGCCCTGCAGGATCCGCTCAAACGGTGTCCCAGGGCCGTAGCCGTATTGGAAGGGATGCGGTGAGACGATCGTTTCGGCCAGCGGGCCGATGGCGATGACGCCCGCGTCGGGATGATCGCTACGCAACGCCCCTGGCCAGTTGCGCAGCGTTTCATGCAACACGCCGTGATCGCGCGCGGCGTGGGCCGTGCGTTTGTCGAACACCGGAACGTGCGACTCATTGACCTCATCCTCAAGCTCATCATCCTCAAGGAAGGATTCAAAATCGACGTAGGCAGTGAGCGTGCCCCGCGGGCCGATGGCATCGAACAGAGCGTGAATCAGCGTGTTCACGCCTCCGGCAATGGGTCCCACGCGGCGCAGACTGGAATGCACCATCAGCAGATCGCCGGAACGAACGCCCAGCCTTTCGAGATCCTCGCGCAGTGTTTGCCGGGTCGCTCTCATTTCCAGAATCGCGCGTACGGCGGAGCGCCAGGCTGGATCGCCGCCAGCCGGTCAGCCTCTTCGGAGTTGGCCGTGTCCGCGCCGTCCGGGAACTGATAGCGGGCCACGAAATCGGGGTGCATCTCAAGGCCCCAGCCCGGCGCCGATGACGGAATATAGTGGCCGTTGCGCACTTCCAGCGGATGCAAAAACACGCCTTTTTGCAGGAATTCCAGATATTCAAGCCACCTGCCGTCGCTGCCGAACCAGGCTTGGTCGAACACCGACATGGGTCCGACAAGCTGGCCCAGTCCGATGCCGCCGCTGTGCGGGCAGACCGGCACGTTGTACTTGGCGGCGATGGCAATGATGGCGAACAGCTCATTGACGCCGCCCACGCGGGCGCCGTCGATCTGGCAGTGCGTCAGGCCTCCGCCGGCCAGCATCTGTTTAAAGGTGACGGCGTCGGGGGCCTGTTCGCCTCCGGCAACACCGATGCCTGCGGGAGCGAGCGCCTCGCGCAGCCGGATATAGCCGGTGACATCGTTATAGGCGATCGCCTCTTCGATAAATAACGGATGATAATCCGCTAATTCCAGCATATAGGAGGCGGCATTTTTCCAATCGCCGAGATTCTGGTTGGCGTCGGTGAGCAGCAGCGCGTCCGGGCCGGTGGCCTCGCGGATGGTGTTGAGCATGCGCCGGTCTTCGTCGAGCGCGCGGGCCCGATCGTACTGCTGGCCGCGGCCCACCTTCGCTTTGAATGCGCGCGTGCCCTCGCGGTACAGCCCGCTGCACAGATCCCGAACCTCATCCAGCGGGCGGCCGGACCATCCGGCGGTGGAGTACACCCGGACACCCTGTGCTTCCAGCCGCGCCAGATTCCTCGCCTTACCGGCAACGCGTTCCTCCAGCATCGCCAGCAATTCATCCTCGGTGAGGGCATCGCGCAGATGATGGAAGTCGATGGCCTTGACGATGGTCTGCGGCGGCAGGCTGGTGAGCAGCTTCCACATGGGGACGCCGTCGCGCTTGGCCCACAGGTCCCACAGCGCGTTGACGACGCTGCCGACGGCCATGCGATACGCCCCGAGAGCCAGCCAGCGCAATTGATGATGCTCCGCGAGAGATTGGGCGAAGAGCCCGGGCTCTTCGATAAACTCCTCCAGGGTGTGTCCCACGACGAGCCGCGAAAGCGCTTCAATCGCGGCCTTCTGCACCTGCGTGCCATCGCCGCAAGTGAACACCAGCGAGCGTCCTTCCAGGCCCGTATCGGTGCGCAGAATCGCCACCGCGCAGGAATAATTCGGCGCCAGGTGGCGCGGATCGGAGCCGGCCATGCCGAGCTTCACGGTGGGATAGCGGATATCGAGTACTTCGAGTGAGTGGATCTTGTTCGTGCTCATTGACCGGCTATCATTGTGCCACTGACAAGCGGTAGGCCGCCATTTCCTCGCCGTTGCGCACCAGCAACAGGTCGCGCGCAATCACCGGATGGTTCCACGTCTTGCCCGCCAGCGCCTGGAACCGCGCCAGTTCGGTGAACTGCGCCGGGTCGGCCCGCACCAGCGCCACTTCGCCGTCTTCGGAAAGCACCAGCAGCAGGTCCTGGTCAGGCAGCAGCAGCATCTGCCCGTTGCCGAAGCGGCCGCCCTTCCATTTGCGCTGTCCGTCTTCTAGTCCAATGCAGGCCAGAATGCGGCCATCGAAGCCGTAGACATGATCCTTGTGAATGACGAAGTCGTTGAAGTAGGGTTTCAATCCATTCGAGGTCCAGCGTTCTTCGGTGGTCCATGTGCCGGCGGCGTTCTTCACCGACAGTCGCCGCGTGCCGCTGTCCGCGCCCACGGCCAGCACCAGATCGCCTTTGCCGGTGAGGGCCGGCTGCACGATGGGAAAGCCGCGCCAGTCGTGTTGCCAGATCAGCTTGCCGTCGGCAGGGGAGAACGCGTGTGCGCCACTCGCGTTGATAAGAAGCACCTGCGGGGCGCCGCCGAATGAGAACAGTTGCGGCGAACTGTAGCTGACTCCGCCCGCGGGACCTTTCCATCGCGGCGTGCCGGTGGCCGAGTCGAAGGCATGCAGTTGCCCCGCTGCGGCAATAATGACGAGATCCCCTTCCACCAGCGGCGAACTGGAAAAGCCCCAGTCGGGGACCTTCGACTTGCCGCCCGCCATGGACGTGGTCTCCGACGTTTCATTGGCGATATTGCGCGACCATGCCACCGCGCCCGTGCGCGCATCGAGGGCGTTGAGGACGCCGGTGGCGCCAAACGCGTACACTCGCCCGTTGCTGAGCGTGGGCGTGCCGCGTGGTCCCGGGCCGCCATTCGATTCGAAGAAGCGGGCCGTGTCGCGATGGGTCCATACAGGCTCGCCGCTGCCGGCACGGTAGCAGGTGACCAGCTCGTCGTCGCCGCGCTGTTCCTGCGTGTAGATGAGGTCGCCCTGCACCGCGAACGACGACCAGCCAGGCCCCACCGGTCGCCGCCAGATTTCCTTCGGCGCGGAGGCACTCCAATCGGTGGCGATGCGAATGCCTCGCGCCACGCCGTCACGCGCCGGGCCGCGGAATCCGGGCCACTCGGCCGGGGGTTCGGGCGCGGATGGCTTCGGCTCTGCCGCAGGCGCCTTCACCGGTTCCGGCGCCGGGATGTGCATCAAGGGCGGAGCAGACGGAACCGGTGCGTGGCTGATCAGCCGTTCCTCCGCACTCGCCTTCCAGCGCCAGTGAAATTTCGCGTCGTGATCCCCGTCGATTCCTTCGGTGCGAACCAGCGTCCACGCCGCAGCGGCGAGTACGATTGGCGCCGCGATTACGGCGAGCCGGGGCAATGCCGTCACCCGCCGGCTGAGCGCTGCCCCAACTACCAATGCCGTGAGCACCGAAGGCATCGCATAGGCGACCAGCCACACCATGCTCATCGACGAATGCTTCACGAACCAAGCGCCGGCAAGGCTCGCCAGCACGATCGCAATCGCGCCGAGCCGTTCCGACCACCGGGCGCGGCTGAAAAACAGCCACACCAGCACCAGCACGCCGGCCGCTGCGAAGCTCCACATCATGGCTAAGGAGAATCCGCTAAATCCGGGAATGAGCTGTTTCAGCCCGAAGCGCGCAAACAGCAGCAGTGCGCAGACAACGGCGGCCGGCCATAACCGCAGTGGCGGCGGTTGGCCGTGATTGGTGTTCATATCCGGACGATACGAACAGTTGGTCTTGCTTGTTCCGTTATTCTCTCGGTGGGCCGTGTTAACTATGAAGTATGATCCCGGCGTTCTTCTCGGCAATGGTGCGGTTGGAACTGGCAGTGACGGACCAGGAGTGCATCCATCACTGGCGCGTTTCGAAGGAGTTCACCATCGCCGTAGCGGAGTCGATGCCTGCGGAGATGTACAGCTTCCGGCTCACTCCCGATCAGATGACGTTCGCCGAATTGATGATGCACATCGCGGTATCGCAGGCCGCGGCGATCGCGCGGGTCGCAAAGGTGGAATGCCCGGTGGCAGCACCCATCCGCGTGGATCGGGAGCATGTGGTGAAAATGCTCGGACAATCCTTTGACTTCTGTATCGAGCAACTGGCGGATTTTCAGACGGGGCCGATGCGCCGCACCTATTCCGTCGATTGGCACGGTTGCCAGGAAGCGACAGGGGCGCAAATCGTCATGGCGGCTTTCCACCACACCGCGCATCATCGCGGCCAGGCCGAAATGTATTTGCGCGCAGTGGGCATCCAGCCGCCGGCCTACCGATTCTAATGCTTCCCTGAATCAGTAGTAAAACTTCAACCCCAACTGCAACTGCCGCGGTGTGTTGAATTGCGAGTTCACCACGCCGAATGCAGGGTTCCCGAACGCTTGTCCCGGCGGCGCGAAATTCGGTGTGTTGGTGACATTGAAGAACTCCGCGCGGAACTGCACGCGCATCGCCTCGCGAACGGGAATGTCCTTAAACACCGAGAAATCCATTCCGCGCACGCCGTCGGCGCGCACATCCGGCATCACGCGCGGCCCGGAGCCAAAGGTAAATGGAGCAGGCTGGCTGAACACCGAGGTATCGAACCACTTCGCCAGTTTCTCATCCGTGGTGCGCCCGCCGTCCATCTGCGCGCTGCGTCCATTCACGTTCGGATACTGCGTCGCCGAAAACGACTGGCTGTTGTTCTGCGCCGTGGCGATGGCCAGCGGCACGCCCGTGGACAACGTGAGAATCCCATTCATCTGCCAGTGCCCGATCACCGCATCCAGCAGCGACTTGCCGCGCCCAAACGGCAGGTCGTACACATAGCTGAACACCATCCGCCGGCTCACATCCTGCGAGGCCAATGACCGGCTCGCGCGCCTGTTGTACACATCCTGGTGCGTCGGCGCCGAACCGAGGAAGCCCACCGTTTGCGAGGTATCCTCAATCAATTTGCCGGTGGTGAGCGAAGCCAGCAACGTCAGCCCGCTCGAATAGCGCTTTTCCACTCGGGCCTGGAAGCCATGATAAATGGAAGCTCCCATCGCCGGGCGGAAATTGTAGAGCGTGAGGAACTGCGGATAAGGCCGAAGCAACTGTGCCCGCGTCACCTGCGGCTGCGACAGCGGTCCCGTGCGCACAAAGGGCTGGAACGGATTGGCCACCGTCTGCAGCAACTGGTTGCCCAACGCCATCTGCGCCGTCGTCAACTGGTTCAACTGCGGGCCCAGCGGCCCATCGGTGAGCTTGGTGCCCTTGTTGCCGACATAGGCCGCTTCCAGCGCGAGTTTCCCCGGCAACTGCCGCTGCAGGTTGAGATTCCATTGCTGCGAGTAGCCGACGCGTGCGCTGCGGTCGATGGCGCCATCGCGTCCGCTCGCGCCGAAGTCCTGGCCGAGATTGGTGTTCAGCCCGGAAGCCGGAGCGGTAGGCTGCTGCAAGCCGCGTGGGAACGGATTCGACAGCAGATCGGTGGGCCGCAATCCATCGGTGGATGCGGTCATCGCGGTCGAGCTGAGGAAGCCATTGATGCCCGATGCCCAACCGGCCGCGGCGCCGATGTAGGGCAGATAGAAAAACCCGTAGCTGCCGCGCACCACAGTCTTTTCGTTGAACGAATAGGCGAAGCCGAAACGCGGCGCCAGGTTATTCCAATCGGTATCGAACTGCCGCCGCGGATTGCCGTCCACGCCGACAAAGCGCAGGCCGCCGCGCAGATTCGGCAATGAGGTCTGCGCAGCCAGCGGGCTGGCCGCGTCGAAATCGAAAAAGCTCAGTTGGTTGTAGCGCTCATTGCGCCCCTTCTCAATATCCCAGCGCAGGCCCACATTCAACGTGAGCTTGCTGGTCACGCGGTAGTCGTCCTGCACATAGAACGCCGCATAGGGATTCGACGTGAACACATAGGGCAGCACGCCCGCGCCGCCGCTGGTGGCCGTGCCCAGCAACAGGCTGGCGATGGGGTTGCCGCGATCCACGCTCGGCGCGGTGGGGTTCGGACCCTGCGTATAGACGCGATCGAAGGTGAATGTGCCGGAGGTGTCGTTGCCCACGCCTTCCATCGACTGGTTGACGCGATACTCCACACCAGCCTTCAACTGATGCTTGCCTGCGATCTTCGTCACGTTCCCCACCCACATGTACGATGTGCCGCGCTGATCGAGAAACTGGCTGCCGCGCCCCATGCCGACATAGCCGCTGAAATTGAACACCGGGAAACCCAGCGGGCGCACCATCTGCTGCTCGAGGCCCGAGGGAAAGCCCAATTGCGTGAGCGAGAAATCCGGGCCGACGTTCGAATCCTGATGCCGCTCCAGCCGCGTCACGCCAAAGCGCGCTTGAAACAACAGCGTCGGGCTGTGCGTGCGGTTCCATTCGAGCCGCGCGCTGCGCGCCGGCATGCTGTCACCCGGCAGAATCGATGTGGACGCGATGTTGCCGTAGTGATTCGGCGCCAGGTCGAGCCGCGTGCGATAGCCGAGCCCCAGCGTCAGCTTGTTCTTGTCCGACTGCGCCCAATCGAGCTTTGCATCCACTTCGTTGGTGTTCGACGACGCCACCTTGTCGGAAAGGAAATTATTGATCCCCGTGCAAGCCGCGCCCGCCGTGTTGGGATTGGGGAAATAGGTGACAATCTTCGATCCCACCGGATCAAAGCGGCTCACCGGAACTACGTTCCCCGGCAGCAGATCGCGGATAAAGCCGCCCGCCGGATTGGCGCGCGTGGTCAGTGGATCGTAAATCTGGATGGGCGTGCAGCGCCCGGCCACCAGTTGAGAGCTTTGGCTGAAATCGCCGTTGCGCTCCGCCGCGGTGGGCGTGGTGCCCGTCTGCTGCCCGCGCGTGCGCTGGCGCAGCCCTTCGTAATTCACAAAGAAGAACGCTTTATCGCGCTTGATCGGCCCGCCGAGCGTGCCGCCAAACTGGTTGCGCTTGAACGAAGGGATGGTGCGTCCGGCGCGGTTGGCGAAGAAATCGTTGGCATCCATCTTGCTGTTGCGTAGAAATTCATACAGCACGCCGTGGAACTGGTTCGTTCCCGACTTCAGCACCATGTTGATGATGCCGCCGCCGGAGCGCCCGAATTCCGCCGCATAGCCGTTGGTCTGCACCTTGAACTCCTCCAGCGCATCGGGGGAAGGGAAGAGGCTCACCACCACAATCGGGTTCGCCGCCGGCACCGAGTTCGTTACGCCGTCAATGAGCATTTCGCTCACATTGGCGCGGTTGCCGTTGATGATGAACGCGGCCGACGTATTGAATGCGTTGCCGAAGGCCGGCGATGGCACCACGCCCGGCGAGAGCAGAGCCAGTTGAAAAGGATTGCGCGCATTCAACGGCAAATCGGTGATCTTGCGATTTTCGATGACATTGCCCACTGCGCCGCTTTGCGATTCCACCAGCGGCGCGGCGCCCGATACTTCGACGCTCTCGCTGACCGCGCCCAACACCATTGCGATGTTGATCTCCAGGCGGTCATTGACCCGCACCTCCACTCCCGTGCGCACTGCCTTGCGGAACCCCGGGGCCTCCGCCTCTATGCGATAGACACCCGGACGCAGCGCCGGAAATGCGTAGGCGCCTCTCTCGTCAGTGACGGTCTCGGCCGTCAAGTTGGTGCGCTGCTCGGTGGCCACCACCTTTGCCTGCGGCACCGCGGCCGCGGCCGGATCGCTGATGTTACCCACAACAGCGCCGGTGGTCGATTGGCCCCAAGCGGCCATTCCAGCCAATAAAAATACAATCAAAACGTGGATTACCATTATTGCCTCGTGATCTATGATTCGTCGGAATCCCCAATTTGCCGGCGAAACTGCTTCATGCGCGCCCGCATCTTCTCCAGCACCGCGGCCATCGCGGGTTGCCCCGCCAGATTGTGAAGCTCCCACGGATCCTTCTCCGTGTCGTAGAGTTCCTCACCGGCATGCCGCTCCAGCGTCTCAATCAATTTCGCCGCCTTCGCATCACTGCGCGCCCGTTCCACCCAGGTGTCGTAGACATCCTTGTGGCTTCCCGGGATGCCGCCTACCAGCGTGAAGTGCGTGGTCCAGCGCCGCTCCGGATGGAGATTGAGCACGTATTTGTAGCGCAGATCGCGCAGCCCGCGCTGCGGAAACACGTTCATTTCGCCGTCGCCTGTATGGCTGGCGTAGATCTCCGTGCGGAAGCTCTTCTTCTTCCCCAGCAGCACTTCCTGAAAGCTGGTTCCATCCAGGCCGGGCACGGGCTTTCCGCCGGCCACATCCACCAGCGTCGGGGTCACATCGGTGAACGAAATCATCGCATCGGTCACCGTGTGGGCCTTTATCTTACCCGGCCAGCGCGCCACGAACGGAACGCGCAGCCCGCTGTCGTAGACCGTCCATTTCGAATGCGGCCATTCCGGCCCCTGATCGCTGGTGTACAGGAACAGCGTGTTTTCCTCGAAGCCGTGCTTCTTCGCCGATGTCATTACTTCGCCCAGCCGCGCGTCGGTGGATGTAATGTCCTGATAGTAGTTGGCCATCGCCGCCCGCGTCAGCGGCGTATCCACCGTGATCGGAGGCAGCGGCAGCGCTTCCGGCTTGTAGGTGTGATTCTTTTCCCACACCACGTGCGGCCCGCTATCGGCGCATATGAGGCACAACGGCTGCGAAGCGCGATTGCGGGCGTGCTCGGCGAGCAACTCATCGATGGTCTTCGTGTCCAGCCCTTCCAGCCGGTATTTGCGCAATCGCCCCGGCACGGGCGGCAATGTTGCTTTGACGTATTCGAAGTCGAACACTTCCACCGGCTGCACGTGCGTCTTATTGGCAAGCACGACGCGATAGCCGAGATCCTTTAAATAATGAGCAATGGATTTGATGCCTTTGCGGCTCCCGGTGTGGTTTCCCATCAGGCCGTTGCGGGCCGAATGGAGTCCTGTGTAGAGAATGGCGCGCGACGGGCTGCATGTCGGCGAAGCCGCGAACGCCTTGGTGAAGCGCATGCCCTGCCGGGCCAGCGCATCCAGGTTCGGAGTCTGCACGGCGCTGTTTCCGTAACAGCCCGCAATATCCCACCCATGATCATCGGCGAGATAAAGAATGATATTCGGCCTTGCCGCTTTGCCTTGTCCGAACGCTGCTACACCCACCGCCCAACTGAACTCTCTCCGTGTCAGCATTTCGACCATGACTATAACATCCGCGCGGGATTCCTGGCCCACAAGCCGTAACACCGGCGGCCCGGTTTCCCTCTCCTCTTCGGGACTGTCATGCCACCAGAGAACCACTCACCGGACGGGACCCGGGAAAGACGCCGAAACTCGCGCATCCGCAAAAGCGGCAAAGTGAAACTCTCCTGGAATAGCGGCGGCCAGGAACGCATGGCGCTTGGGGACTTGCAGGATGTCTCTTCCACCGGCCTGCGCCTGTCCACCATCGACCCTCTCCCCGCCGGAACGGCCATCCGATTCCAGGCCGATACGATCCGCCTCCACGGGACCGCCGTTGTTCGCCATTGCACCCAAAAGGGCCTGCGTTACCTGGTTGGAGTCGAATTTCTGGGAGGGCTCACCTGGAGTGAACCGTAAATTGAGCGTATCCTTGAAGGATCACGGTCATGAAATATTTGCCGCTCGTCTTTCTGGCCCCCGCCCTACTATTTTCCCAGCAACCACCCGCCTACTCCGTTCGCACGGTCGCCGGAGGGATTACCATCCCGTTTCCCGCCGCGGACGTCACAACCTCCAACATTCGATTGCTGGAGCCACGCCATGCCGTGGTGGATCCGGCAGGGAATGTCTATCTCAGCGACAGCTACTACAACCGCATTCTGAAGATCGCAGCCGATGGACGAGTGACGCCGGTGGCCGGCGCCGACCAGTCCGGCTTTAGCGGCGACGATGGCTTAGCTTCCGAGGCGTTGCTCAGCACCCCGGAAGCGCTCGCGTTGAGTTCGTCGGGCGATTTGTACGTCTGCGATTCGGGCAACCACCGCATCCGCAAGATCACTGCGGACGGCGTGATCACAACGATCGCCGGCAACGGCGGACTCGGGGCCAGCGGCGACAACGGCCCTGCGCTGGAGGCTTCCATCGGCAACCCGTGGGGCATCGCAGTGGATTCGGCGGGGGTGATCTACTTCTCCGATTCCAGCAATCATGTCATCCGCCGCATTGACACAAACGGGGTCATCACCACCATTGCCGGCACAACCGCCGGATTTGCCGGTGACGGCGGGCCCGCCACGCAGGCGCGGCTGCAGAACCCTCGCGGCATCGCGCTCGATGCCACTGGCAATCTCTATTTCGCCGATAACGGCAATCACCGCGTGCGCGTCATCTCCACTGCCGGCGCCATCCGCACCTTCGCCGGCACGGGTACCCCTGGCTTTGCCGGCGATAACGGCCCAGCCCTCTCCGCCGGATTGTTCTTCCCCTCCGATGTGCGCGTGGGCGCTTCCGGCAATGTGTTTATCGCCGATCAGTCCAACGGCCAGGTGCGCCGCGTGCTGGTGTCAGGTACTATCCAAACGGTACCCCGCGGATCGCTGTGGAATTCGCCTGTGGCACTTGCCTTCGACAACAGGAACGGGTTGCTGGTGATCGACAGCCTGCGGCGTCAGATCAGCCGGGTCGATCTGGCCACACTCGGTGCGGCGGTTTACATCAGCGGAGTGCGCGAAGGCGCTTCTGGCGATGGCGGTCCGGCCGCCGAAGCCGGCCTCTTCGATCCTTGGGGCATTGCTCTTGACCCGCAAGGCAATCTCTACATCGCCGACTCGCGCGACAGCCGGGTCCGCAGGATTTCGACGGACGGCATCATCACCACAGTGGCGGGGAATGGAACGCCGGAACAAACCGGGAACGGCGGCACGGCGACGGGTGGCGGGGTAGGATCGCCACGCGCGATTGCCATCGCCCCTTCCGGCGCCGTGCTCGTCAGCACGACAATTGGTGGCGGCTTCATCCGCTCCATCAGCCCGGAGGGAATTCTATCCACCATTGCCGGGGCGGGTCCCTTCGGTGCGGCCGGCGACGGCGGACCGGCCTTGAGTGCGACATTCTTCGGACTGACCGACATGACCGTCGATGAGGCAGGCAACATCTATGTTGCCGATTCGCAGACGCATCGTGTGCGCCGCATCGACACGCAAGGCATCGTGACGACGATTGCCGGCTCCGGCACAGCGGGCTTCGCCGGCGACGGCGGCTCGGCGGTACTGGCGCGTCTGCAGGGACCCGGCGGCGTCGCCATCGATCCGCAAGGCCGCATCGTGATCGCCGACACCGGCAATCATCGCATCCGGCGCATCGAGGCGAACGGGAATATCGTCACCATTGCCGGCCTGGGAGTGGCCGGTGCGGCCGGCGATGGCGGACCGGCAATCCAGGCCCCGCTCAATCTTCCCCGCGGTGTGCGCTATGACGCCGAGGGCAACCTGTGGATCGCCCTGCCGGGCCGCATCCGCCGCATTTCACCGGATGGCAATATCTACGGGATTGCCGGCACTGCGACCGACTCGCAGTCGCCCGAGTCCGCATTGGGAACCACGATTGCCAACGCCGTTTCCATTGCTCCAGGGCCCGGCGGAGTTGTGTATTTCGTGGAAAGCGCGGCGCGCAGGGTGCGGGTTCTGGAGCCTATTCCGGCGCAGTGAGGGGAATTGCAAAGCTCCGCGGTTGAGGGTTAGGTCAGTGACAAGGTTTGAGAGGAATGGAGCCGGCGGTCGGAATCGAACCGACGACCTTCTGATTACAAGTCGCTGAAATCGGGATTCTCAGAGTTGCTCACGGATGCTAGGAGTTGCGCCAAGTACATGTCTACACTGGGGTTGGCGCTCTCTAGTCTTATTCAGGATTGCGCAGCGTTACCAGCGGAATTGAAGGGGAGTCCCTGTGGAAGTCCCTGTAGTAGATCTGCCTCCTGCGGGGGGCATCGGCTTGTTGCTGAAATTCGCAGGCCCCACCCCCGCAAGGGGGGAGGGGGGCGGTGTCCGATAGGGTCCCATCCCGCGCACGGTACGAACACGCGCGCACGACGGGCATGCTCGCCGTCCCAAGAAAATCAGGCGGCTTAAGAGCTACCGTCCAAAGTACCCGCTGATCTCCACCACCACGTGCGTTTGTCGATAGGCGTACACGTCGATTGCCGCGTTCGTTCCCGCAGGGACAATCGTTGAGTTGGTAACCGTCTGCCCCTGAAACGCATTCAGCACTGAAGCATTTGGTTGGGGCTGCCCCGTTGGAAACACGGTGATGAAGGGCATCGGGTTCCCGTTCGGAATGGCAGTCACATTGACCACATAGCCCTTTGCTGTGGCTGGAATTCCGGCACAGTTGCCCGCAGTCGGAACATTGATCGTGCGCGTGGTGTTGTCCTGATAAATTCCGCCGGTCACCGTCGAATCGGTGGCCCTGCACTGCGTCACAGGGAAGTAGTAGAGCCCGGTCCCGTTGTCGGGTGCGAAATAGCCGTTGATGTCCACGATGAAATCAGTGCGGTCAAATGCGTAGACATCCATGCTTCCATCGGAGCTTGCGGGCACAATTACGTTGTTGGCCAGAATCCGCCCCACGAACGAATTGATGGAGGAAACATTAGGTTGGCTACCCCCTGCGGGCCACAACGTCATGAAGGGCAGCGGTTGCGGCGGAACAACGGTCAGAGTTGCGGAGTAAGCCGTAGCCCCCGTCGGTACCGAACAATAGGGTGAGGATGGGAAGCGGAATCGACGGGTCTCTCCTTTCGCCATTGTGGGCGGACCGAACGGGCCCGGCGGAGACCGGTAGTCGATTCGGGTTTCGATCACTCTGCAAGGAGTCAGCGGATAGTACACCAGATTCGTCCCACTGGTGACTGGATCAGCGAAGTATCCGGTGATGTCGATGAGCATATCGGCATCGTGCGACACGTACACCTGGATCGCGCCGCTGCCCGATTTGACGATGGCCTGGTTGGCCACAATCTGGCCATCCGGAGAGCGAATGCTCCAGAAGTTCGGCCGCGGCTCTCCGCTTGGCCAGAGAGTGGCGAAATCGACTGTATTTCGTGGTATGAGAGTGACGTTGAGTACATACGCTCGCTCCGTTGCTGGAATCTGGCAAACGTTGGAGTTGGCGAGGGTTAATATGCGGGTCTCGCCGCCGTTCATGAATGGAGGGCCGAATGATCCTAAGCGTCCTTCGAAGTTGTACTGGGCACGAGTCTCCATGAGACGGCATGGTGTTGTTGGGACGAAACGAAGCCCGCTTGTTCCAGTTCCACCCTGTCCCGCGAGTTGGTTGATGACAAAGTCGATGCCCGCGATCACCACAACTGCTGACCGAGCCGCAGCCGTCGTGTTTGGCTGGATCTGCATAGCGACGATGCCGCTTCCCGTTCCACTATGCGCGGATGTAATTACTACCCAAGAGACCGGACTACTTGCTGCCCAAGAGCACGATTGTGATGTGGCAACTAGCGGCACGGAGACCGAAGAGCCTGCCGCGGGAGCCGTAGTTCCATTGATCCCAAAATCAAGGGAAAAGGCACAGCTTGCCGCTTCCTGATTGACCATGAAGCTCTGCCCCGCAATCGTGAGGGTTGCGCTGCGAGCCGTCAGGTTCGGATTCGCCTGAACTGAAAACGAAACTGTACCGTTTCCGATGCCTGTGCTTCCGGAAGTCAACGTGACCCATGAGGCAGGGCTAGAAGCCGTCCAAGCGCAACCGGCGTGCGTTGCGTTGAAGTTGACCGATAGTCCCGTTCGGCCGGAAGCAGACACCGACGTCGCACTCCCGGACAGGGAGAAGACACAAGGAATGGCAGAAAAGTTAGCGGTTACGGATCGAGGGCCGCTCATTACGATTTGTTGAGGGTTGGCGGAGCCTGATAGATCCCCGCTCCATCCCTGGAACTGGAATCCGGGAGCCGGCGCCGCAGTCAACTGGACAGCTGCATTGTCCGCGTAGAAGCCATCAACGGATGCTGGAGAAGGAACTATGCTCCCGCTTGATGCAGGGAAAGCAGACAGCGTCACCCGATGCTGCTTGGAAAAACTGGCCGTATAGGTGACCGGGGGTTGAACCGTAATGGAATGCGTCTGCGACCCTCCGTCGCTCCAGTGAGAGAATGTGTAGCGGGTTGCATCAGAACCTTGTGGAGAGCTGACACCTATCGTGTGAGTGGAACCCGATAACCAGTCAACTGACTGAGGCGCAACATAGCTGACACCATCCAACTGAAGTGTAAGTCCTTGAGGATTTGTATCAATGCCGACCGAAGTGGCTGAAACCGCGAACTTGGTCACCGTTTGCGCACTTGTGTTGGCTACCCAAATGTAGCCCCCGTCGAAGATTATTCCATATGGAAAATCTCCGGTCGGCACGGTTGCTAGTAAAGCTCCGTCGCTGCCTCTCAGTTTGATCAGGATGCTACCATCGCCACCGCCATATCCGGTCCAAAGATTGACACCGTCGAATGCTAGCCCGAACGGGTCCCCGCCTGTTGCGAAGGTGCCAAGTACAAATCCATCACTCGCACGCAGTTTGGTGACTGAGTGACCAAGCCAATTGGTAACCCATATGTTGGCACCATCAAAGGCCACTGAGCTGGGGTACTCACCGGTTGGAAACTCCCCAAGCCGCATGCCGTCAACAGCACGCAACTTCACGATAGTGTTCCGGTCACTGTTCGAAACCCAGATGTGGGTGCCATCGAATGCTAGCCCGAACGGGTTCCCGCCTGTTGCGAAGGTGCCCACGACCACACCATC
>JAFDVS010000122.1:22193-22362 GCA_018268935.1 Acidobacteriota bacterium | reverse complement strand
GCCCGCGCACGTTCTGGATCACCCGCACATACCCGCGTCCCACATACGCCTTCGCATCCGATCCACGCTGCATCTCATACGGAGTCCGCGTCAACACCACCGGCCACGGCCCTTCCCCCTCCGGCGTCGACACCAGCGTGTGCAACTTCACGCCATCCCGCATCGGCAC
>JAFDVS010000122.1:0-22119 GCA_018268935.1 Acidobacteriota bacterium | reverse complement strand
CCCCAACCTTCACGCGAAAAGTGGGACAGACCATCGCAGTATGTGGTCTGCCTCGGCCGAAGGCCGCGTTGACGCCCACGCTTTCCAGTCCCAATCCCCCTCAATCCTCAGCGAGTCATCGGTGTATATCGGTCGGCATCGGCCCGAATCGGTGCCCACAAAGTGACACCGAACCAAGAATCAGCCGCGGAGCGATAGGCGTGAGAGGCATTGTTCTTTCGACCTGCCTCGGCCGAAGGCCGCGCCCACAGCCTCTAGCCTCAGTCCCCTAATACAAAGGCTGTTTCTTCGGATCAATCCCGCTCTTCCCCATCGACTCCAGCAGCACCCGAGCCCCATTCGCCATCATCACCGTATCCGCCGGCCCCTGAATAAACCGGAACCCCTCCTTCAAATACTCCGCAATCAGCGCCGGAGTCGCCGCAGGCCGTCCCACCGGCAGATTATTCTTCTTCCCCGCCGCCAGCACCCGCGCAATCGCCTGCTTCACTTCCGGATCGTTCTGATTCCCGCGCTTCCCATACGAAAACGCCAGATCATTGGTCCCGATAAACAGCACATCAATCCCCGGCACCGCCGCAATTTCCTCAATCTTCTCCACCGCCCGTTTTTCCTCAATAATCACAATCACCATCGCATTGCGATCCGCGAAATCGGGATATCCCTCCGGAGCAGGCCACCGGAACATCGCCAATCCCGGCCCCGCGCCGCGTCTCCCCAACGGCGGATACTTACACGCCGCCACCGCCTGTTTCGCCAGCTCCACCGTCGAAGTGAACGGAAAAATCACCCCCAGCGCACCCGCATCCAACACCCGCTTCGCCGTCCACAACTCATTCACCGGCACCCGCGCAAACGGCATCGCCTTCAACCCGCGAGTCGCCAGCACCATATTCCGCAGCGTCTCCAGCGTAATCGGCGAATGCTCCATCTCAATCCACAGCAGATCGAATCCGTAGTTCGACATCTGCGCCGCCACCTCCGCACTCGGAATCGTCACCGTCCCGGCAATCACCGGCTTCCCCGCCGCCAATGTCTGCCGAACGGGGTTCTGCCACTCCTGCCCCATCATCCACGCACACGCGCACAAGCCCAGAAATATCGTTTTCACCATGCCCCACAGAATATGCCGATTTCATTCCCACGCACAACCCGGCAGGGCAGCACTTTCCTCTCCGGCGACTACAGACATATAAGCTTCGACGACTACAAGCTCGTCGTTATCGGAATCAGCCTGACGGATGGGTGGCGGAGATTCCGGCGATTGCCGGATGCCACGCGCTGATGCCGACCGTCGAGGAAGCCGTCAGCGAGCTTGCGAAGGTGTTTCAACTGATCGAAGAAGAACATCGCGCCAGCGGAAGAGACCTTCCCCGAGACTCAACCGAAATCGTGCATGCCTAGCGCGCGATTCGCCCTATCCCCCGCTCCCACTCTGCGCCACAATAGTCACTGATGACTCCAACCGCCCAACCCGAAGTCAACGTCACCGGCAAGCTCTTCATAGCCGGCCAGTGGTGCGACGCCGTCTCCGGCAAAACATTCGACGCCTCCAACCCCGCCACCGAAACGGTAATCATGCCCGTCGCCGAAGCGGACCAGGCCGACATCGATCTCGCCGTCAAAGCCGCGCACAAAGCCTTCCGCGAAGGCCCCTGGGCCAAAATGTCCGCCACCGACCGTGGCCGCCTCCTCTGGAAAATCGGCGACCTCCTCCTCACCAACGCCGACGAAATCGCCAAAATCGAAACACTCAACAACGGCAAGCCCATCTTCGAATCCCGCTACGTCGACATCCCCGCCGCCGCTGCCTGCTTCCAGTACTACGCAGGCTGGGCCACCAAAGTGCAAGGCGACGTCATCCCCGTCCCCGGCAACTACCTCAATTACACCCTTCGCGAACCCCTCGGAGTTTGCGGCGCCATCATCCCCTGGAACTTCCCCCTCCTCATGGCCGCCTGGAAGCTCGCCCCCGCCCTCGCCACCGGCAACACCGTCGTCCTCAAACCCTCTGAGCAAACGCCCTTGAGCGCATTGAAGCTCGCCGAAATCCTCCAACAAGCCGGCCTTCCCGATGGCGTCGTCAACATCGTCCCCGGCTTCGGACCCACCGCCGGCGCCGCTCTCGTCCGCCACCCCATGGTCGCCAAGATCGCCTTCACCGGCAGCACCGCCGTCGGTAAAGAGATCATGCGCACGGCCTCCGACACGCTCAAGAAAGTCTCTCTCGAACTCGGCGGCAAGTCCCCCAACATCGTCTTCGCCGACGCCGACCTCGACGCCGCCGTGCGCGGTGCCATCAACGGCATCTTCTACGGCAAAGGAGAAGTCTGCGCCGCCGGTTCTCGCTTATTCGTCGAAAGCTCCATCCACGACGAGTTCCTCCAGAAACTCCAGGACCGCGCCTCCAAACTCACCGTCGGCGATCCCCTCCACCCCAAAACCCGCCTCGGCGCCCTCGTCTCCGCCGAACAGCGCGACAAGGTTCTCAGTTACATCGAGTCCGGCAAAACCGATGGAGCCCAACTCGTCACCGGAGGCGAATCCGCCGCCGTCAACGGCAAAGGCTACTTCGTCAAACCCACCATCTTCGACCACGTCACCAACGACATGAAGATCGCCCGCGAAGAGATCTTCGGCCCCGTCCTCTCCACCATCACCTTCGCCAATCTCGACGATGCCATCGAGCAAGCCAACCACACCATCTACGGCCTCGCCGCCGCCGTCTGGACCCGCGACATCAAGAAGGCTCACCGCGCCGCGCGCGCCATCCAAGCAGGCACCGTCTGGGTCAACACCTACAATATCCTCGACACGGCATCCCCATTCGGCGGCTACAAAATGAGCGGTTTCGGCCGAGAACTCGGCGCCCACGCCCTCGACCTCTACACCCAGATCAAAAGCGTCTGGGTCGATCTCAACGAGTAAAATCAAAGAATGCGTCTCGCTCTCGCCGGATTGTTCGCGTCGCTACTCACCGCTGCGGACAAGCAGCCCACCTACGCCAAAGACGTGGCCCTCATCATCCAGCAGCAGTGTGAGCGCTGTCATCGCCCCGGCCAGATCGGCCCGTTCTCCCTCACCAATTACAAAGAAGTGAGCGCCTTCGCCACAGAAATCAAGCGTGTCACCGCGGCCCGCACCATGCCCCCATGGTCCGCCGTCCCCGGCCACGGCGAGTTCCGCAATGAGCGCCGTCTCACCGATCAGCAAATCGCCACCATTGCCGCCTGGGTCGATGCAGGCGCACCGCTCGGTGACAAAAGCCAACTCCCGCCCCCAACGCAATTCACCGACGATTGGGCCTTCGGCAAACCCGACCTCGTCCTCACCCCTGACACAGACTTCGAGCTCGCCGGCTCCGGCGTCGACGAGTACCGTTGCTTCGTCCTCCCCACCGGCCTCGATGAAACCCGCTACATCCAGGCCATGGAAGTGCGCCCCGGCAATCGAAAAATCGTCCACCACGTCCGCGCCTTCGCCGACATTACCGGCAAAGCGCGCGAGCTCGATGCCGCCGACCCCAAAGCAGGCTTCGATTGCGGCCTCAACATGATCGCTCCCTACAAACGCATTGCCGTTGGCGGATGGGCGCCAGGCATGATCCCCGACAAGCATCCCGATCACACCGGCACCTTCCTCCCCGGCAAATCCGACATCGTCATGGAGGTCCACTACCATCGCAACGGCCTCAGACAATCCGACCGCAGCAGCCTCGGCATCTGGCTCCACAAAGACAAGCCCGCCAACATCCAAAAATCGCTGCTGGTCGCCAACATCGGCATCCGCATTCCCGCCGGAGCACAGCACCACGAAGAGCGCGCCCGCACCATCGTCCAGCGCGACATCCTCGCCAACAGCGTCATGCCTCACATGCATCTGCTCGGCATCGAAATGCGAGTCACCGCCACCCTCCCCGATGGCCGCACGCAAGATCTCGTCTGGGCCAAACCCTACGACTTCAACTGGCAGACTTCTTACCGCTTCAAAGAGCCCATCGCCCTCCCCAAAGGCACCCGCATCGACGCCTACGCCGTCTACAACAATTCCGAATCGAACCCTAAAAACCCCAGCAAAATCCTCAAAGAAGTCCGTTGGGGCGAAGGCACCACCCAGGAAATGCTCGTCGCCTTCGTCGGCTACATCGAAGCACCCGCCCAACCGGCGCCAGCACAATGATCCACCCCATCGACCGTGCCCGAGCCATCGAACGCTTCGAAGCGATCCCCCGACTCGCCCTTGGCCACTACCCCACACCAATAGAAAAACTCCCCCGCCTTCGCGAAGCACTCGGCGGAGGCCCGCGCCTCTGGATGAAGCGCGACGATCTCACCGGCCCCGGTTGTGGCGGCAACAAGATCCGCAAGCTCGAATACATCTTCGCCGCGGCCCAAGCCGAAGCGGCCGACACCGTCATCACCTGCGGCGGAGTCCGTTCCAACCACTGCCGCGCCACCGCCATGATGGCCGCCAAGCTCGGCCTCCATTGCGTCCTCGTCCAGAATCAACCCGCGCAACCCTATCCGCACACTCCCGCCAGTCTCGCCATTGAACAAATGGTCGGCGCGCGCATCGTCCCCGTCTACGACCGCACGGAACGCGCCCCCACCATGGAGCGCATCGCCAACGAACTCCGCGCCGAAGGCCGCCGCCCCGTTATCATTCCCCTCGGAGCCTCAACACCGCAAGGAGCCTTGGGCTTCGCCTCCGCCGCCTCCGAACTCGCCGCCCAACTCGATGCCCGCGAACTCCGCATCGACACCATCTTCATCTGCTGTTCCTCCGGAGGCACACTTTCCGGCCTCGCCGCCGGCAAAGAGCTGTTCCTCAATCCCCAAACCCGAATCATCGGAGTCTCCCCCGACGACTCATCCGAAAGCATCGCCGCCACCGTCCGAACCATCGTCCAAGGCATCGGCGAACGACTCAGCATCGCCCTCGATCCAACAATCGAAATCCTCGACGAATTCATCGGCGAAGGCTACGGCATCGAAAGCGAAGCAGGCCGTGAAGCTCTCAACCTCACAGCCCGCACCGAAGGCATTCTCCTCGATCCCGTCTACACCGCCAAAGCCATGGCCGCCCTCATCCACTGGGTCCGCCAGGGCAAGCTCAACAAAGACACGAACGTCCTCTTCTGGCACACCGGAGGCCAGATGGCCCTCTTTCACGCCTGAGTGTCTACTTCTTCCGCTCGAACAAACTCCGCACCTGCACATGGAACCCCGGCAGCAACTCCACATCACTGAGCAAATCGTCCGGCCCCAACCATCGATCCTCCGTACGACTCACCAGGTGTACCTCTTTGGTCTTTGGATACACACACCAAACGGACAAAGCCCCACTGTTGAGGAAATGCTGCGTCTTCTCTGCAATCTCCCGGTGTGTGTTCGACTCCGATACCACCTCAACGCAGAGATCGGGCGCACCCTCAATGGGCTCATTTCGTGCTTGACGGTCCAACCGCGGCCACCGCAAGAAACTTACATCCGGCTTGCGCCACGAGCCCTCGTCCAGAACCGCCCCTGTCTCAGGAAACACCATTCCAAAATCGTGAGTCTCCAAAAACAGAATCAGCAATTGCGTGATTCGTGACTTCACGAATTCATGCTCGAAATCTTGCGGAGGCATTCGCACCAACTCCCCATGTACAAGTTCGTAATCGTTACCATCGCCGGGTAACGCGAAGAACTCGGCCAAACTGAGGAGAGTCTTCTGCTCCATGTCACGATTCTAGCTCACCATTACCGATCCCACGGATACCGCAACGTCGGCGCATTCGCATACCGCTTCATCTTCAGCGTCATTCTATCCCCAGCCCCCGCCGCCAATTTCACAGTGATCGACGAATTCCCACTCGGCAAAAACTGATGCTCCGCATAAGCTCCCGCCTGCACCACCACAGTCCGCGGCGCAACCTGATTCGTATTCACCAAAGTCAGCGTCACTGACTCCGCATCAAACTTCTCCACCAGCGCCGCCACATCCTCCGGCAATCCCGACCGCTGCTTCACAGGATCGAAATACCGCACCCGCGAATGCAGCGTCCAGATGTTCCCCGTCAGATAACTCCCCAACGTCAACTTCGTCAGCGCATCCGTCGTCACCGGGCTCAATCCCTGCACATAATCCGCCAGCCGAGTGTCCGGAGTCGTATTGTCCTCATCAATGTCCACCACGCCCTTCCGCACTTCCTCCAGATCCGCGCGCAGCGCCTTCTCCGGATACGACGCATCCTTCCCTTCCAGATACGCCAGCCATCCTTCCACCGGCACCCGCTCCAGATCCTTCCGATCCAGCGACCACAAATAAATCTCCGTCAGCCGGTTCGTCTGCAGATTCGGAGTCCATTCATACCACTCCTCCCGCCCCGTGTACTTGTACCCGCGCGGATCGCCGAACATCGAAGGGATCATTACCCGTCCATTCACCGTCTTCTTCTGCGCGTACAAATTGTCGATCTGCTTCCGCAGCGTATTCACAAACCCTGCATCGCCCTGCGACACCAGGTACGCATTCCCAAACCCCGGCCACGATCCCGCGGTCACCGTATTCCGGCTCGCCGTCTTGTCGATCTCGCCATCATAGATCGTGAAGTTCCAACCGTACGTGCCCTTGTACCACTTCCCGCCATACTCGCCGCCCGGTTGCCCGTTCAATCCAATATTCGTCGGGATGTTGCCGCCGTTAGCATCCGTGCGCTGCTTCCAAGCCCCCACATACTCCAGCACCCAATCCTTGTACTTCTTCTCGCCCGTCAGCATGTACGCGTTCGTCGCCAACCCCGTCGACGCCAGATTCAACGGGTGATCCCCCACCGAATCCAGATACTCCGCGCAATGCGCCAGCATCTTGTCGTACACCGAGTTCAGATTGATCAACTGCCCGCGCCCCTTCGGACCATGCAACAAGTGGAAGCTGCCCGGCACCGGATCGCCCACCCAATCATAGGTCGTCGCCTTGTGCAGCATCGGCCCCTTGCTCCCCGTCCAAATCGACTTGATCACCTTGTTTACCGGATCGTAGTTCGGCGCCTCCGGATCTTCGTTCATATACATCCCGGCGAAGCGCTTCAGACGATCCCGCAGCAGCGGAGCGTTCGGATCGGCCAGCCCCAGAAACATGAAGCCGCGCATCCCTTCGCCCGTGTGGAACCAGTCCGACTGCGTAATGAACTCCTTGTAATAAGCCCCGTTCTCCGCCAGCTTCGTCTTCACCGTGCGCATCTCTTTGTACTGCTGCAGGTGCCCTTCCAGCGCCTTCTGATACGTGCGCAACACGGCATCAGACCCGCCCAACGCATACATCAGCGTCCAGTTGAAAAACGTCTCAATCGCGTCGTCGGGTCCATCCAGCGTCCCCCAACGCGGTGTGTGCAGCAGGTATCCCCGCGAGTCCAGATACTTCTCGCCGTATTTCACGGCGGCTTCCGAGTTGGCTTTGATCAACTCGCGTTCCAACAGCGCCCACGTGGGCGGCGACATCTTCTTCGTTATGGTGACGCTCTGCGCGGAGCCAAGAATCGGGAGGAGAAATAAAGCGCTGAGAATTCGCATCGCCTGTCAATGTATCACGTAGAATACGGAGAATATGAATCCGCCTGGAAGCTCGGCTGCGGCGCCGTCCAACCCATGTATCCCCTGTACCACGGGTCATCTCGAAGTCGTGGTCTGGAAATGGGCCGTCTGTTGGGACACGCCGGAGATGGAAGGCCTCGCCGCGCAGGACCCTCGCTTTGAAGGTGTCAAAGTCAAAGTCAACGGCCTCGAGCAAACCACCGACGCCAACGGCGTCGCCCGCTTCCAGAACCTCGCTCCCGGCACCTACGGCATCGCCGTCGAAAAAGCTGGCTACGAAGACGTCACCTCGCGCATCCCAACCGATGACCGCCCCGATCTGGCCAACGTCAAACTCCGTACTTCCGCCGAAGTGTTCATGCACCAGACCAGCTACGCCGACATCGTCATGCGCGCCTTGCCCTATCGCTACAACGCCAACGGCACCTGGAGCAGAGGCCGCGAATGCACCCGGCGTCATCCCATCCCTGCCCCCGGAGCCCCATCCTTCACCACGCTCGCTCAGATCCTCTGGTCCGATGAGCCCAGCCTCCTCTACAGCCGCGACATCACTTGGATCCTCTTCCTCGTTCTCACCGCCGCCGCCGGCATGGGCTTCGCCGACATGATGGGCCAGTTCCCGCTCTACTTGAGCGGCCTCCTCGCCGCCCTCACCGCTTACCTCACTGGCATCATCTTCGGCTTCGGTCCCGGCCTCGCCGCCTGCATCGCCGCCTCCGCCGTTTACGTTGCCCTCGGCATCGGACTCATCTTCGCCTTCTTCATGCGCTCCGGCGCCGACGCTGAAATGGACAAAGGTCTCATTGCCGTGCTCTTCTGTATGCTCACCGGCACCTGGACCGCTTTCGGCTTCGGCTATCTCGGCGGCCGCCGCGAAGAGTACAAAGCAGTCCCCAGTTGGGGCTTCGCTCCACCTCACTTCCTTTCCGCCATCATCGGCCTCCTCGTCGCCATTGTGCTCTTCGTCGTCATGATGCTCGCCGGCGGACTCGGCGCCGGCTGGCTCATCGCCGCACTCGTCGGTGTCGGCGTCGCCGGTTTCTTCGTCTACGGCGCCAGCGGACTCGCCGGCTGGGCCTTCGTCAACGAAGGGGAAACCCAACAGTACGGCCGCACCGACATGCAGCTCCCTTACCTCGGCGAACGCTACACGCTACAGGGCGCGCGAGGCTACTGGAGCCATTTCATCCAGCAAAATGGCCCCTTCAAAGAGGGCGCCTACGATTTCTGCCTCCCCGACGGAACCACTGTCGTCAGCGCCTTCGAAGGCCACATCATCAATTACTACGAAGACCACGAGTACAAGCGCCTCTTTCCCCTCGCCGCGCCCGGCGACGACAAACACCTCGAAGGAGGCTCCACTCCCTACGACCACAACACCGGCGGCTGCAACTACGTTCAGGTCCGCCACCAGGATGGCTCCGTCGCCAACTACGGCTGGCTCATGCGCAACGGCGTCACCGGCAAACAACGCAACGAACCACTGCGTAACACCTATGGCGCGGGTTCGTCCCGCATGTCCCCCACCCGCGAAGGAACCTCCGATCCGCTATTCGTACGCAAGGGCCATCAACTCGGCCGCGCAGGCTACTCCGACAACGACGTGCAATTAGAAACGCAGGATTGGCCCACGTCACCACAATGGGGCTGGCTCGCCTACGGCATCGGCCTCGCCGCTGCCCTCATGACAGTCCTGCTCATTGTCGCCTTCGCCCTGTGGGATGGCCCACCTCCAGACGCCACCGGCAGCCACGCATTTCGGGGCATCGCTGCTTCCGACTATTGCCCGCCCATCATCCGCAACGGCCAGCCCGTCGACCTCAGCATGAACGACCCCGCGGGAATGGAAGCCTGCGCTAAACTCCGCGAGCAGTTCAAAGGCTCCGCCCACGCCTTTCGCGACGACGAAGGCTTCGATGGCTCCTACTGCGAACGCATGACCTTCGGTGTCATTGAGCAGCACGCCTCCACCTGGTCCACCCTCGGCTTCGTCGCCCTCGGCATCATTTGGTTCGGCATGTTCGCCGCGAAAGGCTCCAACGGCAAGCCCCACAAAAACCGCATGACCTCCGTCACGCTCTATCCTGTCCTGCTCGGCTCCATCCTCATCATGAACGGTCCCGGCTCCGCCTTCTTCCACGGCAGCTTCCTCATGGATTGGGCCTGGCTCGACTCCTTCGGCATGGATATGTTCGGCGCCTTTGTCATCAGCTACAACATCGTCCGCATCGCCAACTGGCCGTGGTACGCGTTCCTCATCATGTTCCTCTCGCTCGTCGTCATCGCCTTTTGCGGCGCAACGGGCATGTTCCTCCCCGGCTTCGCCGGCATCCACGTCTTCGCCATCCTCGTCGGCGGAGCCTTCGTCACCGAAATCATTCTCGCCTTCATCTGCCACGTCACCACCGATTACGACGGCCTCCTCTGGTATTGGATCGGCGGCATGCTCGGCTTCGGCGTCGCCATGCTCATTTGGAAACTCGGCCACACCGGCGGCCCCTTCTGCACACCCAGCGGCGCGCTCGGCAATCCCGATGCCGCTTGGTCCCACGCCGCCTGGCACTTCCTCGGAGCCTTCGCCATGTTCTGCTTCAGTATGTATTTCTGGTATCAGAAAGACCCCGAGCCCTGTTGGCCGCGCCTCCACTTCGCCGTCATGGAAAAGCCCGACGAAGGCCCGCCCGTCGATCAACCCGAGCCCTCGCTCCAGCCCGGCCAGGTCCGCAATCCCTTCGATCGCTTCCTCACCGTGAAGTTCACCGACGGTGCCACCGCGCTCCACATGATGCAGCCCCGCAGCATGCGCAAGTATCTCTCCGGCAATACCGACGCCGGCCTGCCCCCCGTGGAACCAGCGAAATTCCTCCCGCGCGGCGGCGGCAGCCACCCGTTGGAGACAATGTAGAAACATGCATCTGCTCGTCAGCCTGCTACTCACCTCCGCCCTCGCCGCGGCGCAGCAATACAACACCTGGAGCGATTACGGAGGCTCCTCCGACTCCGCCCAATACTCCGCCCTCAAACAAATCCACAAAGGCAACGTGTCCAAGCTCCAAATCGCCTGGACCTTCCCCACCAGCGATCACAACCGTTATTCCTTCAACCCCCTCGTCGTTGACGACACCATCTACGTCCTCGCCAAAAGCAACTCCATCGTCGCCCTCAATGCCGCCACCGGCAAGGAACTCTGGACCTACACCCAGCCGCAAGGCACCATGGTGGTCACCACGCGCGGCATCAACTACTGGGAAAGCAAGGATCGCAAAGAGCGCCGTCTCCTCTTCTGCGCCAATCACAACCTCCGCGCCATCGATGCCCGCACCGGCCGCCTCATCGAAACCTTCGGCGACAAAGGCAGCGTCGATCTCAAGCAAGGCCTCGACCGCGACCCCAAAGTCATCCGCCTCGTCCAGTCCGCCTTCCCTGGCCGCGTCTTCGAAGACACCATCATTCTCGGCTCGGCCACCAACCAAGGCTACGGCTCCGCCCCCGGCGACATCCGCGCTTTCGACGTACGTACAGGAAAGCTGGTATGGGCGTTCCACACCGTCCCGCGCCCCGGCGAATTCGGTCACGACACCTGGCCCGCCGATGCCTGGAAGCGCGTCGGTGGGGCCAACGTCTGGAGCGAAATGTCGCTCGACGAAAAGCGCGGCATTCTCTACGCGCCCACCGCCAGCGCCAAGTACAACTTCTACGGTGTCGACCGCCGTGGCGCCAATCTCTTCAGCGATTCCCTCCTCGCCCTCGACGCCCGCACCGGCAAGCGCCTCTGGCATTACCAGATGGTGCACCACGACATCTGGGATTACGACAACGCCACCGCACCCAAGCTGCTCACCGTGAAACACGAAGGCAAAACCGTCGACATCGTCGCGCAAGTCACCAAGCAAGGATTCGTCTGGGCCTTCGATCGCGTCACCGGCAAGCCTCTCTGGCCCATCGAAGAACGCAAAGTCCCCAAGTCCGACATGCAAGGCGAAGAGACCTGGGCCACCCAGCCCTTCCCCGTCAAGCCTCCGCCCTTCGCTCGCCAATCCTTCACCGTCGACGATCTCAGCCCATATCTGAGCCCTGCCGATCGCGCCAAATTCCGTGACGATCTCCTCAGCGCCCGCAACGAAGGTCTCTTCACGCCCCCCGGCAAGCGCAACACCGTCCAGATGCCCGGCAACAATGGCGGAGCCAACTGGGGAGGCACCGCCGTCGATCCCACTTCCGGCCGCATGTACGTTGTCTCGAAAGATCTCCCCTCGATGCTGCGTCTCGAAAAAGATCCGAAGCAGGACGCGCAATTACTCGAAGCCTCCGCCGGCGACCGCTACTACAGCGGCTTCGGCTTCATGATTGCCAGCGACGGTCTGTCACCCATCAAACCGCCATGGACCTCGCTCACCGCCTACGACATGAACGAAGGCACGATCCTCTGGAAAATCCCGCTCGGCGAAGTCCCCGAGTTAGCGAAGAAGGGAATCAAGAACACCGGCACCCACTATCCGAAAGTCGGCCCCGTCGTCACCGCCGGAGGACTCATCTTCACCGGCACCCGCGACAAAAAAGTGCGAGCCCTCGACGTATCGAACGGCAACATCCTCTGGGAGCACGAACTCCCCATGGCCCTCGAAGGCATCCCCGCCGTCTACGAAATCGCCGGCCGCCAATACATCGTCTTCTGCGCCGCCGCGCAAGTCGGCTTGACCCCATCGACGCAAGTCGAAATCAACGGCCAATACGTCGCCTTCGCCTTACCGAAGAACTGATCGCGGGATTTGTGCAACAGCTTGTTGCACAATCCTCAAAATAGTGCAGCAGCTTGCTGCACGATTACCAAGCCCGGACGGGCGAGAGAGATGGAGAGCATGGATCGATGGGCGTATACCCATCTGTGCGAGTCTCGGACACGGCTGACTCAATCATCGCGTATGAGGTGAGGTTTGCGGACGAGAACCGCGGACTAACTAGGCACCCACAGCTATTCCGCCATAGCACTCACCGGTTCAACCGAACTCGCCATAGCCGTCGCCGGCATCGCCGTGTACCTCCAATGGTTCCACCTCATCCCCTACCTCTGGCGTCTGTTTAGCAACGAGAGCGAACTCAAACCCTGATTTCCTCGTCTATTCACAGTAGACATGCCGTCACCCAAGTGGACAAACTGGCGCAGCATCGGCACCCTCACCTGGATCGCCGTGTGGGCGGTTCTCCTGCTGCAACTCCCTCCGTCGAACGCAGAGACCGCGAGCGGCTACTCCATGTTCCTCGTCATCCTTGGCTTCCCGCTATCCCTCTTCACTGCCTTCGCACTGCTCGCCGTCCCATTCTTCGGAGTCACCGCGGGCCTGGCGGTCCTTGCCGCTGTTGCCTATCTCCAATGGTTCATCCTCGTACCGGCACTCATGAGCGCTTGCGGCGCAGTCGAGCAATCAAAGTAGCCCCAAACACTACCAGCCCGATACTCCGCGGCTCCGGCACCGTCTCCGTGCTGCCAAACGTGCCCGTGAAATTGTCCAGAAAATATCGCCCCGTCGTGCTGCTCGAACTGAAATTAAACAACCCATACGCAGCCGTGCCCGAAAAACCCAGCGTGAGTTGCCCTTCCGTGAACGTGCTCTGGATCGGAGGAATGGGAAACCGAGCACCCAACACAGTCGCGCTCCCCAACGAGTTGTTCAGGGCATCAAACAGCTCGAGACTCGCAAACACAGACGGCCCGGCCGCCATCGCATTCACCGCAAACCCAAATTGAATCGAGCCCGTGGCCCCATGCAGAAAATCCACCCGTAAATCCGGATTCAACAGTGACGTGCCCTCCAGCCCCTGCTGGTACACATACAACTGGAACGGCCCAGGCCCCGACGTATTAAATCCCAACGGATCCGTGGTGCTGAAGATAACGTCAGCCACCGTGTCGCCATCCCCATCAAACCCGTAGCTGGTCACACCAGCGATCAGATTGTTGAACGTAACCGTAGCCGCCTGCATGCCGGATGCTGCTGCCATAAGACTGATCACGGCTATGCCAAGGGTTCGCCGACATGCGGACTGGAAGATCTGTTGTTGCACGGGAATTAAATCCTAGAACCAGCGCACAAAACTGTCAATCCCCATTCGGCGCTATATCGAAAGTACCGGCCTAAATTAATCCGTGTCCATCTTGTTCATCCGTGGCCACCCCGCCCCCGCATCCAATACCAAGCCCCCACGCAATACAAATTCAACCCCATCACCAACACAAAATACCCCGCCCCCAGCACCGGAAACAAATTCGCGCTCACAAACGACCCCAGATTCCCCATCATGTTCATCGCCCCCGAAATCGCCCCCGACTTCTTCCCCCCAATATCCATACAAAACGCCCACGACGGCGATATCGTCATCTCCGCCCCAAACGCCGCCAGCGTAAACAACCCCACTGCCACCCGCACATCCTCCACCCACGGAATCGCCACAATCCCCACCGCCGACAGCGCAAAGCCCACCATCGCCGGCAGCCTGCGCGACCAACCCACCCATCGCGACCGGTACAACAAATCCACCATCGTCCCCGTAGCCCACTGCGCCGTCGCCCCCACCAGCAACGGGATCATCGCATAGAACGCCGCCTCGCTCGCCGCCAACCCAAACCGCGTCTTCAAATACGGCAGCATCCAGGTCAAACACAAAAACGTCGTGAAATTCACAATGAAATACTGGCTCATCGCCAGCAGCATCACCCGCGAGCGAAAGATCTCTCCAAACCCAGTCTCAGGCCCCACATTCGCCGCCTTCTCCACCGCCACCGCCGGCTCATCCCGAAACCAAATCCACCACCCAATTCCCCACACCATCCCCGGCAACGCAAGCCAATAAAACGCCGTTCGCCACGTCGCCCAAGTCAGCAACCACGCCATCACCGGAAACGCAATCGCCGCCCCCAGCCGCGACGCCGCGAAAATGATCCCATTCGCCCGTCCATGCTCCCACACCGGCAGCCAGTTATAAAACGCCCGAGCCGACCCCGGAAACGCCCCCGCCTCCGCCACGCCAAACGCAAACCGCACCACCAGCAACGTCACAAATTGACCCACCGCTCCCGTCAACGCCGTCAACAAGCTCCAAAACACCACCACCACCGACAACATCAACCGCGGCCCGAACCGGTCCGCTGCCCACCCGCTCGGCACCTGAGCCAACGCATACCCCAGCGCAAACGCCGAAAACACAGCCCCCATCTCCCGATCGCTGAACCCCAACTCCGCCGCCATCGGCTCCTTCACCGACGAAATCGCCGCCCGGTCAATATAGGTGATCAACGACAGCACAAACAACCCGGCGACCACCCAATGCCGCCCCATAAGCTCACCGCAAATTCTTGTAGAGCATCACCGTCGTATGCAACTCACCACTGGCACTCCGCGCATACCCCGGTATCTCGCCCGCCGCCTCAAACCCCAGCCCCCGATACAGCGCCTCCGATACATCGCCCTTGCGAGTATCCAGCACCAGCAACGTCCGTCCCAACTCGCGAGCCTTCTCCTCCACCGCCGCCATCAACATCTTCCCCAACCCCAACCGCCGAGCCGTCGTGTGCACCATCAGCTTATTCACCTCTGCCCGATGCCGCCCATTCATCTGCCGCGCCGGAGTCAATTGCACCGAACCCAGCAAAATATCGCCATCGTACACCGCCAGCAGCACCACCGCTCCATCCTGCAAATCGTAGATCAACTCATTCCAATACTGCACCGCCGCATGCGCATCCAAAGGAGGCAGAAACCCCACCGACGCACCGCTATCCACCGAGTCCTGCA
Organism: Acidobacteriota bacterium; assembly: GCA_018268935.1. Classification (GTDB taxonomy): domain Bacteria; phylum Acidobacteriota; class Terriglobia; order Bryobacterales; family Bryobacteraceae; genus CADEFT01. The sequence continues at coordinate 6,752 of JAFDVS010000122.1, read as the reverse complement.
GCAAGGCCACAAACGCCCATATCTGAGCACCCAGTTGCTCCGCCGAAACCTGCTGAATCTCGAAGGCCAAGCTAGTACGCCGCCAACCACCGCAGCTTCTCTACCACCTGATCCACGCTCGGCAAATACGCCTCCTCCAGCGTCGAGCTAAACGGCACCGGCGTATCCGGAGCCGCAATACGCAGCACCGGCCCATCCAGATACTCGAACACCTTCTCCGTAATCCGAGCCGCGATCTCCCCGCCAAACCCGCCCGTCAAATTGGCCTCATGCAGCACAATCGCCTTCGACGTCTTCTTCACGCTTTCAAGAATCGTCTCCTCATCCAAAGGAGTCAGCGTCCGTAGATCCACCACCTCCACCGAAATTCCGTCCTTCGCCACAATCTCCGCCGCTTCCGCCGCCGTATGCACCATCGCCGCATACGTAATCACGGAAATATCCGATCCCACCCGGTGTACGTTCGCCTTCCCGATCTCCACCGTGTACTCGCCCTCCGGCAGCTCTTCCTTCACCCGTCGATACAGCGCCTTATGCTCGAAAAATACCACCGGATCATTGTCCCGAATCGCTGCCTTGATCAACCCCTTCGCATCGCGAGCCGTCGCCGGCAGCACCACCTTCAACCCCGGTGTATGCGCGAACCACGCTTCATTCTGCTGCGAATGGAACGGCCCGCCGTGAATCCCGCCCCCGCAAGGAGCCCGCACCACAATCGGCACCGGAGCGTTCCACCGGTACCGGCACTTCGCCGCGTAATTCACAATCTGATCAAAGCCGCACGAAATGAAATCCGAAAACTGCATTTCCGCCACCGGCCGCAATCCCATGAAGCTGGCCCCAATCGCCGCCCCCACAATCGCCGATTCCGAAATCGGCGTATCCACAATACGCCGCTCACCAAATTGATCCAGCAGCCCTTGCGTCACCTTGAAGGCGCCGCCATAAATACCAATGTCTTCCCCTAACAGAAAGACGTTCGGGTCGCGTTCCATCTCTTCGCGAATCCCTTCGCGGATCGCTTCAACGTATGTGGTCGGCATATTGCCAGAACTCCGGATTTTACTTAGGTTCGTAGACGCGTTCGGTCAACTCGGAAGGATCGGGGTAGGGGCTCTTCTCCGCCCACTCAATAGCTTCGTCCGTCTCTTTGCGGATGCGCGCCAGTATGTCGCTCACTTCCTCGCCCGTGGCCCAGCCTTCCTCCACCATGCGATTCTGCATCCGTTGAATCGGGCACATCGCGCCCCATTCTTCAAACATCTTCTTCGGCACGTAATCCGCCGGATCGTGCGCCGAATGCCCCGTCATCCGGAACGTCTTGCACTCGATCAAATACGGCCCGTTCCCCGCGCGAGCATGCTCCACCGCCCGCCGCGTCGCTTCATAAATCGCGAATGGATCGTTCCCATCCACAATCTCCGCCGGTATCCCGTAGCCCACCGCCCGATCCGCCACGTTCTGGCAAGCCATCTGCTTGCTCAACGGTGTCGAATACGCGTATTGGTTGTTGTTGCACAGCAGCACCAGCGGAGCCTTCTGCACCGAGGCCAGATTGATCCCCTCGTGCCAGTCGCCGCGGCTCGTCGCCCCGTCGCCGAAGTACACCATCGCCACGCTGTCCCGCCCCTGATACTTCATCGCCATCGCCGCGCCCGCCGCCACCGGCACACTCGCGGCCATCGCGCTGATAATCGCCACCAGCCCCTTGCTCAAATCCCCCATGTGCATGTTGCCGTCGCGCCCGCGCGTCAATCCATCCACCCGCCCCATGTACTGCGCAAACACGTTCCGCGGATGCACCCCGCGAATGAAATACAACGCCAGATCGCGGTGCGATGGGAACAACACATCGTCCGGACGCGCCACCAGCCCCGATCCCACCGGGATCGCTTCCTGCCCGCGCCCTACATACACGCCCCCCAATACCTTCCCTTGCCGGTAAAGACGGCGCTCAATGCGCTCCTCTACCTCGCGCATCAGGGCCATATAGTAAAGGAATTTGCGGGAAAGTTCGGCTTTGGCCTCGGTTCCGCGGTCGATATGAACTGCTTCTAACTTAACGGCTGCCATGGGAGCTACCTGCAACAAAATCGGGACTTCGAAGGCCCAAACACACAAGTATAAGCGATTTCTAGTCTTCGAGAATGACGAATGCCATCCCCTGCTCAGCCGTGTGCGTCAGCGAAAGATGAATCCGCTTTACCCCCATCCCTGCCGCCACTTCCGCCGCTACTCCATGCAATCGCAACGTCGGCCGCCCTCCCGGCAGATTCACCACTTCAAAGTCCTGCCACCTCACCCCCTTCCGCCACCCCGTCCCGATCGCCTTCATCCCCGCTTCCTTCGCCGCAAACCGCGCCGCGAAGCGTTCAAATTTGTTCGCCTTCCGCTCCACATAGGCGATCTCCACCGGCGTATAGATCCGCTGGATAAACTTCTCCCCATACCGCTCCACGGCATCGCGGATCCGTCCCACCTCCGCCAGATCAATCCCCGTCCCCAGTATCAAAGCCCTGCTCCCGATGTCGTAATCGTCAGCCGCCCGTGCTTCACGCCCTTCGTGCTGATCAGCACCTCCGCCAGCTTCCGCACCGCCGCCGACTTCCCCTTCAAGATCAGCACCTCCAGACAATGATCATGATCCAGATGCACGTGCAGCGTCGTCAGCACATTGTGAAACGCCTCATGCTGGATCTCCGTCAACTTCTCACCTAACATCCGCACATGATGGTCGTACACCAGCGTCACGGTCCCCACCACCGCCGCATCCGGTTTCTCCGATTGCTTCTCCACCAGTTCATCGCGAATCAAATCGCGAAACGCCTCCGACCGGTTCGTATACCCCTTCGCGGCAATCAAATCGTCGAATTTCCGAAGCAGATCGGAATCAATCGCAACGCCAATGCGGCTGAGTTGGCCCATGCCCAGTCAGATTAACGGCACACCAGCCGCGAAGCAAGTCGTGCTACTTCTTTCCCAATCGTGCTACCTCGCCGCCGTGATACCAATGTCTGTATGCCCACCATTCGCGATATCCGCGTCCGCGCTCTCCGCGTCCCCATGTCTGAGCCCCATCGCACCGCCAGCGGCGTAGTCGTCGATTCCCCGCTGGTCCTCATCGATCTCACCACCAGCGACGGCGTCACCGGCCACGCCATCATTTTCACGTACACCGCGGCGGCCCTCCGCCCCACCGCCGACCTCATCCAAAACCTCGCCCAACTCATCACCAACGACCCACTCGCCCCCACCACCATCACCGACAAGCTCAACGCTCGCTTCCGCCTCCTCGGCACCCAAGGCCTGGTCGGCATGGCCATCGCCGGCCTCGACATGGCGATGTGGGATGCCCTCGCCCGCACGCACAACGTCTCCCTCACCCGCCTCCTCGGCGCCGCCGAGCGCCCCATCCAAGCCTACGGAGCCGTAGGCTACGACGGCATCGCCGGCTCCGCCAAAGTCGCCGAGCAATGGGCCAAACGAGGCTTCCGTGGCATCAAGGCAAAAATCGGTTACCCCACCGTGCAAGAGGACATCGCCGTCATCGAAGCCATGCGCACCGCCGTCGGCGACACCATGACCATCCTCGTCGACTACAACCAATCCCTCACCCCCACCGAAGCCATCGAGCGTCTCCACCATCTCGAACCCTACAAACTCGGCTGGGTCGAAGAGCCTTCCCTCTCCCACGACTTCGCCGGTCACGCCCACATCGCCGCCAACATCAAAACCCCGATCCAAGCCGGTGAGAACTGGTGGGGCCCCCTCGATTTCCACCACGCCCTGCACGCCCGATCGACAGACTACTGGATGCCCGAAGTGATGAAAGCAGGAGGCATCACCGGTTGGCGCCGCATTGCCGCCACGGCCGAAGCCGAAGGCATCCGCGTCTCCACTCACCTCTGGCCCGAAGTCAGCGCCCAACTCCTCTGCACCACCCCCATGGCCCACTGGCTCGAATACGCCGATTGGTGGCACGCCATCGTCCAAAACCCCATCGAAGTCCGCGACGGCCTCGCCATCCCATCCACCGAACCCGGCAGCGGCTTCACCTGGAACGAACCCGCCATCTCCGGCCTCCAGTGACCCGGGCCTCCGGCTGGCGGCTAACTGAACCTAAACAAGCTGAATCATCACCCGCCGTCCCACCAACGCCGCCGCTCGCTCCAGGCTCGATAACGTGATGTCATTCTTCGCATCGAGCAGCCGATCGACCTGCGTGCGGCTCGTCTTCAGCAACACCGCCATCCGATTCTTCGAGATCTTCTTCTCCTTGATCGCCTGATTTTGCGCTTCTTCGAAAATCCCCTCTTCCTTCTTGAAGTCGTCAATGCTGGAACCAATATTCTTCTTACTCATCGCAGCCACTAAACACAACGTCAGAAATAGTTGCGCTTTCGTCCCGTATCGCATCGCATCCGAAACCGTTTCTGAGCCGCGACCGTGAGGGAGTCGGTCAACCGCTTCCGCAAGCAATAACGGCGGCGTGTTTAGTTGATTACGGTAGATACAGACAAAAACCGATGCAGTACGCTTTGTCACCAGGTCGGTTCGAATTTTCCCACATCCCAGACCACATCGGTCGGCACAAGCTGCGAATCAAATCATCGACAACACCCGAGCCCGCCATCGTTGGACACTCACCGCATCAAACCGTTCGCCCTCAAACACCACCTGCCGCACGGTCCTCCCGCCCGCGCTCTCCCGCTTCAAATAAGCACTCACGTCCATCCAGCGAATCTCCTTATCCGATGTCCGGATCACCAGCATCACCGGATAAGCCTGCTGCTGCCAGTAATCCGCCCAGCGCGGATTCTTGATCGCAAAAATCTCCGCCCCATCACTCTTGCGCTTCTTCACATACGAATCGCCGGACTTAAGCTGCAGGTACAACCTCTGCCCGGAAGCCCGCCCGTGGTAGTCCTTGAACTCAATCTCCCCGTCAATCCCGTGATCGCTATTCGTGTACCCGCGATAGATCTGTCCCGCTTCGCCAGAGATCGTGTACGCCTGCCCCACCAGAATCAGCTCCCGGCTCTCGTTGTCGATCTCCGCCTGCGCTTCCTCTTTCATCACCCGTACTTTTTCCTTCGTTGCGGGGGAATTGAGCCGCTCCTCAATCGCATCCCACACCGGAATCGCTCCGCCGCACTCCGGACAATGCACCTTCCCCTTGCCACCTGGAGCCAGCGCCTTGTCAATCATCCTCTGTTCCGCAAACGCCTGCTCACGGGAATCGCACTTCTTGTTGCTGCAGTAGTACCGCCGCAGACGCACCACGCCCTGCGCGTGTTCCTTCAGATGATCCTGAATGTACCCCAGAAACTGCACGCGCGACGCCTGGTCCACATCCGCCTCAAAGTACACATCCAGCAGCGACGTGCCTTCGCTCTCCCGCTGTAACGTGAAGCCCAGCTTCCCCCCGCTCAGAGTCCGGAAATCGGCCGCCGCGCGCCACAGCTCCGTGCTCTCAAACGCCTTCGTATGATGCAGCCGCACCACCAGCGTCGCGTAGATATCGTCCGCCGGACCCTCGAACCGGTAATGCACCAGCACGCTCGGATGCCCCGGCTGCTCCCTCCGCTCACGGCGAAAGTAACTCGGGAACGTCAGCAGTGTGGAGCCGTCGCAAGCCTGCCGCAAACACCACGCCTTCCTGACAAACGTCTCCACCAGGGCGCGCAGCACCACTTCCTCATCCGATCGAGGGAGCCGCTCGAAATCCTGATAATCCAAATCCCCCGCCAGCACCTCGCCTTCGCCGATGCAACCCAACTCCTGCGGATGCTGCCGGACCTTCCGCACGACGGCCGAAGCGTAGCGGCTCATCACCTCTGGACGCAGCAACACGAAGCCGCCAAAATCGAGCTTCTGGATCATTCCCGGCCCCGCCAGCAGCCCCACCACGGTTTCCAGTTCCGCCAGCTCAAAATTCTCTCCCGCGAGCGTCATCTCCATCCGCTGTTTCAGTTCCCCCATGCGGATCAGCACCAACCCGCTATCCCGCAGGTTCAGGATCTCCTGCTTCATCCGGCGGTAAAGCGCAGGCGAGGTGGTCTTCGGAATGCTCTGCCAGTCGATGCCATCCACGATGGCGTCTTTCAGTCCATCGCATCCCTCTCCCGTCAGCGCGCTGGTCAGATGGAGCTCTCCGTGGAATCCGCGTTCCTGCATGAACTTCGTCATCCTGGCCGCGCTACCCACCAATCCCCCACGATCTACGCGCCCGGCAGCCAGCAGCTTGGCGAACGGCCTCCGCGCTGCCGCTTTCTTCAGATCGCTGTCCCAGTGCCCGATCCCTTCATAGGGATTCGCGTCCTGTGGATTGAATACCAGCACCGCCGCCGCCGTGTCTTCCAGGAAAAGCTGGTGCACCAGGCGATAGTCCACCTGTCCCGCAAAATCCCAGAGCCAGATTTCCCGCTCTACTCCTTCTTCGTGCTTGCCGTGCGTCAATAGCCAATGTGTGGCCCACGCCCCGTCGGTGGAGGGGAGCGGCTTCTCCGCCTCTACTCGGATGTTGCGGGCGAGAAAGTTGGATAGCCCTGTTTTACCCACGCCGCTCTCACCGATAAGGAGAACTTTCGCGTTCGTGTACTGCGTCTCCTTCGTCCGGGGAGACGCTGTCGCCTCAACGGAAACATTCCAAATCCGCATGACCCCGTTCTCCGCAGCAGAAAAGGCGTGCTTGCCGTCCCCACTCCACGCCACGCTCCAGACGCTGCCTGTGTGGCCTTCCAGCACTCGCT
>JAFDVS010000121.1 GCA_018268935.1 Acidobacteriota bacterium | reverse complement strand
GCGGGTCCACTGGGTGATCTTGCGGCGGCCGATTTCGCCTTCTTTCTGCAGCTTTTCAAGCGTCGGGACGACGATGGTGAGCAACTGCAGAATAATGGATGCCGTGATGTACGGCATGATGCCAAGGGCGAAAACCGTCAACCGGCGGAACATGCCGCCACTGAACAGGTCAATGAACCCGAACAGCGTGCCCTGATTCTGCTGGAAGAATTCTTCCAGGCGATTGGCGTCGATGCCGGGGGTGGGGATGTGCCCACCGAGGCGATAGACGGCCAACAGGCCAAGCGTGAAGAGAACACGCTTGCGCAGATCGGGGATACGGAAGACGTTGGCGAAGGCTTCGAGAAATTTGTTCATACCAAGGGAACCTATCGAACCAGTCTACTTCGCTGCGATCAGTTCCACACTGCCGCCCGCCGCTTCGATCTTTTGTTTCGCGGCAGCCGAGATCAGGTGAGCCTTGACGGTGATTTTGCGGGTGAGATCGCCGTTGCCGAGGATCTTCAATCCGTCTTCGATCTTGTTGATGACGCGGAGCGCGAGCAGCGTGCCGGGATCGAACGTATCGCCCTGGAGCTGGTCGAGCACACCGACGTTGACGATGGCGAACTTCTTTTTGAAGATGTTGGTGAAGCCGCGCTTCGGAAGGCGGCGGTGGAGGGGCATCTGGCCGCCTTCAAAGCCGCGCATTTTGCTGTAGCCGGAGATGGAACGCGCGCCCTTGTGACCGCGTCCGGACGTCTTCTGGCGTCCCGTACCCATACCACGGCCGATGCGGCGATCCGCTTTCTTTTGTCCAGCCGGGGGTTTCAGTTGACTCAGATTCATGGCAATACCTTTAGCTTTGGCGAGCGGTTAGCTGACGATCTGGAGCAGGTGGGGAATCTTGGCGACCATGCCGCGGAAGCCGGCGTTGTCGGGTCGCTCCACAACCTGATTGATTTTGCGCAAGCCGAGCGCACGCACGATGACCTTGTGGGTTTCCGGCGTGCAGATGGGGCTGCGAACGAGCTTGATCTTGATCTTACCTTCGGCCATGTCGGATTCCTTCGTTGATTAGACCTTGTCGAGCGCGAGGCCGCGCATGTCGGCAGTTTCGTTCTTGTCGCGCAGTTTGGCAAGCGCATCGAGCGTCGCCTTGACGGCGTTGTGCGGATTGCGCGAACCGAGATTTTTGGTGAGAACGTTGGGCACACCCACGGCTTCGATGACGGCGCGGACGGGGCCGCCGGCGATGATGCCGGTTCCGGGAGGGGCAGGCTTGAGCAGCACCAATCCCGCACCAAAGCGTCCGGTCACCGGGTGGGCGATCGTCGTTTCGAGCATGTGGATCTTGTGGAGGCGCTTCTTGGCTGCCTCGATGCCCTTTTTGATGGCGGCGGGAACTTCCTTCGCCTTGCCGGTGCCGTAGCCGACGACTTTCTGGCCGGGATCGCCAACAACGACGAGGGCCGAGAAGCTGAGGTTCTTACCGCCCTTGACCACTTTGGTCACGCGGTTGATGGAAACGACGGTTTCCTTGAGTTGCAACGACTGCGAGTCGATTCGCTTGGAAGGGATAGTTACCATCCGGTTCTCCTTGGCGGCCTAAAATACCAGGCCCGCTTCGCGGGCGGCGTCGGCGAGCGCTTTGATGCGGCCGTGATAAAGGAAGCCGCCACGGTCAAAAACGACTTCTTTCACGCCCTGGGCGATTGCTTTTTCAGCGACGAGTTTGCCGATGGTCTTGGCGCCGGCGACATTGCCGCCATTGCCGACTCCGGAGGCTTTCTGCACGGAGGAGGCGGAAACCAAGGTTTTGCCGGAGCGGTCGTCGATGACCTGAGCGTAGATATGGTTGAGGCTGCGGAAGACGGCGAGCCGGGGGCGCTCGGCAGTACCGGAGAGGCGCTTACGGATGCGCGTGTGGATGCGCCGCCGGACTTCATCTCGATTGACAGGCTTTCTCATGAGAATGCTCCTCTAATCCTTACTTGCTGCCCGCGCCGGCCTTGCCGACCTTCTTGCGCAGCACCTCGCCCTTGTAGCGTACACCCTTGTTCTTATAGGGGTCTGGCGGGCGGAGAGCGCGCATATTGGCGGCCACTTGTCCGAGCAGCTCTTTGTCGCAGCCGGAGATGGAAAGGGCGGTCTGCTTTTCAATCTTGCAGTCGACGCCCGCGGGCAGAATGAACTCGATCGGGTGCGAATAGCCGAGGTTGAAGTTGACGATGCCGCCCTTGACTTCGGCGCGGTAGCCGATGCCGACGATTTCCAGATCGCGCGTGAAGCCGGTGGACACGCCGGTGACGGCGTTGGCGGCCAAGGCGCGGGTCAGGCCGTGAAGGGCCGCGAAGCTATCGTTCTCACGCTTGATTTCGAGCGTACCGTTGGCGTTTTCGATGCTAATGCCGGCCGGAATCGGCACGGTCAATTTGCCTTTGGGGCCCTGGACATCCAACTGGGCGCCGATGTTGATCTTCACGCCAGCGGGCACTGGGATAGGCTTTTTTCCAACTCTCGACATGGCTAAAACACTCCCTCAAAATCTCGTTTCGGCGATCGGTAATTACCAGATCTGGCAGAGAACTTCTCCGCCCACGCCTTCTTTTCGGGCTGTCTTCCCCGTCATCACGCCCTTCGGAGTGGTGAGGATGTTGATGCCCAAGCCGCCGAGCACACGGGGGATCTCACGGGAGCCGACGTAGACGCGGCAACCGGGGCGCGAGACGCGCTCCATCTTCGAGATCACGGGCGTATTGGCGAGGCTGTACTTCAGGTAAATCTTAATGGTCTTGCGCGAGCCTTCCTCGGCGAGCTTGAAGTTGAGGATATAGCCTTCCTCTTTGAGGATACGGGCGATATCCGCCTTCAGCTTGGAGGCAGGCACGTCGACTTTGGCATGGCGTGCGCCCAAGGCGTTGCGCATGCGGGTCAGCATATCGGCGATGGGGTCGGATGTGGTCACGTTTTTTGATGCCTCCTTCTACTACCAGCTCGACTTGATCACGCCGGGGATTTCACCCGCGAGCGCCAGTTTGCGGAAACAAATGCGGCACAATCCGAACTTTCGGATATAGCCTCTGGGGCGGCCGCAGCGGAAACAACGGTTGCGCATGCGGATGGCGAACTTCGCCTTCCGGCCTTCGCTCTTGGCGCGCGAAATGGACTCTTTGAGCTGTCTGTCTTTCGCTTCTTTGGCGGTAGTGGCCATGAGTTCCCTTTCCCTACTGTTGGCGGAACGGCATTCCGAGATGCTTCAGCAGGCTGAGCGCTTCGGCGTCCGTCTTGGCCGTGGTCGTGATGCAGATATTCATACCCTTGACCTTCTCCACCTTGTTGTAGTCGATCTCGGGAAAAATCAGTTGATCCTTCATACCGAGCGTGTAGTTGCCACGCCCGTCGAAGGCTTTATTCGATACACCGCGGAAGTCGCGCACGCGGGGCAGGGCGATGTTGAACAGCCGGTCGAGGAATTCGTACATGCGGTCGCCACGCAGGGTGACGGTGCAGCCGATCGGCATATTCTCACGCAGTTTAAAGGCGGCGATGGACTTCTTCGCCTTGGTGATGATGGGGCGCTGCCCGGCGATGGCGCCGAGTTCATTCACCGCGCCGTCCATCAACTTGGGGTTACCGGTGGCTTCGCCGAGACCGATGTTGAGCGACACTTTTTCGAGCTTCGGAACCGCCATGGGGTTGCCATAACCGAACTCTTTGATGAGCGCGGGGACAACGGTCTTGGCGTATTGTTCCTTCAAACGGGGCTTTGCTGCGGCCATCTGCGGTTACCTCTTCTTTAGCCTTTCTTGTCCAAGGTTTCGCCGGTTTTGCGAGCGATGCGAATGCGGCGGGTCTTACCGCCAGCGGATTCCACCTTGAAACCGACGCGGGTGGCGATGCCGCCCGAGGTGAGCAGCATGACGTTGGACGCATGAATCGTGCTTTCGCGCTCGGCGATGCCGCCCTTGATCTGCTTGGCGGGATTGGCGCGGGTGTGACGCTTGATCATGTTGACGCCTTCGACGATGATGCGTCCGGTGGTGCGATTGATTTCGATGACGCGTCCCGTCTTGCCTTTGTCGACGCCAGTGATCACCTTCACGGTGTCGTTCTTCTTGATGCGGATACGGCGCGGCGGTTCGGGCTGTTTGGCCTTAGGCATTAAATCACCTCCGGGGCGAGCGAAACGATTTTCATGAACTTCTTGTCGCGGAGTTCGCGGGCCACAGGGCCGAAAACGCGGGTGCCGACGGGCTCGCCGACTTCATTGATGAGGACGGCCGCGTTCGAATCGAAGCGGATGTAGGTGCCGTCCTTGCGGCGAGTCTCTTTGCGCATGCGGACGATGACGCAACGCACGACTTTGCCCTTCTTGACGTTCGATTCCGGAGCGGCTTCCTTCACGGCGGCGGTGATGACATCACCGAGGCCGGCACGGAGGCCGAGATCGCCGCCGCGGGGCAGAATGCAACTCAGCTTGCGGGCGCCCGAATTGTCGGCCACCTCGAGGATGGTTCTCATTCCGATCATGACGGTTTCTCCTTATCCGACGATGTCCACGCCGGCCGCCGCGTTGCGGCGAATGACTTCGGCGAGACTCCATCTCTTCAACTTGCTCATGGGCCGGGTTTCCACAATGCGCACCACGTCGCCGAGCTGGGCCTGACCGGTTTCATCGTGGGCGTAGAACTTCTTGCGGCTGCTCACAATCCGCTTGTACATCGGGTGCTGGGTGCGGCGGGTGACGGAGACGACGATGGTCTTCGCCATCTTGGTGGAGACGACTTCGCCGATCTTTTCCTGCTTATTGGGTTTGGTCTGGTCAGCCATGGTGTAGCGGTTATCCCTTCTTGGCGGACTCGAGCTGGCGCTGGCGGAGCACGGTGAGGATGCGCGCGCGGTCCTTGCGCAGTTCGCGGTATTTCTTGAGCCCGTCGGCTTGGCCGATGGTCATCTGAAAGCGCAGGCGGAACATCTGTTCCTGCATGTCCTTCACCTGGCCCTCGAGTTCGTTGGTATCGACTTGGCGGATCTTTTCGGCTTTCATTGCATTACCTCTACGGCTTACGCCATCTCCCGCGTCACGATCTTGCAGGGGAGGGGAAGCTTCTGTGCGGCCAGACGCATCGCCTCAGTAGCGGTAGCGAGCGGCACGCCTTCCATTTCAAAGAGGATCTTGCCGGGACGCACGACGCAAACCCACTGTTCGGGAGCACCTTTTCCCTTACCCATACGGGTTTCGGCGGGCTTCTTGGTAATGGGCTTGTCGGGGAAGAGGCGGATCCAGATTTTGCCGCCGCGCTTGACGAAGCGCGTCATGGCCACGCGAGCCGCTTCGATCTGGCGGTCGGTGATCCAACCGCAAGTCATCACCTTCAGGCCGTAATCGCCGAAGGATAAGGTCGAACCGCGCCAGGCTTTCCCAGTCATGCGGCCGCGCTGCTGCTTGCGGTACTTAACTTTCTTTGGCATCAACATGGCTTGTTATCTCCTGATAGCGCGCTGGACGCTGTTACTTGCTTTCTCCCTCGCCGCCTTCCTTGTTTTCCTGTTTCCAGGCGGGAGGAGCGGGGTTGGCCATGGGCGGCACGAGCGGCGCGGCGCCTTTGTCGGCGGGAGCAGCCTGCTCAATACCGGCTTGCACGGGGGGCGCAACAATGGCCGGCGGGGCCTGATGTTGCTGATGTTGCTGGGGCGGCCCCTGGTGCTGGGGACGCGGGCCACGGCGTTCCCGCGGCTGGCGGCGCTCGGGTTCGTTGCGCATGCCGGGCCGGCGGATCTGGCCGTCGAGGATTTCCCCGTTATAGACCCAGGTTTTGATACCGATGACACCGTAGGTGGTGCGGGCTTCGGCGAAACCGTAATCGATGTCGGCGCGGAGGGTGTGCAGCGGGAGCTGGCCTTGGAGGTACCACTCGCTGCGGGCGATTTCAGCGCCGTTCAGGCGGCCGGAAACGCGAACCTTGATGCCGAGCGCTTTCAGGCGAAGGGCGTTTTCCACCGACTTGCGCATAGCGCGGCGGAAGGCAACGCGCTTTTCGAGCTGCAGAGCGATGGATTCGGCGATCAGCTGCGCGTCGGCATCGGGCTTGTGCACTTCCTGGATGTCGATGAAGACTTCGCGTTTGGTGCGCTTGGCGAGATCCTGCTTCAGCTTTTCGATTTCGGCTCCCTTACGGCCGATGATGATGCCAGGGCGCGAGGTGCGGATGGTGATGCGGAGCTTGTTGCCCGGGCGGTCGACTTCGACGCTGGACACGCCGGCTGCCTTCAGGCGCTTGCGGAGATCGTCCTTCAGCGCGAGGTCCTCTTCGAGGAGCTTCGAATAGTCCTGCTTGGCGAACCAGCGCGAGCGCCACGTCTTCGTGACGCCGACGCGAAAGCCGTAGGGATGAACTTTCTGACCCATATTAGCTGACCTTTTCTCCCACCTTGACGACGATGTGCGAGCTGCGGCGCTGGTAACGATAGGCACGGCCCATCGGCGCCGGGCGGATGCGCTTCATGCGCGGCCCTTCGTTGACGTACGCTTCGGTCACGATCAAGCGGTCCACATCGATGTTGGAGTTCAGGCTTTCGGCGTTGGCAATAGCCGACTGCAGAACTTTGACCACCGTAGGGGCGATGCGCTTGTTCGTGGTGCGCAGAATGTGGATGGCCTCGCCGGCTTTCTTGCCGCGGATGAGATCCACCACCAGGCGCGCCTTCTGCGAAGAGATGCGCACGTAGCGGGCTTCGGATTTGTACTGGTTGGTTTCCTGTTGCGCCATGAGATGCGATCTCCTTACTTACCGGATTTATCCGCCTTGGCGGCGTGGCCCTTGAAGGTGCGGGTGGGAGAGAATTCGCCGAACTTGTGTCCCACCATGTTTTCGGTCACGTAGACGGGGATGAACTTCTTACCGTTGTGCACGGCGACCGTGTGTCCGATAAATTCGGGAAGAATGGTGGAGCGGCGGGACCAGGTGCGGACGACCTTCTTTTCGCTGGCGGCATTGAGAGCCGCAAGCTTGTCCGCGAGGTGCTGGTCGGTAAAGGGTCCCTTTTTGAGTGAACGTCCCATATCGCTCGCTTATCTCCTCTTCTTCTGGCGGCCGACGATCATGTTGTCGGTACGCTTGTTGTTGCGGGTCTTGAAACCGCGCGTGGGCTGGCCCCAGGGGGTCACTGGGTGACGTCCGCCGGAGGTACGGCCCTCACCGCCACCGTGCGGGTGATCGATGGGGTTCATGGAGACGCCACGATTGTGGGGGCGGCGTCCGAGGTAACGGGTGCGGCCGGCTTTGCCGAGCGACACATTCTCGTGATCGACGTTGCCGACCTGGCCGATCGTGGCCTTGCAGTCGACGTGCACGCGGCGCACTTCGCTCGAAGGCAGCTTCACGAGCGCGTAGTCACCTTCCTTGGAAACGAGTTGCACCGAGGCACCGGCGGAACGAGCCATCTGGCCGCCCTTACCGGGGCGAAGTTCCACGTTGTGGATGGTGGTACCGGCGGGGATATTCTTGAGCGGAAGCGAATTGCCCACGAGAATATCGGCTGTCGGTCCGCTCAACACCTCGCGGCCCACTTCGAGGCCGACGGGCGCGAGAATATAGCGCTTCTCGCCATCGACATAGTGAAGCAGAGCAAGGCGGGCGGAACGGTTGGGATCGTACTCGATGGCGGCCACTTTGGCCGGCACGCCGTCTTTGTCGCGCTTGAAATCGACGGTGCGGAGGGCGCGTTTGGCCCCACCCCCACGGAACCGCACGGCAACATGGCCGGAGCTGTCACGGCCACCGCTGCGCTTCTTGCCGACCGTAAGAGACTTTTCCGGTTTCTTGTCCGTCAGATCATCGCGCATCAGCGTCGTCTGGAAACGGCGCGTCGGCGTGGTAGGACGATAGGTTTTGATCGGCATGGGTTAGATCTCCGCGTACTCGGGCATCTTCTGCCCGTCCTTCAACCGCACATAGGCTTTCTTCCAGTCGGGACGATAGCCGGAGTAGCGGCCGCGGCGGCGCAGCTTGCCCTCGAAGATCGAGGTGCGGACATCCGCCACTTTGACTTTGAACAGTTTTTCCACGGCCTGCTTGATCTGCACCTTATTTGCGTCGGGGTGCACTTCGAAGCAGAGGGTCTGCTCCGCTTCTTTCTTACCGACGGCCTTTTCGGTGATTACCGGCCGGCGAATTACATCGAAGTTGGTCATTGAGCCAAGCCCTCCGAGAGTTTCTGCGCGGCGGCCTGGCTGAGCACCACATGCTTATGCCGGAGCAGTTCGTAGGTGGTGACATCCTTCGAGGGGACCAAGGTCACGCCAGGGATGTTGCGGGAGCCGAGAGCGAGGTTACGGTTATCGCCGGATTCCACCAGCAGCACCGTATTGCCGGCTTCGATCTTGCGCAGGGCGCTGGCCACCGACTTGGTTTTGGCGTCGGGCAGCGAAAGCGTGTCGACGATCTTCAACTCGCCGTCGCGGAGCTTGGCCGAAAGGGCGGAGCGGAGTGCGCCGAGCAACATCTTCTTGGGCAGGCGATAGCTATAGTCACGCTGAATGGGCCCGTGGACCGTACCGCCATGACGCCACAGCGGGGAGCGGATGGAGCCCATACGGGCGCGGCCGGTACCCTTCTGGCGCCACAACTTCTTGCCCGAACCAGAGACTTCCCAGCGGCGCTTGGTCTTGTGGGTGCCAGAGCGGCGGCAAGCCATGTAGTGGCGGACCGATTCGTAAAGCAGGGCGTCATTGATCTCAGCGGCGAACACGCTATCGGCGAGTTCGAGCTGGCCCACGACCTGATTGCTAAGGTTGATTACATCCACGCGAGGCATGTTAGACACCCCTCTTCTTGGCGCGGCGCACGATGACGTACCCACCATTGGGTCCGGGGATGGCGCCTTTCACCATTAATACGTTCTCTTCGGCGTCGATATCGACGATTTCAAGGTTGCGGATCGTCACATCCTGAACGCCCATGTGGCCTGCCATGCGCATGCCCTTCATGACGCGGGACGGGAAGCTGGACGCGCCGATGGAGCCGGGTGCGCGGCCGAACATCGAGCCGTGTCCGCCCGGACCACCGCGGAAGTGATGCCGTTTGACGAGGCCCGCGAACCCGCGGCCCTTGCTGACACCGGTCACGTCGACCATCTCGCGGGCTTTAAACTGATCCACAAGGATCTTGTCGCCCGGCTTGAGGTCGTCATCTCCAGGCCGCAGACGGAGTTCCTTGAGGAACTTCATGCCGTCGGCATTGGCCTTTTTGAGGTGACCGATGAGCGGCTTGTTGAGGCGCGCGGCTTTGACGAATTCGACAAGGCCCAACTGGATGGCATCGTAGCCGTCCGTGGTTGGCGTCTTGCGCTGCACGACGACGCAGGGACCAGCCTTCACCAGCGTAACGGGAACCACTTCCCCGTTCGGCCGGAAGACCTGCGTCATACCGATTTTTTTGCCTAAAATTCCTGGGCCCATAATACCCCCAAGGGCAACCGGCAAGCTGGCAGGCGCGCGTTAGACGCAACGCCTGCTCAAGCCGCCACCCTACTTTTTGTCCTTGCCAAATGCTTTGATTTCCACATCCACTCCGGCCGGCAGATCGAGCTTCATGAGCGCGTCCACCGTGTCCTGCGTGGGCTCGAGAATATCCAGCAACCGCTTATGGGTGCGGATCTCGAATTGCTCGCGCGACTTCTTGTCCACGTGCGGCGAGCGGTTCACCGTGAACCGGTTGATCGTTGTCGGCAGCGGAATCGGGCCAGCGATCTGGGCGCCGGTGCGCTTTGCCGTGTCGACGATCTCGGTCGTGGATTGATCCAGAACCCGGTGATCGTAGGCTTTGAGCCGGATGCGAATACGTTCTCTCAGCATTGTTTGCCTGCTCTTGCTTCCTTAACTGAGGATCTCGGTCACCGT
>JAFDVS010000120.1:60438-62574 GCA_018268935.1 Acidobacteriota bacterium | reverse complement strand
GAACACGATCACCGCGCCGTCGGGGAAGTGGCCGCTTTCGTAGCCCTTCATCGCCTTGTCGTTCGCGTAAAGGTGATGGATGCCGCCGAACGAGGCGTGCAACGCGTGGCCGGGCTCGATCACCATGCTCTTCACGTGCCGCCAGGCGCGATATCCGTCCGGATAGGGTACGGCGGCCCCATCGGCACTGATGGCGGCACCGGCGACGATGGCGGCAACGACGGCGGCACCCGCCGCGAAACAACGCATGTTCATCGGCATTCTCCCCCCAGGCTGGCCACGAGCGGCCGTGCGCGTGACAATCTAGGCAGGATCGCGCGGCGGCAGAAGTCCGCACGAGACGGTGCCTTGCTTACCTTTCGGTGCAAATTGATGCCAGCCATCGGAAAAAAAAGATCGTCGTCGGGCAGCCGGCCGCCGGCCGCGCGCATGGTCGAGGACATCGTCGGCTGCAAGTGGTCGCTGATCGTGCTCGACCTCGTGACCCGCGGCGTCGCACGGCCCGGCGCGATGCAGCGCGAGGTGCCGGGCCTCACCGCGAAGGTGCTGAACGAGCGGCTGCGCAAGCTGATCCGCTTCGGTCTCGTCGAACGCGAGGTGTTTGCGGAAGTGCCGCCGCACGTCGAGTACCGCCTGACCGCGCTCGGCCGGCGCTTCGGCGACATCCTCGAGCGCATCGGCGCGCTCGACCGTGACCTCGGCGCGGGGACCTGACCAGTGACGTCCTATCGGGTGGCGCGGGGCGAGATCGGCTATTTTCACAGCGAACGGGGCCTCACCGGGCACGAGGCCTTCACGATGACGTCGGCGGCCGATGGCAGCCGCACGGTGCGCGCACTGTGCCGGATGGACGATGGCGACCTGCTGCGCGACGTCACCTACACGGTCGACGCCGACTGGCGGCCGAGGCATGCGTTCGTGCAGCTGATGCTCGCGGGCCGCGCGGCCGGCGCGGGCTGGTTCAGGTTCGGGCGCGAGTCGATCGCGTTCGAAGGAGTGGGTGCGACAGGGGAACCACGCGGCGCGCTCGTGCCGGTATCGCCCGCGCCCGCGGTGTTCGCGCCGCACCCGCTGGTGATCGATGGCTGGCAATCCGCGGCCTTCGATCCAGCGGGACCGCCGCGGCAGGGTTATCACAGCGCGACCTGCTCGCTCGAGCCCAATGGCGGCTCGGCGCCCTTCCCGGCGTTGACGACCAAGGTGATGGAGTTCGTGGGGCGCGAGACCATCGAGGTCGAGGCCGGGCGCTTCGACTGCGATCACTTCCTTATCCATCCGCACCGCAAGGACTGGACGCCGCTCGAAATGTGGGTGAGCGGCCCGGACCGTATCCTCTGCCGCATGGACTGGGCGGTGCTCGACAGCTCCTACCGCCTGCTGCGCCTCGGCTAGGCCCGGGAACCGGGACCTATGCGGCGACGGAAGTCTCGTCCGCGATCATTTCCTCGAGCAATTCGAGGTCGGGCACGAGCGGCACTTCGTTGATCATGCGCACCTGGCAGATCACCGGGTGGCGCTCCGGGAATGAGCGCGTGTTGTCCGGACGCACGACATCGGAACTGACCCGCACGAGTTGCGGGAAACCCTGCGACACGAGGCCGAAGTAGCCGCCCTCGACACGCGATCCGATGCAGTGGAACACGACGATGCGGCTCCTGCCGGTGGCCGGCGGGATGCCCTGGCCGCAGGTGCCCTCGAAGCACACGAGCGGGATGCTGCGCCCGTTCCACGGCACGGTGCCGAGGTACCAGGGCGGCGCACCGGTCATCTCGGCGGGCGGCTGGAAGCCGATGACCTCGGCCACGCAGGCACGCGGCACGATCAGGCGGCCATCGACCAGCGGGATGAGCAGGCTGTAGATCTCGCTGACGCGCTCGGCCATCGGTCAGTGCCTTCCGCCCGCGCCCGAAGCGGCGGCAGGTTCACGACGCCGCGAAACGAGCGGCTCGATGGCCTCGAGCAGCTGCGATTCCTGGTACGGCTTGCCGAGGTAATCGTCGACGCCGATCTCGATGGCGCGCGCCCGGTGCTTGTCGCCGACGCGCGAGGTGATCATGATGATCGGGATATCCTTCAGCCGCTCGTCGTTGCGCACGTGCGCGGCGACTTCGTAGCCGTCCATGCGCGGCATTTCGA